>CAYQVF010000001.1:0-15872 GCA_964421045.1 uncultured Chromatiaceae bacterium
AAATGGGTGCCTTGTGCGCAATGTTGCATTAGATTGGGCGTGGAAGCATCCATATATTTCATGATGCCCAGGTTTTTGAAATCGGCTTTACCAGCACCGCTCCCTCCGCCGGTATGAGCTGTGCCGGTTTGCGATATTCCCCAATGCCATGCGAGAATATCAATTTTACCGGCATAAACCGCATCTTTGCATTCACCGCGTACGGAACCGCCCAAGTCCAAAAAGAGATCGTTTGCCATGTGTTTTCTTTCCCATAATTATAAAGTGTCTCTATATCTGTACACTTAGGTTTCACTCTCACCATGGGGTAAATACCCTAGCATAATTTTACATACCGTTACAGGGGGTTAGTTTTCCCAAATCCACACCTATGGGGCAATCGATAAACGTCATGGGTATATCTTGTTCGTTTTGCTTCGCAGCAATACTCTGCCATAGATTCAAGGCGCGATAACGCTATGGGTATAGCGTGATTCTTAGATTAATTGTCGGTAGGTATCTTGAATAGCGCAAGCCAGCTTACGCTGATCATGCAAGCGTTCATGTGCATGAAAAGCCAAGTCAACGACGTTGATCAGCTTCTCTGATTTTGCTGTTAACTCGCGTGAGTCAGGCCAGATAATAGCGTCAATGATATCCTGCCCTGCCACTTCATGAATCCATTGTAGTTTTTTATCCAGCGACATACTCCCTGCCGGCCCCTCTTCCGCAACCATGTTGGCAATATATATCTTTTTCGCTGTGGACCGAACAAGAGCCTCTTTGATTTCGGAAACCAGCAAAGGTGCCGTTACACTTGTAATAAAACTACCGGGGCCTAACAAAATAAGATCCGCATGATTAATGGCCTCTACCGCCTCTTGAGGTGCGCCAACTCTTGGCGTGATTCCTATACTCGCGGGTAACTGATCATGTGCATCAATATCAACTTCGCCCCAAACATGGCCTTCATCATAACAAGCATAAAGATGGGCTGACGTTTCGGTCATGGGTAAAATATGTGATTTCACTCCGAGAAAATCTCTAAATAAATTCAAAGTATCAAGCGGCCTGACACACATCCCATCAAGTGCCAATAACATCAAATTGCCCAGGCTATGCCCACTCAGGTTTCCTGCATCCTCAAACCGATATTCAAACAACAATTTTTTTATATCATCGGCAGGCATGAGTTGGCTCAGGCAATTACGCAAGTCACCCCAGGCTATACACCCGGTTTCATTGCGTAAACGCCCACTTGACCCCCCATTATCGGTCGTCGCCACAATACCGTAGAGCTTATCTTCCAAAAAGGATAACGATGACAATAAGCGACCCAAGCCATGCCCGCCCCCAATGGCCACTACGCCTTTTAAGTTTTTGATTATTGCCATAATGACTAAACTTCACATTCAGGCTGCAAACGGGCACACTCGTCTTCTATCCAGGATTCCGCCAGTTGATTAATTTCTACCGCTTTTTTATTTTTTGAATCAATAACCGGGCCAATTGACAATGTAATGACACCGGGCTTTTTAATAAAGCTCTTCTTGCTCCAAAAATATCCCGCATTATGAGCCACCGGCAATACTGGATATTCCGAGTGCTCAGCAAGAATGGCGCCACCCAATTTATAGGGTTTGCGCTCACCAACACTGACGCGTGTACCTTCTGGATAAATCACGACCCATCGTCCTCGCTGCAAGCGCTCGGTGCCTTGGTTAATTAATTGTTTCACCGCTTTTCGACCCGCTTTTCGATCTATTGCAATAGGTTCAAGCATCGCCAAACCCCAACCAAAAAACGGCAGCCACAATAATTCTCGTTTTAACAACCAGACTTGAGCAGGAAAGACCAATTGCAAAGCCAGCGTTTCCCACGATGACTGATGTTTAACCAAACAAATAACGGGCTCCGTAGGCATATTTTCTTGGCCTTTAACTTCAAAGCGAAGATTACAACATACTTTCAATGACCATACATTAAAACGTGCCCATTGTTTAATAAAATTATAACGTTGCTCAAAGGGTAAAGGATAAGTCAAAACGCTGGGGATAGAAAAAAGAATGGCTGAAAATACGTAAATAATAAAAAACAATACAGAGCGTAGCCATATCATTACATCACTCATAGACTAAACACTCAAAAGGTCAGCGACAACAGCAGCCAGATCATCATAAACAGGAACCTGCATCGCATCAGGCATCACTTCCAGCGTACGCAAACCTTTCCCTGTTCGCACCAATAGCGGCCGCGCCTGCACGCTGGCTGCAGCTTGTAAATCTCGCAAGGAATCCCCTACTGCGGGTACCCCGGCCAAGTCGACATGAAAACGTTCTGAGATTTGCTCAAACATTCCTGTCTTGGGTTTTCGACAAGTACAATTTTGCGCATCACTATGAGGACAAAAAAAGACAACATCAATCACCCCGCCCGCATCAGCCACTAAACGAATCATTTTGCTATGAATGTTATTTAAAACATCCATATCAAAAAAGCCTCGGGCAATACCAGACTGATTCGTCGCCACCACAACCTTGTAATCTGCCTGCGTTAACTTTGCTATGGCCTCCAAACTCCCCTCTATCGGCAACCATTCATCAGGTGATTTAATAAAATTATCCGAGTCTTGATTAATGACACCATCACGATCCAATATTATGAGTTTCACGACATTTTACCCTTGCAAACACGATATATCGGCAACACCAGAAAACAATTCTCGCAACATCGCCAGCAATGCTAAACGGTTCTCTTTTGTCGCCGGGTCATCCGCCATCACCCTGATTTCATCAAAAAAGGCATCGACTTCAGGACGCATCACCGCCAAACAAACCAATGATTGTTCATACTGCCCTGCTGCCAGCAGCGGTTTAACTTCTTTCTGCAAACCTAACATTCGCTGGTACAAATTTTTTTCCGCTTTCTCTTTTAACAAAGCAGGCGTAATTTTTTTCGGTAATTCGCCTTTCACTTTGCGTAAAATATTGTGTATCCGCTTATTCGCTGCGGCCAAACTTTGCGCTTCTTCTAATTTACGAAATGAAGAGACAGCGCTTAAACGCTGACTCAGGTCATGAGGCTCTTTAATACCCAAAGCAACAACGGCAGCAAAGGCATCCGCTTTTGCTTTATCATCTGTTTCAAGAAAATAGTTTTTCAACCTGTCCATCATAAATTCTTGAATTCGTTGTTGCACCGTTCCCGTTTCCACTTTTTTTTGCTTCGACTTTTCATTGCCCACGACGACATGAGCAAAAGGGCTCGAAGCTGTTTTTATTAACTCGACCAGGTTGAGCCTGAGTCCTTTTTCAACAATAATGCGCAACACACCCAGTGCAGCACGGCGTAAAGCAAATGGATCTTTGTCTCCTGTGGGCATATTTCCAGTATGAAATACACCACAAATCGTATCCATTTTTTCGGCTATAGATAAAAGCTGCCCCGCCACCGACTCAGGCAGCGGGCCACCACTAAAACGGGGTAAATAATGCTCTTCTATCGCCTCGGCCGTTGCTTTAGCTTCATTATGGATCAAAGCATATTGTTTACCCATCACACCTTGTAGCTCAGGAAACTCACCCACCATATTGGACACTAGGTCACATTTATATAACTGTGCGGCTCGGCTCGCATAGGCTTTATTTTTTTCATCGATATCAAGCGTAATCGATAGCGATTCCAACAAAACGCCAACACGCTCTATTTTGTCATATAAACTGCCCAGTTGTTTTTGATAAACAATCCCTTTTAATTTTTCTTGCCATTCAGCTAATGACTCTCGACAATCCTGTTCATAAAAAAACATAGCATCTTGTAGCCGTGGACGAATAACGCGCTCATTGCCTGAGCGCACAACCGCTTCATCTTTACTGTCAATATTAGTCACGGTAATAAAACAGGGCATTAATTTTTCAGCTTTATCCTTAACCGGAAAATATTTTTGATGTTCTTGCATTGAAGAAATCAAGGCTTCGTCAGGAATTTTCAAAAAACGAGATTCAAACTCACCAGACAGTGCAACAGGCCATTCAACCAGGCCAGTCACTTCATCTAATAAGGCCTCATCGATGACCGCATCCCCTCCGAGCGCTTCCGCAATAGCCATAATTTGCTTATGAATGCGCTCACGTCGCACCGCAAAATCGGCGAGAACATACCCTTCGGTTTCCAGTAATAACGCATAGTCAGCTGGCTCTGCAATAGAAAGCGCCCCAGGGTGATGAAAACGATGACCATACGTCTCCCGACCCGTTTGAATACCCAATAGCTTAGTTTCGACAAGCTCGTTGCCAAACAATAAAACAACCCAATGCACGGGGCGTACAAACGTAACGTCCCGATCCGCCCAGCGCATTTTTTTTGGAATAGGTAAATCCCCCAATGCCTGTTCAACAATATCAGGAATCAATACCTTCGTTTCTTTTTCTGCTGCTTGCGAGCGATGAATTAACCAGGCTCCTTTTTTTGTTTCGAGCGTTTGTAATTGATCGACCTCAACCCCGCAAGAACGAGCAAACCCCAAAGCCGCTTTGCTCGGCATACCTTCTTCATCAAATGATGCCGTAATCGCAGGACCACGACGCTCGTGTGTTTTTGCTTGTTGCATCGTAACAACATCTTTGACGATAACAGCCAAACGCCGCGGGGTCGCATAAAAAACAGCACGATCAAAAGCCACTTCAGCTTTTTTCAAACCTTGCTCAATACCGCCTTTAAACGCAAGCGCCAACTGAAATAAAGCCTTCGGTGGTAGTTCTTCTGTGCCTATTTCTACTAATAAATCACATTTTTCTGACATTCCATATAACCTGGTTTATTGATTACTGCGTTCCATATTTTTCAAAATAACGAAGAGCGACCGCACGCGATAAGGCTCTGACTCGAAGAATATAGCCTTGCCTTGCCGTCACAGAAATAGCATGTCGGGCATCGAGTAAATTAAACACATGAGATGCTTTCAATACGGCCTCATAAGCAGGCAAGGGCAAATCTTTTTCAATCAGTTTTTGACTCTCTCGTTCGTTGTCATCAAATAGGCGAAACAAACCAGAAACATCCGCGCATTCAAAATTATAAACGGACATTTCTTTTTCATTTGCTAAAAATACATCACCGTAAGTAACAGCAATGCCATCCGGGCCTTTTGCCCAGACAAGATCAAAAACATGATCCACATTCTGTAAATACATAGCTAAACGTTCTAGACCGTAGGTAATTTCACCGGTAACCGGACGACAATCCAAGCCCCCCACCTGCTGAAAATAGGTAAACTGAGTCACCTCCATGCCGTTTAGCCAAACTTCCCAGCCTAAACCCCAAGCACCTAACGTAGGAGACTCCCAATTATCTTCGACAAAACGAATATCATGCACCAGTGTATCAATGCCAAGCTCTTGCAATGAACCCAAATACTGGTCTTGTATGTCCAAAGGAGACGGTTTTAAAATAACCTGAAACTGATAATAGTGTTGAAGGCGATTGGGGTTCTCTCCATAACGACCATCCGTTGGACGACGACAAGGCTGCACATAGGCCGCGTTCCAGGCCTGGGAGCCAATAGCTCGCAAAAACGTAGCAGGGTGAAATGTCCCTGCCCCCACTTCCATATCGTAAGGCTGCAACAACACACAGCCACGCTCTGCCCAATAACCCTGCAAAGTCTGAATCAGACCTTGAAAGGTTTTTAAATCGTATTTCGACATAATTTCAATGAATTAAATATAGGTTATAGTTATTTAAGAAAACTTTAGCTTTACAAGAAAAGCCTCATTTAAACTAACAAAATGTCAAGCGCGACATTATACCTTAAAACGCTCGTCGCAATTAAGATCAGGTCTAATGAGTTAACAGTAAGAAAACGTGTTTTGCTATCATTGCATTATGGATCTTCAACAACTTACTCAATTTGACCAAGCCCATGTTTGGCACCCCTATAGCGCTATTGACTCTGGTTTACCTATATTTCCCGTCGCCTCTGCGGAGGGTGTCCGCCTTAAACTGCTTGATGGCCGAGAATTAATTGACGGCATGTCTTCCTGGTGGTGTGCTATTCATGGATATAACCATCCGGAGATGAATCGAGCATTAATCGCACAGCTCAGTGACATGGCACACGTTATGTTTGGCGGCTTAACTCACCGGCCAGCAGTCGCGCTGGCGGCACGTTTGGTAGAACTGACGCCTGAGGCATTGCAAACCGTGTTTTTTAGTGATTCCGGCTCCGTCTCAATTGAAGTCGCAATGAAGATGGCGATTCAATATTGGCATGCCAAAGGTCAAGCCAATAAGCAGCAGTTTTTAACTTTACGCCAAGGCTACCATGGCGATACCTTCGCTGCGATGTCAGTATGTGACCCCATTACGGGGATGCATGCATTATTTAGCCATGCTTTAACTCCGCAATTTTTTGCTGACTCCCCTCGTTGTCGTTTTGCCACTATTTGCAGCGATGAAGATATCGCGTCATTGGAACAGCAATTGATGGTGCACCACAAAACCATTGCCGCAGTAATTTTAGAACCGATCGTCCAGGCTACGGGAGGCATGCATTTTTATTCGGCTGAATATTTACAGCGTACCAGAGTTTTATGTGATCAATATGAAGTCTTGTTAATCCATGATGAAATTGCCACCGGCTTCGGTCGCACCGGCGAACTTTTTGCTTGCGAACATGCCAAAGTAACACCCGATATTATGTGTGTTGGCAAAGCCCTCACGGGAGGTTATCTCACGCTTGCAGCAACACTGACCACCCTTTCCGTAAGCGAGACGATCAGCCAGGGTGAACCCGGAATTTTTATGCACGGACCTACTTTTATGGCTAATCCGCTGGCGTGTACCGCCGGACTCACCAGTCTGCGCTTGTTAACCGAATCTCCATGGAAAAAAAATGTATTACGTATTGAACAAGGTTTAAAAAAAGGTTTACAGCCTTGTCAGCATCTAACTGGGGTCATCGACGTCCGCGTATTGGGCGCTATCGGGGTTGTTGAACTCGCTGTCCCTGTTAATATGAAAAAAATTCAGCCTCGTTTTGTCGAAGCCGGCGTTTGGGTGAGACCCTTTGGTCGGCTGGTCTATTTAATGCCACCTTATATTATGAGCGACACCGACCTGCAAAGCTTGACGGCTGCGGTCGTGGTGGTGGTGAACTCGATATGCCCTTAGAGCTGACGCTCCATGGTGATATAGTCCCAAAGATGAATTCCAAGATAACCCAGCACTATAAATAATATGGCACAAAGGGTGACCAGCAAAATCAACATCATGCTGCGACTTGCTTGCCATTCTTTTATTCCGATATAGGCACCAAAAGCGGTGACAATACAACCCAACTCGCTCATTAACAGCATCATTAATAAAGGGATCCTGAAGTGTCCGTCTGAAGTCACACCTGAAAAATAGAGTATCAGCACAAAAAACCCGCCTATGCCCGCGGCGACCCAAGGAATTTTTTCTTTCACTCGTAAACCCTCAAGTCAGCATCAAAAAATAAGCTTAGCATAAAGCTGAAATTTATCAGGTATTAATTAACACCTGAAAACTGAAAATATTTTTTTGTTAACGCTCCCTAGATCGCAGCAAGGGACATAAAAGTTAAATTTTTCGAATAAATTGAGGCGAATAGGGGCTTAATTTAGCGAACTTAGTCGGAAAATTTGGCAAAAAGGCATTTTCCGCAATCGGTCTTCTATTCTAGGATAGCCTCCTAAGCAAGCATATCTTGCTTGCCCATAGCGAAATACGGGGATTGTGCAACAATATTGACGCTATTTGCACCGAATTTCTTGCTTTATTTAGCCTTAATCAATATAGACAAAGCAAAACATCCATGCAACAATCTTCTCACATTCGGGTATACCTTAGATAATTGAACAAACTGAACTCATGGCAACTGTACTGGTAATAAATGGGCCCAACCTAAACCTTCTTGGCATGCGTGAACCCAACCACTATGGTGTAACTTCACTTGCTGATATAGAAGCACGTTTAAACACCTTAACTACTGAAGAAGGGCATGAATTACTCTGGTTTCAGAGCAATGCCGAGCATGAGCTGATACAGCGCATACAGCTCGCGTTAGAGGACGGGGCAGACTTTATTATTATTAATCCAGCCGCATACACCCATACCAGCATTGCGCTTAGAGATGCTTTTATTGCTGTAAAAATACCCTTTATTGAAGTCCATTTATCAAACATTCACGCTCGCGAAACCTTTCGCCATCATTCTTATTTAGCGGATATCGCCGTAGGACAAATTTGCGGCCTCGGCGCCCTGGGTTATGAACTCGCACTGACCGCCGCATTCGACCACCTTGACAATACTTTTACAGACTGATATTTAAACGGATAATCATGGACATACGCAAAGTTAAAAAACTCATCGAACTTTTAGAAGAATCCGACATTGGTGAAATCGAGATTCACGAAGGTGAAGAATCAATCCGCATCAGCCGACAGAGTCAAACCAGCGCACCCCTGGTCACTGCACCACAAGCTATGTTAAGCCCAGCAATGCTGCCCGAACCCGCTGCGATGGCAGCCGGAGTCGCCACCCCTATCATTCAAGATGATAGGCCAACGGGCCACCAGGTCACCGCCCCAATGGTCGGTACTTTTTACCGCGCAGCATCGCCTGGCACCAAAGCCTTTGTTGAAATCGGTCAGCACGTTGGCGTAGGAGACACCCTGTGCATCATTGAAGCCATGAAAATGTTAAATCAAATTGAAGCGGACAAGGAAGGTGTGGTCAAAGCCGTTCTTGTTGATAACGCACAACCAGTTGAATATGGACAGCCACTGGTTGTAATAGATCCTGTCGTCATCGACTAGATTACAATCAATTTTAAACCGCTGTTGATTAACAAAGAAACAAATAGCCATGCCTGAAAAACAAAAAATGTTTGAAAAAATTGTCATTGCCAACCGAGGCGAAATAGCCTTGCGTATTTTGCGTGCCTGTAAAGAGCTTGGGATCAAAACAGTCGCCGTACACTCTTCTGCTGACACCGACCTCAAGCATGTCCGGCTAGCAGATGAATCCGTTTGCATTGGCCCACCCGCGTCCGCACAAAGTTATCTCAACATACCGGCCATCATCAGCGCCGCCGAAGTCACCGATGCCATCGCGATACACCCAGGATATGGATTTTTGTCTGAAAACGCTGACTTTGCTGAGCGCGTTGAGCAAAGTGGATTTATTTTCATTGGCCCTCGCCCCGAGACCATTCGCACCATGGGAGACAAAATTTCAGCAATAAACACAATGAAACGTGCTGGCATCCCTTGTGTGCCTGGATCAGACGGCCCCCTGGGTGATAATACTAATATCAATCAAGAAATCGGGCGCAAGATTGGTTACCCCGTCATCATCAAAGCATCGGGAGGGGGCGGTGGACGCGGCATGCGCGTAGTACACAGTGAAGCCTCTCTATCGAATGCCATCTCCATTACTCGCGCTGAAGCCTCCACCGCCTTTGGTGATGATACCGTTTACATGGAAAAATTTCTGGAGACCCCCAGACATATAGAATTTCAGGTTCTTGCAGACGAACACGGAAACGCTATTCACTTAGGTGAACGGGATTGCTCTATGCAGCGTCGCCATCAAAAAGTGATCGAAGAAGCACCGGCTCCCGGCATCAGCCAGGCAGTCCGGGATCGCATGGGCAAACTTTGCGCCAACGCCTGTATAGAAATCGGCTATCGAGGCGTAGGCACATTTGAATTCCTTTATGAAAACGAGGAATTTTATTTTATTGAAATGAATACACGCTTGCAGGTTGAACACCCCGTCAGCGAACTCATTACCGGCATCGACCTTGTTCAGGAACAATTGCGTGCCGCAGCAGGGCTGGTTCTGACGATGAAACAAGAAGATATTATATTCAATGGACATGCTATAGAGTGCCGGATTAATGCAGAAGACCCCGAAAATTTCACACCTTCGCCGGGTACGATCAAAAGTTTTCATGCTCCGGGCGGCCCTGGAGTACGAGTCGATTCCCATATTTATGACGGCTATGTTGTCCCTCCTTATTACGATTCGATGATTGGCAAACTGATTACCTATGGCTCTAATCGAGAGTCCGCAATGGCACGTATGCGCACGGCTTTAGATGAAATCATCATCGATGGCATCTCCACCAATATTCCTTTACATCAACGCCTTACAAGAGACGCGGCCTTCAAAACGGGTGAGACGGACATCCATTATCTAGAAAAAAAACTGAGTCTGTAGTTCATTAATATTCGATGGCAACAACTCAAGATCGATCTGCTACCCGAACAGGTCGATCTCATTTCAGCGCTACTGAGCGAAGCCGGTGCGGTTGCCGTAACAATGGAAGATGCGGCAGCTCAACCCCTCTACGAACCCTCTCCTGGGACAACCCCATTATGGCAACAAACCTGTCTCGTTGGACTATTTGATTCCAACCTTGAATTAAGAACCGTTCGAAACCAACTCCAGCTGGCTTTGGATGCCAGAGTTTATGCAACGCTACGCATCGAACCTCTTGAAGAACAACATTGGGAACGTGCCTGGATGGATCAATTTCACCCTATGCAATTTGGTCAACGTTTATGGGTTTGTCCTAGCTGGACGCCCCCCCCTGATCCTACAGCCATTAACCTTATGTTAGATCCTGGCATCGCATTTGGCACCGGAACCCACCCAACAACCGCGCTCTGCTTACGCTGGTTAGATCAACACCCCCCCTCGCAGCAACGTGTCCTGGATTTTGGCTGCGGCTCTGGAATACTCGCTGTTGCTGCAGCATTATTGGGTGCTAAATCGGTCGTCGCGATAGATCATGACCCGATGGCTATTACAGCGACGTTAGATAATGCTCAAAAAAACGAAGTCCCCCACCTGATTCAGACAGATCATCAACAGAGACTAAACCTGGAAGACCCCTTCGGGCTACTCATCGCCAATATTCTTGCTGGGCCACTTATTGATCTTGCACCCTTGTTTGCCAAGGTGACCTCACAAAATAGTGATATCATATTATCGGGTTTAGTTCAGGAACAAACCCAGCAACTGATCGAACACTACCAAAGGTGGTTCACTATCACCACAACCCAACAGGAAGAAGAATGGATGTTGATCCATGGCATTCGTAATAACAAACCCTAAACAAGCGCACTAAATTGCCGCTACTTCTTCTGTAAATATCTACAATGACATATGGATATGAGAAAATACCCATGCATACTCAGTGCCCACACTGTAAAACTCTATTCAAAATCAGCGAGGAGCAACTCGCCGCCGTTAATGGCAAAGTCCGTTGTGGATTTTGTTACCGTATTTTTTTTTCTGAAGAAAATTTATTCGACGAACTCCCTAACATCGATGCCAATGAGGTTTCTTCCCCGCCTGAAGCCACTCATCAAGCCACAACGGAACCTAAAATATCTGCTGTTTCCGACATAAACACCACAACAATGATCGAAACTCTACATTTTACTCAGAATGAACTGCAAGAAGAGGCTCGCCAACGCCTGGAACAACAAAGCTCAAAAAAGAAAAATACGCTCTCTTCTTTTGCCTGGACATTTGGAACTCTGGCTTTCATTATCATCCTGATCCTGCAATATGGCTATTTTATGCGCGACAACCTAGCTCAATACGCCTCGCTACGACCCGCTCTCCAACAACTCTGCCGCGTAGCAAAGTGTACTCTCCCTCTGCAACACGCTCCCACACAAATTAAATTGATATCCAGAGAAATCAGCACACATCCGGACATCGACAATGCATTACGAGTTCAGGCTACTTTCATTAATAAGGCCCCTTTTCAACAAAATTACCCCACAATCAAACTCTCTCTCTCAAGTTTGTCAGGTAAAACCATTGCAACAAGGTATATTAAGCCCCAAGAATACTTGCCACAAAATACGTCAATTGACATCGGTATTGCGACTCAGCAGCAAACAGAAGTTCAATTAGACATACGCGACCCCGATAAAAAAGCAACAGGATTTGAACTCCTTTTTCTCTAGCACACCACCCCCTTAGGAATGGGCACGTAATAACTTCTCCCGTTTTGGGGCTCAGATTTAGCTTGTATTTGTTCGTTCTGATTGAGCAAAAGCGCAGGAATAGTCGCTTTTATTTCAAGGTTTTGAGATTGAAGAACGGGCAAAGACGAGTTAAAGATGAGATTCCAAAACGGGAAGTTATTGCGTACCCATTCCTTAGCACTAGAAATTTTGCTTCAATCGCGTAGTTTCGGTATTATGTACCTAAAACTGACATTTCAATTAAACCTACTGCGAACACCTAACACACTGAATATAGGGTCGTTTTCACGTCTACTGGCTTATCAGTTAGAGTAAACGCGCCACAGTCAAAATTCAGTAAACAACGTTTTCACTTTCAACTTATTATTCGCAGGTAAGGTATAAAAATAATGAAAATTGGCTCTTATCAATTAAAAAACAAAACCATCCTGGCACCAATGGCAGGGGTCACCGATCGCCCATTTCGGCAATTATGTCGAGATTTGGGCGCCGGCATGGCAGTCTCAGAAATGATTTCATCCAACTCTTTATTATGGGGGAGTAAAAAAACACAACGCCGCGCCAATCACGAAGGAGAAATAGCACCTAGAATAGTCCAAATTGCGGGTGCCGACCCCAAACTGATGGCTCAAGCGGCAAAGCTTAACGCGGATCAGGGTGCACAAATCATTGATATCAATATGGGCTGCCCTGCAAAAAAAGTGTGCAAAGTAATGGCCGGATCAGCACTACTGCAAAATGAAGCACTCGTTAAAGCTATTTTGACTGAGGTCACTCAATCTGTAGACATCCCCGTTACGCTTAAAATTCGAACTGGATGGGATAAACATTCACGTAACGCATTAACTATAGCTAAAATTGCAGAGCAATCTGGCATTCAGTCCCTTGCCATTCACGGCCGCACACGAGCATGTGGTTACCGTGGTCACGCAGAATATGATACTATCGCCGAACTCAAAAGCAGGCTGTCATTGCCCATTATTGCAAACGGGGATATCACAACACCAGAAAAAGCCAAATTTGTACTTGAGTACACCCAGGCTGACGCGGTAATGATAGGCAGGGCAGCACAAGGTCGACCCTGGATTTTTAGAGAAATCAATTACTACCTTGAAACAGGTCAAACACTAGCAGAACCTTCAACACAAGAAATCCGAGATATTCTGCTCCGTCACCTGAAAAACTTATATACATTTTATGGCGAATACGCAGGCGTTCGCATTGCCCGAAAACATATCTCCTGGTACAGCAAAGGTCAACGCCATGGTGCGGCATTCAGGCATGATGTAAACCAGGTCAGCACCGTTGAAGAACAACTGAGTACCACTCAAACCTTCTTCAATAAACTAATAGAAAAAGAACAACAAAATAAAGCGGCATAGTTGCTTGAATCAAAGGGTATCTATTGGCCTGGGAGGATACAAAGCGTGACACCAAATAACCCCACATTACGCAAGGAACGTCGGAAACAACCCTTATGCACTTGTATTCGCGCCTCCCTAGAACTTTATTTTAAAGACTTGGATGGACATACTGTCAACAACGTCTACCAAATGGTCATCAGCGAAGTAGAAAAACCACTACTCGAAGTCGTCATGCAACAAAGCCGGGGGAATCAAACAAAAGCAGCGGAATTATTGGGCATTAACCGCAGCACACTAAGAAAAAAACTAGAGCAGCACAAATTAAGTTAATTTACGGAGTTTACCCTAATAGCTGCATAAAAAATTAAGCGTAAGCGCTTTTAGAGTAGTATATACCCATGACGTTATGTTGTAGGTGTTTTGACGCAGATCTGTATTTCAGCTTGTCCTCAATCGAAAAAATTCAACTTAGCCAGCTAGGCCTGCATTTTTTCTCAATTAGAAAAACCGAATCTAAGGCACAGCTACACACGCTATAACGCCATGGGTATATTAAGGCTCAAACGAACTATTTTATGGATTAGATCCTAGTTACTCCAAGTAAATTCCAGAAAATAGAAGTATTGAACCTTAGATGCTGCTATAAAAGCAGTGCCACGGTTTTGAGTCACAATTTATGTAACTATTAGGGTTTTATTTATGTCAACAATCAAGCGTGCCTTACTCAGTGTTTCTGACAAAACGGGTATTGTAGAATTCGCAACTCAGCTCTGCGCGCACAACGTAGAACTCCTATCCACAGGAGGAACGGCCAAGTTACTCCGAGAACATCAACTCCCCGTTGTTGACGTCTCTGATTACACGGGCTTTCCTGAAATAATGGCGGGGCGAGTCAAAACTTTGCATCCTAAGATCCATGGTGGCTTGCTCGGTCGTCGCGATGTTGATGCTGCGGTTATGGCTGAACATAACATCCCGCCCATTGATTTAGTCGCAGTCAACCTTTACCCATTCGAAAAAACTGTCGCCAACCCAAACTGTGATTTATCAGCAGCCATTGAAAATATCGATATTGGTGGCCCTACGATGCTGCGGGCAGCCGCAAAAAATTATAGTTCGGTCACCGTCGTTGTTGACAATAAAGACTACTCAAAGATCATAGAAGAAATGAAAATCAACAAGGGTGCCATTGGCGATGAAAGTAGATTCAAGCTTGCTGTTAAAACATTTGAACATACCGCCCGCTACGAGGGGGCTATCGCCAATTACCTGGGCGCGATTTCAAATCACCCAAACGCGGAAAAAAAACGTTTTTCCAATACGGTTAACAGCCAGTTTATACTGAGCCAAAGCTTACGCTACGGAGAAAACCCACACCAGCATGCTGCGTTTTACCATGAACATTCACCTACAGAGGCCAGCATCTCTACAGCAGAACAAATTCAAGGCAAAGCACTATCCTATAATAATATAGTCGATACGGATGCGGCTCTGGAATGTGTAAAATCATTTACTACGCCAGCCTGCGTTATTGTTAAGCATGCAAACCCATGCGGCGTCGCCATCGGTGACGCCACTTTAGATGTTTACAATCAAGCCTACCAAACGGATCCCACATCTGCATTTGGAGGTATTATTGCGTTTAACCGAGAACTCGACAAAACAACCGCACAAGCAATTATTGATCGCCAATTTGTTGAGGTCATCATTGCGCCAGCCATCCTTGATGACGCGCGGGCTGTCTTCAAGAAAAAACCCAATGTTCGTATTCTCGTTTGTGGAAAACTACCCTCAACGACAAGCGCAGGGCTACATTTAACTAAAGTGACAGGGGGCTTGCTGCTTCAGGACAAAGATATCGACACCATAACTACAGACAGCGTAACTAAAGTAACGCAACGATCACCGACTAAAAATGAATTGCAAGATTTGCTTTTCACCTGGAAGGTGGCTAAATATGTCAAATCAAATGCCATTGTTTACGGCAAGAATGGCATGACGATTGGCGTGGGTGCGGGTCAAATGAGTCGTGTTTACAGCGCCCGTATCGCAGCCATCAAGGCGACTGATGCGGGTCTGCAAGTCAAAGGCTCGGTTATGGCAAGCGATGCCTTTTTTCCTTTTCGTGATGGCATAGATGCGGCGGCTGAAAGTGGCATTACCGCTATCATTCAACCCGGTGGTTCTATTCGTGACGATGAGATCATTGCCGCCGCAAACGAACACCACATTGCCATGGTGTTCACCGGCATGAGACACTTTCGGCATTAAGCAGAAGGCGAGCCGTTCTACAAATATTGTGGAACGGCATCTGTCACAATCAAGTACGAGCGACTAGAAACGCCGATGACTTCTTCGACGCAATAATGGCACTAACAAGCCTGCGATTAAAACAAGAACATTTAACGCACCGCCTCCACCACCCGTATCAGATTCAACAGCAGGGGTATTCGCAGCACCCGAAGAGTTATTGCCTGTGGTATCTTCATTGCCTCCG
>CAYQVF010000001.1:15972-110113 GCA_964421045.1 uncultured Chromatiaceae bacterium
GTATCCTCATTGCCTCCGGTATCCTCATTGCCTCCGGTATCCTCATTGCCTCCGGTATCCTCATTGCCTCCGGAACCATCATTGCCTCCGGAACTACTACCATCAGATTTAATATTGACTTTAACTTTAGCAGTACTCGCCCCAAATTGATCACTCACCGATATTGAAAATTCATCATTACCTTCCGTGCTTGCATTCGCGGTGTATGAAAAGTTGCCACTCTCATCGGTAAATACAGCCTGACCTTTCTGACCATAGCCACCGGAAAAGGACAAATCGTCTCCTTCCAGATCATTCACACTCACCGACCCTGACACCGTTTCCCCTGCTGTCACATTGAGCACCAAATTAAGCACCTGCTTGTCATCCGCCCCCACATTCACATCCAAAATTTCTGGCGGCGCATTCACGGTCACGGTCACGGTCACCGGTACACTTTCACCCCCTCGATTATCTACCGCAACATAATCAAACTGGTACTCGCCAGTAAAATCAGCACCCGGGGTATAAACCAATTTTGTTTTATCTGTTTCTGTTTGATTAAAGGCACCATTTACTCTAATTCTCGGATGCTGAAGCTCGTTGCTCGTTGCCTGCCCCAATTTTATTTCAAGCACATCGCCTCTATCGTTATCAGTATCATTATCCAGGACATAGAGAGTCGTTTGCTTACCTTGCGAAATAGTTACATTATCGGCAGACGGTAATGGTACTTCGTTATCGTTATCATCATAAACAACAACAACCAATTCGCCGTCAGCTTCTGCCTCGCCATCAGACACCTTATAATTAACCGTCACTTCTGTTGGCACACCAATCTCTACACTACCGGGTGTCGTTACTGTAATTTCACCTGTAGCTAAACTTGGAGTTGCAGACCCACCCGCAGTCGCTGAACCAATCGAAGCTAATTTCAAGACATCGGTCACATCTGGATCCCGGTCATTGCTCAATACCGCTACGGTCACCGCTTCCCCTGCCGTAACAGAGACCACATCATCTTGAGGTGTTGGTGCAGCGTTCCCCCCCTCCTGTGTTGGATCAACATTGACCTGAAACGCACCAATATCGCAATTCATCGTGTCATTGATTTTGAAATTCCGCTGATCACTACCAGGACAACCCGTACCGGCACCAATCGCTGAACTACTCTCTAGCAAGGCACGAGTAAGTACCGCACCGCCACTGGGCAATTGAGTACCTCCGTTATCTGCAAGTTCAGCCAAACCGACTACAGCGTGCGTTTTAGCCCGATTGTTCAAACCTGTTGATACTGTTTTCTCTGATACTTTAGAAACACTTGCAACTGAACCAAAACAAGTCGTCCCACTGTCTATATTATTGCCCAGTGCAGTGATAACACTTTGATAATCCGTCGATCCATTGCAATTATCATCATCAAGCACGCCATCCCCAATAATACTGTTTCGTATTACAAACCGATACGAATTCACATTTTCACCATTGGTGCCATTCCGAGCGTCAACAAATATTTCATCCCCGCCATTAGGTAACGGAGCATTGGGATCTCGTGTCGGCGTAGTTCGCGATTCCTGAGCCTCATTGCCCGCAATTGTACTACTGACAATCTCCAAGACTCGACTAGAATGAAAAATACCTCCACCCCGTGCATCGTAAGAAGGATGTCCTGCACCATCCCGAACTTCATTACCACTGAACGTACTGGCTGAAATCAGTGTAGAACCTATACCCATGGTATATAAACCACCCCCACCCAGCTCCGCAATATTGCCTGAAACGGTTGTCCGGTTTAAGATCAGACCATGCTTGATCAGTCTTCGTGCAGCAAAATCCCATACGCCATTCGCCGCCGTTAACAACCCGCCGCCCATAAATGCATCATTATCGCGAACCACGCTGTCTTCAAGGAGAAGAAAACTTTCACGATTAGAGGCATCCTGGTTATAAACGCCGCCTCCATTTTGCGCCCAATTATTGATTATTTCAGTGCGACGTAGCGTCATACTACCCACCCAGTTAGCGACACCACCCCCTTGTCCTCCCCCTTCAAATATTTCACCCTGCCTGCCTGTATTTTGAAAGTTACCTACACTATTGGGCACATAGGGCGTACGATTGCTATCCATAATGCTGTCTTCAATGATGACATTGCCACCCCAGTTGGCAACCGCGCCTCCCGTCACGCCAGTATAATTTTTACTGAAATTGACATTCCGCAAGGTCACATTAGGCGGTTGAATCAGGCCAGGGCCAAAAGCCTGGGCAAAGACTAACAAGCCCCCCCCACCTTGGTTCTCAGCAGGCTGATAGGCCTCAAATATAGTGATTCCTTGAATCAGCACGTTGATGGCTACACTTGCAGAAGGCTCAGGTGTAATTTGAAAAATACGATCACGATCAGCTAGATTATTCGCATAAAATGTAATTTTTGTGTCATCAGGATTGTTTGGATCCCCTCCGTTAATGATTACACTGTCGGTAATATCCAAATCGCCAACAGCGGCGTCATTTTCCGGCATAAAGAAAAAAGAGTCCTGAGATCGGGGCAGCCTCAAGGTATAAGTCCCTGCTGGCACATTGATAGTATCTTCCCCAGCCTTCGCATTGGCTGCCATAATGGCTGCGCGTAGCGTACAAGAGCCCGCTGCGCTGGCACATACCTCGCTGGACTCGCTCTCATTAGGCGCATCAGTCGTACTATTGACCGTGAATGTTGCAGCAGACGCTGCAGAATTAAAACCGACAAACAAAACCGCAACCCCTAGACTACGAAGCATGTTTTTTTTATATCCCTGATTTATCATAATAAAACTCCTACTCGTATAGGATAATTCATTGTGTTCCTTCCTTATTAATTCTATCTTAAACAGAGAACAAAAGACTTCAGTAGATGACCCAAGCTCTACGTTACGTTATCATTCCATCTTGCTTCTGCCCTAAAATATTTAAAGCCTAAGGATATCTAGAATGAAGGTACTTATCATTGGTGGGGGTGGCCGCGAACACGCCTTAGCGTGGAAAGCGACCCAGTCTCCCCTCGTAGATCACGTCTACATTGCACCCGGCAACGGCGGAACTGCTACTGACCTAAAAATAACAAACGTCCCTATTATGGCCAATGCTATTCAGGCACTGGCAACCTTTGCCTCTGATACTAACATAGGCTTGACGATTGTGGGACCGGAAATACCCTTAGCCCATGGCATTGTCGATGCTTTTGAACAAGCCAACTTGCGCTGCTTTGGCCCAAGACAAGCCGCAGCACAACTTGAAAGCTCAAAAACTTTCAGTAAAAATTTCCTTGCACGACATCGCATCCCAACAGCAAAATATCAAAGCTTTACTTCGCTGGAGTCCGCTACTTCTTATATAAAACAATCCAGTATGCCACTGGTAATCAAAGCAAATGGACTCGCAGCAGGCAAAGGGGTGGTGATCGCACAAAACGAAACCGCCGCCCTTGCCGCAGCACAAGATATGCTCTGCGGATCGGCCTTCGGAACAGCGGGACAACAAATTATTATCGAAGAATTTCTCGAAGGTGAAGAGGCCAGTTTCATCGTCATGGTTGATGGCAAAAATATTTTACCTCTCGCCACATCACAGGATCATAAAGCCCGAGACAATGGCGACCAAGGCCCCAACACCGGTGGCATGGGCGCCTATTCACCCGCCCCTGTGGTGACCGAGGCCATGCACCGACGCATCATGACAGAAGTCATAGAACCTACGGTTAACGGCCTCAGAGAAGAAGGCACACCCTATACCGGCTTCTTATATGCAGGAATCATGATTGCTGCTGATGGCACACCTAATGTTCTTGAATTTAATTGTCGCTTCGGCGACCCTGAAACTCAACCCATTATGATGCGTTTAAAGTCTGACCTCGTTGCGCTTTGTTTAGCCGCGTTAGATCAAAAACTCGACACCACGACAGCAGACTGGGATGAACGTGCAGCTTTAGGGGTGGTCATGGCTGCAAACGGTTACCCTGAAAGCTACAAAAAAGGGCTCATTATCCAAGGATTACCCCGCGAAAAATCCAGCGAAAAAATGATTTTTCATGCGGGCACAGAAAAATCTGATCACCACATCATAACCAGCGGCGGCCGAGTGCTTTGCGCAACGGCATTAGGTCAGAACGTAAGTGAAGCACAGCAACGCGCTTATGAACTTGTAGAGGAGATCAACTGGGAGGGGGCTTTTTATCGCACCGATATTGGTTACCGCGCTATTGCAAGAGAGCAACAAAATGAATAAAACCCATTTGACGTGGCACTGCCGCCAAGCCGCACTAATTATCAAACGGGGTGGGCTGATCGCTTACCCAACTGAAACGGTATATGGATTAGGGTGTGATCCACTCAATTTAAAACCGATACTAAAAATTCTGGAACTCAAGCATCGCCCCCTAGCCAAGGGACTGATTATTATTGCAGCCGAGGTCAATCAACTTTTACCCTACATTGAATCGAGCCCAACTGAAATAGACAAAACGCTCCTATCATCTGAAACGCAACCAACAACCTGGATTTTTAAAGCACAGCCATGGGTTCCTACCTGGCTAACAGGTCAACATACGACCCTTGCCGTCAGACTAACATCGCACCCCGCCGCTCACGCACTCTGCATGCAACTGCAACATCCTATCGTCTCAACCAGCGCCAATCCACCGGGCACCAGACCCGCGCGCAACCGTTATATATTAAGAAAATGGTTTCACTCTAAGCTAGACCATATCTCCCCTGGAACAACAAGTATCCACAATACGCCAAGCATCATCAAAGATGTAAAAACAGGCTTAATTTTACGACAAGCTTAAACCCAAAAACTCAGTTGGTCCACGACGTACAACACAAGCTCTTGATTCCTATAATATACCCTATACGTCACATAAAAATTCAGGATCAGGAACTGTTAGCCTAGAATCCGCAGTTGGACGAGCTAAAGTGCAATTTAGCTCGTAGCGAAACTCGCCCGTTCGGCAAAACAACAAACCTACTGTTACGACTTAAACTGGGAGCCGGTCAACTGCGGAATCTAGGTTTAGGCTTAGTAAATATCCATAGCGCTTGAGATTTAGGTGTTGAGTGTGTGTCCTACTCTGTTATTATAAGGGAAATATTCCCACTTTTTAGAGTAGCTTGAATGTCTGCCGTTAATGGTCCTACACCTTCACAAGCATTGACCTTAGTACTAAGCAAGCTGCTGAAACCGCTTGTCCGCTTATTAATTCACTATCAAATTACCTACCCTTTTACTTCTCAACTCCTTAAATCCATTTATTTGCAAGTGGCGACAGAATCGTTTCCTGTTGAAGGGAAGCGAATAACAGATTCTCGTTTATCATTGCTCACAGGCGTTCATCGCAAAGACGTTCGACGCTTACGCTATGAAGATGATCCACTGGCTGTTGCAGAATCAAAGATGAAATCGTTAAGCGCGCAAGTCATTGCATCTTGGTTAAGTTTTCCAGAGTATTCTGATCATGAAGGTAACGCCAAACCGCTGCATCGTTTAGTGGCAAATGGCGAACCGAGCTTTGAATCCCTTGTTGAACGAGTGAGCAAACAAGATTTACGCTCACGGTCTTTATTAGATGAATGGATGCGTAAAAAAATTGTCAGCATTGATAATAAAGGGATGGTGCATTTAGAAAAAGAAGCATTTTTACCTGTTGAAAATTTTGATGATAAGGCTTACTTTTTTGGCCATAATCTGCATGATCATATCGCTGCCAGTACGCATAATTTAATGGGCAATACCCCTGCTTATTTCGATCGTAGCGTTTATTACAATAATTTACGTGCAGAATCAGTTGACGAATTACAAGCATTTTCAGAGCAACAAGCAATGCTTGTTATTAAGAAAATCAATCGCAAAGCACATCAACTCCAACGCAAAGACAGCGGAAAAAAAGGTGCGGATCATCGTTTCCGCTTTGGATCTTATTTTTACTCAGAAGAACAACAAAAAATGCAGCATAAGGGTGAAAAAAATGAATAGATTGGTGATTTTCTTTAGTGTGTTGTTACTCACGACAACTTTTGTATGGGCTGCAGAACCCGATGAGAGCGGCATCGGCGGAACCGGCGTTAGCAAGCCATCAATAGCGGATGGAATATTTAATCGTCCGGAAATTCCAGATTTTGTAGATACTCCTGAAGTACCAGAAATTTCCGTTCCCGATATCTCGGATGATGGGGCAGCAATTGAAGGTATTGAGAATTCAATTCCTGAGGATGTTAAAGCACCGGTGGAAATTGATTAGAAATGGGCACGAAATAATCGGACGTTGTTTCGTGCTCATTTCTCAATACCATTGATAGGTAGCCTGTAAACCACTCGCCCAATTGAGCTTTAGGTCTTTGAAGCCTTTCACATAATAAAGCGTATATTTGATTTTTTTGTGTGCTTTCCAAGTCATGTGAAAGGTATTTTCTAGTCGATTATTGCTAATATTTTGTGTTGCTTGCTCAAAGCGTAAATTTGTTCCCAGGCTAACTATTTTTGATACGCTCCGTGAAAACCCCAATGCAGCAGAAAAAGTGTCGCTGAGTTGATTGTTTCTCCATCGGTAAGCAATGCTGGCAGTTAGCCAGTTTTTGGAGACCCAGTAATAAGCCGATGATGACAGCTTAAACCCATATTTAGACGTTCCTAAGTCATCCGCCTTGTTTGATGCAGGTGTATTAATTTTACCCTCTATATCAATGTAATGTAGGAAGGTTTTCAGTTTAAATAGCTGTTTGAGGCTGAAATAGCTACTTCCCCAGCCACTTGAAGATTGAATTTCTGATGTTTTCGAGTCTTTTCTGTCAAACCGATAAACATGACTAGATATTTTAAAAGTGGTTAAATTTTTCTGTATTTTTAGAAAAAGGGGGAGGCTAGTCAGAGTTGAGGTGTCTTTATCCAGATATATTCCTTCGCTATAAAAATACCCAGCGCCAATACTTGTCTTTAAAGCGGGTGCTGCGATAACAGCGATTGATGCCATGGAGAGTGGAAAAAAGATAAAAAATAATCTCAATGGAAATGTCATAAACTTCCTATAAATACTGATTTTTTTTGGAGTATGTTGATTATACCAACGTTGACGTGGGAATATTTCCCATATATAATCAAAACAGATGGGATTATTTCCCTTTTATACAATGAAAAGGTTGGAATATTATGAAGCGGACTAACAATGACATAAGCTATTTTGCAATCGCTATTGTTTTATCTACACTATTCATTAGTGGGTGCAATGATAAAAATGAAGTGACTGACGATGATCTGGGCGTGATATCGGAAAAGCGATCAAATATTCAATTAAAAACAGCAGAATCCCCTTCTGAATTTGAAAATGATGTCAAAGCTTATTTCACAAGAATGCTTGAAGAGGGGCAAGCAGCCGAAGAGTCTGCGAGAGCACAAGAAAATGGTTCTGCTCTAGAGATACAGACAGACAGCGCGGCTCCTGCCGGTGCAGATGCATCAATAAACGTCAGTGATACTAATCTGATTGAAGCTGGAGTAGATGAAGCAGATTTAATTAAATCTGATGGCCAATATCTTTTTGTGGCTCAACAAGCTGTATTTAATTCAGATGTTGGTATTGAGCCTGCGGATGTAAGTTTGCTTAACCCCGACTCTCCGATTCTTCCTGTAAAACCTTCAGAACCAGCAAGTATTCGAGTGATGTTGCTCGATAATCAATCCCCCGATACAAAAGAAATAGCAACAATAGAACTTCCTCAAACCGTGTCTTCTATTGTCGGGCTATATCTTTCTAATTTCACAGAAACGGGTAAAACGAACCAGTTGATTGCAGTAACCCAAACCAACGCAAAAAATAGTGATGAATCGTTTCAATATTTCCGTTCAAATAATACTCTGGTTATTGCTTATGATGTGAGTAATCCAGAAAACCCAGAGAAACAATGGGACATTGAAGTAGAAGGTTATCATAATGCGAGTCGTAGCATGAATGGCAAGCTCTATCTTGTCGCTTCAAAATCTTTATGGATGCCAGCATTGGCTGTTAACAGTAACGAATTATCTGTTATAGAAGAGAATAAAACTTTAATTGATAATCTTACCACCGAAGATATATTGCCCATGACTTGGGTTAACGGGATAAAAACAAATATTGTACAAGTAAATCATTGTATGGTTCCTAAAGAAAGCAGTAAAGAAAGCGTTTTTGCTGCAAACTTGTTAGCTGTGTATACCATTCCCGTCATCGAACCAGAAAAAACTCAATCGTTTTGTACGCTAGAGAGTAGTACGGAAATTTATGCCTCTACGAATGCGATTTATTTTACGAGGGGAGAATATGTGCCTTCTGCTGATCTCAATGCGCCTGGGAAAAATTACACCATTATTCATAAATTAAACTACACAGAAGATAACGTGCTTTATCAAAGTTCTGCACGCATTCCCGGCTGGACGGGTTGGCGGAATAAATCTTTTAGGATGAGTGAATTAAATGATGACTTGCGTATCGTTGTAACCGATTATGAAACAACAGGTATCGACTCACCTCAAGAGAATGCGTCAGCATCCCCGCCCGGTACTGACGGAACAGAGGACGCCATTGCCTCTACTTCGAGGCCATCTTTTTCTTTTGAGCAACGTCCTGTTCACCGTTTATATGTACTGCGTGAAAATGAAAGCGATGAAAAAGTTTTATCTGTATTAAGTCAATTGCCCAATAAAACGCATCCTGCAAAGATTGGAAAACCAGGCGAAGATATTTATGCAGTAAGATTTTTTGGTGATTATGCTTATATTGTTACGTTTCGAAGAACAGACCCACTTTATGCGATCAACCTCAAAGATCCGGCTGCACCCTTTATCGAAGGAGAATTATCAATTCCTGGATTTTCAGATTACCTACACCCCATTAATGATAACTTGCTATTAGGTGTGGGGCAGGATGCAACAGAGGATGGACGTACTCAAGGAATAAAAATTGCGCTATTTGATGTCAGTGATAAAAGTAAGCCCATGACTTTAAATAAGATAATCATAGGCTATCAAGGTAGTAATACGGCATTAAGTTATGATTATCGCGCATTTGCTATTTTATCAAATGCTGAAACAGGGAAGCACAAAATAGCTTTACCGATTAGTGTTTATGATACTGAAGATATAATCTCGAATCATTTCACTAACTATAAATGGACATACCGTGGCTTACAGTTATTAGAAGTTGATGATGGCTCAACATCTACAATAGCTTCTATGACCGATTCTGGCGTTATCCAAGCCGTGAAGGCATCTAATGAGCCTCGTTGGCATAATGCTCGAAACCCTCGAAGTGTGATTGCGAACAATGCTATTCATTATATAGATAATGCCAAAGTTTGGTCCGCATTGTGGGATGAGCCAGAAATTATTAATGGACCAAATTAGCGAATAACTCTGCGCTACCACCTGAAAAGGCAACATTAAATGAGGTACAGTTGAGCATGATAATATCTAAGTTCATAACGCTATAGGTATAGCGTTTTTCAGGTTAAACAAGGCGTACTGTGATATTCAAAATCATCCAAGCACAGCGCGGTAATTGCCCCGCCCCAGGCACAACCACTGTCTAAGGAAAATACGTGCTGTTGTTGTCGGCCTGCGCCCAGAGCGGCCCAATGCCCAAAGAGAATAGTGTGGTTGCTGCTAGCACGCTCGGGCACTTCATACCAAGGCATTAAGCCTTTAGCCTGACTGCCCAGCGGCCCTTTTTCTGATAAAACCTGTCGTCCTTCCCGATCGCAATACCGTAAACGGGTAATCGTATTGGTAATAAATCGCAAACGCGACCAACTGTGTAAATCTTCGCGCCATTGATCAGGCTGGTTGCCATACATCTGTTTGAAGAATAACGTCGCGTCATCACTGCGTAAAATAGTTTCGACTTCCGAGGCATAACTGAGCAGCTGAGCTAACGTCCATTGCGGGGCAATACCCGCGTGCACCATCAACACATCCCGCTCATCACTGTAGTGCACCAGAGGCAAGTACCTCAACCAGGTTAGTAACTCGTCGCGATCATCGGCATGCAAAACATCGGTAAAAGTATCCTGCTTGCGACACGTTGATTGGCCATTCGCTTCAGCACAGGCCACCGCGAGCAAATGTAAATCATGATTGCCTAATACCGCAACAGCACGCTCACCCAGCCCCTTAACAAACCGTAAAACCTCAACAGATTGAGATCCACGATTCACTAAATCTCCGGCAAACCAAAGCTGGTCATGTTGGGAGTCGAAATTAATCTGATCTAATAAACGACATAAATCATCATAACAACCCTGCACATCACCTATTGAATAGATCGCCAAACAA
The DNA here is from genome assembly GCA_964421045.1 of uncultured Chromatiaceae bacterium. GTDB lineage: Bacteria > Pseudomonadota > Gammaproteobacteria > JAADHS01 > JAADHS01 > JAADHS01. The sequence goes on from CAYQVF010000001.1 coordinate 26,287, forward strand.
CATTACCTCCCATCACTATCTATTGTCCATGTCACACCCAACAGAACACCCATAGCATCCCATGTCACTTCATTTAAAGGCAATTGCACGGAAGTTCCGTTAGCCAGAAAAGTGGTGTCCGTGCCGTTGCCGTTCTTGCTTTGCCATTGAAAACCTTCAACTAGAACAGTAAAATTCCAACGTTCATCCCATCTATAAAAAGCATTTATTTTCCAATACAGCCCCTTCGCCTCCGTCTTTTGAGCAAAACTAAGCGGACGCTGAAAATTGGCATTCAAATTCCAATCAGCCTCCGCCGTGAAGTTGACCTTAGGGTGATATTCAAAACCCAGATTCAGACCCCACGTTGTATTAAAATTAAATAACAGATCCAGGCCATACCACGCGCCTTTCCAGAGTGTATCGTAGCTACTATTTAAACCCGGAAATTTACCTGTAGGCGGATTACTTTGAAAACCATCGGTGATCATTAAGTCTTGCAAATGATAGGCGTATCCCACTAATGGAATCAGAGTTATTTTTTTTGCCACAGGAGCGCTATCCCAATGAAATTTCACACCCACTCCCAAGCTGAAGTCTCGCACATCCCCCCCCGCCTGATTGTCAGAGCGTGAAACCTCCAAAGTTCTATTATCACCTGAATAATCGACATCTCTGTTCTCTCCCCTGGTCACCTCACCGAACCCGGCTAAAGCTTTAAGATAATATCGATTTTGGAAATTGAAATCACCGAAAATTCGTCCGTAAGCCACATCCATCTTACGCCACGTCAATTCAGATAAAACATTAGGAAATCCGCCCGGAGCCGCTTCATTCCAACTTAAATCATCTTGCCTGTAGCCAGCCTCAAATGACAACGTAAAATCAAATTGAGACCCGAGATGATCAGACGCAGCGATACTCTCGCAGGCCAAAATCAGCAACCCCACGCCACAAACGTATGAATTTCTTTTTTTCATGTTAGCTTCAGCCAATCAGATCAACCTTATTAAGATTAATGCTTTTAATAATGCACATTTAAATCCCACTAACAGCACCACTTTGACACATTAAGACTATTAAAAGCACTAATTTAGCGCGCCCCACACCCCAAGCCCCTCCTGCCTATTGAGTTAAACGATACTCTGCTGCTAAAATCAGGTTCAGACCATTCATCTTTAATCTTCAATAAATATCGATACCTCATGACAAAGCAACGCCGCGCAATCGCGCTCATTTCAGGTGGACTTGACTCCATGCTCGCAACCCAACTTATCCTAGATCAAGGCATCCATGTAGAAGGAATCAATTTTTATACCGGTTTTTGTGTTGAAGGACATACTCATGCGATTCGCAAAAAAGACCGGAATAAAGCAAAACGTAATGATGCGCTCTGGGTTGCGGAGCAGCTGGGCATTAAACTCCACATTATCGATGTTATAGAAGAATACAAAGAAGTTTTACTCAACCCCAAACATGGCTATGGTGCCAACATGAACCCCTGCCTGGATTGCAAATGCTTTATGGTCAAAAAAGCACAAGAATGGATGGCCGAAAATGAGTTTGATTTTATTATTACTGGCGAGGTTTTAGGCCAAAGACCCATGTCACAACGCCGCGATACCATGCAGATCGTGGTGAGAGACACCAATACCCATAACCGTTTGTTGCGACCCCTTTGTGCTCAGAGGTTAACCGAAACCGTTCCAGAAACAGAAGGTTGGGTTGATCGAAAACGTCTCTTAGGGTTAACCGGGCGTTCTCGCAAGCCACAAATAGAACTTGCTAAAAATTATGGTTTTAGCGACTATTCACAGCCCGCTGGAGGCTGCTGTTTCTTAACCGACAAAGCCTATTCGAGCAAGTTGATAGACATGTGGACTGCGCGCAACGATAGAAACTATGAACTTGACGATATCATGTTATTAAAAGTAGGTCGTCACTTGCGACCCAAACCCCACTTCAAACTTATCGTCGCCCGGGAAGAAGGAGAAAATCGCTTTCTGGAAGGCTATCGTAAACAATTCACTCACCTGCGCCCAACCAGCCATGCCGGTGCATTGGCATTATTAGATGGTACCGCCCAAAATAAAGATGACATTGAGCTTGCTGCCCGCCTTTGCGCCCGTTTTAGCCAGGGAAAACAAGCCTCTATTGTCAGCATTGCCGTCAAGGAACTGGGCAAGGACGAGTACACCCTGGATGTCACCCCCCTGCAAACGGACGACATTCCTGAGAACTGGTATTTATGAATCGCGAAATATTCGACCTTAAAGGGCTCATTTGCCCGCTCCCTGTCATTCGTACCCAAAATAAAATCAAAACACTCAACAGTGGAGATATACTGGTGGTTTTATGCTCAGACCCAGGCGCACTTCACGATATTCCTGCCTGGTGTAGAATACATGGCCATGAAATAATAGACAGCCAAAATAAAGATGGCGAAATAACCTTAACTATAAAAGTGGCACACTAGTTGCTGGTGACGGTTTGCTAACTTGATTCGTGAACAGTAACAGTAGCGCAGATTCGCAAATTAAAGTAACGACTTAAAAATATTCCTAATGCGTGTACACTGTAGGAAGATATGGAAACATTAAAATAGCAATGCACTGGAGGAGTGGTAATGTCACAAGATGTATTAAAACTAATAAAAGATAATGATGTAAAATTCGTCGACCTGCGTTTTACCGACACCCGTGGTAAAGAACAACATGTCTCTCTGCCTGTCAGCCAGATCAATGACGAGCTATTCAAAGAAGGGAAAATGTTTGATGGTTCTTCTATAGCGGGCTGGAAAGGGATCAACGAATCCGACATGGTGCTCATGCCTGACACAGATACGGCGCTGATGGATCCTTTTACCGACGAACCTTCGCTCATCATTCGTTGCGATATCCTTGAACCCGATACAATGACAGGCTATGAGCGCGACCCCCGCTCAGTAGCCAAACGGGCTGAAGAATACTTAAAATCAACTAAAATTGCAGACACGGCCTATTTTGGCCCTGAACCCGAATTTTTTATTCTCGACGACGTACGCTGGGGTGCAGACATCAGTGGTTCTTTTTATAAAGTAGACTCGGAAGAAGCCACCTGGAACTCCGAGAAAGTGTTTAGTGACGGCAACATGGGTCACCGACCACAATTAAAAGGAGGCTATTTTCCTGTCCCCCCGGTTGACTCATTACATGATATCCGTTCGGCCATGTGTCTGGCACTAGAAGAAATGGACATTGAGGTTGAAGTCCATCACCACGAAGTAGCAACAGCAGGTCAATGTGAAATTGGTACCGCGTTCAATACCCTCGTCAAACGTGCAGACCAGAATCAAGTCCTTAAATACGTAGTGCAAAATATAGCTCATGCCTATGGTAAAACAGCAACGTTTATGCCTAAACCGCTGGTGGGTGACAATGGTAACGGCATGCACGTTCACCAATCACTAGCAAAAAACGGCAAAAACATCTTCGCTGGCAACGCTTATGGTGGCCTTTCGGATGAAGCCTTGTTTTATATTGGCGGCATTTTTAAACATGCCCGCGCATTGAATGCCTTTACTAACGCCAGCACCAACAGCTACAAACGCTTGGTTCCAGGCTTTGAAGCCCCGGTTATGCTGGCTTACTCTGCACGCAACCGCTCTGCATCCATACGCATCCCTCATGTTTCCAGCCCTAAAGCACGCCGTATCGAAGTCCGCTTCCCTGATGCTTGCGGTAATCCCTATTTCACCTTTGCTGCACTAATGATGGCCGGTCTGGACGGTATTCAGAATAAAATCCACCCTGGCGAAGCTATGGATAAAGATCTATATGACCTACCACCAGAAGAAGAGAAAAGCATCGCTACTGTTTGTTCCTCGCTAGATCAAGCACTTGACGCGCTTGACGGAGACCGAGACTTTTTGACTCAAGGTGGTGTCTTCAGCGACGATATGATCGACGGCTATATTTCACTAAAAATGGAAGAAGTCACACAATTGCGCATGACCACGCATCCTATTGAGTTTGACATGTATTACAGCTTATAAATAGGGTTCAAGGGAATACGAAAAACGCCCCAATCGGGGCGTTTTTTTTCATTTTTTACCTGAACCCTGAAAATGATCGTATTTGCACAATGCAAGATATTGATTCGTAGAACGAATGACGATTTTGAATGTCATCACTTATTGTGATGACCGAAAAGTTTCATCTCGCTCTACGGATCAAAAGCTTGTGCTGAGTGAATGTGAGCACTTAACCAGGATCTAGGTGATTAGTAAAAAGCAGAATTTTAGATTTGACAAGAGGAGTGCTAGAGAGCATGAAAGTGTCGCTGATGACAGGCTTAATTATACTTTATCTTCCTTTTTCCAGCGTTGCCCAAATATACAAATCTATTGAGCCCGATGGCTCTATCACGTATTCAGACCAGGCCCCCTCCAAAGGAGCCCAGCCCATAAAACTCGACCCAATCAGTACCATCACTGCACGCGAAACCACACCACCACCCACGTCGTCGACGAAAGAACAAAAAAAGGAAAACCCACAACCTAAGATAAACTATTCTACCTTTAAAATAACGTCACCTCGCGACAACAGCACGATCAGAGAAAATTCCGGATCCATAACGATTCAACTGGATATCAATCCGCAGTTAAGCACCGAATTAGGCCACACTATCAACATCAACCTGGATGGAAAACAAGTCGCCAAAGGAACAACCAACCAAACAACACTCAACAATATTGACCGGGGAACACACACCGTTTCCGCCAACATCCACAACAAACAAGGGAAAGTCATCCGCTCTACCGCTACCGTCTCTTTCCACTTGCGACGCTTCTCTATATTACACAAGAAAGCGGCACCTTAGACAGCTCATGACCATTGAAACCCTGAATCAAAAAATTCTGGAGAACCTAAACACCGCGACCCTGCTTTTCAACGATGAGCTAAAATTAGAGCACATCAACCCCGCAGGAGAAATGCTGCTGGCCATCAGCTACCGACAATTAAAACAGGGGTATGGTAACGATTATTTCGAACAAACCAACGCACTCATGGAAGCCCTTGTCACCACAAAAACAAGAGCTAATAGCCTCACGCAACGCGAACTGGAAGTCGCCCTGCCTAACCTCAGCCGGATCACTGTAGACTGTACTGTGACTCCGTTTATTGCTCCAGACCTAGGTCAAGTTTACCTTATGGAGCTACAGCAAATAGACCGTAGATTACAAATAATAAGAGAAAAAAATTTACTGTCTCAACACGATACAACGCACGCGGTGGTACGTGGACTGGCTCACGAAATCAATAACCCTTTAGGCGGAATTAAAGGTGCAGCCCAACTACTTGAACGTGAACTACCACATCATTCTTTAAAGGAATACACCCAGGTGATCACCAGCGAAATAGACCGCCTGCAAACACTCGTAGGCCGCCTACTTGGACCGTACACTCGCCCACAAAAATGCCCAACGAACATTCATAAACTAATTGAACATGTGCGCACCCTCGTTAACGCCGAAACACCAGACACTCTCCAACTCAAACGAGACTATGACCCAAGTCTCCCAGAAATACAGCTCGACCCGGATCAAATAATACAAACCCTGCTCAACATCGTCCGCAACGCAACTCAAGCGGTAAGCCACAATGGACAGATTACGCTACAAACACGAGCCAAACGTCAAATCACAATAGGCGCAACCCGGCACCGCCTCGTCCTCTGTATCAGCATCATAGACAATGGCCCCGGCATTCCTGACGACATGAAAGAAAAAATTTTTTTCCCCATGGTGACAACACGAGCTGAAGGCACCGGACTGGGGCTCTCAATTGCACAATCCATCATCAATCAGCATACAGGGTTAATAGAATGTCATAGCCTGCCAGGCCATACTGAATTCAAAATACTGCTACCCATGGACATGACTCATGAATAAGCAAGGCCATATCTGGGTTATTGATGATGATCGCTCTATTCGCTGGGTGTTAGAAAAAGCCCTCAACCAAGCCGGCATGGCCGTTTCAGCTTTCGAAAATGCCAGTGGACTACGAGAATCATTAGCTATATCTCAACCAGACGCCATCATTACTGATATTCGCATGCCCGGTACAGATGGACTGCAATTGCTCGACTTTATCACCCAGCACTACCCTGACTTACCCGTCATTGTGATGACCGGACACGCCGACCTCTCAAGCGCAGTATCAGCCTACGAAGGCGGTGCCTTTGAATACATGCCCAAACCTTTTGACATTGATGAAGCGACTGATTTGGTCAGGCGTGCCGTCACTCAACATCGCGGTCGACAACAGACCCAACAAGCCGTCAAGCTTGATAAAACACCTGAAATTATCGGCCAAGCCCCCGCCATGCAAGAAGTGTTCAGAGCCATTGGCCGCTTGAGCAAATCTAACATCACCGTCTTGATCAATGGCGAATCAGGAACGGGAAAAGAACTCGTTGCACACGCCCTACATCGCCATAGCCCCAGGGCAGAACAGCCCTTTATTGCACTCAATACTGCGGCTATTCCCAGAGAATTGCTAGAGTCGGAGTTATTTGGTCACGAAAAAGGGGCTTTTACTGGCGCTCAAGCCACTCGCCTGGGTCGCTTCGAACAAGCCAATGGCGGTACTCTTTTTTTAGATGAAATAGGGGATATGCCTGCCGAACTACAAACTCGTTTGTTACGCGTCTTAGCCGATGGCGAATTTTATCGTGTGGGTGGTCATACGCCCATTAAGGTCGACGTACGTATTGTGGCCGCAACACACCAAAACTTGGAGCAACGCGTCAAAAAAGGCCAGTTCAGAGAGGACTTGTTTCATCGGCTCAATGTTATTCGCATCACGCTTCCAGCACTGAGAGAACGCCGCGAAGACATTTCACTGCTGCTTCACTTATTTTTACAAGAAGCCGCCAAGGAACTGGATGAAGAAGTTAAACGACCTAAAAAAGAAGTCGAACACTATTTATGTCGCCTTGAATGGCCAGGCAATGTTCGTCAATTGCAAAACACCTGTCGCTGGCTCACAGTCATGGCCTCAGGCCACGAAATACATATGGAAGATTTACCGCCTGAGCTAAAACCAAGCCATGAACCTGACCTCACCAGCACCCACTGGGAACACGCTTTATCGCTCTGGGCTGGCCAGCAACTCGCCAGCGGCGAATCCAATATTCTAGATACCGCCCTGCCCAATTTCGAACGAACCCTGATCGACATTACACTTAAACACACTCAAGGGCGACGCCAAGAAGCCGCCAAACTGCTGGGATGGGGAAGAAACACCCTAACCAGAAAAATAAAAGAACTCAAAAATAGAAAATAAACTTTTTTTTATGACGAATCATCTAAAGCAGCCTTGCTTACATCGACCGCGCCCATAGAAGCGTCAACAGCCACTTGGAAGAACGAGTGCAAGCCGGTCAAATGGCCATTGTCACCCCGGCAAACGCACAGAGCTGCACCCGCCAGATGTTTTGTTTGCTTGAAGAAACGTTGTGGAAGTGGACGAATTTAGACTGTGCGAAAGGAAAACCCGAGTAGCAGGGATGCTCTACTGCGGTTTTTAGGATAACGCGCAACGCTGATAAGAGTGTGGTGCAGATTGCATGTGATACATGCAAAGATGTTCAAGTGCTGAACCACGATCCCCTAACAAAACCAGCGAACACGCTGCCTAAATCAGATAAGTGGCGCTTGATGTGATGTCCTCGCGCGCTTTAGCATATTCGCCAGTGAAGCAAGAGCAATTTTAAGTGTGCATCCTCGGCCAAATAATAATATCATGGCAACAATAGAAATATGGGGGATGTGGCCAATTATTTCGGCAGGTCCCATAAAAAACGGTGGAGTAAGAAAGAATATCGCCAAAGTAACAGCCGTTAACCTTACCGTCCATCCTGCTACAAGAAAAATACCTAAGATAACTTCTACCGCACCTGCCGAGAAGACAAAGAGTTCGTCAGTAAACCAAAAAAAACCCAGGTGTTGCATGAAGTTCCATTGATGTTCCTGTAAAAACGCCAGGCCTAATTCAGGCACCATAATTTTTTCACTTAATCCTAAAAAAATTAAATTGGCACCAATAAAAACTCTAAGAAAGGTTAATGCTTGAGCTTGATTGATAGCGAAACTTGATAGATAAAAAACATCTTCACGAGAATAGCGTAACACTGGCCTGCCGCGTAACAAAAAAATATCGCGACTCCCAGGACCCAAAGGTTTTCCAACGTAACTGCTAAACCGGCGACTTGTGTAACAACCAGCCATAGAGCCATTAACAAAAGCGATGCTTGCCTCACCGCCAATCCAATAATCAAACTTACGCCGATGAACCCTTCGACTAATAACAGTGTAGTATGTAATGCACCGGAACCCTTGATATTCATTGAAAATAAGTTTCCACCTAGGGCACTAATAATCAATGAAATACCCACTAATATTCCTAAAATTGACGTTGCATATTTTTCAATGAGTTTCGGCTGCCATGACGCTGATATTTTAGGGTAAATTCTGTCAATAAGAATGCCTACTAAAATTAATACAACGCCAATACTGACCCAGGTTAATGAATAGAAAATTAAATTATTATAAATATGCGCCTGTTGTGAATCATCAACGAACCATTTTAAATGTGCCTGCGCAGAAGAAACATAAAGAGTTAATGCAATTAAAACCAGCACCCAGGCAGGACGCTTACAGAAATTTAATATATTCATATCGTCACCTATCTTTATTTGTCCTTGTACCTGAATCACTACCAAAATACTGGCGTGGCTTTCTGACAAACCCAACGCCTCTGACCAAAAGGCAGAGCAGAAAATCTGTTATTGAATACTAGTGCACCAAAAGGTTGTCCGAGAATAGAGAATCTACTGCGGAAAATTTATTTTGACCCGTTTTCCCGATCACTTTCGTTAAATTAGGCCTCAAATGATCAAAAAAACGGGCTTAAAATGGCTTTCTCTTGCGATGATCACCCAAAAACCCGACAGGCGCCTGGCCTGAACATCAACCACTCTTCAATCTGTTTTCAGAATAACAAGGTTTTCAATAAACCTGACAAGATCTTTCTTTTTATCAAGGTCAAGTTCTTCAAATTTTTGACGTGAATGACTTCCTTCTCCACAATGTTCCAGAATCGCTTCCTCGATTGTTGACGCTCTTCCATCGTGCAGATATTGACCTGTTCCACCAATGCCCCACAACTCCTTTGTCATCCATACCGAGGCACCCGTTCCTGCCTCATCAATGCTTTCGGCTAAGCAAGACCCCATGTCATGACGTTTTAAATCACTGAACAGTTTGACGACGGCATAACCGCCTTTATTTTTCTTTAAATTTGCCAGATTTCTTATCTTGCCATCAACGTTAATCCGGTTATCCGGCATATCCCGAGCAAGATCAAAACTTATCGGCATTGCCGGATCCAGACCCGCATTCAATGCATCAATATTGTAATGAGGATGACGTGCAGGCTCCCGAAAAACGGAGTCTTTAAGAACCATCTCGGGTTTGTGACAAAAAGCGCAACCCACTTCGCGAAAAATTGTCTTTCCCCGTTTAATCGACATTTTTTCTGTTTTGGTCAATACCGGCAGGCCCAGTTGCTCCACTGTATCGGACTGCCCTGCTGCAACCAGCTCACGACGTAACTGATCGAGTTCCACCTGGGTATGTGGGCGAGTCTGACCGGCCAGATAGATGACCATTGCCGTGACATCCGCCACTGAAACTTCATCAGTCACACCGTCGTTATCACCGTCCATACCAGCGCCCGTCGTTTCAATCGGTTGCATACCAATTTCGTTATTGAACGCATCAATGGTAAATTTACGCAACGAAACATCTGACCCCTTCCACGAAAAAGGTTTAACGACGAGATCATCATCAATCCCCTGAACATGCGAGTAATCGATACTCACTTCGCAATCACCACGAGATTGATGATCGCCCGATGTTGGTGTGATGCTGATTTTTCCAAATTGAACACCCTTGGCTTTTAACGTAGCCCAGACATGATGACTTTCATGACAGGCCTTGCGTGTTGCCTTGTCACGAATACGGTGCAAACGGGTGGTCATTTCTTCCGCAAGAAGCTGGAGAGCCCCTGAACCCATAAGATGCGGCGTATTACGTTGAATAAACATCGCTGGAATCCCGCTGTGCAACGGGTCACGAATGACATTTGCCACATTAGGCCCGGCAGCCGTACCAACGGGCGCATTATGACACGTCACACAACCTGCCGCATTGGGCCCCGTTGTGCGTCTCGGGAAATGATCGGCCCACTCCCCTGAGCCAACGAGATCTGCGCGAGGCAGTCGTGTATAACGCCCACCATCACCAACGTTACCTCCACCACCGTCAACCGCATTAAACCGGAAATCAAAAAATGCATCGCCACATTCAAATACCGCTAAAAAATCTTCAGAGGCAACAGCATCTTCACAATGCTCCGCAGCCGTTCCGGTAATTTGCCTGACCAGTTCAATGTCATCTTTATCGGTAACAATCGCTTCCGTAATAACCGAATAAACAAAAAGAGGCAGCAGAAACACAAATGAGTTGATCCATCTGCTGCTCCGCCTGGTTTTTTTTGAGTTTGTTTTTTTAATCATTAGCATCCCTTCATTTTCATTATTTAGTCTTTCCTTTGACAAATCATCTGCTCAAATCAACACATATCTCTAATTATTTAGCGACCACTGTAATCGTTCCGGCCACGTGGACTCAGATAATATTTACAACGGTTCCTTATCCTCAGCGAATAAGGTTCGTACCCTAAGTTTTTTACCATTAAAACGTATTCTGTGTTGTAAAGAGCTGTAATAAACGGTTATTGATTTAATTATTACCGTTTTCCGGTGCTACCCAAACGAGCGAATCAACCATAAGCATGGCTAACATCATGTAGACCTGCATCCTCAGTCGTAAACCGGGTTTATTTTATGAACAAAAAAAGTGGCTGCTAAAATAAAATTGATAAGTCAATTTTAAAAAGCCCAAGAGATTAAATTTCGTTTTTTATTTTTCTGTGAATTTAGTTCGTTTTTTTATTTTTGTATATAAGGGGAAATACGGATTTTTATTCGCTTTAATTCTACCTTCTTGATCAACAATTCTTAGGGGGCGTTCTCAATTAAGCATGATTTTAAAAAAAGGATTAAAATAGTGTCCTTTTGAAAGAGTAGCCTGGAACGCGGAACGCACAGTATTACGGAAAGACCAATGGGACAGTATTAAGGATTTATTGCCAGGTAAATCGACAGATTGCGGAGTAACAGCAGTAAATAATCGTCAGTTTATAGAAGTGGTATCATGGATTGCCGAACTGGAGTGCCGTGGCGTGATTTGCCGAAGAAGCTTGGTTATTGGCATCGTGTTTATGTCCGTTACAACCGATGGTCTGCCAAGAGCGTGTGGGATCGAATATTTGAAACGTAAGCGCCAAACTAAGGAGCGGAGCTTTGCTGTTGCCGACGGCTTTCGCCTTTATGCCGGTGTCTTAATCCGCACCTTAGTTTACATTTACACATGCCTTCCCGGCACATTGTCGAGGCAAGTTCGACCTGTACATTACTGCGCAAGCCCACCTCCAGTCAATACACTCGTAAAGGGCAATGAGTGTAACAACATCTTTCATATTGCTAGAGTGAGGTCTTTTGACCTCGCACACGTTGAAGACATACTGGACGACCTTCAAGACCTCTACCATGAAACCTTTACACAAGGTAAATGAAGCCATCAAAAATTTTCCCGGATGCGAGGCTTATTGCTCAATAAGCTAGACACAACATTGGGCAGTATGCTGATCGGCAATCGATTTTTTTAAAGCTGGATCGAAAAAACCTGATCAAAAGCCTCGGCCTGGATCCCAAAACCATACTCCATCAAGTCAAAGTACACCCCGTATACGCCGCCGAACTCGACGGCTTCGTCAAAACCCACGCCAAAGTAAAAAGGTACAGCCAGTTTTTGAAAGGGGCGGGCTATGGCGTCGTCGCACTGGATGCGGGTCAAAGCGTGATGAATTTTAAAAAAGCCTGCCTGACAGGGAGAGAAGAGGAATGTGCCAAGAGTAGGTTTAGTGAGGGGGGCATTCGGTGTATTTTTATTAGGACACAGTCTTTGTTCTGTTGTATTTGCACTGCCATCAGGCGGCAGCAGTATACTGTGGTGCGGTATTATTGTTGGAGGCTTGGGTGGGTATCTCGGCAGTCAGGCTGGCGGGGGGAAAGCCGAAGGATGGGGTGAAATGATTTACGAAAACACCTACCGATATTAATAAAAACGATGAGATTCACAGAAATTTTAAAAATAGTGTAGCCACATCAGTTCATTCACTCTACTCCATTAGCGCGTCTTCCCACTTTTTCATCGTCGTAAAATAGGCAAGAAGCGCATCAACAAAAAGTCGCGTTTTTGCAGACAAATGCCTTCTATGTGAATATACAACGTATAAGCCAAACGTTTCAATTTCATAACTCTTTAAAATAATGTTCAAACGACCTGCCTTAATATCATCAGCGACAACAAAAATAGGGCTAAGAGCAATGCCATTATTTGTCAAGACTAATGATTTCACTGCGATGGCGCTATTCACATAATGTTTACTTGCCACCGTAACAATTGTATTTTTTTCATCGCGTGAAAAATGCCAACGGGTACCACCTCTATAATTCGTATCAACAATACATTGGTGGCGTGCTAAACCCTCCGGCGTCTTCGGTTCACCATATTGCTGCAAATATGCAGGTGAAGCATAGGCAATAATTGGCACATTAGCCAAATGACGCGCGACCAGACTCGAATCCTGTAATTGACCTATACGCAAAGCCAAATCGACACCTTCTTCAACAAGATCTACTAACCTATCGGTCAGCATCATAGTCATGCGGATGTCAGGATATTTTTTAGAAAACTCAGAAATAATATTCATTAAATGTAGCTCAGAAAATGAAGTTGGTGCACTAAGTTTTAACTCACCAGACGGCGCAGACTGTATCTCTTGCACTGACGACTCCAACTCGCTCAACTCTTCAAGCAATGGCAGACATCGAACATAATACGCACGACCTACTTCAGTTAAACTCACATGCCGAGTTGTTCGCTGCAACAACCTCGTACCCAGTTGGTCTTCGAGTTGCGCAACGTATTTACTCAGTAACGCCTTTTTTATACCTGATTTTCTGGCCGCACTCGAAAAACCATGGGCTTCAACCACGGCAACAAATGCTCTCATACAAGAAATTTTGTCCATATCAACCCTTAACTGTATTCATAATATATGACAGATTATCAATCTGTCCCTCATCTTGTCTTCTATTATCAACTAACCGATACTTTGGCTATATATCAGAACAGCACAAGTAAATAGATACGCTCTGATATGCATGAAAAGACCATCAATCACTTTTTAATACAAGAAAAATACGATGAAAACGAAAATATTTTACTTTATGATTATAGAAGAATTAGGGGTGGATAATTTTGGTTTGTAGCTTTTATGGCCACTTTGTGCACATATACCCATAGCGATTAAAATTTAGATCTAATTACACGCCTTATTTGCTTTGGACAGCGTATCAAAGAAACAAGACTACGGCGATGGCAATAAATTTTCAGCTTCGATAATTTGTACAGCAATGGCTTCGTCTTGGTCAGAATTTGCCCCGGAAACACCTATCGCACCAATGACGTTCTGATTTTTATTCATGATCAAGACACCACCTGGTAACGGTATAAAGTTTCCTTGTGCACAGCCATTAATACAGTTAGCAAACATTTCCGGTAATACACCATTTGTTATTAACGTGTTAAATTGACGCGTCCCAAAGCCCATGCCCAGCGCTGCCGAGGCTTTACCCAGCGCAATTTCATACCGAAGTGTACTAACACCATCATCACAAATAGCGGCCTTGACTGTTGATCGACCATCTAAAATAACAATTGCGAGTGGCGGAGCATTCAATTTCTTAGAAAAACTAATGGCTTTATTTATCATACTTAACGCGGTTACAGAATTCATAAGAATACTCCAGGTTCATTATCCAAACTGCACACTGCGCCGACTAAAAACGGCCATATCAAAACCGAGCAAAGGAAACTTAAGGGATTCGCCAAAAATTGAAGCACCTGCGGCAATTAATAACGGGCGAAAATGTTCTGGTGTAGGATGGTTTCGCTGAGGCTCTGGCGCGTTGGTTTCCCATTCGATTAACTTTTTTGGGTCTCTTTGCAATGTCTGCGCAATCCAGTCGTCAAATTTCGAAACCCAATCAGGTATTTTGCTATACCGACCTGAAAGCCCTTCTTTTAAATTGTGAGTTAACGTCCCTGCACCAATAATCATGACACCTTGTTCACGCAGTGGCAATAAGCGCTCACCCAATTCATACAATGCTTGGTTGCTATAATTTGCAGGCTGGCTAATTTGCAATATAGGTATATCAGCGTTAGGCCACATGCGCATTAGCGGTATCCAAACACCATGATCCAATCCTCTTGCACGCTGTGGTACTTCCTCGCCCAACAAGTGAACCACTTCGCTAACCAGCCATTCAGCACCAGGGGCTGGATATTGTAGATCATATAATTTGTCTGGAAATCCATAAAAATCATATATCAACTCTTCATGTGATGTAATCTCCCCAACAATCAACTCTCGACTCTCCCAATGTGCGGAAAAAATAAGGATCGCCTTGGGTTTGGGAAGGCTTGCAGCCCACGCCCCGTAAGCTTGTGTCATCTGGTCGTCCATAACAGATAAGGGGTTGCCATGACTCACAAACAAAACCGGCATCCGTTTTTTTTCTAACGATAAATTCATAATAATATCCATCCGTTTTTAACTTAAAGTTAAACTGGTTATTTTTCAGTTTCTGCGGGATTCGAAGTTGACCAGCAGCTTCTATCATTATCTTCTGTTTGGCATAAATTGATAATATGGTATTTCACAAACAAACTGTTTTCATATGCGAAACAATAGAGGTAAAAGTGAATTTCAATCAACTGTTCATTGTTGCCAAGGTGGCAAAACATCAAAGTTTCACCAAAGCAGCTCGGAAATTAGCAATAGAAAAATCAACCCCAAATCTACACATAGAGCCTCGTCGTAGCCCTATTCAGTCTTAAAGCCCCATTTCTTGCGCAAGTAGGGCAATCAATATCATGCACTCTACATTCGCGTCCAACCACGTTTTCTAGGGTAAAAGAGCTGAAAAAGATAACTAGGTCTATTAACAGCGTGGCGGCTCATATGTGTTAGGCCGCTTGCTACTTATCTTTGCTTGATATTTTACAAAACATAACTGTTGCAGATGAAGGACAAAGCTCTTTGAATTGCTTGGTTTCCATTACTGCTATTGGAATCTCAGCGCGTTGCTGAACTGCAAAACCAAGCTTTTGAAAATATTCAGTTGCCGATTCAGTTAAAAGATAAAGTACATTTATGCCTAAATGATGCGCCTTGTCTTCTATTAATCGATATATATTTTTCGCTATTCCTTTCCCTCTATAGCTAGGTATAACTACAATAGAACGAACTAATCCAATATCGCCACCTATTTCAAGACCGCCTAAACCAATAATTGCACCCTTTTCTTCGACGACGATAGCATTTTCAAGATGTTCTCCGAAATCAACCGAAGGCAATCCATTAGCCATCAGTATTTTCTTAATTTCATTTAAATCAGCGCTAATGGCTTTTCGATAATTCATTCTGTCATATTATTCTCTAACTTTAGGCATTATAATGCCGATTCAATCGCCTTATTTGCCCACTCTAACTGAATAGTATTTTTTTAAATTAACCCTTCCTTTTTTGTCCACCAACACCAAAATCAGCACCATGTTAAGCTGTCCGCTGGATTTTTTCGTTAGGTTTTTTTGCCACTACGGAATAGATGTGCCATTGATGAGGCAAACCTTGCGCTGTTTCCCCGGCCACATTGTGCTCCGTGAATTTTAAAACTTCGAACTCTTTTAACTTTGACCATAGATCCTCTTCCTTGAACGTCAATATATTTGACCAATAGGCATTTTTATCGTAGCTGGGGCCTGCCATCGTATCTTCTGGGCCAAGAAACGAACCGCAAAATATGCCATCTACTGTTAGAGAATCGTAAATTTTATTCCAAACTTTCTCAAATTCTATTTTTGGGCAGAAAAATAGACTTGCATCCGCCACAACTAGCGCGGATTGAGGGTAATTGAAGGAACTAAAGCTATTTTGTGACAAGAAGATACTCTCATCACCTTTGAACCGTTCTCTGCATATTTTTATGGACTCTTCTTCAATGTCAAAGGCATAAACAATGAACCCTTCTTTTTTTAAATACGCTATATCTGATCCCGCACCGCACCCACAATCAATCGCAACTTTGTTACTTTTGATCAGGCTCGTAGCGAAGACCAAATCTGGGCGGATAGCTCGATCCGCTGTTTCAGCGTAATACTCTATGATTTCTTCAGTAGCCATAACGAAGCTCCAACCCTCTCATAGCGCCAAAAAAACTCAATATTACCATACGATTTATCTTAAATAATACGTATCGCGCTTAACAGCAAGCATTAATAAATTTCTCGGTAAAAAATGAATTATTGATATTGAATAACATGTCACTGCTATCCCATTAACAGATAAGTAAAGCGACCTAATCTCTTTGGTCTATTATTGATACACTTAAAAGCTGACAAACTCTGAGGGCTGGAACATGGCACAAACCGCAGCACTGATAGACACACTAAAGCAGGCGTTGAAAAATCATCATTTGACCTATGCTCACATCGCACAAAAGCTGGGTATGAGCGAAGCCAATATAAAACGCATGTTTGCGTCAAAACGTTTTACGCTTGAACGACTGGAAGATATCTGCCAATTGATGCAGATGGAATTAAGCGATCTTTTTCAACTCTATGACGAATCACGCCAACACATTACCCAGCTCACCCTGGAACAGGAAAAAGGCCTGGTGAACGATGCCAAGCTTTTGTTAGTGGCGGTGAGCGTACGTAACCGGCTCAGCTTTGCTGACATGATTAACAATTATCAAATTTCCGAAACAGAGTGTATTCGTTGTCTCGCGATGCTGGACAAACTTAAAATCATCGATTTGTTGCCCAATAACCGAATCAAACTACGAATAGACGATGATTTCCGCTGGTTACCAAATGGCCCCATTGACCGCTTTTTTGAGCAACAGATTAAAAACCAGTTTTTAAAATCGCGATTCAAAGGTGAACAAGAGGAACGCCTCTTCCTGTTTGGCCTGTTGAGTGAGTCTTCCACCCAGGTGATGATGAACAAGATGCAATCCTTAGCCAAAGAATTTACTGACTTGCATCGCCAGGATGCCAAATTACCACTTGATAAACGTCATAATATCGGTGTCATACTTGCCATCAGGCCATGGGATCTGGCGTTTTTCCAACCATTGCAAAACAATAACACCCGATAAGACACTTGCGCGACCTATCCGCCAACCAAAAATACGATCGCTAGTAAAAAGCTATTTTAACCCAACGTTTTATCAAAAAAAATCGATGACTTATACGAATAGCATCTTAAATAAATACTATTTGTGTTTTTCGCTGAAATTTTCCGGAGCGTATCCTCTGTCTGTAAATAACGCAAAGATGATTTTCTTTTCATCTCTACGCCCTCTACATTAATCATACTGATTCAAACAACGTGTGCGGAAGATATTACGATACAACCCACTGGGCACCACCCAGAAAAGTATATATAAACTATACTCGAAACATACTATTTCTATATTTTTACCACAATGGTTTATTTATCAAGTTCCTTTGACTATTATTTTCTCTAACAGAATACGACCACTCACAACAAAGGAGAAAATTATGTTTAAATTCATACTGCGTTGGATACTGAAAA
Source organism: uncultured Chromatiaceae bacterium (assembly GCA_964421045.1). Classification (GTDB taxonomy): domain Bacteria; phylum Pseudomonadota; class Gammaproteobacteria; order JAADHS01; family JAADHS01; genus JAADHS01. The sequence goes on from CAYQVF010000001.1 coordinate 44,169, forward strand.
CCCTGTACCGCGTCGAAGTAAAAGGCGCAGAGCATCTGACCCGATTCAGCGAGCGCACACTGGTGGTCGCCAACCACACCTCATTCCTGGATGCTGTGTTGCTGTACGCCTACCTTCCGATATCAGCCACCTTTGCAATCAACACCTACATCGCCCGTCGCTGGATTGGCCGCCTGGCTCGTGTGATTGTAAACTTGTTCCCCATTGACCCCAGCAACCCGCTTTCCATCCGTGCCCTGATCCGCCACCTGCAAAAAGGGGGCACGATCATCATTTTCCCCGAAGGCCGCATCACCGTGACAGGCTCTCTGATGAAAGTGTATCCTGGCCCCGGCCTGGTGGCAGATCGATCTCATGCCACGGTACTACCAATTCGCATCGATGGCGCTCAATACACGCCCTTTTCTCGTCTTCGTGGTCGTGTACGCCTGAGTTGGTTTCCCAAAATCACCTTAAATGTGCAACCCCCTCGATGTTTGTATATTGCGGACGAATACCGTGGCCGTCGTCGCCGTGAACAGGCAGGCCGTCTATTGTCAGAGCTAATGACTGAAATGATGTACAACACAGCGAATACCAACCAGACACTGGTGGCGCGTTTACTCGACGCACGTCGCATTCACGGTGGCTCACACATCATTGCCGAAGACATCAACCGTACCCCGCTCAGCTACAACAGCCTGATTACCCGTTCTGTTGTGCTGGGTCGCCAATTACTCAACTATTGTGATGGCGATGACACCCTTGGTGTTTTGTTACCGGGAACGCTGGCTACCGTGGCAACATTCTGGGGATTGCAGCTCCACAACAAAACCCCAGCCATGCTGAATTACACCGCAGGCGCACAAGGAATGATTTCTGCGTGTGAAACCGCTCGCTTGCGTCGTGTGATCACATCCCGTCGCTTCGTCCAGCAGGCGAAAATTGAAAAGGCCGTGGAAACGCTGAGCAAAAAAGTTGAGCTGATTTATCTTGAAGATGTCGCAGAAACCATTGGACTGTTTGACAAATTGCTCAGCCTAGCAAAAAGCCGGATCGACAGCTGGTTATTGCGTGATGCCAACCGTGACACAGCACAACGTGCGGTCATTCTGTTTACCTCAGGCTCTGAAGGCACACCAAAGGGGGTCGTGCTGTCTCACCACAATTTGTTAGCCAATATTCAGCAACTGATGTCACGGATCGACTTTAATGCCCAGGATATCGCCCTCAATGCCTTGCCTTTATTCCATTCTTTTGGACTAACCGCTGGCATGATTCTACCGCTGACATCAGGTGTGCGGGTTTTCTTTTACCCTTCACCATTACATTACCGGGTCGTTCCGGAGGTCGCTTATGAAATCAATGCCACCCTCCTCTTTGGCACCAACACCTTCCTGTCAGGTTATGCACGCTTTGCGAATGCTTATGATTTTTATAGCCTGCGTTATGTTTTCGCCGGTGCTGAAAAACTTCAAGATGAAGTCCGTCGTACTTGGCAGGACAAATTCGGCGTACGCATCTTTGAAGGTTATGGTGCAACCGAAACCAGTCCCGTCATCACCGGTAATGCACCATTGGCCAACCGCCCTGGCACGGTCGGTCAGTTAATGCCCGGCATGGAATACCGTTTAATCAACGTGCCCGGCCTGAAAGAAGGTCAGCGTTTGCACGTTAAAGGCCCGAATGTCATGCAAGGTTATTTATTTCATGATAATCCCGGTGTGCTGATACCACCTTCATCTGAGCTGGGAGACGGCTGGTATGACACCGGTGATATTGTCACTATTGATGCCGATGGTTTTGTACGAATCTGCGGCCGCGCCAAGCGTTTTGCAAAAATTGCCGGGGAAATGGTCTCCCTCACCTCTGTTGAAGTCTTAGCCAGCAAAGTGTGGCCCGATGCCCTGCATGCCGCCATCGCCATTCCAGACGCCAAAAAAGGTGAACAAGTGATATTACTGACAACGACTGATACCGCTGACCGTGCAACATTATTATCACAGGCGAAAAATGAAGGTTATGCGGAAATCAGCGTACCCCGAAAAATCATGCATATCGATAAAATGCCAGTTCTGGGTACGGGTAAAATAGATTACGTTGCGGCAAACAAATTGGCAGTAGCCTGAGCATGAAAAACGAGATGACCCATAAAATGAATCACAACATTTATCGTGTACTAGCCACCCAGTTTCTAACAGCCTTTGCTGACAACGCTGTTTTGTTCACAGCGATTACCATCATCATGCAACAGGTCGAGCCTGGAAACTGGTATATACCCGCCTTACAGGCTTCTTTTCTGATTGCCTTTGTCCTATTGGCCCCATGGGTGGGTCAACTTGCCGACTCTCGCCCTAAGCCTCGCGTATTGTTCGGTGCGAACACCGTAAAGGCTTTGGGTGCGGGTTTGTTATTCCTGAATATTGAGCCGCTTATTGCTTATGCCATCATTGGTCTTGGGGCCGCAGCATACAGCCCGGCAAAATACGGCATTCTTCCGGAAATGGTCGATGAAAATACATTGGTCAAAGCAAACGGCTGGATAGAAGGATCAACAATTCTCGCCATTCTCAGTGGCACCGTGATTGGTGCCGCACTATCAGAATACTCCATCACCATCGCACTTTTTACTGTCATTACCTTGTACATTATTTCCGCGCTGATCGCCTTAACCATCCGGCACAACGTCATTGTCGGGATAAAAACAGAAAATGTACTCGGCAATTTTCATACACAAATGAAAGGTCTGCTGGCCACACCACGGGCCCGTTTTTCGACACTCGGTGTAAGTTTATTCTGGGCCGCCGCCACCGTGTTACGTGTGCTTTTAATCGCATGGGCTCCGGCGGTGTTATTCATTTATTCAACCACCGACATAGCCATGCTCACCATGGCCGTCGCTATCGGCATTGCCTTCGGTGCATTACTGGTACCACGCCTTATTCCCTTGGCTTATCTGCGCCGCGCACGACTGGCGGCCTATGCCATGGGTCTCGTTATTATATTACTGGCAACAGTGGACAATATCTGGGTGGCGCGCTTTGCGCTGTTTTTGGCAGGCACCTGCGGTGGTTTATTTGTCGTACCGATTAATGCAGCATTACAGGATATAGGACATAAATCCATAGGTAGTGGTGGTGCAGTGGCTATCCAGAATTTTTTTGAAAATCTGGCAATGTTAATCGCCACCGGAATCTACACAATCGTCGCTGGCATCGGCGTAGACCCCGTTGTCACCATGATGTGGTTAGGCGCATTAGTGATCATTGCAACCATAATTGTTTCATGGCATCTGCCTAAAGATACAGGTGAACTGTTTGATAACAACCCTGATAAATAAATGACCTCGCAGCAAATTTCGGGGAGAATAAAATCTTCGCCATAATTGTTTTAACTCATTTTTGCAGTATTTTTCACGTGAATCGGAGCTTGTCTCACAGGTCTTCGGGCGGGCACTAATTCCAAAAGCACAGGAGACTATGGCATTTATCGTGCATTTAATTCTAAAAAACCTGATTCTTGAGTTGTCGTCGTTCAAGCCAATCAAACTCAACAAATTAAAATCTTACTTTTTTATGTGGTTTTATCTTCACCCGACTAATTCATAAGAACCAGAAAATTTTATTCGCAGTAGCCTGAGTATATATCAAATGGGGAAAGAGCTGAAATGGAAATATCAAGTAAATAATTAACGGTTCTTCACCCTATTTTTTCACTTATTTTTAGCGAAATAATTCATAGATAAGGATTTCGAAATCTCCCATTCTGGTCTCTTAACTTGTGCTCTTCCCTGATTCTAATAGATTAATCAGGTAATATTAACTGGAGAAAAATCATGTTGAAATCAGAACAAATAACCCCTTTTCCCCGCATAGCAAACGATTTTATCAAGCTGGAAAATCGATTGCTTCCCGAAAATGTTTTTACCCCCCGTTTTCTGTTCAAATGTAAAATCAAAATATTGGTTGTGACAGACTCATTAGCTGGATTCGATGAAACAACAAACTTTCACCTGGGACAAATTTTCAATATTCTGAATGACGACCCATGGAGTCATATCGAATTTGAAGTCACCAAAGCACACCGTGATGAGAGTACAGAAGCTGATGTGCTGGATAATTTCCGTTTTGATTCACACAACCTTGGCCAGTATAGCCAAATCTGGATGTTTGGTGTGTATCGCGTTGGCAGCGGCACCCCGGTTAGTGATGCAGAGCTTAATGCTGTTTCGCAGTATATGAATGCCGGGGGCGGCGTTTTAGCTATGGGTGACCATGAGGATCTTGGAAATTCCATGTGTGCTAAAATCCCGCGCGTCAGTTCTATGCGGCGGTGGCATTATCCAGCCCCCGGCCCAAATGGAGAACCGGTTGCACCCGCCCAATCCGGGCCCGGGCAACACGATACTTTGGTGGACGGCGGCACACAAACCGATCCTGTGCCACAAAAAATCTTCCCTAAATGGTACTCACGTACTTTTGGCGGTGGTTTTATCAGAAAAGTCCTTCGCTATCCACACCCGGTTCTGTGTGGAGCAAATGGTCCGATCAATTACCTGCCAGATCACATGCATGAGGGAAATTGTGAAGTCCCGGAAAACCTTGGCAATTCATTCACCTTTACTGGTGATACTTTTGTTGAATACCCCTCCAAAAATGATCACCAACAAGTGCCGGAGGTTATTGCGACGGCTACCAACAATCTTTCACCTGACCGTTTTGGTGTAATCGGTGCCTATGATGGCCATGCAGTCGATGTTGGGCGGGTTATTGTCGATGCGACCTGGCACCATTGGTTCAATATTAATACGCTTCCGTACATAAACGCATCGGATCCTGCACATTCATCATTTACCCCGGATACTGTACAAAAATGGGAAGAAATTAAGGCCTACTATCGAAACGTCGCTGTCTGGTTGGCCAAACCCTCTCTGCAACGATGTATTCGCAACGGTAGTTGGATCAGGTCATTAGGAGATATGGATATTCGCACTACCGTGCGTGATCTGAAACTCATCAAAAATCGCAGCCAGTACTTTTGGCAACTTGGCACTTTTGCAAAAGATGCTTTAGGGCGTGGTGCCACACAATGTCAAAAAATCCGCTGGATTATCGATTTCCTAGCAGAACTGGACATTCCGTTCCATATTGATCCATTTCAACAATTCCATGACAAACCAGTGTTACCCGATACGCCACCAGGACTTGACTTTGATGAATTTGAAAACATCGTGCTGGGTGCCGCTATTCACGGAGCATTTGAGGCGTTCGGAGACACCAAAAATCCTCAAAAACTTCTGGATGACGAAGGAAAAGCATTCGAAAAAGTGCTGCTCAAGTCAGCCAAACTGGGGGCAACAACATTTGAGAAAAGTTTCAAAGATACCGATAAAGCAATGAAATTATTGATGAAACGATTCCGGTAATCACTCTTCCGAAGGTAATTTGTGGAACGCACGCATCGCGTAGCGGTGCATGCGTATAGCACCAGGTTCAAAAAACTATTACATAGCGCTGATAATGTTTCACCGTTTCAAATATATTTATAATGCCCAATCTGATTTTTTTGTGATGAACAATGACGAATATTTTTATTTTTTATTGTCTTTGAAAATGAGGTACTTTGAAATGAAATTTTCTACATTGCCACAAGAAAGGAAGTTTTCCGTATCCATTTCTTAGTCATTAAGCGATAACGTTCCTGTCAACTGTGCAACATGATCGATACCGTGTCGCTGCATATAATTTTTGATCCCATTATTTATTTCAGGAAGAATGAGTGGTTCATAAAATAGCGCGGTGCCAACCCCTACGGCAGAGGCACCGGCAATCAGAAACTCCAACGCATCTTCAACCGTGCTGATACCACCCTGGCCAATAATGGGTATGTTGTGCGCTTTGCAAACCTGATAGACCTGATGCACTTTTAACAACGCAACCGGTTTGATCGCCGGTCCCGACAAACCACCCTGATTATTACCAATAATCGGCTGACGTTTTTCAACATCAATCGCCATACCCATTAAAGTATTTATCACCGCAAAAGCATCACTGCCTGCATCAATACAACGCCGCGCATTATCGGCAATATTAGTTTGATTCGGTGATAATTTTGTGATCAGAGGCTTGTTGGTAACGGCCCGGCAAGCAGCGACGACTCGCGCCGACATCTCTGGGTCATTACCAAAAACCACCCCCCCTTCTTTGACGTTGGGACAAGAAATATTGATTTCGATCGCGTCTATAGGCGAATCATCAAACAGTCTCGTCACCTGCACATATTCTTCCAACGTAGAACCGGAAACATTCGCAATAAAGCGAGCTTCAGAAAAATCTAGAGCGGGCAGTATCTGCTCAATCACATATGCAGCGCCCGGATTTTGCAACCCGATGGCATTAATTAAACCCATGGGCGTTTCACAAAGCCGATGCGCGGGATTACCTAATCGCGGCTCTAAGGTCGTTCCTTTCAAACAGATGGCACCGGCATCCGTATTGGAAAAACCTTTTATTCGAGTATATTCTTCCCCGAAACCCACGCAACCTGACAGCAAAACCAAAGGACTGTCGAATTTCATACTGCAAAAATCTAATTCCAGAGGCTTAACTTTTTTGCTATTCATGTGTTTTTAATTCCTGTAATAAAGCTTCATTACTGCCCGCCAACAAAGCCATGCTGACGCCATGCCTCATAACTAATAATAGCAACGGCATTAGATAAATTGAGACTACGGCTGTCCCGCTGCATTGGAATTCGTAAGCGATAATGAGGAGCAATATTTTGCAGCACCTCATTCGGCAGGCCATGGGTCTCCGAACCAAATAACAGTACATCATTTTGTTGATATTTTATTTGATCGTAAAACTGGTTACCCCGGGTTGTACAAGCCAAAACTCTGCGATTTCGCATCGCCTGTAAAAAGATATCGTAATTTGCATATCGTTTTACATTCGTTAGATCGTGATAATCCAAACCGGCTCTACGCAATTTTTTTTCGTCTAGGTCAAAACCTAATGGCTCAATAAGATGAAGCACGCAAGCATTGTTAGCCGCCAAACGAATGATGTTTCCTGTATTAGGCGCAATGCGCGGTTCGTAGAGTGCCAGATGAAACATGAGTATTTGTTATTATCCTAGAAAACGTAGTTGAATGCGAATGAACCCAAGGGCATTTCTTTCAGGGCGTATAGTGCCAAGTATGATGACAGAATTGCGGTTTTGATTCATGCAACAATGCTTTTAACTGTCCGCGTAAACTTTTATTGTTAGCAGCGACCCTACGAATGACATCTCAATGTACCTTATTTTTAAATTAATTAATGGTGAAAAAACCACATATGAGTCAAACAACTAATGTTCTTTTGCCGTAAAAGAATCATAGCTACCGCCATTGCAAAGTTCATTTGCACTCACATACCAAAGCTTTTCCACATTTTTGTGAATATTACTTGTTGCTCCGTACAAACAATCGTTGGCAGGAACTGACTAAGGGAGGCTTATCAATGAACAGCTGATCGTTCGCTGACGGCGATGCAAAGCGCAGAGAGAGCCGTTGACCCACGATAGGTTACCGCCGCCTACCCTTTCGTAGTTAGACGCGTTTTTTAGGTTAGAGCTCAGGCTCGCTTTCGAGGAATTGCAGAGTCTCAAAAAGGCCAGCGCGTAACATCAGTTATGTAACTAAATATTCGATATGTATATTGCCTATCTTTATGGGTAGTTCATCTAATGCGGATCAACAAATCTTTCCGCGATCGCAATGAAATTTGGTTCTAGGGCAATAAAGGCATCGACCATATCCGGGTCAAAGTGTGTTCCCCTGCCTTCCTGGATAATTTCTACTGCTTTTTTGTGGGGAAATGCGGCTTTATAAACACGTTTGCTGATCAGGGCATCGTAAACATCTGAAATAGCCATTAACCTGCCAGAAACTGGAATTTCATCTCCTTTTAGTCCACGAGGATAGCCCGAGCCATCCCACTTTTCATGGTGAGTAAATGCAATTTCACAGGCGTATGCAAGAAATGAAGTGCTGCCCAGTTCTTGCTCTGCACGACTGATGGCTTCCTTGCCGTAAAAAGCATGTTTTTTCATCTCTTGCCACTCTGCCTTATCCAGTTTGCCAGGTTTGAGCAAAATACGGTCGGGTACGCCCACTTTTCCGATATCGTGTAGCGGTGCTGACTTGAACATCAGTTCAATGGCTTCTTCGCTGAGTGCAGTTTGAAATCTGGGGTGGTTTTTGAGATGTTCAGCCAATGTTTTGATGTAGCGTTGAGTACGATGAAGGTGATTGCCCGTTTCATTGTCCCGGGTTTCAGCTAGGGAAGCCAGACAATAGATGGCAACATCCTGGGTGCGGCTGATCTCCAATGTACGTTCGGCAATGCGTTCTTCCAAGTGTTCATTTTGCTGTTCCAATTTCCACAATGCACGACTCAAAGACAGGTGAGTTTTAACTCTTGCTCTGACAATAGGAGGGCTGAAGGGCTTGGTAATGTAATCTACTGCGCCCAATCCAAAGCCATGGGCTTCATCTGCCACATCTCCTTTGACGGTAAGATAGATGACCGGAATGTGACGCGTTTTTGTATTAGCTTTAAGCTTTTTACAAACTTCATAACCATCCATTCCAGGCATGAGAACATCAAGTAAAATCAGATCAGGTAGCGGATCTATTTGTGCCATTTCAAGCCCCTTTTGGGCGCCTTTAGCGACTACAATTTTGTATTCACTGTCCAGTAGATCAACGATGACATTGAGATGAAAACGTTCATCATCAATGATCAATATCTTGCTGGGGTCGTTCATCCGTTCTCTCCTGTATAGTGCTTTATACGCGTCTATTCCTTAGGCAGGCTGCTCATTTTTTATTTTCCGGAGAGTGGGAATCGCAATTGGCGCTGTCCAGAATTTCTCGCAACGTAGCAAGGGCATCATCAAAATCATAACTTTCAATCTGCTCCTTCAGCAAGCTTACTTTGGTTGCGGGTGCATGCTGTTTGAGATAGCCACGACATTGGCTCAAGCTTTTTTTTGCCTCAGTACTACCTTCAGCTAATTGCACTTCCAGCTGATGAGTCCATTGCCGCCACGATCCGACCTCTTCTTTTTTGTCTCCTCCAACAGAGGTTTTAATCGCCAGTAATTCCTGCGAATCGATCAGGCCATTCAATACTACACTAAATTCGTCGCTAAACGGTGTCAATAGATCAGTATAAGGATTCTCTTTGATGAAGGCCAGCTCTAACCGCTCAGCTTTCTCTTCAAGCTGCAGCGCACCGATACTGCCTGCTACACTGCGTAAGGTATGCACTATGCGGCGAGCTTGTGCCTTATCGTTTATTTCCAGCATCTGAGTTAAAGTTATCAGATCATCTTGATGATCTTCGATGAATTCCAGTAGCAAAGTGCGAAACAGTTGACGATTACCACCAATCCGTAGCAGGCCTTTATCAATATCTATGCCAAGCAAATTTTCAGGGAGAAGAATATCACTCTCAGACGAGCCTTTGTGCAGGCGTTCCTGTTTCGTTTGCTCTGGCAACTTAACCCACTTTTCCAAAGCGGCATACAGCCGCTCGGGGTTAATCGGCTTGGCCAGGTGGTCGTTCATTCCCGCTTCCAGACATTTTTCACGGTCACCCGCCATGGCATGTGCGGTCATAGCAACGATGGGTAAGGATTTGAGCTGTGGATCTTTGCGAATGATGCGTGTCGCCTGAAAACCATCCATGCGAGGCATTTGTAAGTCCATTAAAACCAGATCAAAGTGGCTTGCACGCACAGCCTCAATAGCCTGCTCACCGTTGTCAACGACTTCAACCTCAATGCCGGTGTTTTTCAGTATTTCACGGGCGACTTGCTGATTGATAGAGTTATCTTCTACCACCAACACTCGAGCATTATGAAATTCGGGGATGTGAGTCTGGCCTGGCAAGGCCATAGACATAGTATGGGTTGCAGGAGACAGTGCCTCGATAATGGTATCGAACAGGATTGAAGGGTTGATGGGTTTGACTAAAAACCCTTTAATGCCGACCTGGCTCGCTGAGCGCATGACCTCTTTTCGACCATAGGCGGTGATCATGATAATGGTGGGTATTTGCGGCAACCAACCTCTTTTTCGAATCATCCGGCTGGTTTCTACGCCATCCATTCCCGGCATTTGCCAGTCCATCAATACCAGGTCATATGGGCGCTTGGTTTTCTTTTCAGTAGGGCACTCCAGTTTTGCTAAGGCTGCGGTACCCGACGATGCCGTGCTGACATTAAAAGAAAAGGACTCCAGCATAGCTTGTAAAGTCTCTCTGGCGATCGCGTTATCGTCAACCACCAGCACTCTCATTCCGCGCAAATCCGGTGTTGGTAAATACAGTTTATCTGTAACATCAAGACTGCGTCCGAATCGCGCACTAAAGTAGAATGTACTGCCCTGGCCAGGCGTACTTTCAACGCTGATTTCGCCATGCATCATGGTAACCAGTTGTTTGCAGATCGCTAGCCCCAGTCCGGTTCCCCCATATTTACGGGTTGTGGAGCCATCTGCCTGGGTAAAGGGATCAAATAATCGTGTCAATTGATTTTGCTCGATACCGATGCCTGTATCCTGTACTGAGAAATGCAGCACCACATGCTTGGTTTGCTCCTCCAGCAAGCGTACGGCGACTACGATTTGCCCTTTTTCCGTAAACTTCAGCGCGTTGCTGGTGAGATTGGTGAGTATCTGTCCCAGGCGTAAAGGATCTCCTATCAAAGTATGGGGAATATTTTTATCGATAGAAAAAATAATCTCCACCCCTTTTTCCGCTGCACTCATCGATTCCAGGTTAGAGAGATTTTCAAATACGCCTTCCAGTAGAAAATGGGTTTGCTCGATATCAAGGTGGCCCGCTTCTATTTTGGAAAAATCAAGTATATCGTTAATGACACCTAGCAGTGTATTCGATGAGGACGAAATTTTGCTGATATAGTCCTGTTGGCGCGGAGTGAGCTCGGTATTTTGCACCAGGTAAGTCATACCCATGATTGCATTGAGCGGAGTGCGGATTTCATGGCTCATATTAGCCAGAAATTCGCTTTTAAATTGGTTGGCTTGCTCAGCCTGTTCCTTAGCGTGTTTCATCGCTCGTTCGGCATTTTTTTGGTTGGTAATATCGGTCACCACATCACCGAAACAGATGGCTTTGCCTTGTTCATTACGGATGACAAAATAGTTTTCCAGTGTGGAAATTTTCTTTCCCTTTCTAGGTATGAGAGTGAGTTCGCCTATCCATTGATCATTTTCTCTTAAAGCAGGCATAATTTCTTTCTCAAGGCGTTGTTGGGTTTCTGGTGGATAATAACGAACAAAATTGTTTTTATAGACGTCATCAAGGGTGTCTTCACCCAACATTTTGCGCATCGTTTGATTGACATAAGTAATCTGGCCTTCCAGAGTGGTAATGCCAAATCCTTGACCGGAAGTTTCAGCAAAACGTTGGAACACCCTTAAATTTTCCTCTGCTGTTCGGCGAGCAGTGATGTCTTCTTTCAGAGCAACGAAATGGCGGATAACGCCATCCTCATCCATGAGCGGTGAAATTGTTTCTTGCTCCCAATAAATGTCTCCATTTTTTTTGCGATTTTGTATTTCGCCATACCAGTTGCGCCCGGCGTTAATCGTCTGCCACATATCCCGGTACAGAGCAGGCGATGTCAAGCCTGATTTTAGCAACGCAGGCGTTTGGCCGAGCGCCTCTTTCTGAGTATAACCAGTAACTTCGGTGAACTTGGGATTGACGTATTCAATCAGTCCAGTACAACTGGTAATCATCACTATTGAGGGACTTTGTTCCACTGCCCATGACAATTTATGTAGCTCTTTTTCTACCTGCTTGCGTTCAGTAATGTCGGTCTGAGTGCCCACCGCGCGTAGCGGCTGGCCTTGTTCGTCTCGGTTGACTACGCGCCCCCTGGAGAGAATATTACGGTATTTTCCATCTCGGGTTCGTAGCCTGAATTCATGTTCATAGCGTAGAGCATGACTGTCAATCGCTTTGGTCACGATGGCCATTGCTGCTTCTTTATCGTCAGGGTGGAGTAGTTCTTCCCAGGTATTTTGGTGCTCTGCCAGTTCACCAACTGAATAGCCCAACATGGATAAATAAGCGGGGCTGTAATAGACTTCACCGGTACTGATGTTCCAGTCCCAGAGGCCATCTGAACTCGCTGCCATGGCCAGTTGGAAGCGCTCTTCACTGATGCGTAGACGGGCCTTTTGTCGCTGCATCGAATAATTCCAAAACAACATAAGCAGCAAGGCGACAATGGCAGCCAGAACCACCTGCCAGAATAGGCGATAATCGATATGAGCGATGTATTGATTCTGTATCCATTGACCGACGATCTTATGTTTTTCTGCCGGTGTAATGAGGCCAATGGCCTTATTGATAATGCTCAGTAATTCAGGCCAGTCGTTACGTACCGCCAGTCCTATTTTCATTACGATTGGCAGGCTGCCGACGATGCGTAGATTAGAGAGTCCCATCTGGTTAATATGATAACTACTGAGGGTAAAGGTGGCGACAAAGGCATCGAACTGACCTGTGGACAGACCAATCAGGCCATTTTGAATGTTGTCTATTTTAACGAAATCGATTTTTGGATAGTGCTGAGCCAGCTCCCAAGTGTAACCATAGCCCTCTATTACAGCAATACGCTTGTCCATCATATCATTGAGATCAGAAATGATCTCAGTCTGCTCACTGCGCATAACAATGGCGAGCGGTCGTTCGAGGTAGGGCTGGGTGAAGGTATGAGTACGTTGAATATCTTCATCTGCCAGGTCACCGGAAATAACATCGGCTTCACCATTTTTGATCATGCTCAGTGCATTGAGCCAGGTGCCGCTGGGTAACCGTTTGAACTTGATCCCCGTACGTTGCTCCAAATTATTGAGTATCTGGGAGGTGATGCCGATGAATTCCCCTTGTTCGGTAAAGGCTTCAAAAGGCAACCAATTGGGGTCACCCGTGAAGCGTATTTCAGGATGTTGATGCAGCCAAGCTCGTTCTTTTTTGGTGAAGCGAATTGTTTTGTTTTTAGGCTTAAAGGGGGGCAGCGCGTCAACCGAAATCCAGCGGCGGCGGATTTCAATGCGTTCTGTGGCCGTGATGGAATTCAGTCCTTTTTCAAGGATCGAAACTAATTCTGGCCAGTCTTTGCGTACACCAATAGTCAATCCACCTGTATCGAAAGGAGCACGCCCCGCCACTTTGACATTCGTGATGAAGTGCTTTTCCAGCAAAAAGGTGCCCACCGCCAGAGTACCGATATAGGCCTCAGCTTTGCCTTGTGATACTGCCTCAAGCCCTTCCAGAGCGCTGTTAACTTTGAGCTGTAGAATATCGGAATACTCTTCGCTCAGCGCATCTTGAGTTGCAAAATCACGCACCACAGCAACGGTATTATTACGTAAATCATCAATGCTTTTGATGCTCGTATTTTTTCGGTGAGTGAATATAACGATAGACAGTTTGTCATAGGGCTGGGTAAACAGAAAGAATTGTTCGCGTTCTGGAGTGCGCCAGATTGCACCAATGGCATCCAGTTGTCTGTTTTTCAGCATCTCCAGAGTCACGGCCCAGGGGTTCTCAGCCACCATTTCGAATTGAATGCCTATGCGCTGACTCAATAAGGCCAGGTAATCGGCAGTCAACCCCTGGTGAACCCCCTTTTCATCTATAAAATCAAAAGGGGGCCAGTCTGGTTCTCCCCCGATACGAATGACCGGATGCTGAGCCAGCCACGCTTGTTCATGCGCTGTGAATTCAATTTCGGGGATTTTGGGTTGATCTGTTACCTTTTTTTCGAGCAGACGCTCGGCCGCTGCAGAGGCGCAGCAAGAAACAAGAAACAAGGTGCACAGCAGCAATTTGTCAATAGACAAACAAGCACTCTTTTGAGCCGGTTTCATATTTTTCAAAAAATAGTCGTAGATGTGTTTTTTCAACCGCAAGAGTGGCAGTAAGTGAAGTCATGATAACGCTAATGGTGGACATCTACAATCAGGCCTCTTTTTCAAATATGAAATTGAGTTTGAAAAGCCAAAGAGCATGATCAAAATATTTCAATAAATAGCCTGCAACTTCGCAGTTTATAGTCGATATCAGGGACGTGGCCATACCAGTTCAACTTCAACATTATCAACACCGGAAAGTAAGCCTACATGACGTTTAACTTGTGCAATAAACTGCTTTGAAAATGGGCACGCCGGACTGGTAAGTTGTAGATCAACATGCACTATGTTATCGTCGATTTCGACGCTATGGACGAGCCCCAGTTGCACTAATCCACGCCCCAGTTCTGGGTCAATGATGCGGTCAAGAGCCGCGTTGATCTCGTCTTTGCTTGGCATCATAATACGCCCTCTTACCCAACCCTTACAGAGTGTAGAGGAACTGAGGTTAATTTTCCATTTATTTTGTATAATCCAGCAATATCATATTGTTTCTTCATGGTAAAATGAACGAAAATTTGTTAATGATTTTAAATTTAAAGGGGGAGTCACTTCCGTTTCAATTGATAAAATGAACGGCGCAAAAGTGATTCCATTCACGTTTTTAAGTGATAACAACTTATGTTACTAGTACAATCTAAACCTGGACTTATCGGTATGCTGATTCTGGTTTTATCTCTGCAAGCCTGTGGTCAAAAAGGCCCTTTGTACTTGCCTCAAGATGATAAAGAGCAAAGCGTTACTGCGAATTAAGTCAGTATTAACATAATAAAACCTGGAATAATATGGATCACTTTTTATATCATAATGGTCATTTGTTTGCGGAAGAGGTTGACCTGGCGACAATAGTCGAAAAATATGGCACACCCACCTATGTTTATTCGCGTGCGACATTAGAACGGCATTGGCATGCGTTTAATGATGCCTTGGCGGGTCGAGACCACTTAATATGCTACTCAGTAAAAGCGAATTCTAATATTGCCATACTGAATTTATTGGCGCGCCTAGGCTCCGGCTTTGATATTGTTTCTGTTGGCGAATTGGAAAGAGTGCTGGCAGCGGGGGGGGATCCGGCCAAAGTGGTTTTTTCCGGTGTGGGTAAGCGACGTGATGAAATTAAGCAAGCTCTGGAATTAAACATCTACTGCTTTAACGTAGAGTCTGATGCAGAACTTGAAGTTGTTAATGGCGTCGCCAAAGAGCTGGGTGTAAAGGCACCCGTTTCATTGCGTGTTAACCCCGATGTAGATGCAAAAACACACCCTTATATTGCCACAGGCTTGAAAGAAAATAAATTTGGCATTGATATTAATCATGCAATTGAAGTGTACGAACATGCAGCAAATTTGCCCTACATAGAAGTCCTCGGCGTGGACTGTCATATCGGTTCTCAATTGATCGATACAGCGCCTTTTGTCGCTGCACTGGAACGATTATTGACCTTGCTGGATGAATTAGAGTTGCGGGGCATCAGTTTGAATCATGTTGATCTCGGAGGCGGTTTAGGTATTCGTTACCAGGATGAATCTCCACCGCAGCCACAAGATTATAGTCGTGCGATTCATCGAATTTTGGGCGATCGTAAATATAAACTACTGATCGAACCCGGACGGGCGATCGTTGGCAATGCAGGGGTGCTACTGACTAAAATAGAATACCTAAAAACAGGTCAAAATAGAAAGTTTGCGATTGTGGATGCCGCGATGAATGATTTATTACGACCCGCTTTATACTCAGCGTGGCAGGAAATAGTGCCTTTACAACGGCGTGATATCGCGATGGAAATGTATGATGTTGTTGGCCCAGTATGTGAAACCGGTGATTTTCTTGGCAAACAGAGAAACTTGGCCGTAGTGCAAGGCGATTATTTGGCGGTTCGCTCTTCGGGTGCTTATGGGTTTACGATGAGCTCGAATTACAACACGAGACCCCGTGCCGCTGAGGTCCTGGTTGACGGTGAGCAAGTCTATGAAATTCGACAGCGTGAAACGGTCACGGATTTATTTGCTCTTGAGCAGTGTGTACCTGATGGCGATTCTGAGTAGAGCGCATGCCTGAAGCAGAATGGATAACTCAGGAGCCTTCTTCAAGTTCACCAAACGGGTAAATCCGGCTACGGGGTAAATTGCACATTTGTGGCGACGCATCTCTGCGTTGTAACTCCTTGACCTGCACCACCACAAACATACACTTTAGCTCGCCCAACTGTAGATTCTAGGTTGAACAACTAACGATTTTTTAAACCGATTTTAATGAATCGTTAGCTGGGTATCAATAACCGGCCCATCCAAGTTTACGTCAATCAAAAAACTCATATCCGCATTAAAATTGCCCATAGACTGAAGTATTTCAGCTTTTTCTTCGTCCATGTCCTCTAGCATGTTCATTGCCTTTTTAAGGATCCGAGTGTATTTTTCATAGCCTATGTTGAGTGCAAATAATCCATTTTCAGACAAGGCTTCTGTGGAAAGTTGGTTCGCTGCTTTTTCTCCATTGTCCCCTGTGTAAATAACGATATGTTGACCTTTGATTGCGATTTTGGTTTGCAGCTCAGGGGGGAGTTGCATCGGTATAGGAAAATCTATAGCTTGGCCATCAGTAACCACTTGTAGCGTATTATATGGCGCTGGCGCCATGGCTAGTACTTTATGTAATAATTCAGATGGGTCATTCGTGGACAAAGTGATCAAGGCATCAAGCGACTTTATCTCAGGCTTTTCACCTGTGTCGTTCGCGGTGAAATCAATATCGAGCAATGAAATGGATAAGCCTTTAACGCCAGAAAGCATCATTGAGACCATGGCAATAGCCGGACTTTGCTGGTTTTCAGAGAGGGCCATTTGCATTTTTTTAAGCGGCTCACAAGAGTAAGAGGTTGCCATGATATCTGCGGTGATTTTTGTAACAAAGGGAAGCAATGCATCAACATTCAAACCTAGAGCCAGGCTTAGTAGTGCTCTTGATGGGCTATCATTCAAAACCTCAGGAATGAAACCCCGTAGACTGCGCAATTGCTCCAGCATGTCTTTATTGTTGCTTTCGAAAAGGACTCGTGAATCCATTTGTAGAGGGGTGGTATCCAAGCTGATCTTCGTGTAACCCATCACCGTTTTAGGCCAATTTTTCGCCATGTCTACCAGTTCTTTTTGACAAGCCGGTGTACGAATATTCGCAAAGCCTTTATTTTGAACGTGCTCTCCATCT
Source organism: uncultured Chromatiaceae bacterium (assembly GCA_964421045.1). GTDB lineage: Bacteria > Pseudomonadota > Gammaproteobacteria > JAADHS01 > JAADHS01 > JAADHS01. The sequence goes on from CAYQVF010000001.1 coordinate 61,351, forward strand.
TGATCGATAAGGTCATTCAACATTTTTCCTAAATCATTCTGCGAGCTGTTGGTCACGGCTTTAGTAAGCACGACGTGATCAAAAAAAGCGAGGTAGGCCGGGTGCAGCTTGTATTGGGTACTGATGTTACTCAACAATAATGAATCTGACAGGGCTTTTTTTGGCTTGTCTATACCGAGAACAAGAGAGAGGTAGTGCTCACGCTCAAACGGCGTTTCTATTGAAAAAATAGCATAATTATCGTGTACGGCGATGATGAAATTTATTTCGCTTGGTTTTTTTGTATCTGGAGTGTCGAAGGTATAGCTGCGATAGCTCACTTCTTTGAAGTTCTTTTCAACGCCCAGGATATTATTTTTCTTTTCGATATCTTGTATGAATGTGTTGAAATTATCGGTATTTTCAATTTTTAAGCGGAAAACAGGCAGCATGCCTATGGTATAAGTTGCACTATCCACTTTATCAAAGAGTCCAAGCCGTGTTGCTAACGCTTTTGGATCCGCCTCTATGCTGGAGCTTAATTCAAACAGGATAAACAAGAGCATTTTGAATCCAACGGGGGTGTCTTCATCGTTAAGTATTTCTTTTTGAAGTTTCTCGTAGGTGAGGTCAGACATATTGCTTTGTTGCGACTTTAGCATTGTCACCAAGTCATCGACGCTATAAAGCTCAAGTCCGCCAGCAAAAGCAAAGGTGTCTTGCGGTACGTAGCTCAAACTGTTTGGCATAGGCGATTGTTTTTGCTCTGAAATTAAAGGCGTTGTCGGTTGTTCGGCCACAGTGGGTACGGTCGGTTTTTTTTGATTAAGGTAATAATTACCAACCACAGCAGCAAAAATAATAATGCCTATAATACCGATGAGCGCAGATTTTTTCATATTTTCTACCTGATATTGGTTGTTGAAAATTTTTTGGGACCGCTTGTAATCGGGCTGATACTATACCCATAGCGTTATAGCTTCAGGTGTTTTCACGCACATTTGTATCTCATCTTCGCAACTAGTGGATACTACGATCAAGAACTCTAACAAACGATAATATCATAGCCTCGTGATTGGTTAATGACCTTCCTGTCAATAACCAACTCGCCTACGCGACACCGACTCATTATAATGGGCATGAGCTATTGTCGATGTCAATTTCTCAAATTTAATACTATATTCATATATTGCTATATAAGATAACATAAAGCTTAGTATCGGCTTACGTACCCGTGGTATTTGAAATTTAGATATAAATTAAGGAGTAAATCAGATGAGCTTGGTCAGAACATTAGGAAAAGTTGCAATGGGTATTATTGTTGCTAAAGGTGTAGAAAGAATAACGGGCAGACGCCGTGGTGGAAGCGGCCTAGGTGGATTGATCAGCGGCTTGATGGGCGGCAATAATTCCAGCAGTGGCGGCATAAGTAATTTATTAAAAGGCTTATCTGGAAAAGGAGGGGGAGGTGGCCTAGGTAGCATACTTAATTCATTTAGTGGCGAGACACAAAATAACAAGAATGCAAACAGTGAAAGTCGCTCCAAAAACGACTTTGGTAACTTATTTAACGATACGCTACAAGGTAAAGAAGCTCAAGCTTCTGAGGACGATGAAAAAAAGGCAGAGATTATACTTCGCGCCATGATTCATGCAGCGAAAGCAGATGGTCACCTTGATGATGAAGAAAAACGTAAAATTACGGAGCACCTCGACGATATTTCTGAAGAGGAAGCCAACTTCGTTCGTCAGGAACTGCAAGCACCGCTGGATACGCAAGGATTGATCAAGAGCATTCCAAAAGGCATGGAAGAACAAGTTTATTTAATGTCATTACTTGTGATTAACCTGGATTCTAAAGAAGAAGCGCAATATTTGGATCAATTAGCCAAAGGCTTGAATATTTCACCCCAAGTCAGCAACCAGATTCATGAAAAGCTGGGTGCTCTACAATTGTATAGTTAAGCATACCTACCCATGACGTTATAGATTTAGGTGTTTTCACGTATAGCTGAAAATCACCGCTTGCTTTCCAAACAGGATAACAAAGGTTATACAGTGCAAATTGAGGGTACGAAAACGTTGTTTTTTCGTTAAACACTCCATCTTTCGCCTTCTTTTCATTGCAGAAACACCGATTTCAATGATACGACAATAGTGGGATTGCTAGCTCATCAATGTAAACTACAATTACAGTATTTTTATGACGTGAATAATCCTAAATATGTGCTCTGCCTTCATGGCTATGCTATGAATTCTCAGTGGTTACGAGAATGGCTAGACCCTATTCAGCAACAATTATCTGGGCAAATCGAGTTTATCTATCCTCAGGCTCCAATCGTCGTAACTCGTCGTGACATCAAAAAATTAACGCAACGTTTTGGCAACTTAATACCATCTGAACGCATTGGCGAAGATCAGAATTGGTGCTGGTATAGAAGTACGGACAGCAATCCCCCTCTATATCGAAATATTGAACAGAGCATAGAGCAACTTTCTTTACTTGATCAATCATTGGAACATGTTGACGGGATTATTGGTTGGAGCCAGGGGGCAGTGATGGCTGCAGTACTAATTGGTCAAATGTTGTCCGCAAAAGAATCGAATTTTCAATTTAACTGGGCCGTGTTAGGAGGCGGTTTTTTGCCTAGAGACGTTCGGTTCCAGCCCTATTACAAAGATAGCTTGTCTCTTCCCTCTTTGCATATCTTAGGTGAAAAAGAAATCGATTTTATGAAACAGAGAGGGCAGGAACTATCACAAGCTTTTCAATCCGCTGAACGTTTAGACACTCCGGCAGCACACATCATGCCGGTGAAATATCCAGAAAAGATGCGAGCCATTGCACAATGGATACAGGCTCATTCGAACTAACATTTTACCCACGAAGATTCACCCTCATTCCATTAGAAAACAGATACCGAATCTACGCGTAATAACCCTGTGCTTTACATTCGACAGACAGAGGATCACCACGTTGTTTAGAAGAATAAAGCCTGCAATTGTAAACCTGGATCAGGCACTTTCATGAAAGCTTCTCCAACAAGAAAGGCATGAACCCCATGTTCATGCATCAAGGCGACATCCGCAGCAGCAAGAATGCCACTTTCTGTCACAACGAGAGTCTCATCCGGAATGTCAACTAGCATATTCAACGTGGTTTGCAAAGAGACATCAAAGGTTCTCAGGTTACGATTATTAATTCCAATCAACGGCTGCTGTAACGCTAATGCCCGTAACAATTCTTCACGATCATGTACTTCCACTAAAACATCCAAGTCATGTTGTCGTGCCGTTTGAGATAAGGAGTAGAGCTGTTCATCAGAAAGTGCCGCGACAATCAACAGAATGCAATCGGCACCGATGGCACGTGCTTCATGAATTTGATAATCATCAATAATAAAATCTTTACGCAATACAGGCAAGCTACAGGCCGCTTTGGCTACTTTCAAATCATGCTCACAACCTTGGAAAAAATCAGCATCGGTCAACACGGATAAACAAGCGGCTCCGGCTTGCTCATAGCGGCGAGCAATCGCAGCAGGTTGAAAGTCTGTTCGCAACACCCCTTTACTCGGAGATGCTTTTTTAATCTCGGCAATCACTGCCGACTGTTTTTTCTCAATACGTGCTTTTATTGCCTGGACAAAGCCACGTGGGTGAGCCATTCCATCACACTGCGCCAATAAAGTGTCGACTGAGCACTCCGCCCGTCTTTGCTTAATTTCTTCTTTTTTTCTAGTCAGAATTTTTATTAAAATATCAGGTGTAGACATTGTGATTGTGCTTTTTTCTGGCTTAGTGTAGTTTTTGTGTGTAATCAATTAGCGCTTTCAGCTTGGCTTTAGCGCCGCCCGCAGCCAGTACCGCTAAAGCTTGTTCCACCCCCTGTTCAAGCGTCTCCGCTAATCCCGCAACATAGATCGCCGCACCCGCATTCAGGGCAACAATATCTCGAGCCGAACCCGCTTCATTGTCAAAAACTGAGTTGATAATAGCTAAGCTTTTTTGCGCACCACCTGCGGCAAGATCAGATTGATTGCCGCGCTGCATACCAAATTGCTCGGGTGTTATTTTATAAGTGATCACAGCACCATCTTTTAGCTCGGCAACATCCGTTGCGGCATTGATGCTGATTTCATCCATACCATCTTCTGAATGTACAACCAAAACATGCTGACTGCCTAACTCACCCAACACTTCAGCTAAGGGTTCCAACCATTCTTTAGCAAAGACACCTAACACCTGACAGCGGGCACCTGCCGGATTAGTCAACGGGCCCAACACATTAAACAGCGTTCTCACCCCCATTTCTTTGCGTGGGCCTATGGCATGTTTCATCGCGCTATGGTGCAGCGGTGCAAACATGAACCCCACGCCCAGTTGCTCAACACAAGCAGCCACTTGTTCGGGCGTCAAATCCAGCTTAACGCCTGCTACTTCAAGCACATCGGCACTCCCTGATTGACTCGAAATCGAACGATTGCCATGTTTGGCAACCTTGGCACCGGCAGCAGCAACAACAAAGGCACTGGCCGTTGAAATATTGAATGATCCTGACGCATCCCCACCCGTTCCACAGGTATCAACCAACGGCGTCGCGGCAACCTCCACCGACGTTGCAAGATCGCGCATGACTTGAGCGGCGGCCGCAATTTCATTGGTCGTCTCGCCTTTCATACGCAAGCCAATCAAAAAACCACCGATTTGAGCAGGGGTTGCTTGCCCGCTCATGATTGTTCTCATCACCGATTGCATCTCGGCAGCGCTTAAGTCCTGGTGCGCCATCACCCTGCTTATTGCAGCTGACAGTTCCATTGTTATCCTCGCGTCATCAATAAAAAATTTTTCAATAAGAGGTGCCCATGTTCCGTTAATATGGATTCAGGGTGAAATTGCACACCCTCAATATCAAGTTCTTTATGCCTAATCCCCATAATTTCATCCCTCTGCCCATTCTCTTTTTCAGTCCATGCGGTTATTTCCAAAGAATCAGGCACGCTGTTAACATCGATCACCAGGGAGTGGTAACGTGTCGCGTCATAAGGACTGGGGATATCGGTAAACACACCACCATTTTTATGAAAAATGGCTGAGGTTTTGCCATGCATCACTTGTTTTGCCCGAACAATACGCCCTCCAAAAGCTTGGGCAATACTCTGGTGCCCTAAGCAAACACCGAGGATAGGCAACTTGCCCGCAAAGTGCTGAATCGTAGCAACAGAAATACCCGCTTCATCGGGTGTGCAAGGGCCAGGAGAAATCACAATTTGCTTGGGTTTCAATTGTACAATTTCATTCACAGTAATCTGGTCATTGCGATAGACTCTAACATCCGCACCCAGTTCACCAAAATACTGAACCAGGTTGTACGTAAAAGAGTCATAATTATCAATCATTAATAGCATTTAAATGCCTGTCTAAATTATTTAATTCTTATTCCTAAGCCATCCTCGGCCATCGCCACAGCTCGAAAAATAGCCCGGGCTTTATTCATGGTTTCATCCCATTCGTTACGGGGTACAGAATCAGCAACAATACCCGCACCCGCCTGAATATGTAATTTATTTTTTTTGATCACAGCAGTCCGTATGGCGATCGCGGTATCCATATTGCCACCCCAGCCCAGATACCCTACTGCCCCGGAATACACCCCTCGTTTTACGGGTTCAAGTTCGTCCAGAATTTCCATGGCTCGGACTTTAGGTGCACCGGACACCGTCCCTGCTGGAAAAGTCGCACGCAAGACATCCATCGCACTCATGTCTTTTTTAAGGCGACCTTGCACATTGGAGACAATGTGCATGACGTGGGAATAACGCTCCACCGCCATTTTTTCCGTTAGTATTACGGAACCCGTTTCACTCACTCGCCCGGCATCATTACGACCTAAATCAATTAACATCAAATGCTCTGCCAATTCTTTTGGATCTGCAAGCAGTTCTTTTTCCAGTGCTAAATCTTCCTCTTCAGTTTGACCTCGGCGTCGTGTACCGGCTAGCGGCCTGACTGACACGTCACCATTTTCCAGTCGTACTAAAATTTCAGGTGATGAACCAACAACTTGAAACTCGCCAAAGTCCATGAAAAACATATAAGGCGATGGATTTAAACAACGCAGCGCACGATACAAACTAAGCGGGGGTGCCTGGTAAGGAATCGTCAGCCGTTGTGACAACACCACCTGCATCGCATCCCCAGCAAGAATGTAGTCTTTAATTTTTTCAACAGCCACTTCATAACGTTCCTGGGTAAAACCAGAAACAAAATCTTCTTCGTTAATTTTTTGCGAAACATTTGTATTATCAGGGTGCGCAAGCACATGATGACGCAGTTCACTGCTAAGTTGATGCAATCGAACAACACCTTGCTCATAGGCTTGATCAATAGCCGGGTCAACATTCACAACAATATGCAGCTTTCCCCCCAGGTTATCGAAAATAACCAGCTCTTCAGAGACCAGCAGGAATATATCGGGCGCGCCTAAGGGGTCCGGATTAGGGCAAGCCCCAAGTCGTGGCTCAATATATCGTACCGTGTCATAGCCAAAATAACCGACCAAGCCTCCGGCAAAGCGAGGCAGGTTTGCCACGTCTGGAACCCTGAATTTAGCCGCATACTGTTCCACCCAGCCTAAAGGATCGCTTGCTACAACTTGCTCAACAACTTGGCCGTCCGTCTCTACCGTAATATTTTGTGCATGCACTCTTATAGCCGTACGACAGGGCAAACCAATAATCGAGTAACGCCCCCATTTTTCGCCGCCTTGAACAGACTCAAATAAATAACTGTATGATCGCTCTGCAACCAGCTTCATAAAAGTGCTCAGTGGCGTTTCTAAATCCGCCAAGACTTCTAGCACAATCGGGATACGGTTATAACCCTGTGCTTTGAACGTTGCAAACTCTTGACTGCTGATCTTGATCGCCATGCCTTACTAACCCAGCTTGCTTAATAAATCCGGCAATTGTGATAAATCATCAATGACGGCATCCGGCTTAGCTTCGCGAATATCATTACCATGATTATAACCATAAGGAACACAGACGACTTGAAACCCAGCGCTGCGTGCTGCGGTAACATCATTGACTGAATCACCCACCATCAACGCGGCAGCTGGCAAAACACCTGTTTTTTCTGCCGCATACAGTAGGGGTAATGGATCGGGTTTTTTCTTTGCAGTGGTATCACCACTGACAATCAACTCAAAGCGATCGAAGATAGCCATATCAGCAAGCAGGGGTTCCGTAAAACGCGCCGCTTTATTAGTCACGCACGCCAGACGATACCCCATTTTTGCCAAGCCATCTAAACCCTCGATAACACCCGGGTAGAGACCACTCCGACCACTCACATTATCCGCATAGGTTGCCATAAAGACATCGATTGCTGTTTTAAAAACTGCACTTTCCGGCTCACCATCGAGCTGACCCAACAAGCTACGTTTAACCAAACGTTCGACACCATTACCGACCCACTCTCTGACTTTAGCTTCTGGCCAACTTGCTCGGCCTAAAGCTTTCATCGTGACATTAACGCAATACGCTAAATCAGGCACACTGTCGATGAGGGTGCCATCAAGATCAATTAAAATTAATTCCGGTTTGGAATCTAACATGGCCTTATCTCCAATCCAAGTTTCCAATCAGGGCCTCAGGTCAGGCCTTTGCTAATTCCGCACGCATGGCATCAATAGTCGCTTTATAGTCATCGGTATTAAAAATAGCTGAACCCGCAACAAACGTATCCGCACCGGCAGCGGCAATTTCACGAATGTTATCGACCTTGACACCCCCATCAACCTCTAAACGAATATCCAGGCCACTGTCATCAATCAATTTCCGAGCTTGACGGAGTTTATCCAAAGTAGAAGGAATAAATTTCTGCCCACCAAAACCGGGGTTCACCGACATCAACAAAATCATATCAACCTTATCCATCACATACTGCAATGCATCCAAAGAAGCGGCTGGATTGAAAACTAAACCCGATTTGCACCCCTGCTCTCGAATTAACTGCAAAGAACGATCAACATGCTCCGAAGCTTCGGGATGAAACGTAATGTAGGTCGCACCGGCTTTTGCAAAATCAGGGATGATACGGTCAACGGGCTTGACCATTAAATGCACGTCAATATCCGCAGTGACGCCATGCTTTCTTAAAGCTTCGCATACCAAGGGGCCAATCGTTAAATTGGGCACATAATGGTTATCCATGACGTCAAAATGTACAATATCAGCACCGGAACTTAGAACATGGTCTACTTCTTCTCCCAAACGAGCAAAATCGGCAGAAAGAATGGAAGGAGCAATTTTAAAATCTGTCATTAGTCTTTACCTTAAAATATTTTTGAATTGCTTTTAGTGATGCCGCGTCTGAAAGACGTCCCAAAAACAAGCTAAGCTTCCGGCAATCATTATAGCTAACTATTGCCCATGCTATTTTCGAGCCGTCTTCAGAGTTTATTTTGAGAAAATCAATACACTAAAACCTGAAAAGTGAACCGCTAACTGTACCGCAAACAAGAATATTTTTCACCTTTTTGCTGTGTTTCTAATTTTCGTAATTTTCACCTAAATCTTGAAAGTAATCGTATTTGCGCAGTGCAAAACATGGATTCGTAGAGCGAATGAGCACTTGCAAGATTTAGGTTTTAGTTAATACTCGACCGAGATCAACCCAATCCTTGTATAAGCACTGGAAGACTTGCTCAAATTATAGTATTTTATGGGTATATGAACATCATCGCTGTTATAGCCCACAAAGGTGGCACTGGGAAAACGACACTGGCCTTATCGCTGGCCGTCGAAGCCCAACTCGCAGGACACAACACTCTGGTTGTTGACCTTGACCCACAAACATCTGCTTTAAATTGGAGCGCTCGTCGAAATAACGACAGCCCTACAATAATCGAAAGCACCGCCTCAGACTTGCCCGCTGCGTTGGCCAAAGCAAAGCAAAACGATGTAGATTTTGTTGTTATAGATACTCCGGCAGGCGCTCATCCAGCAACCTCAGCTGCAGCTAAAGCAGCGTCTTGGGCAATCATTCCTTGCAGACCTCAAGTCTATGACTTTGAAAGTATTCCTCTAACACTACAAAACCTGGGCCTGGCTAAGGCCTTGGTTGTTATGAACAACGTACCTCTTCGTCGCAACCGCTACCATGACGCCATTAAAGTCATTAACAACTTCAACGTGCTTATCTGCCCCTACACAGTGGGCTATCGTTTATCTTTTAGTGATGCTGCTTTCTGCGGTCAAACGGTTCATGAATTTCAACCTCGAGGAAAGGCAAGACGAGAAATTGGCACCGTCTACAAGCATCTTGTCATGCTAATGAAAAGCGTCGACAGTCGGCGAAAATATCTAAGCATGCTTCACGATGCGCAACGATAGTCATCCCTCCCTCTTCGAAAGAAGTACTAGCGTCGCTACCTACCTCAATATTGATTTTGGGTACTCCTGCCAAAATTACCTTGCTTACAAACAACCCATTCTTTTTACACCCTGCGTATAACGACCCTCGCTTTGCTCTCATGACTGTCAGCAGTTGATTTAGATAATCTAGAGAAAAATCGTAATCACTTTAACGGTAATCATAGCTTTTTCTTTTTCCTAAAAAAAATAAAAAAAGGCGTGTAAAAACACGCCTTTTCTCTGTAGTAACAACTCTAAAATTAGGAGTTATTCTACTTTTACTTCTACCTCTGTTTTCCGCCTGATAACACCATAACGAAGCATTGCAAATCTTACTGACCAATAGCCTGCACCGATAACCAAAGCTGTTAATGCAATATCAACAAACGAACTCATAGGCATATGGTAGTCGGCAGGGTCAACAGATCCTGCAATCCACGTATAACGCTCAATCCAGCTACCTAACAAAATACAACATGCTACAGCGACAATCACTGGAGGATTATGTCGATTCGGATTGATGACCAAAGTAGCGAGCGGAATAATAAACTTCAAGGTCAAGAAAGTCCACCACAGCGGTGCAAAACCATTGTACATCATGGCATCGAAACGCCCCATCTCGACTGGCAAACGTCCGTACCACATAATCAGATACTGAGTGAAATAAAAATAGGTCCACAGTATCGTCATTGCAAGCATAAACTGCGCCATATAATTGAATATTTTCGGCTCAATTTCTTTTTCCAGGCTTCCGGAACGATTCAGGAAGAACAGCAAGATCGTTAAGAAAGCTAAATACATGTGGAAATTACTTTGAAAATGGTAAACACCATAACTGGCACTATGCCACAAAGGATACTGTGTCATTTCAAAATCCCACGCAACCATCGTTCCATAGATGAAGTAGAAAAAGGGAATGAGCAAAGCAAGATTACGAAAACGCCTTTGCGCTGCATAAGAGCTGTCTATATCACTCTCATGCTGCCACTTGATGAATAGCGTATAGAGTCCGGCGATAATAAAGAAACCGATGACTTCTCTAGCAACCAGAAAATCATAATTTAACCACGCGGACAAATGATGTTCATCGGCCCCATGCCCACCGCCATGTGCCGCCGCAGCCATCCATGTAAACGTATGTTCCCCGTTTGCCAACACCAAGATCAATAACACAAATGCTAAGGGAAACAAGGCCGCCATTGAGACCGCAATATTGCGAATTTTAAAACGCCACTTTCCGTTAACAAGATGCAAAACCGCTGCAAGCGTTACGCCGTTAAGCGCAAGATACAGCACAATCAAAAAATTCGTCGTTAATACCGACCAACTACCAAAGTTCTCCATAACTAACCCTCTGGCCTCATAATATTAAATAGTTTAAACATAATTAGTTATTTAGAGGCCGTTTTTACGGCGGGCTCGTTAACTAAACCATTGCGTACATAATTGACAACATGCCATCGTTCTTCTACATCCAGATCATTGGAACCCCGTCGCTCAGCATTCCCTCCCGGTACACCATACGCTGGCATCACGAAACTACCAAAAGTAATGGTGCCATAAATCCAACCTTCGGTTAGCGTTTTTTGAACATAATCGTCATCTAAGGCAATCGCCCCTATTTTATTCGTTATGGGCGATTCACCCCTTCCAGTCAAACCATGACAGGCTGCACAATAAATGCGAAACAAAGTACGGCCTGTTTTTAATGATTCTGCTGTCACTGGAATCGGATTAGTTAATGTTTTTGCCTCCTCGCGATTTTTCACTTTGGTCGCAAACCCTTGAACAGGCACTGAACGAACAGGAAATGCGGCCATTTCTGTCATCCCATCACCTAATTCTTGAGGCTTAATACTTGGCTGATTCATCATGTCTGTCGACCAAGGCCATGCGAATACAACTGACGGCAACAAACATGCCGCAGCAACTAAGGCAATTCGTCTCATTTTAATACCTCTTCACGTATCTCAAGCACCTGATGAGATTTCAACAACTCTTTAGCCGCATCTAGGTTAGAGTCATCAAGATCGATGATAATGCCTATTTGATCGACTCCAACCTTTTCACTATATAATGGACTACGCTTGGTAAACATTCTGGCTGTAATCATAAAACCTGCAACCGTACTTAGCACTGCAAACAAGATCATCATTTCATAGGTCAGTACGATATTTGATGGAATAGGAATAACAGCTTTTCCACCTTGCGGCTGCACCAAAAAATTAGCTTGTGCGGCAGCAAGAAACAGGAAACCAAACGTAATACCAAATATCGCACCACAGAGAGTGAACTTGGGCACATGAGATTTTCTAGGCCCAAGCACCTCGTCGATCTCAGGATGCTCAATAGGAGACTTAGTAGTGATATCGTCAATACTCGCTCCTTTAAGCTTACCTTCGCCAACATCCTTAATCACATTAAAAGCCTCACCAAAGTTGGCAAACAAGCCCATGATTTTATATTTTTTCATTATTAAGCTCCTTCTAAGCCCGGCGCAGGTGTACCACCACCCGGAGATCCACCGCCACCTGATGAGGATGAAGAAGACGGCTTACCATCGCTTCCCGTGCGTGTATGTAACACTGCGTCAGGATCCTTGCCTGCCAATCCACGACGGTGGTAAACCATCTCTTTAACCTCGTACATCGATACAGATGGAAAGACTTTCACAAAAACCAGGAACAACATGCCAAACCAGCCAAAGCTACCAAATACAATAGCCCATTGGATCATACTCGGCCACATCGTATCGAACGCAATAGGATGATAACCAAGACTCAGCGTTGGCGTAACAATCATCCAACGTTCCAGCCACATACCCAAGTTAAGGATGATCGACAATACAAACATACTGGGGATATGTCGACGTAGCTTACGAAAAGCAAAGGCAAAGGGCATCACCGAGCCACAAAAGATCATCACCCAGAAATAAGGTGCATAAGGCCCTGTGAACTTATCCATTAAGACTTCTTTGCTTGGAATATCGTGACCGTACCACACAGAAGCAAACTCGATCAGGTTCAGGTAAGTCCACACCATCGCGATAGCGAACGTCAGCTTACAGGTCTTTTCAAGAACGGATATGGTCATATACTCTTCAAAACGGAAGAAGTAACGCAATAAGACAAACAAGGTAATGATTGCAGCGCAACCAGAGTACAGGGCACCCGCCACAAAGTAAGGTGGAAAGGTGGTGATGTGCCAACCCGGCATAATTGACATTGCAAAATCAGACGATACGATCGAATGAACGGATACCGCAAGAGGGATTAAGAAACACGCCATAACCAAATAGGTACGACGGAAGTTACGCCACTGCCGGTCATCACCTCTCCAACCTAGAGAGAGCGCGGTATATAATTTTTTCCGCCAGCCACGAGCATTGTCACGACAAATGGCCAAATCTGGAATCATACCAATAAATAAGAAAATTGCGGATGAAGTTAAATAAGTAGAAATTGCAAAGGCATCCCAAACCAAGGGAGAACGAAAGTTTGGCCATATTCCACGATCAGTAACATAAGGGAGTACCCAGTATAAATTCCAGACACGTCCTAAGTGGATCATAGGAAATAGCCCAGCCGTCATCAATGAGAATGTGGTCATTGCTTCAGCAAAACGATAAATCGGCTTACGCCAGTCCGCATGAATAATATGCAAAATTGCTGACAATAAGGTTCCTGAATGGCTCATACCAATCCAGAAAATGAAGGTCGCAATGTATAAATCCCACATATGGGGCCAGTTTAGGTTCGCCGTGCCCATTCCATATTGGTACTGATAAATTTCAGCCGCAACCGCACACGCAATCATTGCGATACACGCAATAAGTGCAATCCAATACCCCCTTCTGGGATTTTCCATACTCCGGAGCACATCTTTATTAATCTGTGCCCACTTTATATCTTCGTTAATGTCTTTCATACTGCCCCTCGAAACGTTAGGCTTTTTCGTCCATTTACGCCAACTAAATTAGCAACTCTCGTAGTGCAAAACACTTATACTTCTTTCACTCTTTCCAAATACATAACACAGGGATCCGTATTGAGTTCTTCAAATACACGGTAACCCCGCTTTTCTTTATTTTTCTTATGCTGCTCTGTTTTACCCAATTCAACTTCGTGAGAGGCCCAAAGCTTAGAAAGTTTGCTTTCCGTATTTTTCAGATCACCAAAAACTAAGGCTTTAGTTGGACATGTTTGAACACAAGCTGGCGTAATATCTCCGTCGACAAGGGCTTGATCTTCCCGGCTTGCTGTATCTTTAGCCACACGTATCCGCTGAACACAAAAAGTGCATTTCTCCATAACACCCTTATCACGCACAGACAAATCAGGATTTAACTGCATATTTAAAGGTTCAGGCCATGAAGATTCGTAATAAGAGTAAAAGTTAAAATATCGTAAACGATAAGGACAATTATTTGAGCAATACCGTGATCCGATACAGCGATTATAAACCTGTGCATTTAAACCGTCAGGTGTATGGTATGTTGCGGCAACCGGGCAAACAGGCTCACAAGTTGCCGCGTTACATTGCTGACACATCATAGGCAAAAAGCTACCACCATGCTCTGGAAACTCAGTACTTGCACCTGCCGCCAAGTCAGGTTCATCCCAATATCGCTCAACACGCATCCAGTGCATACCTTGGCCTTTATCGAATTTTTCTTTACCGACAACCGCCAAATTATTTTCTGCATAACATGCGACAGAACAGGCGTTACAACCCGTACACTTATTCAAGTCTACGGACATCCCCCACATATGCTCATAATCATAAAACCCACCATCTTCATGAGTTTTACGATATTGAGACCAATTAGTAAGAACATTCTGCAATGACATTTTTACGCTCCCTCAGTGCGATTAAACACTTCTGCAGTGATTGTAGCTGCAAGTTTACGCCCAACCTGAGATTCGCTACCCCCAAACTGAACTAACATTTCATCTTTATTAACAGCCACTTTTGAAACTTTAACCCGCGTACCATAAAGGGCAGGCTCACCCGTCTTTCCATCGGTGGCACTATCCAACAAACTTAAAGGATTAACACCACGACCTTCCGCATAACGACCATAAGCCTGATGTCCTTGGCCAACTGAGACAGCAACTGAATCAGGAAACACACCACGATGGATATAGACGGGGACTTCCACGTCACCTTTTACAGATTCAACTTTAATAAAATCTCCAGTCACCAGACCTAAACGCGATGCAGTTTTTGGATGAATTTCAGCCCAGGAACCCCAAACAGCTTTAGTAATTTGATCGGGCGCCTCTTGTAACCAAGGTATATTCGCATGCCGCCCATCCCACATACCCAGGCGTATTGCAGGAAGCAAGCTCAAACCATAATTTATATTTTCGCCTGGCAAGGTGATAGCAATATCTAAGGCGTTGGCTGTAATATTGGCATTTTGTTTTGGAATAGAAATAAAACCAGAGGCTAATGTTTGATTCCAGAATGACGCATTATCAACACCATTTTTGAACTCTGTAGGCAGTGCCGCAAACGCATCTTGTAAAAAGGCATAATAATCAGAAAAATCCGTATAGCCTTCAACTTTACGTAACTTCAGCATATCGAGCAGAATGTCACCAAAACCTTTCGTTGCAGGGTATAGTTTTTCCATTAAGGGTTGCTGCATGGAGATGACGGCTTGTTCAGGCTGATAAGCGGGGACATGGGTACCCCAATCTTCCAACGCTGAAGCCAGGGGAAGCACCAGATCGGCTTGATTTGTTGTTTCATCCGCAAACAGAGACAACGAGACTTTAAAAGGAATTTTGCCTAAGCCCCCTTCCAAATCTAAATAGCTTGGTGCAGTAAAAACCGGGTTCACGCCATGAAAAAATACAACATCAAATGCACCCTTGCCTGCGGCATCAGCGAACTGTAGTAAATCGGCACCCGAACCCGTCTTGGCATCCAGTTGTGGAAACGGAAAGCCGCCAGAAGAGGTAATAGTTTCACCCACATTGCCTAATAAAACATTTAACATCGCCGCCGCAGCCGTCGCAGCATAGCCATTTTCAGAGGACTCAATTGAAGCCCCGGTTAGTATCAAGCTCGGAGCCTTTTCTGCCAGAGTTTTTGCAATAAATCTAACTTTATCCGCAGGAACCCCGGTCAGAGTTTCAACCTTGGCCAGATCATAAGCCTTTATTTTCCCACTTAAACCAGAGGGCAACGCGGCGGCATCTTTCCCATGCTTATTAATCAACTCATGAGCAATACCCATAGCTAGGGCGCCTTCCGTACCAGGCTTAGCAGGCACCCATAAGTCAGCGTTGCCGCCTGTCAGAGACATATTAGGTTCAACTTGTATGAGCACACCACGTGGCGCTTCTCGGAATTTTGCATATTCAGCAGCAAAGTGTACAGGGGACTGAGAAACACCGACCAGGTCTGCACCAAACGACAAGACCGTTTTGGCCTTCGTCAGATGATAAGTCGGGCGCGCAGTGCCATACATTGCCTCATTCACTTGTGCAGCAACATGATTATTGATCAAATCATAGACGTAATGGTTGGCCCCACCGAAAGACTCTAACAGCCCTTGCAATAATACTGATTGATGACCACTTACCGTACCCGTCATCCAAGCAACTTTACCACCGTCAATACCCGAACTCGCACCTATTTTTTCATCCAGCGTCGCCAGAGCCTCTTCCCAAGTCACTTCGCTTAATGAACCCCCTTTACGCAATAACGGCTTGGTTAAACGATCAGGATTGTAATGGGTTTGTACACCCGCCTGACCCATTTGACAAAGCCCACCCTCATTAATGGGTGAAACGGCATTCCCTTCCAGTTTGAGTACACGACCTTCTCGCACTCGGCCATGTACACCGCATCCCGCCGGACATTGCTGGCAAGTGGAAGCAAAATAAACACCTTGCCCTGGAATAACATATTCTTCAGGCATTAAATACGAAACAACAGTTTCTTTACCTTCTTCCAAAGTGACTGTTGTTGGCATGTCACAGCCAGCCAGTGCTGCGCCAGCACCACCCCAGCCCATCACTTTTAAAAATTTTCTGCGGTTGATATCGTTACCACTCATATCAAATCACCTGTTCGCTAATTTAGTTTCCATTATTGCCAGATACAGCCTAGCTGTACTAGCCGCATTTATTTATGACACGCCCAACAGTCTGAGGGCCCGCCATTCGCCTCATGGCAACGCTGACAAAACCCCATATTCAGTGGCTTAACCTTATTTGCCACTTCCATATCCTTAACTTCACCGTGACAAAAAGCACACACTTCTGATACTCGCTCAACTTCCATTCCCTCGTTGTCAAACAAGAAACGCTTCATATGTTTTTCATGAGTAAAATGAACATAATCGGGCACATCGTGGACTTTTTTCCAGGGTGGCGTCTCGTTTTTCTCCCAATATTCTGTCAGCTTTTTAATGCGATCACGATCGGTCGCGATGACTGAATGACACCCCATGCATTTACTTGTGGGCGGAATACCCGCAACCTTGCTGCGACGTGCATAAGTATGGCAATACATACAATTTATTTCGTTAATTTTTGCATGCGTATCATGAGGAAAATGTATAGGCTGCGGAACATCATCTCCTTTGTGATCCCCTTCTGGCGGTACTGCATTGGGCACCTCTGCTAACCCTGCCCCTGAAAACACCAGCGCTAGAACCAACAAAATGGCAGAGACCCACGATACCTGCCTCTTACTATTGTACAAACAATAAGTATATTTATTCATTTGCAAAAACGTCCTTCCAACTTTCGTCCAAATTACAAATTGGCATTTCACCCTAAAAAATCGGTTTTTTCTGCCTGGCAGGGAAAATAAGTAGCATAACGCAGACACAAAAATGACAATACAACACACTATATGCGTAACGTCAAAATGATGGCCTTCGCGAAACTAAATATTATTACTGTTTAAATCCCCCAATATCTAAACAGGTGACGGGTATGTTTGCCCGTTTTTATCTACATAACTACACTTTGTTAATCACCAATGGCTTGAACTCGCATTGTCTAAATGCTTTTTATTATCATTCAGAGACAGAGGAACTGAATCCTAGACTAAACACAATCCTGCTGTCAATGCTTTTACCATTAATCCACAGGAAATCACTCAACAAAATAACTCACCCTGCATTAATAACGTAATAAAAGTCTTTAGCGGAACACTCGCGCTGATCACAATCTAAAAAATCAAACCGGGCAATCAATATCAATAAACTGATGGCGAATATCAAACTTTTCAGCCAAATGCGCACCAAAACAGGACACCCCGTACCGCTCTGTTGCATGATGGCCTGCGGCGACATAATGAATACCCATTTCTTTGGCAATATGAACCGTTTGCTCCGATATTTCACCGCTTAAAAACAAATCAACACCCAGGCTTGCCGCATCTTCAATATAAGATTGCGCTGCACCGCTACACCATGCCAACCGCTTCACCTCAGAGTGTACACCACTATCTATTAGCTGCACAGATCGCCCTAACACCCGCTCAACATTGTGACAAAACTGCTGTACGCCAACGCGCTGAGACAATTTTCCGTAGAACCCCAGTGGTGTTGGCCCTGCACCCAATCTCCCTTGAATTATCCAATCGTTACGATAAGCTAATTGAGCATTATTTCCCCAAACACCATGAGCATCCAAAGGAAGGTGATAAGCCAACAACGAAATATTATTCTCCAGAAGCACTTTTAGTCTATTGCGTTTCATTCCGACAACGGGTGCCGCCTCCGACTTCCAAAAATAACCATGATGCACCATTACCGCCTGTGCTCCGACTTCTACTGCCGCTTCCAATAAAGCTAAATTTGCCGTAACCCCAGTCACAAGCAGCTCGATATCACGCACGCCCTCAACCTGAAGACCATTTGGAGCATAATCTTGAAATTTATCTACTTCAAGCGCTTCATTGCTGAACTGAACCAAATCCATCAACGCCACCATGGCCTACACCTTAAATTAAAATTCAATGAAAATAAATCTCTTCATTTTTAACAAGCAGAAGGGAACATTACGAGCCACCCTATCACGTCAAACTCAACATACACAGAAGAAAATTATGTTAGAGTGAAATCAATATTAGCTTCACTATTCAAACTGACCAAACTGATAAATATAAGCCGCTTTCGAAAAATGGATTTACGAAAAATAGCTCCCTACCTGATTCAAGGCCTGGCCGTTGGCGTCTTGGCAGGTTTTCTTTTGATCGTCATATTCCGCCCAGGTGAAGTCGGTTTGCGCCCCTCTGTAGAAATTACAGAAGCGCCGTCTCGTGATGCCACAAGCTCAAATTCACCCGCCTCTTATAGTACCGCTGTTGAAAGTGCGGCACCCGCAGTGGTCAATATTTTCACCGCAAAAGTAACGACACGCCGCTTACATCCTCTTTTTGACGACCCGGCATTCCGCCGTCTTTTCGGCGACCAACTCGGACCCAGAAAAAAGATCGAAAACAGCCTGGGATCCGGGGTCATTATTAGCAAAAACGGTTACATCCTGACAAACAATCATGTCATTGACGAAGCCGATGAAATTTTGGTGGCCTTTCGTGATGGCGGCAGCTCCAAGGCTGTGGTTGTCGGCAGCGATCCTGAGACTGATATTGCCGTCCTCCGCATCCCCTCAGAAGACTTACCCGCTATTACATTAGGCCATTCAGACGAATTGCGTATAGGCGACGTTGTTCTAGCCATCGGCAACCCCTTTGGCATAGGACAAACCGTCACCATGGGCATCATCAGCGCCACCGGACGTAGCGAACTGGGCATCAGCACTTTTGAGAACTTTATACAAACTGATGCCGCCATCAACCCCGGAAATTCGGGGGGCGCATTAATCAATGCCCGCGGCGAACTCGTGGGTATTAACACCGCCATATTTTCGCGATCCGGCGGCTCCCAGGGAGTCGGCTTTGCTATCCCGATCCATCTGGCCAAAAATGTAATGCAACAAATTCTTGAATATGGACACGCTATACGCGGCTGGCTGGGAATAGAAGTGCAAAACATAACAACGGCACTTGCTGATTCTTTTGGCTTACCAGCAAAAACAGGCGTTTTAGTCGCAGGCGTTTTAAAAAATGGCCCTGCCCACCTGGCTGGACTGCTACCAGGCGATATTATTACCCACATCAACAACAAAGAAATTCACAAAGCCAGCAACTTAATCAACGCAATTACCAGCGTCCCACCTGAAACAGAAATTCAGCTCAAGCTCATTCGCAATCGTGAAGCAACCACAATCAAAGCCATCGTTGGAGAAAGGCCTAAACCCAGATAAGGCCTAAAAAAATAGAGGTCTTCAGAAGACAAAGCCGAAATTCCAAGTCCGGAAGCGATTACGTACACATTCCTTATTGCACGCCAACTCCTAAAGAAGCTTTTTATACACTATTTTTATTCTACGCCTTGCTTGTGTAAATACTCATCATAGTTGCCCATGAAATCAACGACACCACTTGGCGTGAGTTCGATGATGCGAGTCGCCAGTGATGATACAAACTCACGGTCGTGACTAACAAAAATCAAAGTTCCTGGGTAGTTTTCTAATGCCATATTGAGCGATTCTATAGACTCCATATCCAGATGATTAGTGGGCTCGTCCATGACTAAGATGTTGGCTTTTTGCAGCATTAATTTACCGAACAACATACGGCCTTGTTCGCCTCCTGAAATGACTTTGACTGATTTGTTAATTTCGTCTCGGGAGAATAACAAACGGCCGAGTGTGCCGCGAATGACTTGTTCATCGTCGCCAGGCTGTCTCCACTGACTCATCCAATCGAATAGATTCATATTTTCTTCAAAATCTTCGGAATGATCTTGCGCGCAATAGCCGATATTCGCATTTTCAGACCATTTAATAATACCTGAGTCTGGCTCAAGTTCACTGATCAAAATTTTAAGCAAGGTCGATTTACCAATACCGTTGGGGCCGATAATTGCTAGCCGTTCACCCACTTCAAGCGCCAGCTTTAAATCGTTAAATAAAGGTTCATCAGTAAAACCTTTGCTGATGCTTTTAATTTCTAAAGCCTGGCGATGTAATTTTTTATCCTGATCAAAACGCAGAAAGGGATTGACTCGACTAGAGGGCTTGATCTCATCAAGTTGAATTTTTTCCATTCGTCTAGCGCGCGAGGTGGCTTGCTTTGCTTTGGATGCATTTGCTGAAAAGCGAGCGACAAACGCTTGAAGCTCAGAAATTTGGGCTTTTTTCTTGGCATTATCAGCATATTGACGTTCGCGTGCCTGGGTCGATGCCAGCATATATTCATCGTAGTTTCCTGGGTAAATACGCAGTTCGCCATAATCAAGGTCAGCCATATGAGTGCAAACACTGTTTAAAAAATGTCGGTCATGCGAAATGATGACCATGGTACAGTTACGTTGATTTAAAATTTCTTCTAACCAGCGAATGGTATTGATGTCGAGGTTATTGGTAGGTTCGTCAAGTAACATGATATCGGGATCAGCAAATAGAGCCTGCGCGAGTAAAACGCGTAATTTCCAGCCGGGCGCAATGGCACTCATGGAACCATCGTGTTGCTCAGTTGGAATTTCCAGACCCAGTAGCAACTCGCCCGCACGCGACTCAGCAGTATAGCCATCCATTTCGCCAAATTCAGTCTCTAGTTCGGCCACCTGCATCCCCTCTTTTTCGCTCATCTCAGGCAGCGAATAAATGCGATCACGTTCTTTTTTGATCGCCCACAATTCGGCATGCCCCATAATCACGGTGTCGATAACCGAATAGTTTTCAAAAGCAAATTGATCCTGCTGCAGTTTGCCAATACGTTCATCAGGGTCTTTACTTACTGTGCCGGCGCTAGGCTCCAGGTCGCCGCCTAAAATTTTCATAAACGTGGACTTACCGCAGCCATTAGCGCCAATCAGGCCGTAGCTATTGCCTTGACCAAACTTAACAGAGACGTTTTCAAATAAGGGCTTAGCCCCAAACTGCATAGTGATGTTGGCGGTAGATAACATATAACATTCCTAGATTGAAGTATTTTATGAAGCGAGAGGCTAGCGCAAAAAGCGCGACAGTATACCTTAAAAAGGCAGAATCAAGGAATAAACACAGGTAACTTCCCTACTTGGAAGCCAAATTGCATTGCACAGATTCGTTCTGATTGTCTACACGAATATCGAGACCAGCACGACGCAGGAAACAAAGCTGAAGGCTATAAATCCAGAAATAAGCGCCCCGCCATAATGATTTCAGCTCAATTTCCGGAAGGTTTTTCGCGTAAATCAAGGCACAGCAAAACGAGCATAGTGCGCTATATAACTGAAGCTGCAACGCGAAGTCACGCGAAAAAGACTCATAAACTTTAAGACAATCATGGCGGGGTATTTAATGAAGGCAATGCACGCTCATTCATTCGGGCACCCATAAAAATCAGTTTGCATCCAGCACCATTCATTGTCACTGCGTTTTTCAGGTAAATGTAAGCTTAATTTTTACGACTACCTTTATCTTTCGGTTTCAGCATGTCAGACAGTCCGGCAAAGGGATTATGTGTGCCTACCTGCCCTGCTGCCCCATCAGTATTATTGGTACCTTCGCCATCTAATAAACGTTGATGCTCGTTATCGTGACAATAGACGCATAACAATTCCCAATTACTGCCATCTTCTGGATTGTAATCATGGTCATGATTACGGTGGTGCACGGTCAGCTCCTGAAGATTCGCTCGCGTAAACTCTCGTGAACAGCGGCCACATATCCATGAATATAATTTAAGCGCTTTTTCTCTATAACCGGCCTCACGCTGCAATTTATTTTTTTGAGCATTGGCCACCACCTGATCCAGTTTATTTTTATCCATCACATGTATTGCCTTTTGTATTTCAGATCACATCCCCTTCATGTCATATACTCATAGCACTTGAGATTTAAGTGCGCGCCCCTTTATTTCATGGCAAGGTGAAATAAATGAAAATGGCTTGTCATTACCTCTGAATCTCAATCGCCACAGGTACAGGTATACCAGAAAACCCCTAGCTTATAAACCGACACTTTCAACGCCAGGGTGGCCTATTACGATTCGCATAGAATCAGACTTATCCCTGAGTTTTTTGCTATGAAAAGAATTTGAAATCAAACCACTCTTTGTGCCAACGTCACACGGGGATGTCTTGCATAGTCCAATTCAGTATGGATAGATTGATAGCCCTGCTCTCCAAACCATGCTCTCACTTTTTCAGCCTGATGGTATCCATGCTCCAACAACAGCCAACCATTTGCTTTTAAATATCGGGGAGCCTCGCTGATAATTTTTTTAATGTCAGCCAAACCGTTGTCTCGACTGGTTAATGCAATATCTGGCTCATAGGGCAAATCTCCCTGGAGCAAATGTGGATCATTTTCGGAAATATAAGGCGGATTGGACACGATGATATCAAAAACACTTAAATTTAATGCGCTAAACCAGTCGCTTTGTATCAGATGAACATTAGTAATGCGATTTTTTTTTGCATTATCTTGAGCTATGGCCAACGCCGCTGCGCAGCGATCCGTGGCCGTGATCTTACAAGCAGGTCGCTCTCTTGCAATCGCAAGTGCAATGGCACCACTACCCGTACCTAAATCAAGAATAGATAGGTTTTTATTTTCAGATATAAAGCTTAAGGCGCGCTCAACGAGTAATTCTGTTTCTGAACGAGGTATTAATGTTGCTGAGGTCACCTGCAAAGTGAGCGACCAAAATTCCTGATAACCCAAAATATAAGCGACAGGCTCACCTGCACTTCGGCGAGCAACAAGCTGTTCAAAAAAAACTTTCTGCTCAGCTTTAACGGAGTGATCCGGCCAAGCGTGCAGAAAAACACGAGGTTTTTTCAAGCAGTAGGCCAGTAAAATTTCAGCCTCTAAACGAGCTTCAGTTGGCGAGTTTAAGCGTAATGAAGCTTGCTTTATGAGTTGAGAGACGCAGGTCGTCATAGTAAAGCAAGCTTTAAGTTTCTGTCATTTCCGCAAGTAACTCGGCCTGGTGCTCGTGGATAAGAGGGTCAATAATAAGACCAAGATTACCGGTAACCACTTCTTCCAGTTTATATAGCGTCAGATTGATTCTGTGATCTGTCACTCGACCCTGGGGGTAGTTGTATGTTCTGATGCGCTCAGAACGGTCACCACTGCCTACCAGTTTCTTACGTTCGCTGGCTTGCTCAAATTGTTGCTTCTCTTGTTCTGCAGCGAGTAACCTCGCCTGCAGCAAAGACATGGCACGTGCTCGGTTTTTATGTTGAGAGCGCTCATCCTGACATTCCACAACCACACCGGTAGGCAAATGGGTAAGACGAATGGCGGAATCTGTTTTATTGACGTGCTGCCCTCCCGCGCCTGAGGCACGATAGGTATCGACTTTAAGATCAGCGGAATTAATTTCTATGGCTTCGACCTCATCCACTTCAGGCATCACCGCAACCGTACAGGCTGAAGTATGCACTCGCCCCTGCGACTCTGTTTCAGGCACACGCTGTACACGATGGGCGCCCGATTCGAATTTTAGTTTCGAGTAGGCATCTTGACCAATAATGCGTGAGATAACCTCTCTATAACCCCCATGCTCCCCCAGATTTTCACTGAGAACTTCAACTTGCCAGTTGTTG
Organism: uncultured Chromatiaceae bacterium; assembly: GCA_964421045.1. Lineage (GTDB taxonomy): Bacteria > Pseudomonadota > Gammaproteobacteria > JAADHS01 > JAADHS01 > JAADHS01. The sequence goes on from CAYQVF010000001.1 coordinate 85,387, forward strand.
AGTTCCGCATAACGCAGATACATACGGAACAGATCGCCCGCAAAAATAGCAGCTTCATCGCCACCCGTACCCGCACGAATCTCCAGAAAGGTATTGCTTTGATCGTGAGGATCTGTTGGCAGCAGCAATATTTGCAGCTCTTGTTCCAAATTGTTTTTTTGCTCTGTCGCTTCGTTTATTTCTTCTTTGGCCATATCCCTGACGTCGGGATCCTCATCTTTAAGCATCTCGTTAGCCGCTTGCAAATCAGCCAAGGTGCCATTGTATCGATCAAAACACCTGACGAGAGGGGCGATTTGCGCATATTCTTTAGACAGTTCTCGGAATTTATTTTGATCGCTAATGATGTCGGACTCTGACAATAAGGCACTCAGCTCTTGCAAGCGCTCTGAGATATTTTCCAGCTTACTTCTAATGGATGCTTTCACGTTATTTATTTAATCTTATTTGTTAATCTGATCTAAACCAAAAATATGTCGGGCTGTTTCAATGACCTCAAAACGGTCATCAAATCCAGCTTGTTTCATCTGCGTACAAGGTGTATGTATCATTTTATTGGTCAAACCATGAGCAAGCCAAGCCAGTACTTTCTCTGGGTCTTCACCCTTAGCCAACATACGCTGTGCTCTGCTAAGTTCGTTATCACGGGTTTCTTCTGCTTTTTTGCGATACTCCCGAATCGTGCCAACCGCTTCCAAAGACCGCAGCCAACCCATGAATTGAATCACTTCGTGGTCAATAATTTCTTCAGCTTGCTTGGCAGCTTGCTGCCGTGAACGCAGACCTTCTTCAATAATTTCTTGCAGATCATCTACCGTATATAAATAAACATCATCAAGCTCACCTGCTTCCGATTCAATATCCCGGGGTACCGCAATGTCCACCATCAACATGGGTTGATGCTTACGTGTTTTTAACGCTCGCTCAATCGCGCCTTTGCCCAGTATAGGCAGTGGACTGCCTGTCGATGAAATGATGATATCGGCTTCGGCAAGATGCCCTGGGATATCTTGCAAAACAATAGCGTAACCATTGAATTCTTTTGCTAGCGCATGCGCCTTTTCAACCGTACGATTGGCAATAATGATGCGGCCAATACCATTTTCGTGTAAATGGCGAGCCGTCAGCTCAATGGTTTCTCCCGCACCAATCAGCAACGCGGTATGCGAGGCAAAGTCGCTGAATATTTGTTTAGCCAGGCTGACTGCAGCAAAGGCAACGGATACGGAGCTAGAACCAATGGCCGTATCAGAGCGAATCTGTTTAGCAACGGAAAAAGTATATTGAAAAAGCTTGCCGAGCAAGGTGCCGACGGTACCCGCGTCTACGGCTTGGCGATAAGCCGTTTTTATTTGTCCCAGAATTTGCGGCTCACCCAGGATTAATGAGTCCAGACCACATGCAACACGAAGCATGTGCTGCACGGCTTGCTGTTCGGGATGTGTATAAATATAGGGATCTACTTCTTCCCCACTTAATTTATGGTAATGACGAAACCAGTCGATAATCGTTGCGCTGTCTTCGTTATTTTCAGTGTGACAAACCAGCTCGGTACGATTACATGTTGATAAAATAGCCGCCTCATTAATATTGGATTGTGAGGTCAGGTCACGTAGCGCTTCCTCCAGTTTATCCTGGGAAAAAGAGACTTTCTCCCGTATTTCAACCGGAGCAGTTTTATGGTTTATTCCTAACGCAATAATTGGCATGACTTTAACTGTGGTTTAAGTTCTTGTTTTCTTTCTGCAAAAACGCTATCTTTAAAATGTGCTCTATTGAGTATTGGCTACGGCTCTTGCCATAACCCTCAAGCATTATATAGTAAGGCCAGCAGGCAATACAGGTTTTGCGATATAAACCCTTTCCCTTTAGAAAATGAAGCATAAGACCGTAGTAACTAATAACTGATCTAGCGGTCTACTGTTAAGAGTCAAGTTATTTATTCGCTGTTTTTGAATAGAATGAGTACTTATTCTTTAAATTTTAAGTACCATTGAGGAGATTTCAATGAGGTTGATGTCTATAACCGTTCCAGTATTTTTATCACTCCTGATTTTGGCAGGCTGTGCTTCTACGCCACCATTAGTGACAGACTCATCGACAAAAAAAATCACGAAACAAGCAAAGCAACAAGCACAAACCAACAAAGAAGTGAGCCGCACTCAAACTTCAGTTGCCATACCGAACTCTGAATTAACAGCAGATCAGCTTTACGACTTGCTGTTAGCCGATATTGCCGCGCGTAGAGCGCACTTGGATGTCGCTGTTCGTCTGTATAGCAAACTGGCTCAATCTACCCGGGATGCACGTCTCGCAGAAAGAGCAAGTCGCGTTGCTGTTTATGCACGAGATAATGAATCCGCATTGAGCGCGGCTCAACTTTGGGTGGAGCTAGACCCTAAAAATGATGAAGCTCGTCAGTTGTTAATCGCATTGTATATCCGCACGGGCGACGTTGATGCCGCATTAGAGCACATGGAACGTGTACTGGATAGTAACGAGTCAGAAGCAGATGGCGGCTTTATGATTGTGGCAGGGCTGTTAAGCCGTGAAAGGGATAAGCGTGCGGCTCTGGATTTAATGCAACGCCTTGTTAATCGACATCAAGATAATACCGATGCCTTATTTGCTTTAAGCCATTTAGCTCTGCGTTTGGGGGAAAATAAAGCCGCTTCCGGAGCCATTGATCAGGTTTTGCTCTTGAAGAAAGACTGGATCCCTGCCGTACTACAAAAAGCTCGTGTTTTAACTGCCTTAGGCCAGAGTAACGCCACGTTGTCTTTTCTCGAACAACAGATCAAACGTTCTCCCAATGTCGTTGACTATCGATTATTTTATGCACGTCAGTTGGCCGATGACGGTCGTATGCCTGACGCCCTGCTGCAGTTTAAAAAAATTGACAAACTTCAGCCAGATACGGAAGAAGTGATATTTGCTATAGGCTATATCGCACTACAACTGGGGCATATTGATGATGCGGAATCTTATTTTTTGCAACTCAAAAATAGCGGTAATCGAATTTTCGAGGTGGATTATTATCTTGGCCGACTTGAAGAAGAGCGAGGTAATAATGCGCAAGCGAAAAAACGGTATTCGGCTATTTCGGAAGGCGAACATTATATCAACGCGCAAATTCGAATTATTGTCATCACTGCACGTGAAGGCGATATCGATAATGCCAGGGCGTTAATCAATGCCATTAAAGCACAGCGACCCTCACAAACGCTTCGTTTGAGCCTCGTTGAAGGCGAAGTATTGATCGACGTTGAAGATTATGAAGCCGCATTTTCTGTTTATAACGAAGCATTAAAAGAGTTCCCCGACAATGCAGACTTGCTCTATGCGCGCTCTATGGTCGCCGACAAAACAGATAGACTCGACATCATGGAAGAGGATTTACGAGCGATCCTGATACGTGATCCAAACAATTCGGAGGTATTAAATGCCTTGGGTTACACTCTGGCTGATCGTACCGAGCGCTATAACGAGGCATTGAAACTGATATCACGCGCCCTGGAATTGCGCCCCAATGATTTTCATATTGTAGACAGCATGGGTTGGGTGCATTATCGCATGGGTCATTACGATAAAGCTAAAAAATATCTTAGCCGAGCTCTTGAGTTAAAAATGGATGTGGAAGTTGCCGCCCACTTAGGTGAAGTACTCTGGGTATCAGGTGAACAGGACGCCGCACGAAAAGTGTGGGCGCGAGCTTTAAAACAAACAAGCCCGACAGCTAAAAAAAATATTATTACAGAATTAATGGAACGCCTGGATAAATAGCTAAAAATTTATTTCACTGGCACCTAGCTCTTGCAAAATCTAGGTGCCATTTTTTGTTATCCTGAGCTTTTCATTTGAGATTTTATTACGCCTCATGAAACCCCACTTATATGTTGCTATCAGCTTATCGCTGCTTATAGGCGGATGCACTACAGCAGTAAAACAGGCTACGCTTGATCCCGAACAACAATATCCAGAGCATATCGAACAAGTTAAAAAAATATCCAGTTGGGTTTTAACCGGGCGGTTGTCAATACGCAATACTGAGGAAAACTGGAGCGGAACTCTACGCTGGTCTCAACAAAACAAAGATGATTTTGAGCTTCACTTTAGCGGCCCCTTGGGTCAAGGCACTATTTTGATAAAAGGGAGTCATCGTGGCGTCGTATTGAACGCTTCAGATGGCACCACACTATCTGGGAAAAGTGTTTCTGAGTTATTTGATCAACGCTTGGGTTGGCCTCTCCCTTTTGAACAATTGACTTATTGGGTGCGCGGGTTACCAGAGCCAATTCACGAACACAAAACAATCCTTGATCGTTCCGGGCGTATCGCCGAGCTGAACCAGTCACAATGGTCAATTCGTTATAAAGCTTACACAACTTTACCGGGTCGTAACGTAGCATTACCCAAGAAAGTGTATTTAAAAAAAGCGCCGTGGCAAATTAAATTAATTATTGATGAGTGGCAATACATGGACAATGAGCAAGGTTAATGCATTCAAAAAACTGGCCTGCACCGGCAAAATTGAATTTGATGTTGCGGATCACCGGTCGTAGAGACGATGGATACCATGAACTACAGACGGTTTTTCAGTTTATAGATTATGCTGATAGCTTATCCTTTTCGCTCCGGGATGATGGCATTGTGCAACGGATAAACCCGGTTCAAGGCGTCACCGAGGAGCAAGACTTAAGCATTCGCGCGGCACAACTACTGCAACAAGTCAGCGGAACACCGCAGGGCGTGGATATATCCATAAATAAAATACTGCCTATGGGCGCCGGCCTGGGTGGAGGCAGCTCTGATGCTGCAACTGTTTTGGTGGCACTCAATCACTTATGGAAGCTGGGGTTAGCTAAAGATGATTTAGCCACTCTCGGCTTGCAACTGGGTGCGGACGTGCCGGTTTTTGTGCGGGGCGAAGCGGCTTGGGCTGAGGGTGTAGGAGAAATTTTGACCTCTATCATTTTGCCCGAACCCTGGTTTTTAGTCATCGTGGTGCCCTGTCACGTTGAAACATCGACCGTTTTTTTGCACGAAGATTTGACACGGGACGCAGTTCCGATCAGAATACGCAGCTTTCTTTCAGGGGATACTGAAAATTCCTGCGAAGCGGTCGTAAAACGAGCGTATCCACTGGTCGGTAAAGCCTTGGCTTGGTTAGGGCGTCATGCTTCAGCCAGAATGAGCGGCACAGGTTGCAGTGTATTTGCCGAATTTGAGCAACGCAAAACAGCCGAGGCTGTTTTAGCTGAATTGCCTAATGAATGGCATGGATTTATTGTAAAAGGTAAGAATATTTCGCCATTAATGAATAGATTGGCTCAGGCTGAGACGTTATAATGGCGGAGTTTGTCACAGGGCTGAGGAGGGGGGTTGACAACAACCACCTAAAAACCAGCTCTGTGCATAGTGAAGTTTTTGGGGCGTCGCCAAGCGGTAAGGCACAGGGTTTTGATCCCTGCATACCCAGGTTCGAATCCTGGCGCCCCAGCCATATTTGAGACAAAATGATTCTCCAGGCGTACAAGGTGTATAGTAGTGTCCGATAATAAAATGATGGTTTTTAGCGGCAACGCGAATAGACCGTTGGCGGATGCCATTGCCAATCACTTGAGTATGCCTCTGGGTAAAGCGGTTGTCGGTAAATTTAGCGATGGCGAAGTGATGGTTGAAATCGAAGACAACGTCCGCGGTAGAGACGTTTTCATTGTACAACCGACCTGCTCACCGGCTAACGATAATTTGATGGAGTTGCTGGTCATGGTCGATGCAATGTGTCGTGCCTCAGCATTCCGCGTAACCACAGTGCTGCCTTATTTTGGTTATTCTCGGCAGGATCGACGAACACGATCAGCCCGAGTCCCCATTACAGCAAAAGTTGTTGCCAATATGTTAACCAGCGTGGGAGCGAACCGGGTACTGACCGTTGATTTACATGCAGATCAAATCCAGGGGTTTTTTGATGTGCCAGTAGACAACGTCTATGCATCCCCCATTTTGCTTGGCGATATATGGCGTCGCAACTACCACAATGTTATGGTAGTTTCACCTGATGTCGGCGGGGTAGTCAGAGCGCGAGCGTTAGCAAAACAGCTTGATGACGCCGATTTAGCCATTATAGACAAACGACGCCCACGACCTAATGAGTCAAAAGTAATGAACATTATTGGAGATGTCAAAGGTCGATCCTGTATCCTGATCGATGATCTCGTTGATACAGCAGGAACATTGTGTGAAGCTGCTCGTGCATTGAAAGAAAAAGGGGCTGAGCGCGTACTGGCCTATATTACTCATGCCGTATTATCAGGGTCAGCGGTTAAAAATATTGAACAATCACAATTAGATGAATTGTTCGTAACCGACACCATTCCATTAAGTGATGAAGCCAAAGCCTGTTCACGTATTCGCCAGCTCAGCGTTGCTAGCATGTTGGCAGAAACAATGCGAAGAATCAGTGATGAAGAATCCGTAAGTTCAATGTATATGGACTAAATAAAGGCGTACACGAGAATAGCTACGCAGGAGGGTGTCGCCTCCTCTCGCTCACCTCGTCCTTAAAAATAGAGATACTAATAAGCGCTACGTTGAAGTGCCAGCTAAAATTTTTGACGTTATTTGGAGAACCTACTATGAGTCTAACTTTTAAATTAAGTGCAACGCGCCGTGAAAATACCGGAACAGCTTATGCGCGTCGTGCCCGGCACGCGGGTAAGGTGCCAGCCATCGTCTATGGCGCAGGCAAAGCCCCGATGAATATTACTTTAGAACATCATTTGATCTTGGCTAATATTGAGCATGAGTCATTTTTTACTCAAATCCTTGATGTCACATGTGATGGTCAAAGTGAAAAAGTCGTATTGAAAGACCTGCAACGTCATCCTAGCAAAGCGATTATTATGCACATGGACTTTCAAAGAATTTCAGATACAACCAAAATACGAATGCATATCCCTCTTCATTTTATTGGCGAAGACATTGCGCCAGGTGTCAAACAATCAGGCGGTATCATTGCCCATTCAGCCAATCATGTTGACGTGCTGTGTTTAGCCAAAGATCTACCTGAGTTCATCGAAGCTGACGTGTCTGCTCTAGAATTAGGTGAGGCACTGCATTTAACTGATCTCAAATTACCTGAAGGTGTCGAGTTACTGGCATTACAACAAGGTGATGATCACGACTTAACGGTTGCAATAATAAACAAACCTCGTGGTGTCGCAGATGAAGATGATGCCGCTGAAGCCGAAACAGCAGAGCCATCCGAACCCAACCCAAGTGAGTAAATTGTTTTTTGACAGAAATACAACTCATTGTTGGCCTTGGTAATCCAGGTAGTGAATACGAAAAAACGCGTCATAACGCCGGTTTTTGGCTGCTTAATGCCTTAGCCAGCCAACACAGCCAAACGTTTCGCAAAGAAAATAAATTTTCCGGTGAAGCCTGCAAAATCAGCCTGCAAGGAAAAGAATGCTGGCTGCTTAAACCGCAGACCTTTATGAATCGTAGCGGCCAAGCGGTTGCTGCTCTGGCAACGTATTACAAAATCCCTCGGCAAAATATATTAGTTGCTCACGATGAGCTGGATTTGTTACCCGGCACCGTACGTTTTAAGCAGGCAGGAGGGCATGGTGGTCACAATGGCTTACGTAGCTTAATCGCCGCCCTCGGTGGCAATGATTTTGCCCGCTTGAGAATAGGCATAGGCCACCCCGGCCAAAGCTCAGAAGTTTCGCGATATGTCTTACATGAAGCGAGCAAACTTGATAAACAAGAACTTGACGTCGCTATCGCCGATGCTATTGGTGTACTACCATTAGCCGCACAAGGTGAACACCAAAAATTAATGAATCAGTTGCACAGTAAATAAGGGACGGCTATGGGTTTTAAATGTGGCATTGTAGGTTTGCCGAACGTAGGAAAGTCAACGCTGTTTAATGCCTTGACAGAATCCGGCATTGAGGCCGCAAACTATCCATTTTGTACCATTGAACCCAATGTCGGTATGGTCTCTGTGCCTGACTCTAGAATGCAAATCTTAGCGGAAATAGTTAAGCCGCAAAAAATCATTTCTACGGTAATGGAATTTGTTGATATTGCCGGACTGGTCGAAGGTGCATCCAAGGGCGAAGGCTTAGGCAATCAGTTTTTAGCCACCATCCGCGAAACCCACGCCATCGCCCATGTGGTACGTTGTTTCATCGATGACGATATCACGCATGTTTCTGGCAACATTGATCCCTTACGGGACATCGAGATCATTGACACTGAACTGGCTCTAGCCGACTTGGACTCGGTAGAAAAAAATATTCTACGTACTGCAAAATTAGCAAAAAGTGGTGATAAGGATGCAAAAATTCGTCTGACCTTGCTAGAGCAAGTACAGGCACACCTGAACGAAGCGCTGTCGGTTCGTTCCATGGCGCTGAACGCAGATCAACGTTTAATATTGAGCGACTTATGCCTGCTCACGGACAAACCCACCATGTTTGTCGCCAACGTTGCTGATGATGGCTTTACCGATAACCCCTGGCTAGATAAAGTACGCGAACATGCGGCAAAACAAGGCGCCTCCGTCGTACCAGTTTGTGCAGCGATAGAAGCAGACATTGTCGAGCTTGCCGACGAAGATAAAGCGGAGTTTTTGGCTGATTTAGGCTTAGAAGAACCGGGACTCAATCGAGTGATTCGTGCCGGCTATGAACTGCTTAACTTGCAAACCTATTTCACCGCCGGCGTTAAAGAAGTACGTGCCTGGACAATCAAAAAAGGTACCACAGCCCCCCAATCAGCGGGCGTCATCCATACTGATTTTGAGAAAGGCTTTATTCGCGCAGAAACCATAGCATACAAAGATTTTGTTCAATATCAGGGTGAAGCAGGTGCCAAAGAAGCCGGAAAATGGCGTTCAGAAGGTAAAGATTATATTGTTACCGATGGTGATGTCATCCATTTTCGCTTTAACGTCTAAAAAAAGCGTGCTGTAACCTCGTAATAAATTTTCGACCTCCCTGTCAACACGAAGTGTCAGATTAAGTCTAGACTGATTCATCGAATCAATGATCTTGCGCATCCCAAAACAGGTTGATATCGACGGGATAGTACACATCCGTTTCAACCACGAAGGAGCCACGGCGCGTTTGTCATGTTTCGCCAGGCTTTATTCCGAGTAAAACTTTATATTTTTGACAAGAATCGCTTTATACTTGAAATTTAAATCACAAGCGAGAGGGAGAAAAAGAATGTCGGATCCAGAAATACCACAAAAATCACCTTATATTATTGAACTTGATGCCGGAGATTATTACTGGTGTAGTTGTGGCAAAAGTTCTAAACAGCCTTTTTGCGATGGTTCTCACCAAGGTTTAGGGTTTTCGCCGGTAAAGTTTAGCCTGGAAAAAAATGAAGTTGTCTCATTGTGTGGCTGTAAGCATGCGAAAAAGCCTCCTTTTTGTGACGGTAGCCACAATCAAGTTTGACAAAAAAAGCCGGAGCATAATGGCTCCGGCTTAGCTTGCAAATGGCCTCAACCATTATTTAGAAGTAAACTCTGGATAGGCCTCCATTCCACAATCAACGAAGTCCATACCTTCTTCTTCTTCTTCTTCGCTAACGCGAAGACCCATTACAAGTTTAATGAGACCCCAGACAATCAGGCTGGTTACAAAAACCCAGGCAAAAATGACTCCAATGCCGGTAAGCTGAGCAACCAACGTTGCATCGGGATTGGAGAGCAATACTGCAAACAACCCCCAAATGCCGACGCTACCATGTACCGAAATCGCGCCAACAGGATCGTCAATTTTAATTTTATCAAGCGCGATTATGGAGAAAACGACGATCATGCCACCCACAGCGCCAATCAACAAGGCAAGTTGAGGACTAGGCGTAAGGGGTTCTGCGGTAATGGCAACCAGGCCGGCTAATGCACCGTTAAGTGTCATCGTTAAATCTGCTTTGCCGAACATTAACCTGGCGGTTATCAAGGCTGCGATAACCCCACCTGCTGCCGCTGCATTAGTATTTACAAAAATCAGGGCAACGGCATTGGCTTCACCCACGTCGGACAGTTTCAATTCTGAACCGCCATTAAAACCAAACCAACCCAGCCAAAGAATGAAAGTCCCTAATGTCGCTAAAGGTAAGTTGGCACCTGGAATTGGGTTAATACGGCCATCCTTACCATATTTTCCTTTGCGAGCCCCTAAAAGCAGTACTCCTGCTAATGCTGCAACTGCACCGGTCATGTGAACGACACCTGAACCCGCAAAATCAAGGAACCCCAGCTCATTAAGAAAACCACCGCCCCATTTCCAGAAACCTTGCACGGGATAAATGAAGCCAGTCAAGACAACGCAGAACGTTAAAAAAGCCCACAGCTTCATTCGCTCTGCAACGGCACCAGAGACTATAGACATGGCTGTCGCAACAAATACAACCTGGAAGAAAAAATCGGAGAGCTTGGAATAATACGGTGCGTCATCGCCTCCTGCTGTCACTAGTTCTGCAGTATGATCGGTTAGACCAAAAACACTAAACCCAGGTATGAATGAACTAATCGGGTCACCGTACATAATATTATACCCACATATCAAATACATGGTGCAGGCGATAGCATACAAGGCGATATTTTTGGTTAGAATTTCTGTAGTATTTTTCGCTCTTACTAATCCAGCTTCAAGCATGGTAAAGCCTGCTGCCATCCACATTACAAGTGCACCACACACGAGAAAGTAGAATGTATCAAGCGCATATTTTACTTCTAATATTGCTTCCACTTTTCTATCTCCAAATCAAATAATTAAGTAAGCTTTTATTTTTTTTATAGCGCCTCTGAACCGGTTTCACCTGTCCGTATGCGAACGGCTTGCTCAAGGGCAAAAACAAAAATCTTTCCATCGCCAATTTTCCCGGTGTTCGCCGCTTTGGTGATCGCTTCAACAACTTGCTCTGTTAAATTTTCATCGACGGCAATTTCGACTTTGACCTTGGGCAAAAAATCGACTACGTATTCAGCACCACGATATAATTCGGTGTGTCCTTTTTGCCTGCCGAACCCTTTAACTTCTGTAACGGTAATGCCCTGAACACCTATTTCCGACAGAGCTTCCCGCACATCATCGAGCTTAAAAGGTTTAATGATTGCGGATATTAGTTTCATTGACCCATCTCCTGGTTCGATCTATTAAATAACGAATCGTGCTTTAATTTACACTGTATATATTTTTCTACAGAATGAATGAACACGAATTAAAATGCCCAGCTTAAGTAACGCATTAACCATACCATAAATGTTGTCTTTTAAAAACAACAGTTTATTAGCTTTGTATCCATAATATCTACTTGCATACACCGAAAAAACTACTCTTCTTTAAGCAGACCGCTTTATTTTAGCGCATAAAGTGCACCTTGTCTTAGGACGAGTATAATTCTGGAAAATCAACTAAACTGGATAAACATAGAAAAAGGAACAAAAAATGAACCCTAAAATACTGGATGACCTCGCTAACCGACTTGCTGAACTTGTACCTGGCGGTGTAACGGATATCCCTAAGGACATTGAAAAAAACATGCGCGCCCTACTACAAGCAAAACTCAGCGATCTTAATTTGGTTACACGCGACGAATTTAATGTTCAGCAAAAGGTGCTTGCCAATACTCGGCAGCAAGTCATCTTGTTAGAGGAAAAAATAAGCGCATTGGAAAAAAACAACTCAGAAAAAGCTTACAATGAAAAATAATATTGCCTGACAGACTAAATTCATTCTCTTCGACATAATAGAGGGTATGAATTTTGCCATTGCTTATTGTCGCGCCCTTGTTGGCGCCTCTGCTCCATTAGTTACGGTTGAGGTTCATCTGGCTAATGGTCTGCCTTCTTTTTCCATAGTAGGATTGCCAGAAACGGCGGTCAAAGAAAGCAAAGACCGTGTTCGGGCTGCCTTATTAAATAGCCACTTTAAATTTCCGAGACAACGTATCACGGTAAATCTTGCGCCTGCTGATATACGTAAAGAAGGGAGCCGTTTCGACCTGGCTATTGCCATTGGTTTATTGGCCGCGTCAGGACAAATTCCGAATACAGAACTGAATCAATATGAATTCATTAGTGAACTTGCGCTAAATGGTGTGCTTCGCCCTGTTACAGGTGCGTTAGCAATCGCTGCACAAGCAAAAACCAGCGGCCGAATCATCGTACTACAGCAAGACAATGCAGCAGAAGCAACACTGGTGCCTAATATAAAAACGATCGCGTGTAGTCACTTACTTGAATTATGCGCGCATCTTCACCATCAGCAACGCCTACCGCCACTTCCGCATAGTGAACCCAAAATATCGGCAACAAGTACAACAACACAGCAACCTGATATGTCTGAAGTGATTGGCCAGACGCATGCCAGAAGAGCACTGGAAATTGCAGCAGCCGGCGGACACAACCTGATTATGATTGGCCCTCCAGGAACAGGAAAAACGATGTTAGCCAGTCGTCTACCCTCTATTCAGCCTCAGCTTACTGTGGATGAAGCGCTTGAAACCGCCGTGATTCATTCCGTTGCTTCTTTAGGGTTCCATCCGGGTCATTGGCGTAACCCACCTTTTCGTGCGCCGCATCACACCAGTTCAGCGGCCGCGCTTGTGGGGGGTGGCTCTATTCCGCAACCGGGTGAAGTTTCTCTTGCACACAATGGAGTGTTATTTCTGGATGAGTTTACAGAATTTAATCGACATGTTCTCAATGTACTGCGCGAACCCCTTGAAGCCGGTCGTATTGTGATTTCTCGGGCGCAAGGTCAAGCTGAGTTTCCGGCTCAATTTCAACTTGTTGCCGCAATGAACCCTTGTCCTTGTGGTTATTTAAATGATCACAGCGAACGCTGTCATTGTACGGCCGAACAAATTAAAAAATATCGTAACCGTGTCTCTGGTCCCTTGCTTGACCGTATTGATTTGCATATTGAGGTACAGAGAAATACGGCTTCTTTACTCTCAATCACTGACCCGTGTAAAGTCAAAAAGGAAGAAAGTAGCGCCCGTATTCGGCAACGGGTCATCGCGGCGAGAGCAAAGCAAATCGAACGCACTCGTTATCTTAATAGCCGACTCACAACTCAAGATCTTATTGCTCATTGTCAATTACAGCAAGAGGATCACCATTTGTTGGAAACTGCAATTGAAAAATTGCAGCTTTCAGGGCGTGCATTTCAGCGTATATTGAAGGTAGCCAGAACCCTGGCTGATTTAGATAACCAAGACAAAATACTAAGAACACACCTTACAGAAGCAATAAGTTATCGCCAACTAGATCGTGGTGTGAGCTAGGATTATGCCGCTTTCGCCATTTGCTTTGCCATTTCATTAAAGCCTTCACAATCTTCAAGCAAGCGATTCATTGCCATCAAAGTTTGTATTTCTGTTAAGCCCAATTGGGTTAATAATGCTTCTGGTATATCTGGACAGTGCATATCACCCATGTTATGGCCTTTCAATATATAATCTGCAAGCGTTATTATTTGTGCGTAGGCAGCATGCTCACCATCGTAGTCAGGGGCATGATGCTGTCGCGTTGCGACTATTATTTCTTCCGGTAAACGCCATTTCTCCATCAGCAGCGCACCGACTTCTGTGTGCGTTATATTAAATATTTGCATCTCCAGCTCGCTAACGGGGGTTGCTGGATTAGCTAATACCAATTCATTTAGCAAAGTGAACTCATGTTTAAATAGGTAGCCCATTAGTAAATGACCAAAATTATGTAATAAACCTGATAAATAAACTAAGCCGTGATTAAATTGATGACTTTCTTTTGCTTCGCTGGCCAAGTTTTGAGCCAGAGCAGCACTATATATCGCATGTCGCCAATGATTCCCTAAACCAAGCGGCCCTAGCTGTTGAACCTTAAAAGATTTCGCTGTCGCTAAACCGAGTGAAAGATTCATGACCATACTGAAGCCCAACACCCGAGAAATGGCAGTTTGTATACTATCAATTTTACCTTGATAATTAAAAAGAGGAGAACGAGCATAGCGTAATATTTGTGCAGACAAGCTAGGATCAATTTCTATAATCGTTGCTAATTCTGGTATACCGGCACTTTCATCGGAAGAAAGTTGAAAAATTTTTTGTGCTAATTCTGGCATGGGAGGGAGCTGATTCAGATCTTTGACCAAGTCTCGTAAATCGCTAACCTGCGCAGTCTTTGCTACTGGTGCTTCTTCAACATCCACCCGTTCTTGATATAATGGTTCTGAAAATTCCGATACCAGTGAGGCATGGCGTTGAAACTGTAGAAAATCACGATAAGCAAAACTGATTAATAAATTATTATCACCGCCCAACATATAAATTTTATCGGCATTAATCAGTTTATCATTCATGATGGTACGCAAGCCAAATGCTTCGCCCAGTGGGGGAACAAACGCCAAATCACCATCAGAAAGCATAGTGATCAGTTGTTCTTTAGTAGCCAGCGCAACGTCTCGTCCCAGAAGTTGAGATAAGCGCAGTGCATTCAAGCCCATGTGTGAAGATGTAATCGCTAACATGAGACCAAATTGATCAACTAGGGGGATGGCTCTAAACACAATTTCAGGCGATATGCCCATTTGTTGCGCCGCTTCATAACTCGATTCGAAGTTTGCAAGTTTATGTACTTTATATTCAACCTGTTGCTGATCAAGATAACGAATCACTGTAGCTACGACATTCATGCAAAACCTCGGTAATCCGCTAAAAGCTGGTCGTCTTTTCGCAAAGACGATCAATGATGAAAAATAATGCTTACCAGAGTTATCGTCCTGTTTAAGGTGCACTTTAATCTAGGTTTAACTGATTTTCAGCTAAAGTATTATTTTCGTAGCATAAGATTTGAACTAGGAGCCTGTCAGACGTAGGTGATCGTCACCCAGGGTCTCGGCACCCCTGCGGGGTGAAAGCTATTTTGCAGCAAATTCATTCTAAGTCCAATAGGCTCCTAGGGTTCCTCATCCAGCCCCAGTTCAGGCCACATTTCATCGACTCTCTCTTTAACACGGTGATCCATAGCGATAGGCCGACCCCATTCTCGTGAAGTTTCACCCGGCCATTTATTTGTCGCATCCCAGCCCATCTTTGAACCCAGGTTAGCAACAGGTGAAGCAAAATCTAAATAATCTATTGGGGTATTCTCAATTGTTGTCGTATCACGAACGGGGTCCATTCTGGTTGTCATCGCCCAGATGACATCCTTCCAGTCGCGAACATTAATATCGTCATCGGTCACAATTACAAATTTGGTATACATGAATTGACGCAAAAAAGACCAAACTCCCATCATCACTCTTTTGGCGTGACCCGGATACTGTTTTTTAATACTGACAATCGCCAGGCGATAAGAACAACCTTCTGGTGGTAAATAAAAATCGATAATTTCAGGATATTGTTTTTGTAAAATAGGAACGAAAACTTCATTTAAGGCCACACCCAATATTGCGGGTTCATCGGGCGGCCTACCAGTATAAGTACTATGATAAATAGGATCGCTGCGATGCGTTATGGTGGTGATGGTAAAAACAGGAAATTTTTCAACTTCATTGTAATAGCCAGTATGATCGCCGAAAGGCCCTTCCAGCGCTTCGTCTCCCGGTTGTAAATAACCTTCCAAAACAAATTCGGCGCTCGCCGGTACTAATAAATCGTTGGAATGGCATTTTACCAGTTCCGTTTTTGACCCTCTTAATAGGCCGGCAAAAGCATACTCAGATAAAGAATCTGGTACAGGCGTCACGGCGGCTAGAATAGTGGCCGGATCAGCGCCTAAAGTCACCGAAACTGGGAAGGGTTCACCCGGATGCGCTTGTTGCCACTCCAGGTAATCCAAAGCGCCGCCACGATGAGATAACCATCTCATAATAACCTTGTTACGAGCAATTACTTGTTGACGATAAATTCCAATATTCTGGCGCTCTTTGAGTGGACCCTTGGTGACAACCAGCCCCCAGGTTATAAGTGGGCCTGCATCGCCTGGCCAGCAGGTTTGAATGGGCAGTTGTGACAAGTCAACTTGCTCGCCCTGAAGAATATGCTCATGACAGGGGGCAGAATGGACTGTCTTGGGCGCCATATTTAATACTTTTTTAAATATGGGTAGTTTCCCCCAGGCATCTTTCATTCCACGAGGTGGCTCGGGCTCTTTGAGAAAAGCCAGTAATCGCCCCACCTCTCTTAATGCCGATACCGATTCCTGACCCATCCCCAGTGCAACTCGAGCAGGCGTGCCAAATAAATTAGCTAACACCGGAAACGGGCTTCCCTTTACATTCTGGAACAGCAAAGCAGGGCCGCCACGGCGTAATACCCGGTCGCAAATCTCGGTCATTTCCAGGTTGGGATCTATTTCTTTGTTAATTCGTTTTAATTCCCCTCGTGTTTCCAAGCCAGAGACAAAATCTCGAAGATCCCGATATTTCACAAGCTTATACCCTCTTCAGTAGAGCTAAAAAATGTTTTTAACAATTGACAAAACGAATAGTTATGCACAACCGAGCGGTTTGCTCTGGAATGCAGCGCCTTAGAAAACAATAGTAAATCTCAAGAAAGGTTTCGCTCATATGTTATTGTTTTTAAATTAAATTACATATTTGAAGTGTAGGGGTTACTCAATGTCAGCAAAAAGCGACATTATTTTCATAGCTTTTAATCCACAAAGTTATCCACAGGCCGATGTTGAGTCTCCAGAGACAACGCCACTATGGCGTAATAATGCATCTATTTGTGGTTCCCTGCCACGAAATTCCACAAATAATTCCATGGGGTCTCGTGAGCCGCCCTGCTCAAGCAAGGTCGATAAAAATCGCAAACCCGTCTCTTTATCAAAGATTCCATTTTCTTCAAATTGTGCAAAAACGTCTGCAGATAGGACTTCTGCCCATTTATAGCTGTAATAACCCGCAGCATACCCGCCTGCAAAAATATGGGCAAAACTATGGGGGAATCGATTAAACGAAGGGGGTCGAATGACAGACACATCCTGGCGCACTGATTCCAGCACGTCATAGATTGCAATGTCCTGTCCAGGCATCAAGCTCATATGCATACGAAAATCAAATAATGAAAATTCAAGCTGCCTTAACATTTGCATGCCAGACTGAAAATTTTTCACTGACAAAAGTTTTTTATATAAATCATCGGGTAAGGGTTCCCCTGTCTTGTAATGGCCAGAAATTTCTTTGATAACTTCTTTTTCCCAGCACCAATTTTCCATAAACTGACTGGGCAGTTCGACTGCGTCCCAAGGGACACCGCTGATACCTGAAACACTGAATTCATCGACCTGAGTTAACATATGATGTAAGCCATGACCAAACTCATGAAATAGCGTTAAAACTTCATCGTGAGTAAACAGCGCTGGATCCTGTCCTGCTGGTGGTGAAAAATTACACACTAAATAAGCCACGGGCAGCTGCACATGCTCACCGACTTTACGTCGTGCGATACAATCGTCCATCCAGGCACCTCCTCGTTTTTGTGAGCGCGCATAGAGGTCTAAATAAAATTGACCTCGAACATCGCCATCTCGCTCTCTGATTTCGAAAAAACGAACGTCTTTGTGCCATACGTCGATACCCTGAAGCTCAACGACAGTAAGATCATACAAACGTTTGAGTAAAGCAAACATACCATTAAGTACTTTATCAGCAGGGAAATAAGGTTTGAGTTCTTCTTGGCTGATTGCGTAGTGATCCTGACGCAGCTTTTCACCGTAATACAGCATGTCCCAAGCTTCTATTTCTTGCAGATTATGTTGTGTTTCAGCATAGCGTCGCAATTCATCAAGCTCCTCTTTTGCTAACGGTTTGGAGCGTTGCGCCAAGTCTGTTAAAAAAGCCAAAACCTGCTCGGTTGATGCTGCCATTTTTGTCGCTAGTGAATACTCTGCATAATTTTCATAACCCAATAAGACAGCCAGCTGGTAACGCAGTGCAACAATTTTTTCCATAACTGGCGTATTATCCCAACGACTATCCCCTTCGTCGGAAGCTCGTGTAACAAAAGCGCGGTACATTTCTTCTCTTAACTTTCGGTTATCTGCATAACTCATGACAGCAAAGTAACAGGGATAATCCAGTGTCAATAGCCAGGTGGGGTCTTTAGGTTGAGAATTTGAACCTGAATGTTCCTCTGCAGCATGTTGCTTGGCGATCGTCAGTGCAGTCTCAGGTAAACCGGCCAAATCTTCTTTATCAACGATCCATTTTTTCCAGCCCTCGGTGGCATCCAAAACATTTTCGCTGAACTTGCTGCTTAGCGCTGATAGCTCTTGTACTATTTTTTTATACTTTTTTTTATCCGTTTCCGGCAAATCAATACCGGATAGACGAAAATCTCTCAAGCCATTTTCAATGATTTTTTTCTGGGTACGGCTATAATCAGCATAATTCGTACTGGCTGCTATTGACTTAAATGCTTTACACAAGGCTTCGTTTTGTCCCATTTCCGTTGCGTAAGCACTGAGCTTAGGCAGGCAAGCATTATAGGCTTCTCGCAGTGCCTCGGAATTGACTACGGAGTTCATATGACTGATTGGCGACCAGGTACGGCTTAACATATCTTCCATCGCCTCCAGAGGTGCTAATAAGTTAGCCCAGGTATAGACTTTATTCTCTCTTAGCAATGAATCTAGTTTTTTCCTGTTGTCATCCAGTAAGGTGGTAATGGCAGGCTCCGCCTGTTCTGGCGAAAGTTGACTGAATACGGGGAGGCCAGTCGCATTTAAAATAGGGTTTTCCATTTGTGTGATCCTAAGTTATCCAGTAATTAATGATAGACTGCTTTCTTTCAATAAGCACCATGGGGCAAATGGACAAGAATACGGCACACCCTTACGATAGATTGACCCCGGACACCTTGCTACAGGCAATAGAAAATGCAGGGTATCATAGTGATGGTCGAATTCTGGCGCTCAATAGTTATGAAAACAGGGTATACCAAATTGGTATTGAGGACACCTCTCCTATCATCGCTAAATTTTATCGTCCTGGTCGCTGGTCTGATGACGCCATCCAGGAAGAACACGTTTTTACCTGCGCTCTCGCCGAAATAGATATTCCAGTTGTTGCGCCCTTGAAAAATGAAGAAGAGCAGACTCTCTTTGAATATCAAAATTTTCGTTTTGCATTGTACCCTCGACGGGGCGGTCGATGGCCGAGTCTGGATACGGAAGATAATCTATTATGGATCGGTCGATTTATCGGTCGCATCCATGCTCTTGGTGCGATAACACAATTTAAACACAGAGAAACCATTAACGTTAATACTTTTGGCCAGCGCAACCTAGACTACCTCGCGAAAAATGATGTTATCCCTCTGGAATACCGTACCCGTTATCTTGATACAGCGCAATCATTGTTAGACAAAATGGCACCTGTTTTTATTTTTTTTTCAGAACAAAAAGACTGGATTCGCCTACATGGTGATTGTCACGCTGGAAATATTTTGTGGACTGATGATCACGGACCTCATTTTGTTGATTTTGATGACTGCCGTAATGGGCCGGCAATACAAGATCTGTGGATGCTTGCAGATACAACGGGCTTTGACATTCCGCAAACTGCACTTAATCTCATTATTGAAGGCTATGAAGAGTTTCACCCTTTTGATTATCGCCAACTAAAGCTGATAGAACCACTACGATCATTAAGATTCATTCACTATTCTACCTGGTTGGCCAGACGATGGCAGGATCCCGCTTTTCCCATGCACTTTCCCTGGTTTGCAGAGTCTCAATATTGGGCAGAGCAGATTCAGCTATTAGAGAGTCAGTATTCTAAATTCGATTAATTGAATTGATCAGTAACGGCTCAGATGCCATAATCAAACGTATAATGACAAATCATTACAACCTGATCTGTATCGGCGGTGGCAGTGGTGGACTCGCTGCGGCGCGGCGCGCTGCACAGTACGGTGCCCATTGTGCCGTTATCGAAAATAATCAATTAGGAGGAACCTGCGTTAATGTAGGTTGCGTACCTAAAAAAGTGATGTGGTATGCGGCTCAAACGGGACACCTTCTCAGCAATGCAGGCGATTACGGTTTTAGCTTCAGTAATACCGCCTTTGATTGGTCTGTTCTCTACACTAATAGGCAACGTTATATTGAAAGATTGAATGAAATATATCGGAGTTCATTAGCTGATGCGAAAATTACCCATATTCAGGGCAGCGCTACTTTTGTTTCGGCAAAAACGATCCAGGTGAATCAACAAACCTATACCGCGGATCATATTATAATTGCTACGGGTGGCAAACCCCAGATACCCAATATGCCGGGTGCTGAACACGGCATTACCTCCGATGGTTTTTTCGAACTTCGAGCACAACCGGAACACGTCGCCATTATTGGCTCAGGTTATATCGCAGTTGAATTAGCGTGCTTACTTCGTTCATTGGGCAGCGATGTCACATTATTAGTGCGTGGTTCCAAAATATTATCTTGTTTTGACGCGGTATTGAGCGCAGGTTTAACTGAAGCAATGTTAAATAACGGCATCAATATATTTTTTGATACGCAACTATCACGTCTTACAAAAAAAGAACAACAACTGACTTTACACCGTACACAGCAAGATCAGCTCTATGAGGTCGATTGTTTAATATGGGCCATAGGCCGTTCACCCAACACCGCAACCTTGAACCTTGCCGTGGCAGACATCGATACCGATAACTCTGGCTTTATCACCTGCGATGAATTTCAAAATACCAACCAAAGTAAAATATATGCGATCGGTGATGTGACCGGACGTACTGCGTTGACCCCCGTTGCCATTGCGGCAGGTCGTCATCTTGCGGATCGTTTATTTGATGGAAAAACAAATGCACGCCTGGACTACAGTTACATTCCTACTGTCGTGTTTAGTCATCCCGCAATAGCAACGATAGGACTCACAGAAGAAGAGGCACGTGCTATACACGGAAAATCGGTTCGGATCTATCAAACTCGTTTTACCCCAATGTCTTGTGCGCTTTCTGAACACAAGCAAAAAACAGCGATGAAATTAATCACGGTCGGCACTCAAGAAAAAATTATTGGCTGCCATATTTTGGGTGAGGGCGCTGATGAAATGCTGCAAGGTTTTGCTGTTGCCATCAAGATGGGTGCAACAAAATCGGATTTTGACAACACCGTAGCCATTCATCCGACTAACTCTGAAGAACTAGTAACATTAAAATAAGGAAATTTTATGGCTACTCGTGCGTTTAAAGGATTAACACCCACGCTGGGGCATCACGTCTATGTCGATGACCAAGCTATGCTCATTGGCGATGTGACCATTGGCGATGACTGTTCTTTTTGGCCTTTTGTCGTTGCGCGAGGTGACGTGCAAAAAATTACAATTGGCGCTCGCACCAATATTCAAGATGGTTCGGTATTGCACGTTACCGCTGACAATCATTTTAATCCCGGTGGATTTGAGCTGAGTGTCGGTAATGATGTCACGGTTGGGCATCGTGCCGTGCTCCATGCTTGCACCGTTAAAAGTTATTGTTTGATTGGCATGGGTGCAGTAATTCTCGATGGCGCGATTATTAATGAAAAAAGCCTCATCGCCGCAGGCAGCATTGTCAGCCCTGGCAAAGAACTTGAAGCGGGCTATCTTTGGATGGGGCAGCCCGCAAAAAAAGTACGCCACCTAACAAAAAAAGAACTGGAATACCTTGAGTTTTCAGCTCAACATTATGTAGAACTAAAAAATGTATACCTGGATGAGAGATGAAAAAATAGAAATTACTCATTCATATTTTCATAGCATGCAAAGTGAGTAAACCACCGTTCGACAAACCCTTTCCGCCTATGATGAATGGTAATTTAAATTGATCAGGTGATACAATATCCTTATTTTTTGCCGTTTTTTCACCCTTTTTCTACATTTCGTTGATATAACTATGCTGCGATTAACTGAAATCCAACTCCCTTTTGAGCACTCAACTGACGCTCTCAAAAAGGCCATACTTGAGCATCTTGAACTTGACGAAAGTGCATTATCGACTTTTATAATTGTTAAACGCAGTATTGATGCACGCAAAAAAAATAACATTTTATTTATTTATGCTGTGGATATCGGCATCAAGAATGAAAACGAAATACTAGAAAAATTTTGCAATAATAAACAACTCCGAATCGCGCCTGATCGTGATTATCATTTCGTTGCCCAAGCCCCTGAAAAGCTTGAAGCCCGACCCATCATTATTGGTACAGGCCCCTGCGGTATTATGGCAGGGCTGGTTCTTGCGCAAATGGGTTTTAAGCCAATCATGGTTGAACGAGGGAAAAAAGTACGAGAGAGAACTAAGGATACTTGGGGTTTATGGCGTCAAGGGCAACTACATCCCGAATCTAATGTCCAATTTGGTGAAGGAGGAGCCGGTACCTTTTCAGATGGAAAATTGTATAGCCAAGTCAAAGACCCCAGACACCTGGGCCGTAAGGTACTGAACGAATTTGTCAAAGCCGGTGCGCCAAAAGAGATTCTCTATATCAGCAAACCGCACATCGGTACATTTCGCCTCGTTGGTATGTTAGAGAAAATTCGTGGCGAGATAGAACGGCTTGGCGGTGAATTTCGTTTTTCAAGTCGTGTTTCGGATTTCTCTATTCAGCAAGAACGCATAACAGGAATTGTATTTGAAAGCGGCGAGCACCTCTCAGGTGATCATGTTGTCTTGGCTATTGGGCATAGTGCTCGCGATACGTTTCAACGCCTTCATGACCGGGGCGTCTATATGGAAGCAAAGCCTTTTTCTATCGGGCTGCGTATTGAGCACCCGCAATCGCTCATTGATCAATGTCGCTTTGGCAAATTCGCCGGACACCCTGATTTGGGGTCTGCCGACTATAAATTAATACATCATTGTACAAATGGTCGTAGTGTTTATAGTTTCTGCATGTGTCCAGGCGGTACGGTTGTTGCCGCGACCTCTGAAAAAAGGTGTGTCGTTACGAACGGTATGAGTCAATATTCTCGCAACGAAAAAAATGCCAACAGCGGTATTGTTGTCGGGATTACGCCCGAAGATTTTCCCAGTAAGCAACCGCTGGCAGGCATTGATTTGCAACGACAACTGGAGCAGCATGCTTTTGAGTTAGGCGGAAAAAACTATGCCGCTCCCTGTCAATTATTGGGAGATTTTCTTCAGGGAAAAGCCTCTACAAAACTTGGGTCAGTTCACCCTTCTTACACACCTGGCGTTCACCTCACTGATCTCAGCAACTTGTTGCCCAGCTATGTAACGGTGGCCATTCGCGAAGCGCTGCCCGTTTTCGATAAAAAAATAAAAGGGTTTGCCATGCACGACGCCCTGCTCACGGCTGTTGAAACACGCACGTCCTCTCCGGTACGCATCAAACGAGACAAAAAAAGTTTCCAAAGTATTAATGTCCAAGGTCTCTATCCTGCGGGGGAAGGTGCCGGTTATGCTGGTGGTATTCTCTCTGCGGCAATAGATGGTATTGCTGTCGCTGAAGCAATCGCGCTTGATATTGTATCTGGCGACCAAAAATAATGATACCAAGTTACAAAACCATTCGCTCTGTGGATAACAGCCAATATAAAAAAATCAACAAACTGGCGCACTCCGCACGAGAAAGACGAAAACAAAAAATAACGTTACTCGACGGCATTCATTTGCTTAATGCACTTGCCGATACCAACGGTGATATAGAACTCATTATCTTGCGCCAGAATGAAGAAAATTCACCTGAAATAAAAAGCTGCCTGGGCCGTTTCCCACGCGCTCCCATCCTAATTTTCAGCTCCGCACTATTCGCCGCTGTTTCTCCCGTTGAAACACCGACAGGTATTTTGGCCTTATATAAAACCAGAACTTCTAGACCAGAACAAAACGATTGCGCTGTCTTACTGGAAAACATTCAAGACCCCGGTAACTTAGGCGCCATTTTTCGTACTGCTGCGGCAGCAGGTGTGGATACTATTTATCTCTCAAAAGGATGCGCTGAAGCTTGGTCTCCCAAAGTGCTGCGAGCTGCGATGGGCGCACATTTTATTTTGGCGATCGAAGAACAACAAGACCTCGCACGAATATGTTTTGATTTCCCCTTAAGCATTGCAACACAACTTGATGCCAGCAACTCACTTTACGATCTAGACCTCAGTAGTGACCGTACAGCCTTTCTCTTTGGCAACGAAGGCAGTGGTTTAAGTCACTCTCTGGCATCCCAAGCAACACATAACATTAAAATTCCAATGCATGGAAAAATAGAATCACTTAACGTTGCGGCTACAGCAGCAATTTGCTTATTTGAGCGTATCAGACAACAGAATTGATATTGCTCACGCGCTCCATGCAGCTTCAGACTCTCGTTACCGGGCTGGCCTGTGGATTTCATGACTTCGTCATCAATCCCTCCGATTTAGATTTATCTTGACACAAAATTGATCTTGTTAGCTGTTACTGTACTTCGGTGAGCAACTTTCACCACCAAAACAATCAACTCCGAATCTTTAATCTCGTAAACAATTCGATAAACACCTTTTCTTATTCTATAACGCTCTTGACTTGATAATTTAATACAGCCATCAGCTCGTGGATTTTCACAGAGCAACTCAATACAGCTAAGAATTCGTTTAACATCTTTGTTTGGAGTATTTCGAAGGTCTTTTGCAACAGACTTCTTAAACTTAAGACTATAATTTGCCATGTGATCTCAAATCATCCAGCAATTCCTCGTAAG
>CAYQVF010000002.1:0-100157 GCA_964421045.1 uncultured Chromatiaceae bacterium
TCTCCCAATCGCCATATTTTTTTTCGCCAGAAAAATACGCCATTAAAGATAACTTGGCCAAATCTCTCACGGATGCTGATTTCGATGTTGTTGCCATGCGGTGCTCCTGATAACGGGGTAGGTTGGCGTTAGGCTTGGCAATTCGCTTCTATATCCCAGCCGAAGACAATACCAGCATCGCCGCTGCCGTCGTCTTTTTGAGCGACGTATTCCATATTAACGCTGGCGAAATTGAGGGTGAGTTTTTCGGTGGGTTGGGTCGCCAGTTCGCTGACTCTGACGGCATAGTGCGTCAGCAGTATTTTTTGCATTGTGAATATCAGGTATTCCAGTGGCTCACCGCCGGCCTTGCGCACGACCAGTTTACCTTCGGGAAAATGGGTGCCTTGTGCGCAATGTTGCATTAGATTGGGCGTGGAAGCATCCATATATTTCATGATGCCCAGGTTTTTGAAATCGGCTTTACCAGCACCGCTCCCTCCGCCGGTATGAGCCGTGCTGGTTTGCGATATTCCCCAATGCCATGCGAGAATATCGATTTTACCGGCATAAACCGCATCTTTGCATTCACCGCGTACGGAACCGCCCAAGTCCAAAAAGAGATCGTTTGCCATGTGTTTTCTTTCCCATAATTATAAAGTGTCTCTATATCTGTACACTTAGGTTTCACTCTCACCATGGGATCAATACCCTAGCACAATTTTACATACCGTTATAGAGGGTTAGTTTTTTTGTTTATTCTAAAAATAATCAGTTAAAACTATATTATACGGAAAAATTCAGGGTCAATATTGAGGCGGATGCCCCACTTGGATTGCCCTCGCCTACCTGGTCTTTCTCTGATTCAATGTTGGATGATTTTATGCTTGATCAATCGCCCCAGCCCCAGGCTTTAGAAATAGCTCAAGCCGTGTTTTAATAACAGACATAATAAAAAAGCCGCGACAAAAAACGCGAGCTATGGATTGTAAAACCATTGGACGAGGTATTGACATGTTTCGACTTTTAATCTTACTTTTTATATTAGTACCCCTCATAGAAATCTATTTGCTAATAAAAATAGGGGGTCTGATTGGTGCTGTAGCAACGGTATTTTTAGTCGTATTGACTGCGGTTGTCGGTGCGTATTTGTTGCGTTTACAAGGGTTTGCAACGTTGCAGCGGGTTCGGGCTAATATGTCTGAGGGAGTTTTACCCGCTCAGGAGCTCATTGAGGGCTTGATGTTGTTGTTTGCCGGGGTATTGTTGCTGACCCCTGGGTTTTTTACGGACATTGCGGGGTTTGTTTTTTTAGTTCCTGCAGCCCGACACTGGCTGTCGCTGAAAATACTTGAGCGATCGATCCTCTCTGGGGGAGAGCAAAAAACATATCGTCCCCCCGAAGGACCGCGAACTCTGGAAGGGGATTTTCATCGTGATAAATAAGGGTTAATTATTCTGTAAGCCTTTGAATTAAAATAAATAATAGAAGCCCCCCTCTCTTTTTTCGACATCATCAATGTTGACCTAAAATATAAAAACACTAAACAGTTCTTGACTATTTTGTTTTCGCCGTTATCATATTTGGCACTCAGGTGAGGAGAGTGCTAAAGCATGCCTCATTTAGATATTTAGTTATTTTTTCAAAGACTCAAGGTAAGGAGAAAAACACCAATGAGCATTCGTCCTTTACACGATCGTGTCATTGTTCGCCGTATGGAAGAAGAGCGTACCTCAGCGGGCGGTATCGTAATTCCAGATAGCGCAACTGAAAAACCAAGCCGGGGTGAAATTATTGCAGTTGGCAACGGTAAAATTCTTGATAACGGAGATGTTCGTCCTCTTGACGTTAAGGTAGGTGAAACTGTGCTTTTCGGTAAGTACTCGGGTACTGATGTAAAAGTAGACGGTGAAGACCTGATTGTAATGCGTGAAGATGATTTGATGGCTGTATTGGGTTAACTTTAAACCCCCATCATTAACATTAATTTAAATATTAATTTTATTTAATCTTTTACCGAGGAAAAACTATGTCAGCAAAAGACGTAAAATTTGGTGATGACGCTCGTCATCGCATGGTTGCAGGTGTAAACATACTTGCTAATGCCGTTAAAGTTACATTAGGCCCTAAGGGTCGTAACGTTGTTTTAGATAAATCTTTTGGCGCCCCTACCATTACTAAAGATGGCGTATCGGTTGCTAAAGAAATCGAATTGGATGATAAATTCGAAAACATGGGCGCACAAATGGTCAAAGAAGTTGCATCACAAACTTCTGATATTGCTGGTGACGGCACTACAACGGCCACTGTATTAGCACAAGCGATTCTGGCCGAAGGCATGAAAGCAGTTGCTGCTGGCATGAACCCCATGGATTTGAAGCGGGGCATTGATAAAGCTGTTATAGCAGCAGTTGCCGGCTTGCAAACACTATCTAAGCCTTGCAATGACGACAAAGAAATTTCTCAAGTGGGCACCATTTCAGCTAATTCTGATGACGCTATCGGTACCATCATTGCCGATGCGATGAAGAAAGTGGGTAAAGAAGGGGTGATTACCGTTGAAGAAGGTTCCACTCTAGAAAACGAGCTGGATGTTGTTGAAGGCATGCAATTTGACCGCGGTTATCTTTCTCCGTACTTTGTAACAGATCAGCAAACAATGACGGCGGATCTAGACGATCCTTTTATCTTGTTGTTCGATAAAAAAATCTCCAACATTCGTGAACTACTGCCTGTTTTAGAAACCGTTGCAAAAACAAGCAAGCCACTCTTGATTATTGCTGAAGATATTGATGGTGAAGCTCTGGCTACTTTGGTTGTGAATACGATTCGTGGCATTCTGAAAGTAGTTGCAGTTAAAGCACCTGGTTTTGGTGATCGTCGTAAAGCCATGTTACAAGATATTTCGATTTTAGCCGGTGGCCAGGTTATTTCGGAAGAAGTCGGCTTGAGCCTTGAAAAAGTGACATTGGAAGATCTGGGTACGGCCAAGAAGATTCAAATCAGCAAAGAAAATACCACGATCATTGACGGTGCAGGCCAAGCCAGTGATATCGAAGCACGAGTACAACAAATTCGTGCACAAATCGAAGAAGCTTCTTCTGACTACGACAAAGAAAAACTTCAAGAGCGTGTTGCTAAGCTTGCCGGTGGTGTTGCCGTGATTAAAGTCGGCGCGGCGACTGAAGTTGAAATGAAAGAGAAGAAAGCACGAGTTGAAGATGCACTTCACGCCACGCGTGCCGCAGTAGAAGAAGGTGTCGTTCCTGGCGGCGGTGTTGCACTGATTCGTGTTTTATCCAGCCTTACTGATATTAAAGGGATTAATCACGATCAAGATGTCGGCATCAACATTGCTCGTCGTGCACTAGAAGAGCCGATGCGCCAACTGGTTATTAACTCCGGTGATGAAGCTTCTGTTGTGGTTAATAAAGTTAAAGAAGGTAAAGGCAGCTTTGGTTACAATGCAGCAACTGGTGAGTACGGCGATATGCTGGCCATGGGGATTCTTGACCCCACTAAAGTAACACGTGCCGCATTACAAAATGCAGCTTCAGTGGCTGGCCTGATGATCACGACTGAATGCATGGTTGCCGATTTACCACAAGATGACAAAGGAGGCGGAGGTGCGCCTGATATGAGTGGTATGGGTGGCATGGGCGGTATGGGTGGTATGGGCGGCATGATGTAGTGTTTCATAGCTCTGCATTGTAGCTGCGCTCACTTCCAAGGCGCTTTAAAACAAAACCCCATCAGAGTGATCTGATGGGGTTTTTGTATTAAACAAGCTCTTCATTTTCTAACGAAAGTTTGCTTTTTCCTTCTTCTTTTTCGTGGTCTTTTTCGGCAAGACTAATACGCAGCCTGAGGTTGTTTTGGGAGTCCGCATTGCGTAGTGCTTCTTCCAGCGAGATTTTGCCGTCTTGATACATATGAAAGAGCGCACCATCAAAAGTTTGCATACCCAAGTTTTCAGATTTTTCCATAATTTCTTTGATCTGACCCACTTCTCCTTTCATGATAAGGTCACAAATTAAAGGAGTACCTAATAATACTTCTATTGCAACCGAACGTTTTTTATCTATAGTCGGAATAAGGCGCTGAGAAACAAAGCCCCGAATATTAAGCGATAAATCCAGTAATAATTGTTTGTGACGTTCTTCAGGGAAGAAGTTGATAATTCGATCTAAAGCTTGGTTGGAATTATTGGCATGCAATGTTGAAATGGCCAAATGTCCTGTTTCGGCAAAGGCGATAGCGTGCTCCATGGTTTCCCGGTCACGAATTTCACCAATCAAAATCACGTCAGGTGCCTGGCGTAAGGTATTTTTTAATGCGTCTTCATAACTGTCAGTATCGACACCGACTTCACGTTGGTTAATAATCGATTTTTTATGATGGTGCACAAACTCTATGGGGTCTTCAATGGTGATGATATGCCCAGCACTATTAGTATTGCGATAATCAATCAGCGATGCCAAAGAAGTTGATTTGCCCGAGCCAGTTCCGCCAATAAATAAAATTAAACCTCGTTTTTGCATAATGAGTTTTTTTAATACCATAGGCAGACCCAGCTTATCGGCAGAGGGAATCTCCATTTTTATGGCTCGTACGACCATACCCACTTGATTGCGCTGTTTGAATATATTGACACGAAAACGGCCGATACCGGGTTCAGAAAGAGCGAGATTCATTTCTGGTTTTTCACGAAATTCTTTGTTTTGTTCGTCGGTCATGATTTTTTCAGCTATTTCATTGACCAGCCCAGGAGGAATAGGGCTTTGTTCTAACGGCGTCAGTAACCCCTGTATTTTGGCGCTAGCGGGTGCGCCGGTTGTTAAATAGAGGTCAGAGGCGTCCTTCATGATCATGATTTTAAGATAGTCTTTAAATTTCATCTGAGTTTTCTCGCATTTTTCGTTATTTTAGAAACGTGCACACAGACGCAATACGGAGCTTATTTTGTGCACATTCTTTACTCCTTATTTATCGGGTTTTAAATTGGGAGTCTTGAGCTTAAGGCTGCTAAACTGATGTGACTTCTGTCACATTCAAGGAAGAAAAATATTGACTGAACTGATTAAGAGCGCCTTCTCTATTGCCAATGCTAACTGGGGCAATTTGCCCGAGCCGCTCATAGTCTGTGTTGAAGCGTATTGGGTCATGTATGAGAAAGCAGCGATAGATGAAGGTATTAGGCCTGTTTCTAACCCAGAGTTGAAAACGGTGCTCTATAGAGTGTGGTCGCAGAGTGATTTTGTGGCCAGGTTGTGCATTAACGCGCCTGCACGCTTGCATGACTTGTGCCGCAGTGGCGATCTGTTTTTGGCCTACTTGCCGGGTGAAGCACAAAAGCGGGCTCAAGCAGAGTTGGCGGGATTAACTAACCTGGTTGATCTTAAGCCCCGCTTACGTCACTGGCGACAACGTGAAATGTTACGCATAGCCTGGCGTGATTTAGCAGGCTGGGCAGACTTAAGCGAGACGATGCAAGCGTTGTCTGAACTGGCCAGCGCGTGTTTGGATGCGGCCTTGTGTTGCTTACAACCGGGGCTGGAAAAGGACTATGGTGTCCCTTACGGCGAACAAAGCAAGAGGCAACAACACCTGGTTGTGTTAGGTATGGGTAAGCTGGGTGCTTATGAACTTAACTTTTCGTCTGATATCGATTTGATTTTTGCTTTTCCTGAAGAGGGAGAAACACGGGGTGGTGCCTACGCTATTAGTAATGAAGAGTATTTTGTTAAATTAGGCCGGCAATTAATAGATGCGCTCACTACGAGTACGGCCGATGGCTTTGTTTTTAGAGTGGATATGCGACTGCGACCTTTTGGTGAAAGTGGTGCTTTAGCGATGAACTTTGATGCAATGGTGCTCTATTATCAAACACAGGGTCGTGACTGGGAGCGTTATGCGCTGATTAAAGCGAGACCCGTTGCCGGAGATATAAAGCAAGGAAATGTTCTGATCGAGAGTCTTTCACCCTTTGTATTTCGTCGATATCTTGATTTTGGAGCGTTTGAAGCACTGCGTGAAATGAAGCTGTTGATTGCTCAACAAGTCCGTAAAAAAAGTTTGGCCGGTAATATTAAGCTGGGGGCAGGCGGCATACGAGAGATCGAGTTTATAGGTCAATTGTTCCAGCTTATTAGAGGGGGTTGTGAACCCAGGTTGAAGGCCAGGGGTATTGTTGAAATATTGCAAGTGTTGCTGGAACTCAACTATTTACCTGCTTTTGTGGTGCATGAATTAATCACGGCTTACGATTTTTTGCGACGCACAGAAAATCGCTTGCAAGCTTATGCAGATAGACAAACCCATGATTTACCACGCAATGAAATTGAGCAACTTAAAATAGCCTACGCTATGGGTTTCACTGATTGGCTGACGTTTTATACTTGCTTACAAAAAATAATGCGTACCGTACACCATCATTTTGAGCAAGTCTTCGCTGCCCCTCAAGCTGAACCCTCAAGCGAAGATCAACATAAACAAAATTTTGCAACGTTATGGGCCATAGGAAAAGAGTTCGATCAAGCGTATGAGGTGTTGCAAAAACAGGGTTTTCAGCAGCCCGAAGAGGTTGTTCATCGTTTGACAGCGCTGCGCGAAAGCGCAAGTTATCGCTACTTGTCATCTCGTGGTCGTGACCGCCTGGATCATCTCATTCCGCTGACCTTGCTTGCATCAGCTCAAACCCACAAACCCTCCGTTACTTTTTTGCGGGTGATGGTCGTGTTGGAAGCCATTGGTCGTCGCTCTTCCTATTATGCTTTATTGCTTGAGCATCCTATGGCTCTGTCTCAGCTGGTACAACTCTGCGCCGCAAGTCCCTGGGTGTCTGCCTATGTTGCACAACACCCCTTATTGCTGGATGAGTTGCTCGATCCTCGTTTTTTATATGCGCCGCCCGATCATGCGGCTTTAGCGCAAGAAATGAATCAGCTTATGCATCATGTCAACGAGAATGACCTTGAACATCAGATGGATGTTTTGGGCTCATTTACCCAGAGCAATATTCTTAAAGTGGCTGCTGCTGATGTTTCGCAAGCGCTGCCTTTAATGAAGGTGAGTGATCATTTAACCGCAGTTGCGGAAGTGGTACTGAATAAAGTGCTGGCGTGTGCTTGGCAGCATTTGGTTCAGCGTCATGGTAAACCTATTGATCATAACCTGGGTACGCAATGCGAACTGGGGTTTGCCATTATTGCCTATGGCAAAATGGGGGGGTATGAACTGGGTTATGGCTCTGATCTTGATCTTGTTTTTTTACATAATGCTGAAGATATAGAAGGGGTTACTACGGGTGACAAGTCCATATCCAATGTCGTTTTTTTTGCCCGTTTAGCGCAACGCATCATTCATATGTTGCGGACGCATACCCCCACAGGGGCAATGTATGATGTTGATATTCGCTTGCGACCCAGCGGAGCCTCCGGTTTATTGGTGACGAGCATCGCCAGTTTTGCCCGATATCAAAACACACAAGCGTGGACATGGGAACATCAGGCCCTGGTCAGAGCGCGGTTTGTCGCGGGTTCACCTCTTATTCGCCATTCGTTTGAATCCGTACGCAAGCAGGTACTCGCTCAAAAGCGCGACCCCGCTAAATTGCAAACAGAAGTGAGCACGATGCGTCAACGGATGCGACAAGAGCTAGCGACAAAAAACCCTGAAATATTTGACATTAAACAAGGTCAAGGCGGCATTGCAGATATTGAGTTTATCGTCCAATATCTGGTTTTACGCTGGGCGCATCAATATCCGGAACTGTTACAGTGGGAAGATAATATTCGTTTACTGGCGAGCTGCAAAGCAACTGCCGTATTGACTCCAGAACAAGCAGACGTACTGAGTCATGCATACCGAAGCTATCGTAGCCAGGTTCATAAACATAAGCTGCAAAATGAGCGTGCCGAAGTATCCTCGCAAAAATACGTTACAGAACGCCAGGCCGTAAGTCAGATCTGGCATGATATGATGGAACTTAATATATAATTGTAGGAGAGAGAACAGATGTCGATGGCCGATCGTGATGGTGTTATTTGGTACGATGGAGAGCTGGTGCCATGGCGTGAAGCAACAACGCATGTACTCACCCATACATTGCATTATGGTATGGGCGTTTTTGAGGGGGAGCGTGCCTATAAAACCGATAAAGGGACAGCGATTTTTCGCTTGGAGGAGCATACCAACCGCTTATTTCGATCAGCTCATATTCTGGGCATGAAAATATCCTATGATAGAGACGAAATTAATAATGCAACGCAAACGGTCGTGCGAGAAAATAAATTGGAATCGGGCTATATTCGTCCCATGTGTTTTTATGGCTCCGAAGGTATGGGTATAAGAGCGAATAATCTTAAAACACATGTAATTGTTGCAGCCTGGCCTTGGGGTTCCTACATGGGTGAAGAAAATATGAAAAACGGCATTAAAGTCCGTACTTCTTCATACACCCGTCATCACATCAATGCCACCATGTGTAAAGCAAAAGCAAATGGGAACTACATGAACTCGATGCTTGCTCTGCATGAGGCATTGGCATGTGGTTGCGATGAAGCCTTGCTGCTGGACACCGAAGGTTGTGTTGCTGAAGGGAGCGGTGAAAATTTTTTTCTGGTTAGAGACGGTGTGATCTATACTCCGGACTTAACCTCAGCGTTAGATGGCATTACCCGCGATACGATTTTTATCCTGGCCGCAGAAGAAGGACTGATCATCAAAGAAAAACGCATTACCCGAGACGAAGTGTATATTGCCGATGAAGCTTTTTTTACGGGAACCGCCGTCGAAGTAACGCCTATTCGTGAACTGGATGGCCGAAAAATTGGTCAAGGCGGTCGAGGGCCTATAACGGAGCGTTTGCAAACACTGTACTTTGATTATGTGCATGGACGGAACCCGTCTCACCCAGAGTGGTTAACTCATGTGTAGAGATCATGTAAAAATCAATGATTAATAAATTCAAGGAGTAGTGTAAAGTGGGTCAAACTAGTGTGAGTGAGCAAACTTCAACGTCATCTTCAAAGCCTGGCCGTATCACGGTATCGTCTGCGGATTTACCACTACATTGCCCCGCAACGACAAGTGAATTATGGAATTCCCATCCTCAAGTTTATCTTCCTGTTGAAGAAAACGGTGTTGCCAAGTGCCCCTATTGTGGTACGGAATACATATTAAAAAATGAGTAATCATTGACTTTATTCAACGCATTAAAAAGATAGAATTTTTAGTGGTTAATACATCAGGACACCTATTAATTATTGGCCCCTCCTGGGTGGGTGATATGGTCTTGGCACAAAGTCTGTTTATTTTTTTTCGAAAACACAACCCATCTTTAAAAATTGATGTCTTGGCACCGGCATGGACGCATCCTCTTTTAGCTCGTATGCCCGAAGTGCATGAGGCTTTAATCATGCCATTGGGGCATGGCCGCTTAGCGCTAGGTCAACGTTATCAAATCGGACGAGGACTACGCGCAAAAGCCTATGACCAAGCGATCGTTTTACCTAACTCATTCAAATCAGCATTAATTCCTTTTTGGGCTAATATAAAAAAACGAACCGGCTATAAAGGAGAATTTCGCTGGGGTTTGCTGAATGATTTACGTTATTTAGATAAACAACGCTTGCGTATGACAGTGCAGCGTTTTGTTGCATTAGCCAGTGACCCTGAAGTAAACGCCATCCCCGAGGTTCCTTTACCCCAGCTGAGTGTTGAGCCATCCAGCATACAGGATAGTTTGCAAGCTCTGGGCATAGAACAAGCACAAAGCCAGGTTTTAGGGCTTTGTCCTGGTGCCGAATACGGCCCCGCTAAATGTTGGCCGGTAGACTATTATGCCGAGGTGGCCAAACAGTTAGTCGCTCAAGGCTGGACAGTTTGGGTGTTTGGCTCGGAGAAAGATAAAGCAGCAGCTAATGAAATTAGTCGTCTAGCAGACGTAAGCGTACACAACCTAGCGGGGCGAACCTCACTGGGTCAAGCTATAGATTTATTATCACTTTGCACTGTTGTGATCAGTAATGATTCAGGCTTAATGCATGTTGCCGCTGCATTAAATCGACCTTTGGTCGCAATTTATGGCTCATCCGACCCTAAATTCACGCCACCCATGCACGATCAAGCAAAAATAGTCCTACAGCCGATAGACTGTCAGCCTTGCTTCAAACGAGTTTGCCCGCTGGGACATACACAGTGTTTAACGGCCATTAGCCCGCAGCGGATCGTTGCTGAAGTGTTAGCCTATGATCAACACGCTTAACTATTTTATCAGCGTGCGTGACACTCCATTTTTTTACTGGTTATGAATGCGCTATCTTTAGTTTGAAAAAATGGACTTCGAAGAAACCACCGCCATTTTTGTCGGCTTGTGGATAGTTGCCCGCTTTGAAGAAAAAGACATGTTTGTCCCAGGAAGCACTCATGCCATTCTCCCCAAAAGTGACCGATTGAGTTAAGCCATTGACTGTAATACTCATCGTATTGTCGTTCAAGCTGATTTCATAATTAAACTCTGCGGTACCGACGACATCGAAATATAAACTAAAGGGTTTGCCAGATTTCGGATTTTCGTTAATAATCGCCCGTACGGGTTTATTTGGACCATCCCATTGAAGTTTAATGAGTGCTTTTTTGGAGTTTTTAGCGTGAATTTGTCCTACTACCGTTTGCGGGTCTTTTGTCCAATATTCAACGACTTTTAGTCTCGCTTCTAACTTGTGTGAACCTTCATTATTCCAGTTGGCACTACCGCTACTTTGTCCAGGTGTCCAGTCGTAAAGCTCTCGCAATTCAGTGCGAACGTAGGACGAGTTAGGTGTGGTGGTACCGCGACGGGTTAATGCGGTTCTGAAAACCATGGCCTTATTTTTGTTGATAAAGAAAAATTCTCCGTCTTCAAAACCTTCGTTGAGTGGTTTTACCGTGGATCCGCTCGCCCCGTAGGGTAAGATTTCCGCAGTAGAGCGGCGACCATTTCCATAGTAAAAGCTTTGAGAAACGGGCAACGTTAATTTCCATTTTTTCAAATTAAAATTACCCGAGTCATTCATAGGGTCTTCAACGGGTTTGACGGGATCTATTGATGTATTACTTCCGTCAAGTGCAAAAATTTCGACGATGCTATTCCAGTCATTGCTAGAATTACCATAGCCAACCACTCGTACATATTGTGTGTAGACCTCAGGGAAAGTGAAGGTTTCATAATCCAATGTTGTGCCAGAGCTGATTTGATTGTCTAATTGGGTCGTCCAGGTTACTGCATCCAGACTTGTTTGTAATGTGAAGTTGGCGGTGCGTTTATTGCCTTTATAAAATGCAATAGCAACACCGGCTACGTTTTTGGGTTGACCTGAATCCAGCTGTAGCCACTGGCCATTACCTTGGGCTGACCATCGTGACTTTGGGTTTAGGCTATTATCAATTGCATTGTCTGCAGGGTAACCCCTTCCGCGATTATCATAATCACTGGCTGTGGTGGTTACTTCGCTGATTGAATCGGTAAAATCGTTATTATTTGAAGTCGACCCTACAAACTCAACTTCGGTAATGCTGGTCCAGTCATTTTTTTCATTGCCGAAGCCCACTATACGGAAATAACGAGCGCTGATATCACCCAGAAAAAAATCTTCAAAGCTTGTTGTGTTACCACGGCTCTC
Organism: uncultured Chromatiaceae bacterium; assembly: GCA_964421045.1. Taxonomy (GTDB): domain Bacteria; phylum Pseudomonadota; class Gammaproteobacteria; order JAADHS01; family JAADHS01; genus JAADHS01. Next base: position 11,644 of record CAYQVF010000002.1, read on the forward strand.
TGTAGCAACGTAAGTCACCCAGGTCACCGCATCGTCTGAAGACTGAATTTGAATAGAGGCCTTACGTTTATTCCCTTTGTAAAAAGCAATACGGATTTTTTTAAGCGATTGGCTATGCCCGAAATCGTAGCGTATCCATTGTCCGTCCCCTTGTGCTGACCACCGTGATGAACCACTCAAATCATCATCCATAGTGTTTTCTGGAATGTGACCATCATCGTCACTTGCAGTAATGGTCACCGGAGTTGCGGCAATCGCCATTTGCCAGCCGCAAAGCAACGTCAATACAAGAATAAAAAGGCTAGAACCTGAAGTGCATTTTTTCTTTTTCATAAGCTGAAGTAAACGCTCCTTTTATGCGGGTTGTTTCGCAAGACCTTGTCGGTATTTTTTGAGAAATTGTATAGAAATGCTATGCGAAGTAATACAGCAAATATTGAGCCATAGTTATGTTAGCGTTGCTTAAGTTAATGGCTTGTTAACTATGGAAAATTTTTTTATGTCTGTAAATATACAATGAATTGAGGGCTTATTTTTTTAAAAACTGTCGCTAAATGAAGAATATTGAAGTGTCTCGCTAAAAGTAAGGCAATAAAAAATAATTTCTCTTTGTTAGGGTCTCTATTCTCGGATAGCCTCTACGGATCGTTTTAAGCGAGGGTCTTGACGGTGAGCGATACCGCCAAAACCAACGTTTCTTGACTATTTTAGTTTTTTGTAACTACTTCAGCGAGCAATCAAAGTTAACCGTAACGGCTCAGAGGTGAGCTGAGTCGTTACTATTTTTTACGATTGGATGTCCAGCTGGGGAACCTCATTTTCTGCCCCTTCTCGCGCTCGCACTCTTGTCACAGGCGTACTATTAACCGGGTTTTTCAGAGTAAATCCAACTTGTGTATTTTCCTGGTTTAATTCTGATTTTATATAATCAGTGACATCAAATTCGTAGTATGTAAAATCTTCGGTGTCCACGGTGACACTGCCCAATAACTGTAAGGTGACGGGTTTTGCATTCCAGGTTAGGGTATTCTCTGTCCAATTGGCGGTACTTGCATATAAATTAGTTACTACTGAGCCGGCACGCGACAACTCCATGGCGAAGCGCACACGAGCACGGGTTACGGTGGTTACACCGGTAAGGTCAAATATGAAATAGGCTTCACGATTGAACCCTTCTCCAGCTTTTTTTACCGCCAGTGAGCGGACTGTTCCGAAGTTAGATTCAAAGTGAATACCATCTCTGACATAAGTATCGGCGAGTGCGTCGAGAACCAGGGGTGTGCCACTAGAGATCAATTTGTACTCTACTTCATTTTCGGCAGCAGAATCACTAAAGCGCACCTCTCCATTTTCGTCTGCGGTCACCTCGGTCAAAAATACGTTATTTTTTCTAATTTCATAAAGTGTATTAGGTGACAGCTCACCGATACGGTACTCAACATTTACAGTGCCCGTGGTGCTGATAACAGACCAAAGCCATTGACCATTGCTCAATGCGGGCTTGCTCAGCGCCACCTCGCCGCTGGTTAACGAGGCCCAAAGCGGTAATGCATTAACGGTTGAAGTCGTCCCGATCATACCGGTATTCAATGTTAACGATGAACCTTCGACTGTAATATGGATGACACTTGAATTTTCTTCTGGGTTAAGCAAACGACCTTGAGGGTTGCGCAATTCCAATGTTGAAAATTCATTGATATGAACGCGAGCATCCTCGTCTAATTCCATGACTGCGTTGCCGTTAAAATCAGAGCTCCCATTAAGTCTGATTTTAAATTGCGTCACCGCGTGAGTGTTATTTAAAATGTTAATATTAGTCGAGTCATAAATGGCTACATTAGCGATACCCTGGTATTCAAAAATATTATTTTCGAACAGAATATCATCTGAGTCCCGAACTTTTATCAAGCTTCCGTTACCTGTAACCGTATTGCGAACAAAGTTATTTTGCGATGGGCGCCCATTCGTGCTTTCTGGAGCATCACTACCCATATACTGATAGAGACCATTTTTTTCATTGTTTTCAATTAGATTGTTTTCGACAAGATTATTGTGACTACCCAGAGACAGTCGTATTCCGTTTTCGTTTCTACGAACAATGTTGTTACGGATGATATTGCGATGGCTTTCGAAGACCGCTATGCCGGTATCACGGTTATCGTAAACGTTATTATTTTCAACCAAGGAATCATTCGTGTCTCTATGCAACATAATGCCATGGCGGTTTCGATAAGAGTCGTTATCTGTGACCACGAAGTCACTGCAGCGACGCGAGCAAATAATACCGTGGTTACCATTGTCGTGGACGTCATTGTTAGTAATCACTATGGAATCCGAATCATCGTGGGGGTCAAGACCATAGGATTCATTATTTGCTATTTCATTATTGTTTATTTCCATATCGAAAGCACCAAATGAGTACATCCCCATATAATTGTGATGTATGTAACTGTTTATTATGTCGCCATAGACATCAACACGATCAAAAATAGTAGGGTCTATATTTCCACCTCGGACTTTCCAAACCAATCCGTAAGATTCAGCTGCCTCATACCCCAGGTAAGCCACCTCACTATTGATGATATCCATACGTGACTCCTGCGCATTACCATCGACTTCTAACGAATTGACATGAATATAGGCGCGACCATTACCCGAATCGGTATCAGGTTCCTGCGTTAGAGGGTCCCAGCTGGTAATAAAAGTATTGTTAATCTCAATATTTCCGTATTTCACTTGGATTTTTATATGCCGGGCATTGGGTTCATTTTCACTGAGTAAACGCAATTCATCAACATCACCGCCAATTCCAGTACCATGTAAAGCTAATGTTGAACCATCAGTAATGTGAAGCTCAGATTTTAAAAACCAGCGCCCGGGTGAAACTTCTTCTAATAGCTGACCGGGTATTACTGAGCTGTACTTGCTTAGAGTCAGGGCATTGATTTCCGTTAATGTACAAACAGCGCCTTCTTCAACATAGATTCGATTGTTACTTTGGGCGTAACGCACATTATTGTCCGAACAACTCAGCGCAGCTTCGGCTACGAAAGACAGCAAAATAAATAACAAAATAGAAAAATTATTTATTTGAAGACCTTTCCTCTTTTTTTTTGGACAAGCAGTAGAAACACCTGCATAGCTAAACCCAAATACACTCATTTTCACTTTCATTTTCCCTCTCCGTAGGTTGGTATTCCTGTTAAAGTGTATCCATTAACTCATGAACTCATGGTTTTATAATTCCCAGATAAATTAATAGTGAAAATACCATGAGTGTAATCCAGAATGTTGTTAAATAACCCGCCATATAATGACGAAACACCTCAATGGCACCATTAGCTGTACGTGCAGATTTCTGGTTGCCACGATTCATCCAGCGTTGCTTAGGCAAACGAAAGACCAAGTAAACTTTTACGAATGAATTGACCAGTTGGTTAATAAACAAAAAAAATGGAAATGACACACAAATACGGCCCGCATAGGGATAGAGAAGTAAGGATAAAAATGTGCGTGTTGCCAACACCCAGACCAAGTAGACAACAAGCATAAAGGGGTCAATAAATATCGATAAAATCAAGGCGCTCATCGGGCCGATTAACGTCGTCCACATGGCGATACGTTGATCTACGATGCACCACCAAATGAAGGGGCCAACATGGCGGGGGCCAAGAGCGATTGCTCGAGCGCCATTGCGCAGTACATTCCCTGACCAACGCAGTAAGTTTTGTAGCATTCGCTCCCGGCCATTGCCCTCAATGCGTTCGACAGTCACAACCAATGCATCAGGGATGTAGTACATATTGGCACCTGCTCGCAACAACCAGTACCAGGTACTTTTGTCATCCCCTGATAAAAAACGGAATTCATGCCATAACCAATGATCCAGATAATCCGCTTCGATTGTTCGAATGAAATCGTGTTTGACTACATTGACCGCTCGAAAGACCGACATACGTCCTGTTAAGGTTAATACTTTGTTTGATAATGCGTGAGATTGCATTGCTAAATGACGCTGCGCAAATCTCATGTTCAACCAGCCTCGAACCCAGCCAGGTCCTTCCGATATTTCCACCTTTTCATCCGTTGTTAAGGCTTGTAAATTGGAATCCATAGCAAAAAAAGGTAGACATTTTTGAAGACAATCTCGACCTAAAATGGTATCACCATCCATAAATACAACGGGATCGTTTCCGCCCACTCCGTGACGTGACATCGCTCTGAGCACCAAACCAATAGCAAAGCGTTTTCCGGGCTTATTTTGTCTGACTATAACGGTGTCCAAGTCAATATCGTGTGCGTGTATCTGAAGAAAATTTTCAATAATTTTTTCATCATAACAATCACCACTCCCAACAAATAATTTTACAGGCACACCAACACTGCGTATTTCTCGAAGAATACTAGCCAGTACTCTTTCAGTGACTTCCTTATCTTCACGATAAGTGGTCATCATAAAATACAAATGACCGGGTCGCCAACCCTCGTTCCACAGTGCGTTAGCTTGCCGGCGTTGACGGGGAAATACAAAGTTAGAAAAAATTTGGGCACGCACAAAATGTGTGAACCACCAGCCATAACGCCAAAGACCAATAACACTTAGAGCAGCAGCTAATTGCAAACTTTCATTTTGCCAAATACGATTAGGTACAGAGGTAATTAAAAAATATAAGGCTGCCAGCAACAAGAACAAGTTCAGCATATCCTGCGCGCGCCATTCAAAGGTTCGTTGCGAGAAGTCTAACTTTTTTGCCATAATAATCTACGTACGAAAAAAAAAGATAATTTTTCTTCAAGTTCTCGATCCTGAACGAGTCGCTGAAGTTTAGGTGCTAATGGATCTCTTGTTATCGTAGAATAAGACAAAATGGAGCGAGCCGCGCGTTTCACATTGAACCGACTATTGCGCTTGGCATACTCAAAATTGGACCGTCCGCGTTGCTGGTCAATCGGCGCTTGGGAGTGAAGAAACTCGCCATCTAATTTATTGCTCAGCAATTGGTCAGCGGTGAAGCGAAATGCTGCGCGAACCTCAGGAATACAACATTCTGTAAGCAGGGCAATTTCTAGCCAAGCTTCCAAATTGTATACGTGATAATACAGTGCATCACGTTCAATATAGTCAATAGATACGCCGCTTTGCTTATCAAGATTAATACCCAGGTGTGCACGAACATCGGCAAGATCCATTGCCATAGCTTGTTGATCGTTCAGTATTCGATCAAGCAGAATTAACATTTTCAAGTGGTGCGTTTTATGATTGTTATTTTTGGTTTTCGGTCCAAATTTCCAGTGTCTTTTCGCTGTGAGCATTGCACGAAAATAATCCCGAATAAACAATGCATCTTCATTGCTCAATTCTGTACTGACTAGATCAAAAGCCCACAAAAGTCCTTCCAGCCGCGTTTCATCTATAGGGTGCCCGGTAGGGATGTTGACTTTGGACCAACTTAACAAAACGTTTTTAACATAATTTAAATAACGAATCTCGCCAAAAGCAACATAGGCTAGAGCGGCAACAGCGGCATTATCCGCATCGCGAAAGGCTCGGCGACTTGCTTTCAGCTCAGAGCTATTTTTGTCTACCACACCCGCGCTACGTAGTGATTTAATGGGTGCAGGCATCAAGCGCACTGCTTTATCAGCACGTTTTCGCAAGGCGGTACTTAATGTTTGTTGATTAAGTAGGCTGTGGGCAATATCTTTGTTTGGCCAAAGCGTCATACTCTTTGGCTCCGCATAACATGTGGCATTCAACATTAAAAAAAAAGCCATAAGGAGCATAGCAGTACGATTGTACTGAGTCATTAGCACGAAGCAATATCCCTCTTGTTTTTTCTTAGCTATACTTTAAAAAATTAAGACGAGAAAAATTTACCTATTACTCGCAACTGAAAAATATTCAGAAACAGCGCCCCTGGAAAACTCTACTGTCACAGGTAGTCCAGAGGGTAAAGCAGCAATGCTTTCTTGCGTATTATCCTCTGAAAATTCCAATTTCACACGGACAAAACCCAGCATATCATCTTCTCTGCTCATGCGCTCAATGCCGATCACTTTGGCGTCTAAAGCGAGTTTTTTGTTGTTAATTATGATTTTTGCAGATTGATTCAGAACCACGTTTTCCATTTCTTGAACTGAGATAAAAGCTTCAACACCTCGATGGCCATCACTTTGCTCAATGAGCAACAGGGCTTCACCCTTTGTTATAAGTTGATGTATGTTAGGGTAGAGAGATAATATTTTCCCGTCAACCGGCGCATGAATAACCAGGCGTTGTAGTCGATTTTCCAGTATTTTAAGGCGTTCTTCTTCCAGAGTGACCCGTTGATGCGCTGCCGTAACAGCCGTTTTTAACTCATCAACGTCACCTACCAAAACTTTATCGGTAAAATAATAGCCATTGTAGGTTTCTTCTATAACCCAGTCGGCAATTTTTTGCTCAGCAATGGCAACGTCTAGCTCAGCTCGCAGTTCAACAAGCTGCTCGTCAATATTATCCAGGTGTTCCTCGCTCACCGTACCATCAGCGTACAATTGACTTATTCGCATCTGACGTTTTTCTGCCAAACGAAGCTTTTCCTGTAGCCCTGTAGTTTTGACCTTAGCGATCTGTAATTTGTGAGTGCTGAATTTGCGATAGCTCTCAAGTTCTTTTTGTTGGGCTTTCAACTGTTGCTCTTTTTCATTCAGATCGATTTGTGCGTTCTGAATTTCAATTTTGGCCATTTCGAGTTGTTCTAGTGTGTCTTCATTGCGAACATAAAATAGCGGATCATTTGATGAGACATGATCCCCTGTATTGGCATAAATTTTATCAATAATACCGGAGACAGGGGCTTTGATGAGTCGGTCTGATCCGGTAATGGTTGCCATGTCCACGCGTAACTTAAAGATATTCGTATATACGGTATTGATCATGTAGTAACTGAGAAAAAGACCCAATAGCAAATATAGTGCACTAATCATCCCTGTTTTAATAGATCGACGTCGCGGTGGTATTGATCCATCAGGGGGTAAATCCGGTTTTTCAGAAACGGGGGTAACCGGTATATTATTGATGTGCCGGATGATACCGTCAATCGACACCATTTTTCCTTGAATCAGGGCATCAGAAAAGTATTTCAGTAAGGTTTCGTGTTTTTTTTGAAGAGAAAAGAACTCTACAGCGATTTTCCGCATATCCGCATCGCAACGCGATACGCGAATTCGAGTATTAAAGTAAATTTTACGTTGACCAAATGTGACGGCAATTTGAGCATCAAGTTCGTCAAATCGCTCTACGATGCCACCGTAGTCATGAATGGACAGACCTCCGACACTCCAATTTTGAGTCGTATATTCCTGTCCATCCAAACTGACTTTTAAAGGCGCCAGGAGCCGGTAATGGCGTCGCTGACTGGCCGCTTCTCTAGCGATACTTTTATTGTTATTCATTCGATTAAATTCTTTAAATCCTTTTTTAAAATACTTAATCGTAATTCAACTGCCCTATGTGCAGTGGTAGGGAGCCCTCTATTCAAAATGTAGGAAAAAGCCAGACAAGTTCGAAAATATTGTAATGTGAAGAAGTGCTAAGCAATACGTATTCCCTTTATAAATCTTTAATCTCCAAGTATATTCTCACTTATTTTTAAAAAAGTGGAAATAGGGAGTAGTACGTACAGGTGACCCAGAGGCGAGTCTGAAAGTTTGTTTTCAGATCGCCTTCTGGACGGTGTGAAGTTGTTAGACAATAGTGAAGTTAAAATTGATACGTGTATCTGAAATAGAGATCCAGGTCGGTTCTCTTTTCCATTTTTGTCGTCAGTTGATCAATATCTTCACGTTGGCGCAGTCGCCCTTCAATTTTATGTTTTTTTGCCCACTGCCATTTATAACGCCCTTCCATTAGCGTGTTGTTGCTGCGAAAATCAGGTGACAATAACCAACCTGCCTCGGCACGCGCTAAGACAAGACCAAAACTGTGGGAAGGGATAAAATCGATAAAATTAAAGGTCACCTGTATTGCCATTCCACCCACTTCATTGTTGCCACCAATTTTTGCTGCCGCTTCTGTTTGCGTATTGAGTGCATAGCCTAATTCCCCTCCCAGCATAAACTTCATCCCCCTGTTGCCCATTGGCCAACGGGCTGCGGTACGTCCGACTAAGGCAATATAGTCCTCAATATTACCTAATTCTGTATCGTCAGTACGCAAGGCGCTGGGAATGTAGGTGAGATCAATACCGCGTTGAATAAAAGCCCCCTTTGGTGTTTTGCTTTCCAATGCGGCGAAATAACTGATGCGACTATCGCCATCGTCAAAATTAAGCGGTGAGCGCCGGACTTCGGTCGACCCGTTTTTGTCATTATATTGAACAATAAAATGCGCTTTCCAATCGCTGGAAAGCGTATATTTCAAATACAAACCATCGGTCCAGGTAATGTCGCTATTGGGGCTGTTATTTCGATCCAAAGATTTTTTCGCCACACCATCCAGTTCGAACTTGGTTTGCATACGACCAATACGCCATTCCAGGTTCGAAGCAGGCTGGTAATTTAAATAAAGTTCATCAACCGTCGAGTCGCCTCGCCGTAAACCGTCTCCCTTTGGGATGCTGGAAAACCATTCAAAATTGTTGTTATTGCGATCATCTGTGGAATACCGACCGGCCAGACGGATACTGGCGCTGAGTTTGTCGTTGATGTTTGCTTTAATGCCTGGTCGGAGACGCAATCTAAGTTCACTTGTCCGGCTTTGCTTTCCGTCACGATCATCACGATCCAGAGAGTAAAAACCAATACGCGAATCACCGTAAAAAGTCAGCTTGTCGCTGATGGCGACATTGGCCATGGCGGTGGAAAAAAATACCACGGTCATCATTAAACCTGCGGTCATAAAGGGGTAATTCATACCTTCTCCTTATTGAGTAGTACTCAAGACAATATATGCCCATGGCGTTATGATTTTAGTTTAAATCCTAATTATTATCGTAATCTTTAGCTTGCTATATTTCACCAGGTAACGGCAGGGGAAAATGTTTTAGACGGAGGCTCCATGTTCAGCTATCGATCGCAACTTTAGATCCGTATCGCACTAATACAAAAGTGATGGGGTACAGCGCAGAAACTTGAACATAGGATTGTACTTTTTGGGTTAAGAGCGTACACGTTTCTTAATAACTTGAAGCAGTAAAAGCTGAAAATAGTCATAAGGGGCTTGCTCTCACTATGATCGCTCCTCTTGGACAGCCTCCTAGGCATTCAAATCCGGAATGAGTTTGCTCTCAAGCTTTAAAATCGCGTCTTTTAGTCTCAACTTTTTCTTTTTGAGTCGGCCCAGTTGTAGCTGATCAATATAGGGTACTTCTGTAAGATGGCGTATGGCATCATCTAAATCCCGATGATCGGTGCGCAATTCAAATATTTTTAGTTTTATTGCTTCTTGTTCGTCGATGAATTTCATGTCGTGAGAATTTTACGCAGTGATTAAAGCCTGTAGTATAACAAGCGCTGAAGCGCTTGTTCCGTAATGTGTCACAGCGCGCACGCAAACTCAGGTCGAAAGTGTTATACTTTTGATTTTATTATGTATTATTCTTTAGAGTCGGCCTCAACGTGAAACCTGTTTTTTCCTATCGTCCCTATTGGGCCAAGCGTTTTGGTGTGGCGCCCGTTTTGCCAACGTCACGCGAAGAAATGGATAACTTGGGATGGGATGCCTGCGATGTTATTTTGGTGACCGGTGATGCCTATGTTGATCACCCCAGTTTTGGCATGGCCGTGATTGGTCGAGTATTAGAAGCCCAGGGGTTTCGTGTCGGTATCCTTGCTCAGCCGGACTGGCAGTCTACTGAGAACTTTATGCATTTAGGCAAGCCGAATATTTGCTTTGGTGTCACCGCGGGTAACATGGACTCTATGGTCAATCGTTATACCTCGGATAAAAAGCGACGCAGCAACGATGCCTACACGCCAAAAGGGGAAGGCGGGCGTCGACCTGATCGTTCTGTTATTGTCTATGCGCAGCGTTGTCGCGAGGTGTTCAAGGATGTACCCATTATTCTCGGTGGTATTGAGGCCAGTTTACGGCGATTAGCGCATTATGACTATTGGTCAGATAAAATTCGACGCTCGATTTTGGTAGATGCTAAAGCGGATTTGTTGGTTTACGGTAACGGCGAGCGACAAATTGTTGAAATTGTGCATCGCTTGTCAAAAAAAGAACCTATAAAAGAGCTGAATGATATTCGAGGCACAGTGTTGCTACGTGATCATATACCCCAAGATTGGCAAGAACTGAGTGCCGAAAATTTAGGGCATATCGACTCCAGGCCGGTAACCCATCGCCCTGATTATATTCCAGCTAATATTCCAACGATGGCGTCGGTACAAACTACAAAACAGCAAGTCATCCGCCTTCCTGCTTTTGAAAAAGTGGCAGATGATCCTGTTTTATACGCGCATGCTTCCCGTGCTTACCATGGTGAAATGAACCCGGGTAATGCGCGTGCTGTCGTGCAACGTCATGGACGAAAAGAAGTTTGGATGAATCCACCTGCGTTGCCATTGACTACGGCGGAGTTAGACCAAGTGTTTGAGCTGCCTTTTACACGTGTTCCCCATCCTGTTTATGAGCAGGCGAATATTCCCGCTTATGAAATGATCCGCTTCTCCATCAATATTATGCGAGGGTGTTTTGGCGGCTGTACCTTTTGCTCTATTACCGAGCATGAGGGTCGAATTATTCAAAATCGTTCTGAAAAATCGATTTTGAACGAAATTGAGACCATACGCGACACGGTACCGGGTTTTACCGGCATTATCTCTGATTTAGGTGGGCCAACGGCGAATATGTATCGCCTGGCGTGTAACGATAAAAAAATTGAAGCCCATTGTCGTCGCCCTTCTTGCGTTTTTCCAAAAATTTGTTCAAATTTAAATACCGATCATGCTCCACTCATCAAGCTTTATCGCAAAGCAAGAAAGCTCCGTGGTATTAAGAAAATATTGGTTGCTTCCGGTCTGCGGTATGATTTAGCTGTGCGTTCACCAGAGTATATTGAGGAGCTGGCCAGCCATCATGTGGGGGGTTATTTGAAAATAGCACCGGAACACACTGAGCCTGGCCCCTTATCTAAAATGATGAAACCAGAACTTTCTTCTTATTATACTTTTAAAAAATTATTTGATGAAGCTTCAAAAAAAGCAGGGAAAGAACAATACCTAATTCCGTATTTTATAGCGGCGCACCCAGGTTCTCGCGACGAAGATATGTTGCAACTGGCTTTATGGTTAAAAGAAAATAATTTTCGTCTTGATCAAGTGCAGAATTTTTTGCCTTCTCCTATGGCAGTGGCATCAGCGATGTATCACTCTAATAAAAACCCGTTGCACAAAGTAACAGAGAAAAGCGAAGTAGTTTGGACTGCCAAAGCAGCGACACGTCGCCGCTTGCATAAAGCTTTTTTACGCTACCATGATGCCAATAACTGGCCTATTTTACGTACAGCATTGCGTAAATTAGGGCGAGCAGATTTGATCGGTAATGGTAAGCGACATTTAATTCCATCATGGCAGCCGGCAGGCATGGAAAGAGGCACACCCAAAAGAAAAGTAAAAACGGTGAAGAAACCCGGGTACAGACGAAATAGAAAAAGCACCGGGGGAAATTGACAATAAGGAACGTGCTCGTTCCTAAGGGAAGAAACCAAATCTGCATTGCTCACAAGGTTCCCGCAATTCCGTGAGCAATGCGAACTGGCATCATGAAATTTTATTGTCGCGGCGTTTTACTCTCAACAGGTTCCTGTGCTTTAAAATGAGAACAGCTAAAGTGGTAGGCGACAAGAGCGCCCAATAGGCTTCCGATAAAAAATGCGAGTGTTACAGCTTCAATGAGATAGCTCAGCATCACGATACCCTCCGTTGAATGGTTTCAATCATAGAGAAGCATTAACGATGCCAATACTGTTTAATGCTCTGATAACGAGTTAGCTTATTGAATAATAATAATTATTTTTCTAGTGGGTGTGCGATGTTACATAGAGACATAAAGTTCTCAATGTCATCTATTTGACGCCGTAGTGCGTGTTTTTTTAGCTGTTTTTCCAAAATAGACGCACCCACGTCAGCCCGAATAAGAGCAATATACTGAGGAATGTAATGCTACCCCCGCCATTATTATTTTGAATAGCGGCCTCGGTTAACGTTGCTGAACCAGAGCTGACCGAGGATTGAATTTCGAGCACACCCTGACCCTCCGTGCCGGCCAGTAGTGTCGGCGGGGTGCTATCGACGAGGGTTAAACTGTTGATGGTGTTATTGGTGAGGCCATTGCTTAAGCTTACCCAACTATTGCCCGTATCACTTGATTTGTATACACCGTTATCTTGTGTGCCGACGTAAATCGTCGCAGGTGAAGTGCGATCAATCATGATGGCATTGATATTTACAATGCCATCGTTATCGTTACTGGCAAGGCCAGTATTGATTGCGAACCAGCTCATACCGCCATCAATACTCTTAAATAAACCACTGCCTCGTGTTCCTGCAAAAATGGTATTAGCATTGCCAGGTGTGATGGCCAGGGTGTAGATAAACTGATTAGTTAAGCCCACAGAGCTATTACTCCAGTTTGCACCTGAGTCTGTGCTAATAAAAATACCACTGGATGCCGTGCTACTTAGAAGGGTGCTCGTATTATCAGGGTCAATGGCAATGGCTTGGACAATAATGTTATGTTGACCCACAATGCCATTATTAATAGGTCTCCAGGTATTATCCAAAATGTTATTATTATTGAAATCCTCACCGTTATCTAGGGTACCGTCATTGTTAAGATCTTCATCGACTAAACGAAGGAGACCTGTTCTTGTGCCCGCGTAAATAATATGGGGCTGGTTTGGGTCGATAACAAGCTTACGTACGTCGGCATTACCTATTCCTGAAAGCAGGGCATTCCAATTTACGCCTCCATCGAATGTCTTAAATACGCCTCCGCTCTTCGTTCCAATATAAAGTGTCTCCGGAGCGCTGGGTGATATGACAATACTTTGAACACGTAAGTCAGAAATACCCGTATTAACAAAAAACCAATTTATTCCACCGTCTATTGTTTTCGCGATGCCACTATGGCGTGAACCCACATAGCGAATGTCAGAGTTTGTGGGATGAACAGCGACCTCGGTTATCGCGAAACTATTAATGCCATCATTGACAGCAACCCAGTTTACGCCGCTATCCGTACTTCTAAAAACACCCTCCGTTGTTCCTGCGAAAAGTTCGGCGGCATTATTAGGGTTAATGACAAGACTTAGCACGTTCATTTCAGTTGAAGATTCGGCCCATGTTGCGCCACTGTCTCTAGTAAAGAATAACCCGGTGCTGGTGCCCGCATAAACCGTCGTGGTGTCCTCTGGTAACATAGCAAGGATGCGGATGGTTTCTTCTGTTAAACCATTGTTTACAGGCGTCCAATTTGCCGCGCTATCTGTTGATTTTAAAATACCATCACCTTGTGTGCCAACATATAAAGTATTGCCATCACTGCTGATTGTTAGGGATCGACTGTTGAAAAATCGCAAGCGACGAACATTGCTCGCACTCACCTCTTCCAAACCATTATTAAGTTCTTCCCAGTCGGGTAATCCACCATTGAGGCTACGCCAAACGCCACCGCTGGCTGTGCCGACATAGACGGTATTACTATTATTAGGGTCAAGCTGGAGATCGTAGATGTCATTGTAATAGAGCCGGTTGGGTATGTTTGCCCTGTTGCCAACGACGCCCCAGGTGGCGCCGCCATCGAGACTTTTAATGACATTGCCGAAAGTGCCTGCATAGATAATATTTGAATTATTGGGATCAACTTGTATGGCATAGACATTGAGATTAATTAAACCGGTATTGATGGCGACCCAGGTATTACCTGAATCTATCGATTTATATATGCCATGTGTTGAGGTGCCGATATAAAGTGTAGTTGATAAGCTGGGATCCAGAGTAATGACTTGAATATCAAGTGTCGTCAGGCCATTATTAATTTCGCGCCAACTGGTGCCGCTATCTATGGAGCGAAAGAGGCCATTGTCTGCGCTGCCCGCGTAAATAATATTAGGATTTGTTTGATCTATGCTTATGGCTTGGATCATGCCTCCGTTTGGCCCAGATGCTGTCCAAGTATTGAGGCCAGCATACGCCGCTGAGGATACAAGAAGGTACAAAAATGTGGTAAGTGATGAGAAAATTTTCATTCTTTGGCGCGCCTGCTCTGTTTATAGGGGATGATCTTTGTGCGACGGTTCAATTGTTACCCCGATTCTGCAAGTGATGGTCTTTTCGAAAGACAAGCTTTTGATTCATATAATAAATGATAACGTTAAGTGGAACTTTTCTTGTTGTTTTCGAAACGTTTCATCTCTTTATCCGGATCAAGAGCTTGTTCTGAGTCCGTGCGAACTCTTGCAAGATTTAGGTATTATTATACAAAATCGCTAGTAATACAAAGTAGAGTGGTTTTTTTGACTAAGGGAAGAGAAGCATGGATATCCTTTCTAAAAATATAGTAATAATGACGATTATTGTGTTAGGTGCGGGGGCAACAAGCCTGGCTCAAGAAAATCTGACAGGTCAGGTGTCCAGAGCTCAATTTACCAGCGCGATCATCGATAGAGAACCGATAGATTCTGTGCTAATGCTGAAAAATGATATCGACAAAATTTATTATTTTTCTGAACTCGTCAATTTAAAAGGGAAACAAGTTATCCATCGCTGGGAATATAAGGGCAAGATGATGGCAGAGGTTAAATTTAGCGTAACGTCTAATCGCTGGCGGGCTTATTCTAGTAAGATATTATCACCTCAATTAACAGGGGAATGGTCGGTGATTGTCACAAATGACGCAGGATGGCCACTTAAGACCAGTTTATTTGAATATGGTGAAAAAACGATACTCGAATAAACACGTTGCTCAAGGTGTGCCGGAACCTGGATCGCTTGCTTCGGGTGTCCAGTGTGCTAGGGGAATTACGCTGGCTTCTGGTTGTTGTCGTCTTATGCGCACTATTGAGGTTGATGACGTCTCAGTGGGCATTGTTTGAGCTGAACCCTCCGTTGTCGTCGGTGCATTTGAATTCGTAGGTGTTATTTCTATGTCAACTGGCGTTGGTAGTCGTGCGTTTTTCAACTTTAATTTTCTTTTAAATTCGGTCTCCGCCTCTTTTTTACTTTGTTTTAGCGCGGTTTGTTTTCTTTTCAGGTCGATATCCCGGGGTTTTTTTTGTTGCTTTTCTTTAATTATGGCGGTTGTTTGGGTGCTCTGTGTACTAAACGTCATGGCCTGATTTATCAGGTCGTTAGTGTCTTGTATTATTGAATTTGTAAATACACTTAATTTGTCTTTAAAAAACTGTTTTTCATCAGCATAGAAAGCAAACGAATAAAGGCCAATAAAAATTAAAGTTATTATTGTACCAGTAACGGCATATTTAAGCCGCTTATTTTGGTTTTTTGTTTTTTTCGGTGCGGTATTAGTCGACAACGTTGGGCTTGTATGTACCACAGTACGTGCGATGTGGGGTTGTTGGGAACTAAAAGATTTTTTCTTTTCAGTTAGTGTAATTTCTTCATGAGCCTCCAAAAGTTGATCAATTTTTGGATCGGATCGATAACCGAGCATGTTTTCCCAGAGCGTGACGTCATCAACCCACCCGTGTTCTGGCTTTTCATGACCCTTTTTTTCTTCCGTCATACCAGGCTCAAGCAAAGGTGTCGAAGTCCAGAGTCGACTTTCTTCTATAGGGTGATCCGTTTTGTTTGTACTCTCAATAGCCGCCTCGATATCGGAAAGACTTTCCAATTGAGCCTGGATGTTGGCGATTTCAGATTCGATGTCGATATCGACTTCCTCGAACGCATCTTCATTCGTGACTAAAGCAAAATGAGAGGGTGCCTGAGTATTTGATTGTTTATTCCTGGGCGATTTAAGTGTTTTTTGGAGAGCAATGCCTCCTTCAATATACTCTGCAGAAAACCCCTCTTGGGTAAGTATAAAAGCGGCTGTAGAACTGGTTTGACCATTATCACAATATAAAATATATTTTTGATTAGGGTGTAGATTTTGTATATTGCTGCGAATCAACATAAGAGGAATGTTGATGCTGTTTTTAAGTCCATTGCTTGAATGTCTTTCCTTCGAACGAACATCAATAAGAACTTTATTTGAAGCGGTGCCAATAAGTGCCTTTTCATATGAAATAGGTTTAATAATAGGCGATACGATCAATGACATGAAAGATTCGGCGGATAAACGCATGACACTACCTGTTTCAAGCATAGTGACGGTTGCATTACGTTGTTGATGGCTGATAATCGCATCTTCACCAAAGCCTTCGCCCGCAGAGACAACAGCTAAATTTACATTTTCATTATTGCTTCTCCGTGTGACATTTCCACGTCCTTCTTTAATAATGTAATAGTGGTTTGCTTTTGCGCATTGTGTCACGATATTTTGACCGCCACGAACGGGAATTTCTTGTAATTGGGCGACAAATTGTTGTAAGTTTGCTGCAGGCAGCCTTAAGTAGGTGCCAGACTTAAGGAACCGCTTCAGCCAGGATGCATTGTGAATTACAGCGCGTTCGTGACTTTTGATGTGATTCGAAATAGTGTTATTAAGTGTCATAATACGGTTCAATCTTCACCTAATTATAATGAGATTATTTGTCTCTCGTCCATCAGGGTTAACGGCGTAGGATAAGCTGTCTTGATAACAGTAAGCAGGAAGATGTCCGGAGTGTTACGTCATTCACAAAGTGATTGTGATAGGGTTGGCATTTTAAATACCAGGCAATTTTCAGTAACGATCATCGAAGAAAATTTCGTGTACGCCCCTTAAGAGAATTCATCATAACGACTAATAGGGAGTGAAACCCTGAAAATTTCTCAAAAAGCACGCGCATTAGGCCAATTCAGCAAGGGCTAAAGTTTATTGCCTCAGTTATTATCACCCTGGGTTTAGGCGTGCGCGAGCCTAGGATGTCAATGACGTGTATGAGAAAAGTAATGATTGGAAGCAAGCAACGTTTGTTGAATCGATAGATTTGCAGAAGATTCTCTAGCGATGACCACCGTGGGTTGGGTCGCCCTCATCGCTGCCGCTTTGCTCGTACACAGAAACCTGCGCCAAATGACTTGAGCAAAGAAGTGTTTTCCAATATCAACTTAAAAAGTGCGTCTCTATTCCTTTATTTTTTTGGTGAGTGTCACAGGATGTGACTGGGATATACCACATCCTACAATAGCCTCATTATTGAGGTTGCCTATGCAACCTCTTCTCTGTTCTGTTTTTCCGTGTAATTTTTTATCGCTTCTTTGATGGCATCTTCTGCCAAAACAGAGCAATGTATTTTGACGGGTGGCAATGCCAGCTCTTCTGCAATATCTGTATTTTTAATTTGTTGAGCTTCTTCAATCGTCCGTCCCTTTACCCATTCCGTTAACAGAGAGCTTGACGCGATCGCTGAGCCACAGCCATACGTTTTAAAACGAGCGTCTTCAATGATGCCAGACTTACCTACTTTGATTTGCAAGCGCATGACGTCACCACAAGCGGGTGCGCCGACCATACCAGTACCGATATTGGCATCGTCTTGGTTAAATGTCCCCACATTGCGGGGATTGTCGTAATGATCAAGAACTTTATCGCTATATGCCATGGGTTTCTTATCCTATGCTGATGATGTATTTTTGGGTAGAAATCACCTTATGCCGCACTAGCCTGGTTGGCCGCTATTGCTTGAGGGGTCGCGGGTGCTGGAATGTCGTTGTTTGTCAGTATGTCTTCATCAGCAACACTATTCGATATCACCGCGTTTGATGCGACCGCTTCTTCTAAAGTAATATCATTGAGATAATTATAGATGCGAGAACTCAGTTGAGACCAAATTTGATTGGCTTCTTCATTGGCACCTGATTTAGGTGTTAAATTCGTATTGCTGTCAACGGTTGAAACGATTTGTGCAATAGAGATTTCATTGGCTTGTTTCGCGATTCGATACCCGCCACGTGGACCCCGGACTCCAGTTACCAGGCCTGCGCCACGAAGCCTAGAGAACAGTTGTTCCAGATAGGAGATTGAAATATTTTGAGATAGAGAAAGTTCAGCTAGAGGTAAAAGTCCTTTTTTTTCGTTCAAAGCAAGTTCTATCATTGCGATCACTGCGTAACGGCCTTTAGTCGAAAGTTTCATTTTTATCCCCTATTAGGGTCTGTAACCCTGTTGAATTGATGTTTCAAGCAAGTTAACCTCTGATTAATTCACTATGAATGCTGTGTTAAGTCTAGAGTACTTGACAAAAATAGTCAAGATACGATGTAAAATAATTATACTATTTCTGGGGTAACCCGTAAAGCAATGATTATTAGTGAAATTGTTTAGTTAAGCATTAGATTAAGGAATGTGTCGGCTTCCTTGTTGTCCTATAGCTAGGGTTGGCTTACACAATAACGGTGTGGTTATGATTGAGGTAGTGAAATAGATGTTGAATGGAATACAATTTGGAGCCTTACTTCTATTATTGTTGGCGGTTGAATGGGTCGCAGCGGAGCCGGTTTCTCCCTTGATTTTGGTGTATTCCAGTAACCTGGACGGAGAATTGGAGCCTTGCGGGTGTTCCGAGTTCGGCAACCAGGGCGGCCTGAAACGGCGAGCCAGTGTGATTGCTGATTTGCGGAAAGAACATAAAGATCTTTTTCTGGTTTCAGGTGGCGGTTTATTGGCCAGTCATACTGCGAACGACAAATTGATCAGTCAATTCATATTAAAGGGCTTCGCGCTTTTAGATTATGATGCCGTGGCAGTACAGTTCAATGATCTGGCTTATGGGCTAGATTTTTCACTGCAAGTAAAAAAATTCCCTTGGGTGCTAAGCAATAGTGAGCAGGGATATTTTGCTCAGGAACAGCTTTTCGAGCGGAATGGAAAAAAATTAGCCGTGTTCTCTTGGTTTAATGTTGACTCTATCCCCCCTGCGGTTCCGTTACAGGAAGCATTGTCCTTGAGCCAATCCACCGTTGCTTTTGATGAGCAATTACAAAAAGCTAAAAATAAGGGCTATATCACGTTTGTTACAACGACGATGCCTTGGTCCACAGTACAAAATAAGCTGCCATTGGATAACGTAGATATTGTGTTGGTGAAATCGGCTTATGAAGAATATGGCGAACCTTTCATGGAGAACGGAACTTTGGTTCTTCAGGCCGGGTCGAGAGGGATGCGCTTAGGCCAGGTAAATTTGACAATTAATAATGCCCGGATTGTAAGTTATAAACATCAAATACGACCTATGCCTCCGGCCGTGCCAGATGCTGCATCTATGCAGGTTTGGTATGATGCTTATAATGCTGAAGTTAAAGCCGCCTATCAAAAATCAGTCGTATTACGCAAGGCAAGGCGCTCAGGTGAGGCTGATTACATCGGTGCTAATGCGTGTAAAAAATGTCATATTGATGAATATAAAATATGGCGTAGCAGTCGTCATGCCAAAGCGTATGGTTCGTTATCACGTGTTAACAAGGCTTTTGACCCCAGTTGTATTGGTTGCCACACGGTTGGTTTTACAAAAGAGGGGGGCTTCATTGATAGTGATGTGACATCCCATTTAAAACATGTACAGTGCGAAGCTTGTCATGGTGTCGGGCAAGCTCATGTTAAGTCGGGTGGGCAAACTAAGACGGGATATTCTGACTGGCCGAAAAAGAAGGTTTGCGCGCAGTGCCATGTTCCTAAACACAGCCCTGAATTCGATTATAAGCAATATTGGCCTAAAATTGCTCACTGAAAAATCGGGATAAAACTCAGGAAATAGTCGTTTGTATTTCGAAATTTGGTGATCGAAGAGCAAACCAGAACGGGGTGCTAGATGGCAAAGCGTCTTTCATGCGCATTCTGATAACCATCCTTGGTGTGCCGTCCTTGGCACATTGTTCCTACACGCCATCCTTGTACAGTAGCGTCCCGCTACTGCCGTATTTAGACTATGTGTACTCGCTTGAACCGTCGCCTAAGGTTCTTGTTGGGTCAATGTTTGCACGGTTTCGCTTGATAACTGGTCACAGCTATCAATGTAGGCGGGTATTGTACCCTCATTAATCTGCAATACGCCCTCTTCTGAGTATTGGCATGAATTCGTATTTTCTAAATCGGTTAATGTCAGTATGCTAGTTTTGTCATTATACCGTGCATTGAAGTAACCGCCAACAAATAAATCATAAACCATACCGCCACCTGAAATCATCGAAGGCTGTGTTTTCACCTGATTTATTATTTGTACTGCATTTTTGTCCATCGCCGGGGTTAATATCGTCTGTTTTTCCTTTGGTAGAGCGCAAGCACTGAGCAATATTACAATGCCGAAATATGCGAATTTGGAGTTATTATTATTTTTCATTTTAGTATCTCCCCTTTATCTGGTTGTCGCCTATTCTAACTCGTAGAAGAGGAAAGCACCAAAACCACCATAAAACATTATTATTTTAGATGCTATTGTAGGTGCGCAGACCACAGGTTTTTTATCATCAAGCCGTTGGCTATCGATAATACCTGTAGCAATTAGACCCAGAGCTCCAGGGCGTTAGATTCGACTAAGGTACGCAATACATCACCTTGAGTAATCATACCGATCACTTGTGTGTTTTCCTCAATAATGGGGATGGCACCTATGCGTTGCTTTATAAATAGTCCCGCAAGCTCATGAAGGCGAGTGTCAGCAGAAGCAGTGAGAACGCGTTTACTCATGAATGTCTCGAGTGTTGTTGCCAATGGAGAAGGCGCGCTGGCTTCAGC
The DNA here is from genome assembly GCA_964421045.1 of uncultured Chromatiaceae bacterium. Taxonomy (GTDB): domain Bacteria; phylum Pseudomonadota; class Gammaproteobacteria; order JAADHS01; family JAADHS01; genus JAADHS01. The sequence goes on from CAYQVF010000002.1 coordinate 32,471, forward strand.
TCTGTACCCAGAGGTTAAATATTGAAGTAAATTTCTTTCCGAAATCAGGCCTATTAACTGCTTGACCTCCATCGTTACAATCGGAAGGTGATGAAATTCATAATTTTGCATCACTTCTAGTGCATTTTCGATCGTGTTACTACTTGTTAGTGTGATGACGGGGTGCGACATGATTTCTGCGGCGGTGATGCTGTCAGTTTTTTTAATGAGCTCATTTGTTTCTTTATAGGCTTGTGTTGCCGAGGTTGCCGCTCGTTTATGGTTCGGGTTATTTTGGTCTGACTCTGGGTCATTAATATCATTTTTGGTTTCGATTTTCTGAATTTTTCGGAGGCCTGTTGGCCGTAGTAATTTTGTGACATGAAGGGTATCTTGAAGACCGGGACCAACAATAGTAAACGTCATGAAAGCGATTCCTTTGAATAATGATGGCTAAACATCTCAATTAACCGGCTGCTCGTACGTTTAAAGGGAAATACCAGGCGATTTCCAGTATAAAGTTCATTTGGCTGTTGTTGTCCACTGGCAATAAGTAAAACCCGATTGTCGTAAAGCGCATCAATAAGCTGAATAAAGCGATTTGCAATATCGTCTGCCGAACTATCCATCTGAGGAATGTTACTGACGATGACCGTGCTAAAAATTGCGCTTATTGCCAAATAATCTGCAGCAGCACGAGGAGTACAGCAAATCGCATCAAAATGAAACCAAATAGTATGGTCACTCTGCCCTAAAGTATTTATATTGCGGTTATTTATATTAAGAAGCGCTTCTACAGGTTGTTTGTTTCCGGATAATGCGATAAAACGTAGCATCAGGTTACGCTCAGAATTTGAGCTAAGAGGCGTAAAATATCGATGTGGTACTACCGTGGCGTTTAATCTGTAATCGATGTCACTGCCGATCAGAACTTCTGTTGTATTTTCTTTTATCAGCTCAATAGCAGGTAAAAATCGCTGCCGTTGCAAACCATTTTTATATAAGTCATCAGGGCGAATATTTGAGGTAAAAACCAAAGTGACATTTTGTTGCTTTAATGCCTCAAGCAAACCAGCAAGCAACATGGCATCGGCCACATCATCGACTTGAAACTCATCCAGGCATAAAACACGCATCGACGGAGCCAGTTGTTGTGCAACCAAACGTAGTGGATTTGCGTTTTTCGAAAAATATTTCAGGCGATGATGCACCTCTTGCATAAAACGTTGAAAGTGCCATCTTTGCTTTTCAGAAAAAGGCAATGAAGCAAAAAAGTTATCCATTAAATACGTTTTACCGCAACCGACACCTCCCCACAAATAAATGCCTTGAATCGATGGGTTTGTTGATATTGTTTTGTTAAAAAAAGAGAAAAATGAATTATTTTCGTGGGTTGGTGGCCGTTTAAGCTGGTGGTAAAGAGTTTGCAGATGCTCTATCGCATTGATTTGTTCTGGATCACATTGATAGCCATGGAGTTCTAAATCTCGCTCATAACGTTCTTTTGGACTCATGAATTCGTGCAGGAAATCGCAAAATAAACCCAAGGTATGATCTGAATACCCAAGACTATGTAATAGCCTTTACAACATTTATAGTGCAACAATGCGCGTACAACAATGACAGCAATAGTCAAGCCTAACAAAACGCCGGAAGCGGCTAATAAGGCGATATTTGCCGTTACAAAATTCCAATATACACCGGGAGAAAAGAGGGAGTCCAAGCTTTCGGTCAGCAGCGTTTTATTGCGCACTGCATTGACAACCAATTGTGTACATAAAAAGCCAAGGCTAGTGAGTGTCGTTAACAAAAAATAGAACCAACTCACCATGCCATAAGACTGCTTTGGCGCGGCTTCAGTGAGCATAGCGAGGGGCTATATCTATATTAAACCGAGTTATGCGCTTGAGTGCGCATTGAAAAATAAGGTCATTATTCATTGTTCATAATTATAGCTTGGCAAAATAACATTACAATGGAAAATAATGTTATATACCCGTGGCGTTATAAATTTATGTATTTACCCATACACCCACATCTCATTTCCGGCTTTTTCTCAATAAAAACTTGGTTTAGCACACTAGGCCTGCGTTTCGCTAGGCGAAAAACAGTCGGATCTTCGTCCAACTGAGTTTTTAAGGGTAAACAGTTCAGTTCGTAGTTGGCGATTGTTGTTTACGAAGTGCTCGGATAAAAAATCTTGCGGGATGAACAGCATGGTAAAGTGCGGTGCTAAGTGCTAGCGGAGTGTTATTAACAAGGTTAGCTATAAGTTCAGCTGTAATAGCTGCCGTTGTTAACCCACGCGAACCCAGGCCAGAGGCAATATAGAGTCCGGGATGGTATTGTGCTAATGGGTATACGCTGGGTTTTTTGCCAAGTCTGATATCTTGATAAGCGAGTTGATAAAAGGCCTCATTTGCAACTGGACCTACAATGGGAAGTCGATCCAGAGTGGTTGCTCTAATAGCGACTCGTCCATCTTGTACCGGCTGTTGATCTGCAATCAACCCGGGTAAATGCTGTTGTAGTGTTCTTGTATTGTCATCATGGTCTGCCTGCCTGAGTATAGCGACGTTATCACCAGGGGCGTAGCTTGCACCACAGACCAGTTCATTTTCTGTTAAAGGAATAACATAACCCCCGTAGCAAATCGCTTTAAGTAATGTTGGGGGGTGACCAGATTGCCGTAGGTAACTAATTTGGCCGCGCGAAGGTGTAATAGGAAGATGTTGCGTTTGCCAAAATTGATTGGCAGCAGGCCCGTTACAAATAACGACAACTTCAGCCTTATAGCTTTGCTTCTGGGTAATCACTTGCCACGTATGATCGGCTTGCTGCTGTAGATCTAAAACAGTGTGATTACAGGCAATATGGATTGTGGGACAGTCTTCCAGGAGGGTTTTACATAGCTGAGCTGGCGCTAACCAGCCCGCTTGTGGGTAGTAGAGCGCCTCTTTTTCCAGCGGCACACCTGCGAGTCGAGACGCAGATTTTGTTGTAAGATATTGCACCACTTGTTTATTTAAATCGAGTTTAGCCAGTTGGGTGCCACGTTGCTGTCCAACAAGTTCTAAAATTCCGTCAGGGTGCCACTCCAGAGAAGGTTGGCGAGCCTGAATACCTTGCAACCATTTTATAGTATAAAGGAATGCGCTGAGATGAAATTGAGCGTAATCATCCATATTCAGAGTGAGTTTCGGCATGACGATACCCGCTTTATTTCCTGAAGCTTGCGCAGCAATATGATCTTCTTGCTCAAGAAGTGTTGCTTGCCATCCTGACTGGCACAGGGTATGAGCCATACTGACCCCAGCTATTCCTCCGCCAATAATGATGGCTTTTTTTCGATCAGGAACAGCTATTTTGGGCGGATGAAACCAGGGTGCGGATGATATTACGCTACTTGCTTGATTAAAGTGGCCACACAGTCGCTCTCGTTTTTCGTGTCCCGTAACTTTTTTTACAGTAAAACCAGCCTGTTGCAAGTTTCGCCGAACCTGCCCTGCTGCTGTATAGGTGCTAAAGCTCGTACCGGGATGGCTTAATCTGGCTATTTCCTTGCATAATTCTGCGCTCCACATTTCAGGGTTCCGATTGGGTGCGAAACCATCCAGGTACCAGGCATCAACTTCAGTGGAAAGCTGGCTATACATCTCTGTTGCATCACCGATCATCAGAGTTAGTGATATTCGATTCTTGACTAATTTAGAACGATGAAAGCCGGAAATGTTGACGGGATAGACTTGCAACAAAGCACGAGTATAAATATCAAGCTCTGGCCATTGGCTTAAGGCTTTTTTAATACTGCGTTTAGATAGCGGGTACTTTTCTACAGAAATATAGTCAAGTTGCGCATGCTGTGGTGCCGTTTTGAGCCATAGAGCTATCGTCGCCACGAAGTTCAGACCGGTGCCGAATCCAGTTTCAGCGATAACAAAATGTTGTTGATTCAGGCAGCGCTGAGGGAGCTGGTTCCCTAAAATAAATACGTTTTCTGTTTCTGCCAATCCATCAGTTGTTGAGTAATAAACATCTTTGAACTGCGTACTTTCAGGTGTATTGTGGCTCCATTTTACATTTTCTTGTGTGCTCACGAGTCTATCGTAATTTTTGTATCTAACCTTCGACCTCCAACTGTATTTTTTAGATTTAACGCAGAGATGCCGGCATTTTGATCGTTCGTTCTTGCATAGGGCCGCTTCCTGGTGGCGCCGCCACACTTTTATATACGGCCTCAACTTGTTGTATTTCGCCATAGCGAATGCTGAGCATGCTGTGACGCGCACTATCATTTTCTCTGAAAGCATGTAAGCCTACGGAAAGATAAGCAACATCAGCATTATTGTTTCTCCGCGTTTGAATCTTAAAGCGCAGGATCTGACCCTTTACAACTTCATTAAAAGTAGTTTCTTTTTCTACAGACAATAATTCCATATTTTTATAAGGTGCTACCGTTATTTTGACCTGTTGTAATGAGGTTAGAGCAGTGACTTCCAGCAGAGTTGTGGTCACATTGTTCTCTGTTGATTCTATAATATAGTCTAGCTGCAACGGCACTGAAGATTTTTTTGCATAGGCTAGCGATGTAAACAAACACAGAACAAGACTCATCAGTATGGTACCTAAAGTGATTGTCGAATTTTTTTTATTCATCACACTCTCCAGGTGTTAGTGACATTTGAGCAGTGAACGTTGTACCCGCATACTTACTGCCCACAGCAAGACTACCGGATTGTCCTGCATCAAGGTTAATGCGATATAGCTCATTTCCGCCCAATCCTGAGCGATCAATGAGATTCGCTTGCGTTGGCACATAGATAAAAACATCACCTAACTTTGGTATTATTTTGATAGTGTAGCATCCCTTTGAGGGTGCACTATATCTAAAAAACAAGCGGTTATATAATTTATTATTGGCTTTGTTTCCGATTCGACCGTAGATCTCCCAAGTTTGTAATTCATCTCCATCGATATCTTGCTCTACACGAGTGCCATCACTTGACAATACGGTATATATTCGTTGTGAGTAGGCTTCATATTGATCACCATCGTGAATATTTTCGCTCGAAGCCAACTGGCGTACACCGGACTCATCAATATTATTAAGTGTAAGCAAAGCATCAAGAAAACTAAAAATAGAAGTAAAAGCTAATGAAGTTTTGTGTTTACCGACTAAAGCATTATAAATTGGCGTAAATCCTAATTGCAGGTTTTCATCGGTTGAACGATCATACAAATCATACAAGATTTCGTGAATGGAGGCTTCGGAATAAAAACCATCCATAGGTATACCCGAAGCGACACGAGCAGAACCCGGTCTCGAATTAGCGTCCACGTCAATACTAATCGCAATCATCTTTTGCTGATCACCATTAGAATCAAGATAAAGAGGATCATTGAGCACCATAGCAGAAAAGGCATTCCCCAAACCTTCAGAAAAGGCGACTGTTGGATCCAGAATATCATCTAATCCATGTTGACCGCCCAGTGTGTCAGAACGACTAAATACATGTTCAAAATAATGAGCCCACTCATGGGCAACGACATGCGAATCATACTCATCTGTATCGACTCCCGCAGCACCGAGAATATAAATTTGGCGATCAGAACTGTAGTAAGAGGTTCCTATTTCCCCTTTGTCTACGCGACCGAAGAAAGGGATATTACGTTCGCTCCAATTCACCAACAAAGTAGGGAAGAGTACATTGCTATTTGCTGAGCGCACCAGTTTTTGGGATTCATATAGAGTATCAAGAATTGCAAAAGGTGCCGCAGCGCGAACGCCTGAATACTGCTGCCCATCCCAGCCTGAATCTGCATTAAAGTCTTGTTGAAGATCGGTCGTACGGACACGAACCGGCATAAACAAAGTGTATAGCGCCTGTTGTTGTGTGTTATCAACCACTTTAGTATCGGGGTTTTGTGGCGTACCTAACGCCGCTTTGACGACAATGACGACACTATTTTCAGGTACGACCTGAAATTGATACACGCCCTCGCTGGAGGTATTGGTTTGACTTAAAACAAGGCCATCAGTCGACTGTAACTCCACCACCGCACCACGTATCGGCAATTCAGTCGGCATACTATAGTCAAGCCCGGTTTCGGGCTTGACTGAATAGGATGTATAGGTTGCTTTGCCACTTAACGTTACGCTTGCGTCAGGCGCGACGGTTGATGCTTTTGGTTCCTCAACTAAGTTCGTATCACCGTTGCCACCACTACCACCACCACATGCGACAAGAAGGAGCACTAAAATAGTAAGCAGCCACAACGACAACATTTTTTTTACGAGGAGGGTAGATGAAGACCATAAACCCATCAATAAATTTACTCTCGCCATGCATTACTTCCACTTCTTACTTTTACATAATGGGAGTGTTCGTGTCATCGTCAGAAAGCAATTTCAGATTCTATACGTTAGACGCGACCACTATTAATTTAATTGTGTAGTTTAGATTTGCCCGCAGATTTTTTATAATTTCCACTATTGTCTCAAATATGAGACATAAATTCAAGGGGCTATCTGTTTTTGAGTCGCTTTCTTGCCTTTTCACTCTAACTAAAACTATATCGGCATCAAAATATAAAAGTTTTGTCACTTTCAACGAACAGCGACAATGAACCTAATAAAGTATATTAGCAGGGGTAGATAATTATTTTTTTAGGCACCCCTTGAAGATCAGCGCTGAAATGGCGGATTCAAGGGGTTAATTGAATAAGTAATTTCACTTTTTGCCAAGGTCGCAGCCAGCGCGTCTCTCTATAGAAACATAATCGCGTAAACTCGTGCCTTCGTATAACTGACGTGGACGTGATATGCGTTGATCTGGGTCTGAGATCATTTCCATCCACTGCGCCACCCAGCCCACAGTTCGCGCAACGGCAAACATCACCGTGAACATATTTGCGGGTATGCCAAGAACTCGGTAAATAATGCCAGAATAAAAATCGACGTTGGGATATAAGCTACGTTCTTTGAAATAATCGTCGGTTAGCGCCACTTCTTCCAGTTTTTGTGCTAATTCAAATAAAGGGTCATCTTCTTTCCCCAGTTTAGCCAGCACTTCATGACACATTTGACGAATGATGGTTGCTCGCGGGTCATATTCTTTATAGATTCTATGGCCAAAGCCCATCAGCCTAAAGGGGTCTGATTTATCTTTGGCTTTGGCTATATATTTTTCTATCTGGCTGGCATCGCCAATTTCATCAAGCATATTAAGAACCGCTTCATTCGCACCGCCATGAGCCGGCCCCCATAATGCAGTAATACCTGATGAAACACAGGCAAAAGGATTAGCCGAAGAACTTCCTGCCAAACGAACCGTCGAAGTACTCGCATTTTGCTCGTGATCTGCATGCAGTATAAAAATTAAATCTAATGCACGCTCGGCAACGGGATCTATTTGATAGTCTTCACTGGGAACAGAAAACATCATGTGCAGCAGATTGCCACAATACCCCAGTTTATTTTTTGGGTACGTAAAAGGCTCTCCAGTTGAGTGCTTATAACTCGCCGCCGCAATGGTTGGCATTTTTGCAATCATGCGCAAGGCCGCCAGCTCTCTATGCTCCGGGTTATTAATGTCCAGAGAATCATGATAAAAAGCAGAGAGTGAACCAAATACGCCGACCATAACGGCCATGGGGTGGGCATCGTGATAAAAACCCTGATAAAAACTTTTTAGGCTTTCATTGATCATGGTATGACGGCGAATTAAAGCCGTAAATCGTTCCAGCTCTGAGACGCAGGGTAAATCACCATATAACATGAGATAGGCCACTTCGATAAATGAGCTTTTTGCAGCGAGTTGCTCAATCGGATAACCTCGATAACGTAAAATACCAGCATCACCATCAATGTAAGTGATTTTGCTACGGCAACTCGCCGTTGACATAAAGCCGGGGTCGAATGTGAAATACCCCGTCTCTTTATAAAATTTGCTGATATCAATCACCGGTGGGCCAACTGTTCCACGCATCACGGGCAATTCTATACTTTTTCCGGTCGCGTTATCAGTAAACGTAACTGTATCTTTTTTCATTAACGTTCCTTGCGTGCTTAAGTTTAGGCGATTTTTTTACAACTCCTGATCAGAGTTCATATGGGTAATTTCGTTGCGCTACACCGGATTCAATCGCCGCTTTGGCTACGGCTGCTGACACTCGTTTTCGTAATCGGGCATCAACCGGCTTAGGAATAATATACTCTGAACCAAATTGCAACTGCGATAATCCGTATGCGGCTAAGACTTCCTGTGGTACGGGTTCTTCAGCAAGTTGACACAAGGCATGAACCGCCGCGATTTGCATCTGCTGATTAATCATCGTCGCCCTGACATCCAAAGCACCCCGAAAAATAAATGGAAATCCGAGAACATTATTAACCTGATTGGGGTAATCACTGCGACCCGTCGCGATAATCAAGTCATCGCGCACGGCTTTGGCAACGGCAGGCGAAATTTCTGGATCCGGGTTAGATAAAGCAAAAACGATAGGGCGATCAGCCATACTGGCCACCATCTCTGCTGAAACCAGGTTCGGACCGGAAACCCCTAACAAAATATCAGCACCAAGCAGCGCGTCCGCTAAAGTACGACATTCTGTATTTTTCGCAAATTTTTGTTTGAACTCATTTAGATCATTGCGCCCAGTGCGAATGACACCTTGACGATCCACCAAGGTAATGTGCTTTGCTGACATCCCCATCGCTTTCAACAAATTGAGAGAAGCAATGCCTGCAGCACCCGCGCCAATGACAACAATTGTCACATCTTTTATCGATTTTTTCTGCACTTTTAATGCGTTTAATAAACCTGCTGCAACGATAATTGCCGTGCCGTGCTGATCGTCATGAAATACGGGGATATTCAAACGTGCTTTTAGTGCTTTTTCAATATAAAAACAATGTGGTGCAGCAATATCTTCTAAGTTAATCCCACCGAAAGTAGGAGAAATGGCAACCACAGTATTAATAAAATCATCTGCAGATTTGGCGTCTACTTCAATATCAAATACATCAATATCAGCAAATTTCTTAAACAATACACTTTTGCCTTCCATCACGGGTTTACTGGCTAATGCACCCACGTTCCCCAAGCCTAAAACAGCGCTACCATCCGTAATGACAGCGACCAGATTTCCTTTGGCCGTATATTGGTAAGCTGCTTCAGGGTCTTTGGCAATTTTACGCACGGGTTCGGCAACACCTGGAGTATAAGCCAGCGACAAATCCCTCTGTGTTTCACAGGATTTAGTCATTACTATCCCTATTTTACCGGCGGGGGGGCGGGCATGATATGCCAATGTATCCTTAGCTAAATCGTTTTCCATCAGCTATCCATATTTATAAAATTCATTTGTAACTCTTCAGCTCACCCCTGAAGTCCGCCCTTTCATCATTTACCCTCCAAAGGGCACCTAGAAAAAATGATCATTTATCCTTGTAAATTCACATTTTTTGACTTGAGCTGGCAGATTTCAGCGGCAATCTGAGCAATTACTGCTAACTCTAACTACTCGTTAGAGTAGTTACATCCGTTTTATTATAAGCGGATGGGTAATTCTAATTTGTAGTTGTTTATTATACCGATAAACTTGTCCCTGAACCTCAACTTTGCTGCCTACGAAGGCATGCAATAAGCCCTGATTAAAATACTTCATATGAGCTTTAGAAATATATAACTGTAAAGGGCCGTCCATTGATAGAAGCGCCCCGGACTTAAAACATGTAATTTGTACAATTTGACCATATAAACGAGTAAAACCCACAGTATCGCGTTTGAGGTTGCCAACATATTTCAGTTGATTTTCCTTCAGGCTCCATATCCCTTTTTGTAAATTGCGAGCTCTATTTTCAGCGTTCATCAAACATTCTATCTTGTCCACGTTGGGTGGAAAAACAAGTGTCGTTGCCAATCCTGCTCTGAGTAGCTGCTCTTCAACATTACGCCCATCTGGTAAATATAGATGTGCTAATGTTCGTCCATATTTATCGAAACGTTCTGTTTCATATTGCAAAGCAATGTTGTTATTTTTAGTGAACAATGCACGCAACCTTGTCGTAGCCTGTCTTGAAAACGGTTCCGCGACCTGGCTGTGTTTTGCCCGCTCTGGTGCGTCAATGCCAATTAATCTGACGACCCGCCCATCATGCAACTTAACAGTATCGCCATCATAAACATAGGATATTTTTGACCATTCATTAATTTCAGAGGCGCGACAGCCCAATTCCACACTGAAAGCAGACGATAAAGGAAGGAGCGTAAAGAGTAATAATCTACAGGCAAAAAAAAGGCGTCTATAAAAGACGCCTTCCGAATTCAATATCGTACTGCCCAAATTTCTAATGTTATTTGATACCATACTTTTGACGGAACTTATCAACCCGTCCTGCGGTATCCAACATTTTCTGCTTGCCGGTATAAAACGGATGGCACTGTGAACAAACGTCAAGTTGCAAATCACGCCCAGCGGTAGATCGAGTTTTAAATGTATTGCCACAGCTACAGGTCACAGCAATTTCATTATAATTTGGGTGTATATCGGCCTTCATCGCAAAACCCCTAGATTCTTCATAAATAAAAACAGGCTATTATAACTGTATTAATATAAATATTCAAACTTAGGATTAACGAGAAGATCAACTACGTCACACCCTCGGTCACACATTCATTTTTTACACCTGAATGTGTCTTTGAGCTTAGATAGACTTGGCATAATAACTACTATTAAAAATGGGGTCGTTCATCATTTCTTTAGCGAGCACAGCATGAAAAGGTTCTGAATTCATAATAATTAAGGCGTTAATTGATTGTGATACACCAACTTGAAGGGTTCCTGCTTAACCTGGCGCCTCTTTTTTCGGAGGAAGTCATACCTACAAAAGCAAAATGGCGGCCACTAAAACGGTGGTTTCTATTATTTCCAGCAAAGCACCCGCGACATCGCCGCTCATTCCACCGAGGCGGCGTATTGCCATGTTGCGTAACAAAGCGAAAATAAACATGGCCATTAAAATCAACCACAGGCTATTATTTCCGGCTAAAAAAAGTGTGCTTATGGCGACAATAATCATAACGTAAATAAGGGCGCGGCGAGGCAAATAAGTGGCAAGAATCCAGCCCAACCCTTGCTCTCGAACATAAGGTGTCGTCATGAACAATAAGGGCAGCGCCGTTCTGCCCAGTAGAGGTGAAAATAACAAGACGAGTAGCTGGTCTGCTTCTATGATCGCCTGGAGTGCGGCGAATTTCATCAATAACAATAAAACAATAGAGACAACCCCGGCAGCGCCGCAACGAGGGTCTTTCATAATGGCGAGTGTTTTTTCGCGGTCGCCTAACCCCCCTACCCAGGCATCGGCACTGTCTGCCAGGCCGTCCAGGTGCAAACCGCCAGTGAGCGCAACCCAAAAGGTCAGCACAATAGCCGCACTGAGCAGTGTGGGTGCGCTATTTAAGATGAAAGCGAGTACGACAAGCAGCGTGCCAATCAGCAAACCCACCAATGGATAATAGATCAGAGACCGGCCTACGTCTTTTTCGTCTAAATCAAAATTCAGGCGCACGGGCAGTTGCGTTAGAAATTGAACGGCGATAAGCAACGGTCGAATCATGCGTGCTTCTTTAGTTGGGTGGAACAATTCGGTTTTTGAGCAAGTTCGACATGAATACGCTGTAGTGCCGCATGTTTAACCTCGAATTCCAGAAGATTTTTAATGGGGGATTGCTGGATATGGCAGAGCAATACCCGAATCACGCCACCGTGCGTGACCAGCAGAACTTTTTGATTTGAATAGCGGTTCACAATATCTCGCCAAGAGAGCAGCACTCGTGTTGAAAAATGTGTCAGTGATTCTGCGTCTGGAGGCGTATACTTTACAGGGTCAGTCCAGAATTGCTGCAGTGCATCAGCATCTGTCGCCATCAGTTCATCGGTCGAACGTCCCTCCCAGGCACCAAAATGCATTTCTTTCAAACGTTCGTCGAAAGTCAGCGGTATAGCGTGACGCTGCCCCAGCGCCTGCGCAAAATCCGCGCAACGCTGCAAAGGAGAAGAAATAATATGATCCCAAGAAAAGGTTTCTTTTTCTACCGCTGTCCAGAGCTGTGTCCAGCCTAGTTCAGTTAATGGGTCATCAGTACTGCCACGGAAACGGGTTCCCCCTACTGTGTCACCATGGCGCAGCAAATCAATCGTCGTATTCATTGCCATTTTATAACTTTTCAGATATTTCAGCTTCAGAAAACGTTGCCATGTCGTTGTGTAATGCACAAGCTAAGCGGAGTAGCGGCACAGCAACGGCAGCACCACTGCCTTCCCCCAGGCGCATCCCTAGGTCAAGTAACGGCTCGGCATGTAATGCGTGTAAAATGTGTTGGTGACCCGGTTCGGCAGAAGAATGAGAATAGAGTAACCAATCGGCTGCGCCGACGCACTGTTGGCTGGCGACCAAAGCCGCTGCACCAGCGATGAATCCGTCCACGAGTACCGGTACACCCATTTGCGCGCAGGCAATGAAGCTACCGGCCAGTGCGGCAATTTCAAAACCACCGAAGTAACGCAACGCCGTCACAGGCGAGTCTATTTGCTTTTTATGTAATTTAAGGGCGGAGTTAATCACGTTAATTTTGTGCAATACACCGTCTGAGTTCAACCCTGTCCCCGGGCCTGCTAAAGTTTCAACTGTGGCATCAGTCAAAATTGCGGCCAGCGCTGTTGCGGCGGACGTGTTGCCTATCCCCATTTCGCCGCCAATAAACAGATCGACCCCTTGGGTCACCGCCCGTTCAGCACTTTGTCGCCCTACATTCATGGCCTGCGCTAATTGATGTTCACTCATGGCCGCTTCTTTGACAAAATTGGCAGTTCCGGAGCCCAGTTGTTGATTACTAACATTAGATAAAGCGCCAGGATCAACGACCGTTCCGAGGTTGATCACTTCCAGCTTTGCGTTGAGCTCTCGTGCCAGAATATTGATCGCCGCGCCGCCATGGGCAAAGTTACGAATCATTTCAGCGGTCACCGCTTGCGGGAATGCTGAGACACCTTCGGCGGCAATACCATGATCGCCAGCAAAAACAACAATACGAACTTGATCCAGCACAGGTCGTTCTTTACCTTGCATCGCCGCTAATTGCACCGCTATCGATTCCAAACGCCCCAAAGCGCCTGGCGGCTTAGTCAAGATGGCCTGGCGTGCTTCTGCGGCAGCACGAGCCTCGGCGTTGAGCTGGGCACTGGGTACTTTTAACCACTCGGACTTGTCCATTATTACTATTCCTTCATTGTTAACGACTCAACCCTTTCGTTTTTTAAAATGTGGGGGAGACCGGCGATACACAATGTAACCCGTTCACATTGCTGAGCAACGGCCTGATGCAACAGACCCATTTCATCACAGAATCGGCGTGTCAGTTCACCCAGCGGCACAATACCCATGCTGGTTTCGTTACTGACCAAGATAATGCGTCCTGGCAAGGTCGGCAGAGTTTCCAGGAATTCATTTAATTCTTTTTCAAACTGTGCCTGATTTTCGGCGCACAGTAGATTGGTTAGCCATGAAGTCAAACAGTCGATCAGCAAGCAACGTTTTGTAGATGCATGTTGTTTTAAGCATGTGGCCAAGGCATAAGGCGCTTCTGCCACTGTCCAGCTTGCTGGTCGGCGCTGACGATGCAGGGCGATGCGTTGTTGCATTGCTTCGTCACCGGGCAAGGCGGTTGCGATGTAGGTTACGGCCAAAGCACTATCCAGTGCAGCCTGTTCGGCCAGGTGACTTTTTCCCGAACGTACACCCCCTAAAATGAACTGCTTCATTGACATGAGACTTTTTTTTCAGCGGATAAACCGAGCAAGATTGCCAACTGTTGTCTATCAATATGTTTTTCAAAAACATCAGCTAATCGGTTGATATCTGACTCACGACGGACAAAATAATCAAGGGTCTCAGGCTGATTCAATCCAGCCCAGCGCAGCAAGGCATCACAAGCCGCTTTTGATTCAAACAGGCCATGCAGATAAGTACCGACAACCTGGCCATCTGCTGAAATCACACCCTCATCTCTTCCGGCTATGTGTAACAAAGGTCGTGACAACGCCGCTCCTTCCGTCGCGCCAATATGAATTTCATAACCACTCACCTTCGCATTTTCAAAAAACAAGCGACCTTGCACATTGCAAAGTTGTTTTTCTCTTGTCAGAGTAGTCTTCATCGGCAACAACCCAAGCCCCTGACTGGACCCCGGCTGGCTTTCAATACCTTTCGGGTCAGAAATCATTTCTCCCAGCATCTGATAGCCGCCACATAGACCCATCAACTTTCCATGATAACGTAGATGACGCTGGATCACTTTTTCCCAACCCTGCTCACGTAACCAAGCCAGGTCATGACGCACATTTTTGCTACCCGGCAAGATAATTAAATCCGCATCAGGAATCACTTCACCTGCACCAACAAAATAAAGTTGAACTTGATCGTGCAGTTTTAGTGGATCTAAATCAGTGTGATTACTCAGTCGAGGTAAGCGAGGCACGATCACGCGTAAACCATCGCTCTGACTTCCTGCATGAGGGTTTAAATTAAGGCTGTCTTCCGCCTCCAGGTGTAAATCATGCAAATAAGGTAAAACACCGATGACGGGTTTATTCACTCTCTGTTGTAACCAGTCGATGCCGGGGTGGAGTAGCGCAGCATCACCCCGAAAACGGTTAATAAGCAAACCCACCACTCGTGCCCGTTCAGATTTTGATAACAGCTCCAGGGTGCCCACAAGATGAGCAAAAACACCACCACGTTCAATATCGGCGATCAATAATACGGGGCAATTCACGGCTTCAGCAAAACCCATGTTAGCTATGTCGTTATCACGCAAATTGATCTCTGCTGGGCTACCCGCGCCTTCAACCAGCAACACTTCGTATTGTTGTTGCAAGCGTTGGTATGATTCAAGTACCGCTCTCATCGCGGTGGGTTTGAATGCGTGATAAGAATGTGCATCCATTTCATTTACAACACGGCCATGAATAATAATTTGTGATCCCGAGTCACTGTTCGGTTTGAGTAGCACAGGATTCATATCCGTATGGGGTTTTAAACCACAAGCCTGAGCTTGCACTGCCTGAGCACGGCCAATTTCGCCTCCATCGACAGTGACGGCACTGTTAAGCGCCATATTTTGTGGTTTGAACGGGGCGACGCTGATGCCCTGGCGATGCAATAATCGGCACAGACCCGTTACCAGTGTGCTCTTACCCGAATCAGACGTAGCGCCTTGTATCATTAAAGTTTGCGCCTTCAAGCTGATTGTTCCCGCACTGGTGAGAGATTCAAATCGGCCAATGCCTGTTGCAATCGTTGCCATTCCAGCTCAGTACCAGGCAAACCAAAACGTAGGCTAGACGGATATGGGTCATTAAACAGCCGTGTCAAAATACCTTGTTGTGCTAAATAGGTATGAATCATTTTAGCTTGCGGTGTCACCATAAATTGAAATAAGGCGCTACCACCATCGGGTGAAAGACCGTAGTCTGTTAACCGTTGGCTTAAGCGTGTCGCGTTCGATTTAAGCTGTTGTCGCATTACCATTTGCCAGTCCTGGTCACGCAATGCCTGGGTCGAGAACCAGCGTGAAGGACCGCTGATCGTCCATGGGCCGAGTACGTCGGCAAGTTTTTTCAAGAGACATTTTTCCGCTAAGACAAAGCCAACTCGCGCGCCTGCTAAACCAAAAAACTTACCCAGTGATCGTAAGACAATCAAGCCTTTTCGATGGGCATAAGGTGCCAGGCTGTGATCAGGCGTCGCATCCATAAAAGCTTCGTCCACCAGCAAACAGCCTCCACGCGCCACAAGTCGTTCATGCCAATGCAATAGTGTTTTTGGGGCGAAACAAAGACCGGTGGGATTGTTAGGATTAACTACTACCACGATATTGTGGCAATCAACGGCCGTCTCTAATTGATTTTCGCCGATAAGATCAACCTGATGACCGGCTCGACGCCAAGCATGAGCATGTTCATTGTAACTGGGCGTCAACACGGCGACCCGGCTTTGTGGATATACGTTTGGTAATATTTGAATGGCGGCCTGAGATCCGGCAACAGGGAGTAAATCGGTGACACCATAATAAGCACCAGCCGCCTCACACAAGCCATCTTCATCTTCAGGCAAACGCGACCAACTCGTGAGCGGTGCGGTTGCACCCTGCCAGCTATTAGGATTGATACCTGTAGACAAATCCAGCCATTCATCAAGTGGAATATGATAACGCGCTGCGGCCATTCGTAATTTGCCGCCATGTTCAAGCAAAAAATCCTCCTCCCTTTTAATTTCATACGCGATGAGTATAAGTACCTCGCCATAATTATTTTAACATTTATTGGTCTTTTTCACGTGACTTCGCGTTGCAGCTCCAGTCACATAGCACACTATGCTCGTTTCGCTACGCCTTAGATTTAAGCGAAAAATTCTGCAGAAATCGAGTTAAAATAATTATGGCCGGGCACTTATGTAGATTTTCAGCGAGTATAATCCCCACTTTGTTATTCCAAGCCATTTCAATAATCAAGTTATCCAGATTTATCCACGACGTAAAACGTCGCACCTGGAATCTCATTTTTTTGCAACGATAGGGTATACTTGAGCCTGTTAAATAACAACTCAATATTATGACACAGTTTTCAGTTAATCAGCTCAACGTGGCATACAAACAGCTTAAACAATGCCCCTATTTGGGGCGCGTCGTCAAACAACATGGCCCGTGTGAATTTGACCCATTCGTACGAGAGCCCTTTGATACGTTAATCAACGCCATTATTTCACAACAACTTTCAGTTAAAGCGGCTGCAAGCATTGACGCAAAAGTTCGCGCTTTAGTGGGTAAAAAATATCGCCCGGCCTTAATTTTAAAGCAAGATCATCAAGCGTTAAGAGGATGCGGATTGTCTAACCGTAAGGTTGAATATATTCAAGGTATTGCTGAGGCCGTCCGCACTCGCAAACTCTCTTTTGGTCGTCTTGCAAAAGCAGATGATGATGAAGTGGTCTCCCGGCTCATGGCATTGCGCGGTATTGGCCGATGGACAGCAGAAATGTTTATGATTTTTTCATTAGGAAGAACGGATATATTTTCATCCCTGGATATTGGGCTGCAAAGAGGAATGCGAATATTGTTTGATGACTCTGAAATGGACATCCCCACGATGGAAGCCAAAGCAAAACGCTGGCAACCTTATCGAAGCATTGCGAGCTTGTATTTATGGAAGCTCGTGGATTAAAAATAACGATATTCGTGGTGTTTACAACGTAATGAAATGAAAAAAACGTGCAAGACACCTAAATTTATAACGCCATGGGTGTGTCTTCAAACAAAACGTTTACGATAAATTTTTGTATTTTTTCGGTAGAGAATGCGTACGCCTTTTAACCACACTTAGAGTCTCCACAATTTAGGCAAGTCATGCATCCGTCCATTTTAATCATGGCCTTAGTACTGCATTTCATGCAGAGTTGGGCGCTTTCCGGAAAGTCGCTGGTATTTTCTGCGGAGACCGTGACCAGTTTGTTTTTTTCTGCTAATTCTTTACGCTTGGCATCGATGAGCTTTTGCTGATGCTCATCGGGGTCGTCGTCTTTGAGTAAACCGATAAAGCGTAAATGAGTGTCAATGGCTTCGCCTATTTCAGCCACTAACGAGGGCATAAATTTGCCGCCACGCTTAAAATAGCCACCACGGGGATCGAAAACAGACCTCAGCTCGTCAACCAAAAAAGTGACGTCACCACCTTTTCTAAAAACCGCAGAAATAATTCGTGTTAGTGCAACAATCCATTGAAAGTGATCCATGTTTTTTGAGTTAATGAAAATTTCAAACGGACGACGCAGTTCGTGTTCCGTATCTTGGTTAAGAATAATGTCGTTAATGGTGACGTACAGTGAGTGCTCCGATAGCGGCGTTTTTATTTTATAGGTAGACCCCACCAACATTTCTGGACGTGCGACCTTTTCGTGCATCTGTACGACATTGGACTGTGTGTTTTTTTCATTAACTTCGGTCGTTTGTTGTTTTATATTTTGTTGCTCTTCTTTATCAACCACGCTGTAGCCGACAATTTTTTTGTCGATTTTTATGGTCATGGTGTGGGTGCTCCTTGTGCGATCAGTTTTTTGGTTTGATATCGAGGTCAAAATTTCCCATAATAGCCTTCTTTCAAGGCATCATACAAGTTCGCTGCGGTGTGCATTTCACCATCGTATTCAATGTCCTCGTTACCTTTCAGTTCAATGGTTGAACCGTCGTCCAGGGTGAAACTATAGGTTGTGTTTTCCAGATCTTTTTCTTTGACTAAGACGCCCTGAAATACTTCTGGATTAAAGCGAAAGGTAGTACAACCCTTAAGACCTTTGTCGTAGGCGTAAAGGTAGATGTCTTTGAATTCTTTGTAAGCATAATCAGTGGGTACGTTTGCCGTTTTTGAGATAGAAGAGTCTATCCATATTTGAGCGGCAGCCTGGACATCAACATGTGCTTTGGGCGTAATATCATCAGCCGAGACAAAATAGTCAGGAAGTTTTTCATCTTCTTTGTCAGACAATGGCATTGCTTGTGGGTTGATATATTCACGATAGGCCAGCAGCTCATAAGAGAACACTTCTACTTTTTCTTTCGTTTTTTTACCTTCACGAATGATGTTTCGGAAGTAATGGTGGGCAAAACTGGGTTCAATGCCGTTGCTTGCATTGTTCGCCAGCGACAGCGAAATGGTGCCTGTCGGCGCAATACTGCTGTGGTGCGTAAAACGTGAACCATACCTGGCAAGTCCCTCGATGAGCATGGGGTCTTCTTCAGCTATTTGTTGCATATAGCGACTATATCGACTAAAGAGCACTTTGCCGGATAATGTGTCACCTATTTTAACGCCATCTTTGGCTATTTCCGGGCGTTTGCGCAGCATTGCGGCTGTCACTGTGAACGTTTCTTCAAGGATAGGCGCAGCACCTTTTTCTTTGGCCAACTCCAGGCCAACGCGCCAACCAACAAGAGCCATTTCTTTAGTGACGTCTTCGGTGAAGGTAAGCGATGCGGCTGAACCATACTGCATCTTTAGCATGGTCAGGGTTGACCCCAAGCCAAGGTAACCCATGCCGTGACGACGTTTACTCATAATCTCGTGACGTTGTTCAGCGAGAGGCAGACCGTTAATTTCTACCACGTTGTCTAACATTCGGGTGAAAATACTGGCAGTTTTACGGTATTCATCCCAGTCAAAGCGGGCATTAGCGGTGAAGGGATCACGGACAAATCGGGTTAAATTGATGGAACCCAACAGGCAGGAACCGTAGGCTGGCAAAGGCTGTTCGCCGCAGGGGTTTGTAGCACGAATGTTTTCGCAAAACCAATTGTTGTTCATTTCATTGACTTTATCGATGAGAATAAAACCGGGCTCAGCATAATCATAAGTGGATGACATAATGATATCCCACAGACGGCGTGCACGAATTTTTTTATAGACTTTACAGGCGACCAAGCCTGCATTATTGCTAACATAGCCTGTGGTGATGGGCCATTCACGCCAAATTACCTGGTTTTTGTCTTGCAGGTCGAGGTCTTTGCTTTCGTCTTCAGTAACAGGAAAGGAGAGCGGCCAATGTTCATCTTGCTTCACTGCTTCCATGAAGCCCTGAGTGATGAGTAGCGATAAATTGAATTGGCGTAAGCGGCCATCTTCACGTTTGGCGCGAATGAAATCGACCGTATCAGGATGGCCAATGTCGAACGTGGCCATTTGTGCGCCTCGCCGACCGCCAGCAGAGGATACGGTGAAACACATTTTATCGTAAATATCCATAAATGACAAAGGCCCCGAGGTGTAAGCACCCGCACCAGAGACATAGGCACCTTTAGGACGTAAGGTCGAAAATTCGTAGCCAATACCACAGCCTGCTTTTAAAGTCAGACCCGCTTCATGCACTTTATGGAGGATATTGTCCATGGAGTCTTCAACAATGCCGGAGACGGTGCAATTAATCGTTGAGGTGGCGGGTTTGTATTGTTGTGCGCCGGCATTAGAGATAATGCGCCCCGCAGGAATGGCACCATGGCGCAAAGCCCAGAGAAATTGCTTAAACCAGAGTTCTTTTTTTTCTGGGGTCGTTTCTACATCAGCCAATGCGCGGGCAACACGCGCATAGGTTTCATCTATATTCTGGTCAACTGCGACCCCATTCTTCTCTCTCAAGCGATATTTTTTATCCCATATATCCATCGAGGCATCTTGCATCGGTATGGTTTTTTTGTTGACAGAGATAGAAGGCAAAGGCGCAATTTTCATAGAGTACACATCCTCTGTGTTGGTGTTGTATAGAGCACAAAAGACAGATCCGGCTTGTGCCGACGAATCAACGCAGGCACAACATGTTGTGCCTGCGTTGAATATTAGCCCAATATACAGGGTTGTCAACCTGTTTATTACCCTTGCATATTAGATGAAACAGGGTATTTTATAGCTCTATATTGTTGCCGATTGGATGTAGGTAATTGAACCTATGAGCAAACATGCGATAATAGAAAACACACAGAGTAATCATTTTTTAGAGGAGAATTATTTAGTGGCTAAAATTGAAGTAAAGGCTTCGCTAAACCCCGCATTAGAAGAATTAACGGAAGGCTGGCGTCATTTACAGGCAAGAGCAAGTCACGCTGTAGTTCGTTTTAATGACCGATTGCAACGAGATCCTGAACATTGGTCTTATTTGCCAGTGGATCTTTATGAGTCAGATGAATTGCTGGTTTTGCATATGGAAGTGCCGGGTATGGACGTGACCGATTTCGATATTACGGTTTTTGGCAATAATTTGGTCATTTCCGGCTCGAAAAAGCCCTTAACCGGGGAAGAGACGGGAACGTGCATGTTTTCTGAGCGCGCTTATGGCGAATTTGAGCGATCTGTTCCTTTGCTCAAACCCGTTGATGAGTCTCAAGCCGCAGCGAATTATTTGCATGGTGTCTTAACAATTAGTTTGCCTGTTTTGAGAGATGGCTTTTGTCGTCGCATTGAAGTACAGGGAGAGTGAGGTTCAGAATAAAGGAGTGGCGAGATCAATATTGAGAAAAATAATCATCTTACCCTGTTTAAGTTGCATCAGCGATTCCCTCCCGCCAAGCCTTAATTGAAGTCAAGAAGTGGGATGATGTTTCGAAGTGCCTTGACTCAAAAAAACTTCTGGCAATAGAAAAGTTCTACCTCATTTCGCCGGCTCACGGGAGCTGCTTTCGCTGCATGAAAACTATTGTAATGTCGTATTTAGCAGGGTATAGTCACTTCTTCTTGTTCATTATTGACTTTGAGGAGGGTTTATTATGGTCGGTCCAGCACTTATAATAGGGTTTGTTTTGGTACTTTTTGTTGCGTTACCACTTTTTTTTGGTATATAGAAATTTTTGATACTGTATGCACATTAAGAATGCGCACGGAACAATTGAGTTCTGTCGCATTCCGTTTCCCAGTGATCGGCAAGTTCCTGCTTAATAAAGCAGTGACCTGATTTTTTTAACCCGCTTAGCTGACGGTTATTCAAACCTTCAAGCCGAGCAAATCGATACTCTGCTCTAAAATGGACTTCTCTATATGTTGAGAGGTCTCTTTCATCCACGTGTACCAAAATGTCTACATCTTCTACCCCTGACTCCTTGTAACACGCCTCTTTTGCGGGCATTATCATGGTTCGGTTATATTTTTTGGAAATTTGCCTTATTCTCACCGCGAACACCGTCACTAAGTCACAAACATATCATGGATCTACTTTTATGTGAAAACTAGAGTGAGTGAGCCGAGTTATTTCGACAAAAAAGGTGACTTAGATTCAATTGTATGGTGGCTATGGCGGGATTCGAACCTGCGACCCCATCATTATGAGTGATGTGCTCTAACCAGCTGAGCTACATAGCCTTGTATTTGTTGGGTCGCGCAGTATAGCACGCAATGTGAAGAAGCTAAATGGCCAGCCTTGTCTAATCTGGAGTTATAACAGCAATTTCCACCTGAAAAAAACAACCTGTGCCCGGTGATAGCGATACTCATTTTGTACCCAGCTTCGCCATTTTAATCAAAACCAACAACGATTTGCTTTACCGTAGGATTGACGGGAATTGCTACTTTATGTGCCATTTTCCAGCCCCTATTGGATGAATAGTTTTTGGCGATACCACCATGATGTCACCCCTATTTCAAATATTCATACAATATAGTAGATATTTAACTGGTTTTTTTAGGTTAATAACAACAACAGCTTAAAATCTTCCTGCTTCTCAATTACGAGCAAATCACCTATTTTTCTTTGTTACAAATGCAGGGACTAGAAAGTCAACGCTGGCGCGAGTATAATTCCTAGCCCTTTTCCTCGTATTTTTGAGGTGATTGCTCTTGCATGGGGGTCGCCATAAATTAATTGTAAAAGTTACGGCTTATGAAAAAAATAACGCAATATTCACAGCAAACGACAACGACGCCACCATTAAAGCAGGGGCTCTATGATCCCGCTTTTGAAAAAGATGCGTGCGGCGTGGGGTTTGTTGCTCACCTCAGAGGCAAGCCCAGCCATCAAATGATCGTTGATGCAGGTCATATTCTTTGTCAAATGGAACATCGTGGTGGTCGGGGCTGTGAAGAAACAAGTGGCGACGGGGCTGGAATGTTAACAACACTACCCGATGAATTTATGCGCAAAGTCGCTCGCTCCGACTTGGGAGTTGAGCTGCCTGAAAAAGGGCTTTACGTGGCAGGCAATGTTTTTTTACCCATAATTAAAGCAGAACGTGTTCGTTGCCGAGCCGCAGTAGAAGCACTGATAACACACTACGATCTTAACTTGTTGGGTTGGCGCACCGTCCCCGTAGACAGCAATGCGGCGGGCATCGGACCCACCGCCAAAGCCGCTGAACCCTGCATCGAACAACTTTTTGTCAGCGCCAGGTTAGGCCAAGACAAGGCCGAATTTGAACGCCAGGTTTATTTACTGCGCAAGCGGAGTACCCACCAGATCCGCAACAACGAAAACCTGAGCCAACGCAGCATGTTCTATTTTTGCAGTCTCTCCCCCAAAACTATTGTCTATAAAGGTATGCTAACAACGGCTCAACTGCTTCCTTATTATAAAGATCTGCGCAACCCTGATTACAAAGCCCATCTGGCGATGGTGCACTCTCGTTTTAGCACCAATACCTTTCCTTCATGGGATCGGGCTCAACCATGCCGCTTTATGAGCCATAACGGTGAAATCAATACCCGCCAAGGCAACTGGAATGCGATGACCGCTCGTGAAGGTGTGGTTAAGAGTACACTTTTTGGTGAACAGCTCAAGGATATGTTTCCGGTACTTGAACCCGACTGCTCTGATTCTGGCAGTTTTGACAACGTACTGGAATTTTTAATGATGAATGGCCGTACTCTGCAAGAAGCCATCATGATGATGGTACCTGAAGCGTGGCAAGCAGATGAAAATATGTCGGCAGAAAAACGCGCATTTTACCACTACCATTCAGCGCTAATGGAACCATGGGATGGCCCAGCCTCCATCGCCTTTACCGATGGCCATTATGTAGGTGCCGTACTAGATAGAAATGGCCTGCGCCCAAGCCGTTTTTATCTGACCCATGATGATCGGGTCATTATGGCCTCCGAAGTCGGCGTGTTGTCCATCGATCCTGAAAACGTCAAATTGAAGGGGCGCCTGCAACCTGGGCGCATGTTTCTCATCGACTTCAAAAAAGGCCGCCTTATCTCTGACGAAGAGCTTAAACATGATTTTGCCACGCAGCGCCCGTATCAACAATGGCTTAATGAGCAAAGCATTCATCTGTACCAATTAGAGACGGCTGAAGAACCTCATGGGTTCTGTCAAAAAACGTTGATCGAACGTATGCGCGCCTTTGGTTACACCACCGAATCGATGCAGTTTATGCTCTTACCTTTGGTCAAAGAACTGCGCGATCCCGTCGGTTCAATGGGTAACGATGCCGCTCTAGCTTGTCTTTCGGACAAGCCACGACAGCTTTATGATTATTTTAAACAGCTTTTTGCCCAGGTAACCAACCCGGCAATTGACTCGATCCGCGAAGAGGTGGTGATGTCGCTGCAGTGTTTTATTGGCCCTGAAGCAAATCTGCTGGAAACAACAGATAAACATTGTCATCGTTTAAACATTCCTCACCCGATTTTACGCAACGAAGAACTGGCCGCATTACACCATATTGATCATCGCGGCTGGCAAACACAGAGCATTGATATCACCTATGAAAAATCCGTGGGCCAATCCGGATTGCTCGCCGCCCTGGAACGTATTTGTGCAGCCTCAGCTCAAGCCGTTGCTGATGGCTATAGTCTGATTGTGCTGAGTGATCGCGCAATTGCAGCAGATCGAGTGCCAGTGAGTAGTTTGCTCGCCTGCGGCGCAGTTCACCAGCATTTGGTCAAACGCCATGAACGTACTCGTGTGGGCCTTGTCCTTGAAAGTGGAGAAGCATCCGAAGTCCATCACCACTGTTTACTGCTTGGTTTCGGAGTCGATGCCATTAATCCTTATCTTGCTTTTGAAGCTTTGTGGCAAGCACAACGCGACGGTCTACTGCCAGGTGAAAGCTACAATGATGATGATAAAATTGTTGCCGCCTACCAAAAAGGAGTTGCCAAAGGTATGCTCAAGGTGATGGCTAAAATGGGTATTTCGACACTACAGTCGTATAAAGGTGCACAAATTTTTGAGGCCATCGGCTTGGCTGACGAAGTGATGGAAACCTGTTTTACCGGTACCGCCAGCCGCATCAGCGGTGTCGGTTTTGCCGTCCTGGCGACGGAAGCATTGCGTCGTCATGAGGTGGGCTATCCGCTACGTCGTGCTGGCAAAATCGATCAGTTGGAAAATGCAGGCCAATATCATTGGCGTGCAGAAGGTGAGCAACACATGTGGAACCCCACCAACATTGCCAATTTGCAGTTGGCCGCACGCACCAACAGCAATGTAGCATACGAACGTTTTGCCAAACACACTAATGAAGAAGCCACCCGTCGTTGTACCTTGCGTGGACTGATGAGCTTTAAAACCGGGGTTAACGGCGATTCCATTGCAATTGACGAAGTTGAACCAGCCAGTAACATTGTTAAACGTTTTGTCACTGGTGCGATCAGTTATGGTTCCATTTCTGCTGAATCCCATGAAACGATGGCGATGGCAATGAATCGCATCGGCGGCAAATCAAATACCGGTGAAGGCGGTGAAGACCCACGTCGCTGGATACCGTTACGTAACGGTGACAGCAAACGTTCAGCCATCAAGCAGGTTGCCTCTGGTCGCTTTGGTGTCACCATTAATTACCTGGCTAATGCCGATGAAATTCAGATCAAAATATCTCAAGGGGCGAAACCTGGAGAAGGTGGCGAGCTGCCCGGCTCCAAGGTTGATGAAACGATTGCCGCAACGCGCCATTCAACACCGGGTGTGGGTCTGATTAGCCCCCCTCCTCATCACGATATTTATTCGATTGAAGATATGGCGCAATTAATCCACGACCTTAAAAACAGCAATCCCAGTGCCCGCATCAGTGTCAAATTGGTTGCCGAAATCGGCGTTGGTACCATCGCTGCCGGGGTAGCCAAAGCCATAGCGGATCACATTCTGATTTCCGGTCACGACGGGGGAACCGGAGCTTCACCGCTAACCTCAATCAAACATGCTGGACTACCATGGGAACTGGGGCTGGCCGAGACTCATCAAACCCTAGTACTCAACGATCTACGCTCACGGGTGGTCATTCAAACGGATGGACAACTTAAAACAGGTCGTGATGTCATCATTGGTGCATTACTCGGTGCCGAAGAATTTGGTTTCGCCACCGCACCGTTGATTACCCTGGGGTGTATTATGATGCGAAAATGTCATCAAAACACCTGCCCTGTCGGGATCGCAACCCAAGACCCAGAGCTACGCAAAAAGTTTACCGGCAAACCGGAGCATCTGGTCAACTACCTCTTTTTGGTAGCCGAAGAAGCTCGTTCGATTATGGCTCAGCTTGGGTTTCGTTCTATCGATGACATGATAGGCCGCTGCGATGTACTGGAGATGAACCCGGCCATTGATCATTGGAAAAGCAACGGCATTGACCTCAGCGCTATTCTGATGCCCGCACAAAAAACGCATGCAAATGTAGCAGTGCGTCAGGTTATAACTCAGGATCATGGACTTGATTTAGCTCTTGATAATGAATTGATCAAACAGGCTCAACCTGCAATTACTGAAGGTAAGCCAGTAAAAATCGAAATGCCAATTACTAATATTAATCGTGTCGTGGGAACGATGCTCTCTCATGAAATTGCCAAACATTGGGGCATTGAATTGTTACCTGACGATACGATTCATATTAAATTGAACGGCTCCGCTGGACAAAGTCTCGGTGCGTGGCTTGCCAAGGGCATTACCATTGAGCTTGAAGGAGATGCCAACGATTATGTTGGTAAAGGTATGAGTGGCGGACACATCATTATCTATCCACCTCAAACCAGCAGCTTCAAGGCAGAAGAAAATATCCTCATCGGTAATGTCGTGCTCTATGGTGCCACCCGTGGACAAGCTTTTTTCCGCGGCATTGCAGCAGAACGTTTTTGTGTCAGGAACAGTGGCGCTCTGGCCGTTGTTGAAGGCGTGGGAGACCATGCTTGTGAATATATGACCGGAGGCCGGGTTGTCATCCTGGGGCCAACCGGACGTAACTTCGCAGCTGGAATGAGTGGCGGTGTGGCCTATGTATGGGATCGAAATAATAATTTTGCAGCTCAATGTAATGTCGCCATGGTTGACCTCGACCCACTGGAATGTGAAGAAGATATCGCAGAATTGAAAAACCTGATCAAACTGCATCAGCACTATACGGGATCTACTATCGCTAAGCATGTACTCAATGACTGGGACAATATCGTAACCCAGTTTGTTAAAGTCATGCCGCAAGATTACAAACGAGTGCTTAAAGAAATGGCACGCAAAAAGACAGCGGAACTAGCCGCTTAAGAATCAATACGTGATCACCTCTCTTGCTTGAAACTCAGGTTGAGCTTGTAACAATTCATTCTGATTGGGAAAAGTACAGAAATAGGGTGACTCAAGAGACAACGCCGAAGATGCCAAACAGCGAAATTATTGCACGCCATTCCTTATTATAAAATTGAAAATCAGGACGTAAAAAATGGGCAAACCCACCGGTTTTAAAGAGTTTGAACGCATCAGCGAACCTTATCGTGACCCGCTCACACGTTTAACCGACTATGGCGAAATTTATACAGGGCATCGAGAAGATCATTTATCGACCCAAGCAGCTCGCTGTATGGATTGTGGTGTACCGTTTTGTCAATCCAACACAGGTTGTCCCGTAGCGAATCTGATACCAGAATGGAATGACCTTGTTTACAAGGGACGTTGGCGTGAAGCACTGCAGCGTTTACATAAAACCAACAATTTTCCTGAGTTCACCGGACGTGTTTGCCCTGCACCGTGCGAAGGCTCATGTGTATTGGGTTCCATTGATCCTGCTGTAACAATAAAAAATATTGAAAATGCAATTATCGATAGAGGGTTCGCTGAAGGTTGGGTGATCGCTGAACCGCCAACAACCCGCAGCGGTAAACATGTTGCCATCATTGGCTCCGGCCCCGCCGGACTTGCCGCTGCCGCGCAGCTTAACAAAGCAGGCCATACCATCACTATTTATGAGCGTGATGATCGCATTGGTGGACTGCTCATGTATGGCATTCCCAATATGAAGCTAGGTAAGGACGTAGTAGAGCGCCGCATCGACTTATTGCGCCAAGAAGGCATTACATTTATGACGAATACTGATGTAGGTGGCAGTGGCTCCAGTGGTATCGAAGTCGCTACACTGATTGAGAACAACGATGCGATCCTGTTTGCCACTGGAGCAACAATACCACGCGATTTGCCTATTGCGGGACGTCAACTGAATGGCATCCACACAGCTATGGACTTTCTACGCGCCAATACTAAAAGCCTGCTCGATTCAAAATTAAAAGATGGCCGTTACATCTCAGCAAAAAACAAAAAGGTCATTGTAATCGGCGGGGGTGATACCGGCACGGATTGCATCGGCACAGCCATCCGTCACGGATGCAGCGATATTGTTAATTTTGAATTGCTCACTAAACCGCCCACTGAACGTGCTGATGACAACCCGTGGCCGTTGTGGCCGCATATTTATCGGGTTGATTACGGCCATCAAGAGGCCGCCGCGAAACAAGGTCGTGATCCACGCCATTATTGCTTGATGAGTAAAAATTTCATCGACGACGGTCACGGTCATGTAGCCGGCGTTGAAACAGTGGAAGTGACCTGGGAAAAAATCAACGGGCAGTGGAAAATGAGCGAACGCCCTGAATCACTAAAACGTTGGGACGCCGATCTCGTATTGCTCTCTATGGGCTTTGTGAGTCCCGAGCATTATCTTAGTGATGCCGCAGATATTAAACTCGATAAACGTGGCAACTACCGCGCCGAATACGGGAAATATACAACAAATCAGGATAAAATTTTTACCGCAGGAGATTGTCGCCGAGGCCAATCTTTAGTCGTTTGGGCCATCCACGAAGGGCGCGGTGCCGCACGCGAAATTGACCGTTATTTGATGGAAGAAAGTGCATTACCCTAATAATTTTTCTAATTTTTCAATAACATCGTCAGGCTGAATCAAGGCCATCGGTTTGCCTTGGTGAATACGGGTGCCCCATTTGCTTGTAGCGGGGTCTTTACCGAGTATTGTTTTGCTAGCTTCAGGATAGTAGTTAATAACGAGGTGCTGAAATAAATAAGGCCCAGAAAGTTCAGGAGGGGCAACAGCATAAAGGCCGATAACAGGCGTACCCATAGCGACGGCGATATGCACTGGGCCGGTATCCGGGGCGATTAAAAGCTTAACACGCTGAAGTAGTGCTGCTAGTTGTTTTGGTGTCGTTTTCCCGACTAGATTCATGATTTTATTATCGGCGAGCAAAGTCATGATTTCCTGAGCTAATTGTTGTTCTACTTTACTATCACTACCGGTTAAAACGAAACTGGCTTGCCAACGCACTTGAGCCTGTTTGATCACACTGGCATAGTGAGCCGCACTCCAGTTGCGTTCCTTTTTGCTGGCACCAGGATTAATTGCAATAAGCGGCTGCTTTGCAACAAATTCACTAATAATAGTTTCTGCCCATTGATGATTCACTTCGCCTATGGGCAAATCCCAGCGTATCAATTTTTCATGGAGCCCCAGTGTTTCTATAAACGAAAAAAAACCATCCATGAGATGCTGTTGCTTAAAAGGAATGCGTTGTTGCGTCACCAACCACTGCCCATCGCGAGCTCGCTGTCGATCAAAACCTAATTTTAATTTGGCATTGATGAGTGGGTAGATCAAATTAGTCCGCAAACTCGCCTGAGTCGCCAGCAACACATCAAACTGCCGCTTCCTGAATAGTTGATGCAAATTTTTATAGTCTGTAATGCTTCCAGGTTTATCAATAACAATAAACTCAACTCCTGTAAGACCTTCAAGTAAATAAAATGCCCCTCGTCCGATTAGCCAGCTGATTTTTGTCTCAGGCCAAAAATGCTGAAGAGTACGCACAACCGGAAGCATTAACGTGACATCACCCAGAGCGGAGAGACGCACCAACAAAATGGATTGAGGTGGCTGACATTTTTGATAAAGCATCATTATTCCAGAACGCCACACGTTATCGCTTGAACTTTTTTAGAACGGATAAGAAAAAAATTTTCACATGCGTACATACTTTGTATCTTTAGCACCATCTTTATATTTCTCAGTGTATAACGCCGTGGGTATATAGTACCGTTATTTACAATCACACAAAACACACTGAAATCAGCCTGGCTCTAATCAAACCTAAGGAACCTGACGTTCCTTAGGTACAACTACAACGAAGAATATCGGCATGTTGAGGGCAGATTAGAAACATATTTTTTTGAAAGGCTTTTAGTCTGGGTTGCGCAGAAAAATAAAATAAGTGGCTGCTACAGTTGCAATCTGAAGCGCCAAATTGCGCCAAAGGCATCGAAGCACATTTATATTCGGCAAAACAGCGTGCCCACTGATGCTCTCGATGCTGGCGATCTGTCGTTAGCCAGATGGCGGTCAATTTTAATTTAGCCCGGAGATAGTCAATATGCCATCGTGATCGCTTTGAAATTTTAATATGATAGCCTAAGCGCGCAGCTAAACCACCAGAGCCAAAAGCACTACCGATATAAACATAGTAACCAGGCTTAACGGACATCTTCCCTTTTTTACCTATTTGTAATGAAAAAGAATCAAGAGAGGATAAGATTAAAACATAAGTTCCCGGTGCTTTAGGAATATTGATTTCGGGTACCGTCCTATGGGGCATCAAGCTCTATTATTTCTATTTTATGATTTGCCTCTGGGTTTTGCGGCGAGGGACCTTGAGTTAACAAAGCGATGCCGCTATTCATGCCTTGTTCATGCAACCATTTTTTTACAAATTCGTTCCAGTCTCCATATTCCCGGCCTGTATAAAAAGTGATGACGCCATAAGAGAACTGTAATTCATGACAGGTAGAGACACGCGGACTAAAAGCGATAACCCAGGAGTCCAAGCGAAAGCGGCAAATATTACGTGCGGTTTCACCACTCCGCGTCGGCACCACTATCGCAGTGGGCTCTATGCTCTCAAGTGTGCGCTGTACACCTAAAGCAATTAGATCTATGGCTGAAATATTGTCTGTGCGCCGAGTCTTTTTAAGTGTCTGTTCTAAACGTCCTGAGGATAAATGAGGCTCTGTTTCAGCGGCTATTTTTGCCAGCATTTGTGTCGCCTCTATCGGGTATTTCCCCATGGCCGACTCACCTGACAACATAACACAATCGGTACCATCGAGTATGGCATTGGCAACATCCGTCGCCTCTGCACGTGTCGGCCGCCGATACTCTACCATCGACTCCAACATATGCGTCGCGGTAATCACCGGTTTACCCTTTTTTCTCGCGCGGTAGATCAGCTCTTTTTGCACAACCGCAATTTTTTCTATAGGAATTTCCACGCCCAAATCACCCCGCGCCACCATCACTCCATCACTCACGTCTAAGATAGCATCAATGCAATCCAGCGCCGTTGCTCGTTCAATTTTGGCAATGATAAATGGCGTGTAATTCAATTTGGCAGCGGCGGCCTTGACCTCTTCTATATCGCGGGGAGTACTGACAAACGATTGACTCACGGCTTCAAGCTGTTGTTCCGCAGCAAACTGAAGTACACTCTGATCATATTCGGTAAAAGCACTGGTACCCAGATTAATACCAGGAAAATTCAGCCCTTTACGGGAACGAAGTTCTCCACCTACAACGACCTTGCACACCACCTCTGGACTGTGCACATCGACAACTCGTAATTGGATCAAACCATCATTGATGGAGAGCGTATCTCCCGTTGACACGACTTCCGGTAATCTTGCGAAGCTCACAGAAACGCGTTGTTGATCTCCTTTTATGACTTCGGTCGTCAGTATCAGTTCATCATCGTCATAAAGATCAACAGGCTCATTTTGCACCAAGCCAATACGCATTTTAGGGCCTGGCAAATCCGCCATAATCGTGACATGTTTATTTGATAAACGGGCAGCCTCTTTTAAATTGCGAATGACATCGGCATGACTGGCAAAATCACCATGAGAGAAGTTCAAACGCGCAACATTCATTCCGGCCTGAATTAATTTCAATATCACATCAAGATCAGATGAAGCAGGGCCTATGGTGCAAACAATTTTCGTCTTATTAATTGGAAAGTCCATATTCCCCCAATATTTTACTTGCATTATAGGCTGCCGCTTAACCTATATTATAGAATAGCTCGCCGTTTACGATGTTCAACCTAGCATATCACGCAAATGAGCTAAATGGGCCTGCCCTTTTTCCTGCTCTCGCTCAGGATCTGCTGCAACACCTAAACCTTCCCAAATCAGATCATCTGCTGGCAGCTCGCTTAAAAACCGACTGGGCTCAATCGATACCCATTCACCTTGTTGTTTACGTTTACTCGCCAAAGTGAACGTTAAAGTTTTTTGCGCACGCGTAATACCAACATAAGCAAGACGCCGTTCTTCCTCTATGAGGTCCTCCTCGATACTGGTTCGATGTGGCAATAAGCCTTCCTCCATCCCCACCATAAAAACATAGGGAAACTCTAAACCTTTAGCCGCATGCAAGGTCATAAGCTGAACTTGATCCGCTATCGAGTCCTCTTCGTTACGCTCCAAAATATCCATCAAGGCCATATGACGGACTAAATCACTAAGACTTTTTTCTTCTTCCGCATTGTCACTAATACGTTGCATCCAGTCTATGAGTTCATAAACATGAGTGATTTTGCGCTCAGCTGTTTTTTCCGTGGCGCTATTATCACGCACCCACATCTCATAATCCATGCTATGGATCATTTCTTTCACTGCGGTCACAGGATCACCACGCAATGCCCGATCACTGGTCTCGACTATCCATTGGCTGAATTTCTGTAAACAACTCAATGCTCTTTTTGAGATATGTTGTTCTAAACCTAATTCAAAACAGGCGGTAAACAAGCTGATTTCCCGTGAGTTCGCATAGTTTGCAAGCTTTTCTATTGTCGTCGTCCCAATTTCCCGACGTGGCGTATTCACTATTCTTAAAAAAGCGGCATCGTCATCGTTATTCACAATAAGCCGTAAATAGGCCATCAGATCTTTCACTTCAGTATAAGCAAAAAACGAAGTTCCACCACTCAATTGATAGGGAATATTATGTTCTCGCAACGCCTTTTCAAAGCTTCGAGACTGATAATTACCCCGGTACAAAATAACGTATTCATTATATGAGGTACGATGCTTAAAATGGTGACTCATTAATTCAGCAGCAACCGTATCTGCTTCGTGAATTTCGTCTTTAACACGAATAACGCGCAAAGGTTCACCAAAACCACGCTCACTCCATAGCTTTTTTTCAAAGACATGCTCATTATTGGCAATGAGCGTATTGGCCGCTTTTAAAATGACACCTGAAGACCGATAGTTCTGTTCCAGCTTAATCACTTGCAAGCCTGGGAAATCGTCTTTCAGATATTTCATATTTTCGGGCCTGGCACCTCGCCATGCATAGATCGATTGGTCATCATCACCGACAACAGTCAGCGCCCGTCTTGGCCCCACTAACAGTTTAATTAGCGCATACTGACTGGAGTTGGTATCTTGATATTCATCAATTAACAAATAAGCTACTTTATTTTGCCACTTTTCTAATACTTCTGGCTCAGAACGCAATAACATTACAGGGAGATAAATTAAATCATCAAAATCAACAGCATTATAGGCACGCAAAACAGCTTGATAACGAACATAGAGTTGGGCGGCCATTTTCAATGGCTCATCATCGCTTTGTGCTATCGCCTGTTTCGGAGAAACCAATCCCCCTTTCCAGAATGAAATCGACCACTGAACTTGCTGTGCCATGCCACCCTCATCACCCCATTCTGCTTTCATTATTTCAGTGAGCACCGAGCGGCTATCCTCACTATCAAAGATAGAAAAACCCGATTTATAATCGAGCTGATTCAATTCCTGACGAATGATGCTTAAACCGAGGGTATGGAAGGTCGAAATGTGCAGGCCACGTGATTTTTTTGCACCTAACTGATTAGAGATGCGTTCTTTCATCTCACGTGCGGCTTTATTGGTGAATGTCAGTGCAATAATTTTTTTTGCAGAAAACCCACATTCCGTAATTAGATAGGCAATTTTATTAGTAATAACGCGAGTCTTGCCACTACCCGCACCGGCCAACACCAGTAATGGACTATCGAGATAATGTATGGCCTTAATCTGCTTTTTATTGAGCTGAATGCTTCATCCCTCACTCAACAGTAACTGATTTTGCCAGGTTCCTGGGCTGATCAACATCCGTGCCTTTTAATATGGCGACATAGTATGACAACAATTGCAGTGGTACGGTATAGACTATCGGTGCAATGGTGTCTGCGGTTGATTCAATATTAAACAGCGTCATATTGTCATTTTGTTGATTTTTTTCATCCCAGATTTCATCCGCAAAAACGTAGAGTATCCCCCCCCGCGCCCGCACTTCTTGTAAATTAGACTTCAATTTTTCTAATAATTCATTATTCGGTGCTACCGCTATAATGGGCATATCCGCATCAACCAATGCCAGTGGCCCATGCTTAAGCTCACCCGCAGGATAGGCTTCCGCATGAATATAAGAGATTTCTTTTAGCTTAAGCGCACCTTCCATTGCAATAGGATATTGTGCACCACGACCCAGGAATAAAGCGTGATTCTTATCTGCAAAATCTTCAGCTAAAGCTTCTATTTTAGGGGCTTGCCCTAATACCGTTTCAATTTTTGCCGGCAATGAAAGTAATTGCTTTACTAATTCTTCTTCTTGCTCGTCGGAAATATTATGCCGCCGACCCAACAGTATAGACAACAACAACAAACCCACTAATTGAGTTGTAAATGCCTTAGTCGATGCAACACCTATTTCAGGACCCGCTCTCGTTAAAAATACTAAATCACTTTCTCGAACCAAGGCACTTTCCGGAACGTTACAAATAACCAGAGATTTACCAAAACCAAGTTTTTTTGCTTCTTTAAGTGCGGCCAGTGTATCCGCTGTTTCTCCTGATTGAGATATAGTAACAATCAACGAGTTGTTTCGTACTATGGGTTTACGGTAACGAAACTCACTGGCAATTTCTATGCTACAAGGAATACCCGATATTGATTCCAACCAGTAGCGCGCCACCATACCCGCATGATAGCTTGTACCACAAGCCAATATATGAACACCCTGAACCTCATCAAAAATTTCTTTGGCATTATGACCAAATGACTCTTCAATCACTCTATGGCCGTTAATAGAACCTAACAAAGTATCGGAAATAGCTTGTGGTTGCTCAAAAATCTCTTTCAACATAAAGTGCCGATAAGTCCCACGCTCCACTGCTTCGACCGTTAATTCTGATTCTTTTATTGGCCGTTCAACACAGTTCCCATCGACATCATAAATAATAAGTGAGTTACGCTGAATATCGGCGATATCACCTTCTTCTAAATAAATAAAACGTTGGGTGACGGGTAATAATGCAGATGCTTCGGAAGCAATAAAATATTCACCTATACCCACACCCAACACTAAGGGGCTACCCAAACGAGCCGCAATTAAACGGTCGGGTTCCTCGCTGCTAAGCACGCCCAAGGCATAAGCACCGGTCAAATCTTTGATCGTCAATTGCACCGCACGCAACAGATCTTTGCTCGCTTCATAATATTCATGAATTTGATGCACAATAACTTCTGTATCTGTTTCAGAAGTAAAGACATAGTTTTTATTTTTTTGCTGCTCTCGTAACAATTCAAAATTTTCTATAATGCCATTATGCACAACGGCAAATCGTTTATTACAGACATGTGGGTGGGCATTGCGTGTACCCGGCTCACCATGGGTTGCCCACCGGGTATGGGCAATACCCACTACACCATGCATCAACTCAGAATCGAGCAGGGCTTCAAGCTGGGCCACCTTTCCTGCCGTTCTTGAACGTGCAATGTCATTGCCTTTTTGGGTGACGGCGATGCCTGCTGAGTCATAGCCCCGATACTCCAAGCGTTTGAGCCCCTGTAGAAGAATGGGAACGACATCTCGCTCAGCAACAGCACCTATTATTCCGCACATACTATTTGACCTCTATACTTAACTTAGAAACGTGCACGTTCCTTATTTTTTTTTACTTGGACGCTGCCAATTTGATTTCGTTTTTTGAGGAACACGGCTGATCGCCAAAGCACCTCCTTCAACATTTTTTGTAACCGTCGTGCCTGCTGCAATGCTCGCATTATCATTGATTTTAACGGGCGCTACGAGCTGCGTATTCGAACCAACAAAAACATGATTACCAATTAAAGTTTTGTGTTTATCTGCCCCATCATAATTACAGGTTATGGTACCTGCACCAATATTAACACTGTGTCCAATTTCTGCGTCGCCCACATAGCTAAGATGGTTGATTTTTGAATCTTTGCCAACGGTAGTTTTTTTAACTTCAACAAAATTGCCAATATGAACACCTTTTGACAGAATTGTGTCGGGTCTAATTCTCGCAAAAGGTCCAACTCTACACTCACTTTCGATCACCGCATGATCTACTATAGTGTTCGCTAAAATTTCTACATTATCTCCAATTTTTGAATTAATAATAATCACATTTGATGCAATTTTACTATTTTCACCTATGCTAACTTCACCTTCAAAAATACAATTAATATCAATTTTCGAATCCATCCCAACGTGTAGTTCACCACGAACATCGATACGAGCAGGATCCGCGAGTGTTACGCCTTGTAACATTAAGCGCTTCGCCTTTTGATATTGATAATATCGTTCCAATGCAACCAACTGGGTACGATCATTAATGCCACTCACTTCTTCTATTGCGGTTGGCTTGGTTGTTTTAACTTCCAGCCCGTCAGTAACAGCCATTGCGATAATATCAGTAAGATAATATTCTTGTTGTTGATTGCTATTTTTCAGTTGCCCTAACCATTGTTTTAATTTCGCAGCGGGTGCAGCCAAAATTCCCGTATTAATTTCCTTAATTTCTAATTCGGATTCACATGCGTCTTTATGCTCAACTATTTTTTGCACAGCACCGGCTGCATTACGGACAATACGTCCATAACCACTGGAGTCAGGTAATACAACGGTGAGCAAAGCCAAGGATCCGTCCGTTGTTTTTTCAAGCAAAGTGTTTAAAGTCTCTACCTGTATCAGAGGCACATCACCATACAGAACCAAGACCAAATCATCCTCTTCTATATCCGGCATGGCTTGGGCAACAGCATGACCGGTACCCAGTTGTTGCTCCTGTATGACCCAATGAACATTTTCATTTGCCAAGCAACGAGTCACTTGTTCACTCCCATGGCCGATGACCACGTGAATCTTTTCTGGGTTCAAGTTTTGCGCTGCATCAATAACATGTTTTAACAGTGAACGACCCCCTAATTCATGCAATACCTTGGCACGAGAAGAACGCATTCTGGTGCCTTGCCCCGCCGCTAAAACTACGATATGTAAACTCATTATCCGTGCCTACCAAATATGTTTGAGGTTCTATTTTACTATGGAACCAAAAGCAAAAAACCGCCTTGCGACGGTTTTTTCATAACACTTGCTTGTTCAATCTCAGAACGAACAAATATAAGCTAAAGCTGAGCACCAAACTCGGAAGTTATTCAACTTCCATTCCTAGCGCCCTACTTTTTTCCTCAATCGTTGCAAGGCATGTAGCTGGGCTACGGCTTCCGCCAGTTCACGTCCCGCTTGAGCATACTCAAACTCTGAACTTTTGTCTTGCAATGCTTGCTCTGCTCGTTGTTTTGCTTCCAACGCCGCAGCTTCATCAATATCTTTCGCTCGCACCGCCGTATCAGAGAGCACCGTCACCACATGCGGCTGTACTTCCAAGATACCCCCGGAGACATAAAATGCTTCTTCTTCGCCACCTGCTTTACGTACCCGCACCTCACCCGGTTTTAGGTGGGTTAACAAAGGGGCATGACGAGGAAGAATCCCCACCTCGCCCATTACTGCTGGCGCATATACCATTTCAGCCGGCCCTGAAAATATTTCATTTTCAGCGCTAACGATATCTACCTGAACTGTCGTAGCCATGATCTAACCTCTGGACCAAAAACACTTACATTTATTGTAGGTGCTTGTGAATATACAATTATAGGTTTTTAGCCTTCTCTACCACTTCTTCAATGGTTCCTACCATGTAAAAAGCCTGTTCCGGAAGGTGATCATACTCACCTGCCATAATGCCTTTGAAACCACTGACTGTATCTTTTAAGGAGACGTATTTTCCTGGTGCACCCGTAAAGGTTTCAGCTACAAAGAAAGGCTGAGACAAGAAACGCTGAATCTTACGAGCACGAGTTACAGTCAGCTTATCGTCTTCTGATAGCTCATCCATACCCAAAATGGCAATAATATCTTTTAGCTCTTTATAACGTTGCAAAGTGCCCTGGACATCACGCGCAACTTCGTAGTGCTCTTGACCAATAACCAGTGGATCAAGCTGACGGCTGGTAGAATCTAAAGGATCGACCGCTGGATAAATACCTAACTCAGCAATTTGTCGTGACAGTACAACGGTGGCATCCAAATGCGCAAAAGTCGTTGCGGGTGAAGGATCGGTCAAATCATCCGCAGGAACGTAGACGGCTTGAATAGAGGTAATAGAACCCTTTTTGGTCGACGTAATTCGTTCCTGTAACACCCCCATTTCTTCAGCTAGTGTAGGCTGATAGCCTACCGCTGATGGCATCCGGCCTAATAATGCTGATACCTCGGTACCGGCTAAAGTGTAACGGTAAATATTATCAACAAACAGTAATACATCACGGCCTTCGTCGCGAAAATGCTCTGCCATAGATAAACCGGTCAACGCAACACGTAAACGATTACCTGGTGGCTCATTCATCTGGCCATAGACCAAGGCCACTTTGTCGATAACGTTACTATCCGTCATTTCATGATAGAAGTCATTTCCCTCTCGAGTTCGCTCGCCCACACCCGCGAATACGGAGTAACCGCTATGCTCGATGGCGATGTTACGAATCAATTCCATCATGTTGACGGTTTTACCCACTCCGGCACCACCGAACAGGCCAACTTTACCGCCCTTAGCAAAGGGACAGACCAAGTCAATAACCTTAATGCCGGTCTCAAGCAATTCTGTGGCCGCAGCTAACTCATCATACGCAGGAGCAGGTTGATGAATAGCGCGACGCGTCTCTTCACCGATAGGTCCCTTTTCGTCAATGGGTTCACCCAAAACATCCATGATTCGACCCAAAGTCTGCATTCCAACAGGGACTTTAATTGCGCCACCCGTGTTGCTTACTTTAAGCTCTCGCTTTACACCATCTGTTGTACCCATAGCAATGGTGCGGACAATACCATCACCAAGCTGCTGCTGCACTTCCAAAGTAAGACCCACATCATCAACAACCAGCGCGTCATACACTTTTGGCATTGCATCTCTTGGAAATTCGACGTCGACAACGGCGCCAATAATTTGAACAATGTTACCCGAACTCATTACATTCGTTCCTCTTCAAATAGCAAATCTAAAAATTCAAAGACGCGCTCGCCTTACTGAATCGCGGCCGCACCACCAACAATTTCGGATATTTCCTGGGTAATCGCTGCTTGTCGTGCCTTATTATAAACACGTTGCAAATCAGTAATAATATCTCCCGCATTATCCGAAGCACTCTTCATTGCAACCATTCGTGCAGCTTGTTCACAAGCCAAGTTTTCAACTATACCTTGATAGACCAAAGACTCGATATAACGCATTAATAGCGCATCAAGCACTTCTTTCGCTTCAGGCTCATACATGTAATCCCAGTGGTGCTCTAACTCTTTCTCTGACTCAGCTTGGATAGGTAATAACTGAAGATTGGTCGGATTTTGCGTCATGGTATTGACAAACTCGTTATAGACTAAATGTAATGCGTCGATCTCACCTTTGTTAAAGGCATCCAGCATAACTTTAACCGCACCAATGATATCCGCCACTTGAGGTTTGTCTCCCAAGCCTGAGATGTCCGCTACAACGTTACCACCAAAGCGACCAAAAAAACTGCCGGCTTTTTTACCGACGGTACACAGATCGATTTTAACGTTGGCATCGTCCCATTTTTTCATATCAACGACCGTAGTTCTAAGCAGATTAGTATTTAAACCACCACAAAGACCGCGGTCAGATGAAACGACAATCACACCCACTCGTTTTACATCCCGTTGCTGCATATAAGGATGCTGATATTCTGGATGGGCATGCGCCAAATGACTGATCACAGTACGCATCTTATTAGAATAAGGACGAGTCGCTTGCATTTTTTCTTGGGCGCGACGCATTTTACTAGCCGCAACCATTTCCATTGCTCTAGTGATCTTTTGAGTGTTTTTTACACTCTTGATCTTGGTTCGTATCTCTTTACCTACGGCCATGACGCTCTCCGCTTACCAAGTATTATTGGACTTGAAGCTTTCAACCGCAGACTTAAGCTCACCTGCAATATCACCGTCATAGCCACCCGTGCTGTTGATTTTATCCATCAATGCGCTGTGTGAAGAACGCATAGAGGAGAGTAATGCAGCTTCAAAGTCACCAATTTTTGCCAATTCAACATCATCCAGAAAACCCTCATTGGCAGCAAACAGAGAGACGGCTTGTTCCGCCACGCTCAAAGGTGAAAATTGCTTCTGTTTCATTAACTCGGTTACGCGCTGACCCCGCTCCAGTTGTTTACGTGTCGTTTCATCCAAATCCGATGCAAACTGTGCAAAAGCGGCCAGCTCACGATACTGAGCTAAATCAAGACGAACCCCGCCCCCTAATTTCTTAATCGCTTTCGTTTGTGCTGCGCCACCCACTCGAGAAACCGATAAACCAGCATTAATGGCAGGGCGAATACCGGCATTAAACAGATCGGATTCCAAGAAAATTTGCCCATCGGTGATAGAAATCACATTGGTCGGTACGAAAGCTGACACGTCACCTGCTTGTGTTTCGATAATAGGTAAAGCAGTTAAGGAACCTGTTTTGCCCTTAATTTTACCGTCTGTAATTTTTTCAACATACTCTGCATTGATTCGCGATGCACGCTCAAGCAAACGAGAATGAAGATAAAAAACATCGCCCGGATAAGCTTCACGACCAGGTGGACGACGCAGCAATAGTGATACTTGACGATAAGCCCATGCTTGTTTAGTTAAATCATCATAAACAATCAAACAATCTTCACCTATATCACGGAAATACTCGCCCATCGAACAACCCGCATAGGGCCCAATAAACTGCATTGCCGCAGATTCTGAAGCAGAAGCTGAAACGATAATAGTATGATCCAGCGCACCGTGCTCTTCCAGCTTACGGACAACAGCGGCAACGGAAGATGCTTTTTGACCTATCGCGACATAGATACATTTAACGCCAGTGCCTTTTTGGTTGATAATAGCATCAACAGCAACAGCCGTTTTACCTGTTTGCCGGTCACCGATAATCAGCTCACGCTGACCACGGCCAATGGGCACCATGGCATCAATTGCTTTGATACCCGTTTGCATCGGCTCATCTACAGACTGACGCGCAATAACACCGGGAGCCACTTTTTCAATAGGGGAAGTCTGCTTACATCCAGCCGGCCCCTTGCCATCTATTGGATTGCCGAGTGAATCGACCACCCGACCCAATAGCTCTGGCCCTACAGGAACCTCTAGAATTTTACCTGTACATTTAACACTATCGCCTTCCGTTATGTGCTTGTAATCACCAAGGATAACCGCACCCACGGAATCGCGCTCCAAATTAAGCGCCATGCCAAAAGTGTTATTGGGAAACTCCAGCATCTCACCTTGCATTGCGTCGGCAAGACCATGAACACGTACAATTCCGTCAGTAACACTGACTACTGTACCTTCGTTGCGCGCTTCGCTTACGACCTCGAAGCTCTCGATACGCTGCTTAATCAGCTCACTGATTTCTGAAGCGTTTAATTGCATGTTAGTTTTCCTCTTAAATACGTTATCCGGTCAACGCGTTGGCTAATTTGTCCAGTTGACCCGAAACCGAGCCATCAATAACAAGATCTCCAGCACGAATAATGGCGCCACCAAGCAGTGATTGATCTAAGGAGCAACTGATTTCAACATCGCGTCCTAATCTTTTTTTCAGTGCCGCCGCAAGTTTTTGCTGCTGCTCTTGAGTCAGCTTAACTGCTGCGGTTACTTCTGCTTTGATCGTCGCCTCTGCTTCCGCTCGGTAAGCGGCATAGAGCTCAGCCATGGCGGGCAACAAAATCAAACGATTATTTTCAGCAAGAAGCTTGACTAAGTTTTGCGCTTTCTTATCAAACTTATCAAATACTTCGCTACCAATACTGATGACAGCATCTGAAAGCTTTTCCTTCGCTATACCTGGATTGCCAATCGCCGCAGCCATTGCAGTGTCAGACACGATCATTACAAGAAGATCTAAAACATCTGACCATTTTGCCAAGTTACTTTCACTTTGAGCCAGATCAAAAACAGCTCGAGCGTAAGGTCGTGCAAGTGTCGAATTATCAGCCATCTAAATCACTCTTATATCTGTGTAACCAGCTTAGCAATAATGCCTTTGTGAGATGCTGCATCAATTTCTTTCTTGAGAATTTTTGATGCACCCGCCACAGCAAGATCAGCAACTTGAGAACGCAAAGCTTCTTTTGCACGATTAACTTCGCGCTCGAGTTCAGCATTAGCGGCAGTTACAATACGCTCGCCTTCAGTACGTGCTTCTTGTTTGGCTTCTTCAACGATTTCACTGCCTCGTTTTTCTGCCAACGCTATAATTTCACTTGCCTTATCTTTTGCTTCTTTAATCTCTTGTTGCGCTTTTTTTTCTGCTAGCTCAAGCTCATGCTTGCCTTTTTCTCCCGCAGCCAAACCGTCAGCAATTCGTTTCTGCCTATCTTCAAGCATTGTAGAAAGTGGCGTCCACAGCACTTTTTCAACAAAATAAATTAGCAATACAAACGCTATAATTTGGCCAAACAGGGTTGCGGTAATATTCACAATATCGCTCCTTAAAAACTATTACTGAGCCACAGTAGCAACAGCGCTAGCAAGCGCACCTACAAATGGATTAGCAAACAGAAACCACATGGCGAATGCTAGAATTATAAACGGGAAAGACTCCATCAAACCAGCAAAAATAAACATATTAGTCATCAATGCCGGACGCATTTCAGGTTGACGCGCAATACCTTCCAGAGTCTTTGCACAAATCAAACCCCAACCAATAGCAGAGCCCAGACCCGCAGCCGCTAGAATCACGCCAACGCCTACTGCGGTGTAAGCATAAATTTGAGCAATCATATCAGGTGTCATTAATTTTTCTCCCTAGAAAATAAAATAAAATTGAAAGTATAATTTAAAGTTAATGCTCTTCAGTATGCGCCATAGCTAAATACACTATAGTCAGCACCATAAAAATAAAAGCTTGCAGGGTAATGATAAGTAGATGGAATATCAACCAACCTAAATCTAATACGAT
This sequence comes from uncultured Chromatiaceae bacterium, assembly GCA_964421045.1. Classification (GTDB taxonomy): domain Bacteria; phylum Pseudomonadota; class Gammaproteobacteria; order JAADHS01; family JAADHS01; genus JAADHS01. Next base: position 75,686 of record CAYQVF010000002.1, read on the forward strand.
CTGCAGAGGCAACCAAAATAAGGCCGCAGCGCCAACAGCAAGCGTTCCACCAATCAAAGCAATTAGCAGAAATACCAATTCACCCGCGAACAAATTGCCAAAGAGTCGTAAACCAAGACTGAGCGGCTTGGCTAACTCTTCAATCGCCGTCATGACAATATTAACGGGCATAAAAAACTTGCCAAAAGGGTGGAATAAAAAATTTTTCAGGTAGCCGCCCAAGCCTTTTATTTTGATATTGTAATAAATAATTAATGCAAACACCGTCAGCGACATAGCAAATGTCGTACTCAGATCCGTCGTTGGCACAATTTTCAGGTATTCGATACCCATTAAACTTGCAATAACAGGGAGCAAATCAACGGGAATAAGATCCATGAAATTCATCATCCAGACCCAGACAAATACGGTCAGAGCAAGAGGGGCTATCAGTGGATTGTGACCGGGAAAGGTATCCCTGACATTAGTACTAACAAAATCAAGAATGGACTCTACAAAGTTTTGAAAACCACCCGGCGTGTCAGCATTCAAATTACGTGTTAAACGCCAAGAAACCAAAATGATTAAACAACCTAATAACACACTAAAAAATAGCGAATCCAGATGAAGCGCCCAAAAACTATTTGCTTTATGAGTGACCGGATCACAGTCACCAACACAAAGGTTGGTCAAGTGATGCTGGATATATGCGACCGTGTCACTGCCAGAACTTGATTCAGACAAATCTATGTCTCCCAATAACCAAAATAAATTAATTCAAAACCTTGCTTGATCTACTCTGCATCCGCATCAATACGAAATAGCCTATCTGAACCAAGCCAAATGTCATCACCATGGGCAACGGTTCAAGCTGCAAGTAACCCAAGCCGACACTAAACAATAACAAAGCTAACAAAAACCGTTGCGCGGCACTTAAATAGAGCATGCCCATACTTATTTTTTGCTTTTCAGGCGCAGCGTTTGCAGCTCTTGCCACACTCCAGCTCAAGAAAAGCGATAACACCACGCCTATGAAAGCACCAAAAATTGCGGCTTGCGCGGAGGTCACACCACTTTTCAATAAAAATCCCGCAGAGGCAAAACCACCAATGCAAATCTGTGTAAGCACTACCGATCTAGCGCCCGTTTTAAATTCTTTGTCACTACCCAACGTAGTCATCAACCCAGCCGTATTAACAATTTCATTGCCTTTAAAAGACCACCAACAAAACCTAATACACCAAAAACCAGCATAAATATGGGCGTAGTACCTAATAGATAGTCTGTTCCATACCCGAGCATGAATCCTGTCACAACCATTGCAGCAAGCTGTGTACCGACACCGATAAGCAGCCATCCAGCACTATTTGGCTTTGACATAAGGTTAAAGCGTCCCGGAAATTGAGGCCGGATTATAGCCTGCCCACTAAAAAGCCGCAACCCCTCAAAGTTGATTGCCTCAACATTTGCCTTCAATAGCGAGGAACGCGTACGTAAATTACTTTGCCCCCATTCTTCGCTTTGATTTTTCGCCATAAAATTTCAATTTGAAATGAAGGCCAACGAATCAAACGCAAGCTATTACAGGTTCGTAAAGTAAACTAGATATTTGTTTCCAGTGATTTAATTATTCTTATTTCAGCTCGCTTATTCTAGCACAGATTTTTTTATAATTAGGTTAAGATCAGTTGCTTAAACCCTCAAAAATAAGGTTTAATGCTTAACTGGTTTTTAATCTACATGTAGAGCGCCTAATCAACGGTTCAGCACCAATTTCGTTTTATACCTAATTGATTAAACAGAAGATTAAAAAAAAACCACTAATGTAAGCAATAAGAAAGGCGAATAACATAAATTCGTTAAGCTTGTCGTTTACTTAGATACCGAGGGCTATCTTGAAATACAAACTTAAATAAGGGAAGGAAAGAGACAATGAAACTGGCTACTAAAATAATTTTCCAAAAAATATTTTTGATGCTGCTGATTGCATTGACATTCAGCGCGCAGGCCCATGAAGAATCATCGAAAGAATTCATTCATGGCATCACGATCAAGCTGGACGATGAGCATTATAATTTCGCTGGCCCACCTGATGGATTAAATGGGGCATCAGACGCACCCGGGCACAAGTGGTTACGTATCGACAAAAAACGCTTGTTAGGCAAACACTTTAATACCGGACCTTTTAGCGCCCCTAACTATTGGTCCAATAATGCGGGCGACGGGGCTTTGCTTTATATCGTTGACGCGGTGATTGACCGCTGGAGCGAAGTCAAAGCCTTACAGTATTTCACCAAAGGGTTCGTTCAATACCACAGATTACTCAATGTTAAAACCAAACAGTTTCACCCTGAAAAAGTAGTGTGGCTCAAACGTGTGGCGGTAAAAGAATTCAAACTGGATGGGGATGGCGCACTCAGTTTTTCAGACGACATGGAAGCCTACGACGTCATGCCAGGGGTCGACTATAGACTGTCCCCGAACTGGAACATGCCTTATGACCCAAGTGGAACCTGCTGCCACGAATAACATTAGCACTGTGCTCAGCAAGACGTTTGTTGATAAACGTCTTGCTGAAAATTACGCATTAGAGCTGCCTTGTCTGCCACTTATTAAGGAATGGACTTCGTTTATATGAACTTAGAATACGACAAAAACTTTGAAAATCTCACATCAACCAATCTCAACAAAACATGGAATCACGATATAAAAAGGAAATAAAAAAATGGAATTTATACAAATTTTGAATTTACGCTTTCTGGTTGTCATTGCTTTTGTATTAGCAGGAGCAAACCTAGCCAATGCTTCTGCGGCTGAAAATTATAAATTACCCCACCCAGAAATATCATCGGACTTTCCCTACGAAAGCCAGTATGTCGATGTAATGGATGCCAGAATCCATTACGTAGAACAAGGTCACGGGGATCCTATTCTATTTATTCACGGCAACCCAACTTCATCTTATCTTTGGCGAAATATAATCCCACTTGTTTCAGATTCGGGTCGCGCCATTGCCCTGGATCTTGTGGGCATGGGTAAATCCAGTAAACCGGATATCGATTACACATTTCAAGATCATTACGCCTATCTAGAAAAATTCATTGAAACCTTAGACCTGGAAAATATTACTCTAGTCATACATGACTGGGGGGCTGCACTCGGGTTTGAATACGCTCGCCGTAACGAAAACAATATTAAGGGAATAGCCTTTATGGAAGGCTTGTTACCACCGAGGTTTCCAAATTATTATGACCGCCTTCCTCAACAAACCGCAGGTTTTTTTCAACTTCTTAAAGATCCAATATTAGGTCGACAGTTTATCATCGAACAAAACGGATTTATTGAACAGGTTTTGCCTCAAGCTGTTAATCGATCTTTAACAGAGACAGAAATGATGCATTATAGAGAACCGTACCCAGATCAACTTTCTCGCAAACCTCAGTTTGTCTGGCCACAAGAGGTGCCTATTGAGGGTCAGCCCAAAAGAAACGTAAAGGCACTGAATAAAATCAAAAAATTTATGCGAAAAACGGATTTACCGATACTACTGCTTTATGCCAAACCCGGTATCGCTGTTACATCAGATATTGTTGAAGCTTACATTGCGTTGATCGAAAACCTTGAAACCGTCTTCGTAGGACAGGGCTTTCACTACCTGCAGGAAGACCAGCCAGAAGCAATAGGCCTTGCAGTGGCAGACTGGATGCGCCGTATAATAAAGGAGAAGGATGAAGATACCCATAAACACAAAAAACAACACCATAAACACGGGTGGTGGTTTAGACGAAATGCTACTGAACATCACGATTAATCGTTCTTTACTCAGCTAGAAAACCCATGGCGATGCCGCGCCCATTCGCGACACCGTCATGAGTTTGCTTTTACTTCGATCCGTTTACGTTGTCGCCAGCGGCTACATTGTTTCAGCCTCCCTTAACGCCAATCAGACCTTCGTTTAGCACAAAACCGGCCGGATCGACAATCATTGGCGGTAAGACCAAACGCAGAGTTATTTAGCGTGTCTTCCATACCAGTAAGCCCCTCGAATGGCGAAAAATCGTCCCGACCAAAGTCGATATCAATATCGTCATCAGTACCAAATAGCAGATCGTCACCAACACCTAATATATTAGCTAGATTGCCGCCCTGATCCATAAGATCCAAAGTGGCATTGGCTTCGTCAGTATGGTAATTACCAAGATAATGACCGATCTCGTGGGCAACGAGATTACCAAGCCCTATGGCGATGAACTTGATTCGATCCTCGGTATTCGCTGCGAAAAACGTGTTGATCGAATACGGGTCAGGCGCTGGCGCACTCAACAGGTCGAGTAACACAAATGCATCGTCCTCGTAGCCAAAGTTACCTGGGTCGATTGAAGAGGCAGCCGCAAGTGTTTCAATACCCGATTCCTGGATCGTCCCTCCGATGACGACTCGACTGACCTGATCGGAACCAAATTCAATATAAGGATTTCGACTATCGAAAATTTTCACACCAAATGCTTCATTAAGACCGCGTCTTTTCAAGTCGTCATGGAGATTTTCTTTGACGACCTTCACAATCGCATCGATAAGAAGATTTTCGTCGTCAGAGCTAAGCCCCCAGCCACCGAGGAAGCCAGCCAACCCGGTGAAATCTCGTTGCCCTGGCCCGTCAAACACACTCGTCTGTACTCGCGCGCCATCAAAATCAAGCAAAATAGTTTGCACTGATCCACGGGGCTCATTTTCTAGTCCGGCACGATATACTTCAAAATTTGCTTCATAGCCACCCTCAGCATTACCTCTAATAACAATAAAGTGTTGAGCCTCGACCGAAGCGGTATAAGCCACTACCGCGTTACCCCCACCTGGTAGCGGAGATGCGACGGGGTAGAGCGCGCTGAGATCCTGAGACGATCCGATGACCTCCGTACCACTGGGATCAAAAACTTGTAATTGGTTACCCGCCCCCTGGAGGGTTGCACCGAGAACATCCCCGGCTCTGAGATCAACAGCATAAACATCGATATCCGGTTTGGCCGTCGTGATGAGCAGTTCGTATGCACCTTCGCTACCGACCCCAAGACCGCTTGCAGGATCAAATGGATCCCCAGGCAAAATGGTTCCTTCACCAAACCCGGAGACCATAATGAAAAACGTACCTGCCTCCGTGGGTGTGTAGGTCAACTTACTCGCGGTGGTCACACCATCATCGTCATTTACCGCGACCACCTCACCCGCAGAGTTATAAATCACGAGCACTGAGTCCAGTGTTTCTGTGATGTCCGTATCCGCAGTGATACTTTGCCCTGCTAAAAGTTCGACGCTATAAAAGTCAAAGTCTCCCGTGCCGCTAGCGACACTACCATGGAAGCCGTCACCAATAGTTCCGCTGGTTTGTATAGCACCGAAACTGGTAGCCACACCCGTTTCATTGGCAAACGGGATTGCCCCATCATCTGCCCCATCAACTCCGTCAAACTCAGCGAAGCTTGGGAATTCCGTATAAACATCACTGAGTGGAGCAAGCGCACCAAAGATTCGAGCTTTTGGATTGGCATCAGTACCAAACCCCTTGACGAGTTCTTTCGTGGCTAATGTGTCATTGAGTCCGGAGAGACTATCAGGTTCGAGTTCATCTATGAATACGGGCTGAAGATCACTGACTCGGAAGTCACCCCGAGCGGCATTCCGAGCTTTTTGAGCAGCAACAGCTTGTGATGCAACTGCCATGCGCCAGCTATAAAAATCGACCTTAGTGAGGTCGATGACTTTGCTAAGAAACGGATTTGGACCGGGTAACGTCCGTAGTGGCGCGGCTCGAATAGTTAAATCAGTAAATAATACTTTAGGAACCACCTGCATACCCAGTGATGCGGCTCGAATGGTCGGGTCAGTAAATGCTTTAGGAACCGCCTGCAGACCCAGCGCAACCTGTTTTTTCATTGCATTTTTTAATTTAAAATCTTGATCCTGGGCTCCTGCAATCGGTATAGCCATCACACTGAATACCAGTCCCGCAGCAAAAACTACGCGTCTTTTTTTCATTTCCATTATTTAGTCTTTCCTTTGACAAATCATCTGCTCAAATCAACACTAGCTCTAATATTTAGTGGCCACGCAACGCCAGACAACCTCTACGGCGATTCCATTTCTCAGCGAAGAGACCCTTGTTGCCATTAAAACGTATTTTGTGTTAAAAAAACAGTAACAAGCGGTTGTCTTTGATTTAATTATTACCGCTTTCCAATGCGACCCAAACGAACAACGCAGCCATAAGCATGGCTAACATCATGCAGACCTGTATCCTCAGTCGCAAACCGGTTCATTCTATGAACAAGTTCCTGCTAAAATAAAGATCCAAGATATTAAAGTCCGTTTTTTTATTTTTGTATATAAGGGGAAGTACGGATCTTTTGCTCCCTTAAATCCTACTTTTTTAATCAACAATCTTATAAAATCATTGATGCGTAAAAGTATGAAAGACTCAACCCGCTCCCTTAAATTTATTACTTTGCTTTGTTGCACAACGATACTTGGCGCTTGCGCTCAGTTACCACCAAAAAATGTCAATGATATTTGCTCTATATTTAAGGAGAAACCCGACTGGTATCCCAATGCAAAAGAGGCCTATGAACGTTGGGGTGCGCCTATTCATGTCACCATGGCTATTGTTCGGCAAGAATCTCATTTTCATGCGGATGCCAAACCACCCAGAAATAAATTTCTGGGTTTTATCCCTACGTTTCGACCTACTTCGGCTTATGGCTACGCCCAGGCAATAGACGGAACATGGAAACAATATCAAAAGGCAACAGGCAACTCATGGGCAAACCGCGACTCATTTGAAGATGCCATAGATTTTATTGGCTGGTATATTCGTCGCAGCCACGGCCTATTAAAAATTTCAAAATGGGATACTTATTTGCAGTATTTAGCCTATCATGAAGGACAGGCCGGCTTTAAAAAAAAATCTTATATGAAAAAACCATGGCTGCTCAAGGTTGCAAAAAAAGTTGACTTACATAGCCAACGCTATATAAATCAATTAAAAAAATGCGAATCACATTTACAAAAGAAATCAGGCTGGTGGTTTTTTTAGGTCAAAAACTCACTGAAAGGCCAAAACCTACAATAGTTTTACTAAACGTTCCTAAAGAAGCGCTTTGCTGAGGTGCACCAATGATATCGGTACTGTTTAATGGTCGACAATCCTCCCGCGTCACCTGCGAACCGTCTTCGTTTCTGGCCGGGCAGACAAAAATAGGGAGATTTGAGTCATTTAATTGATAACTGATATTGCCAAATAGCCTGACCGCCGGGTTAAGTCTGTAATTTATACTTCCTCTAATCGAAAAAAATGCACTCTTTCTTCTAGCAAGCGCGATTCTATCCAACTCATCATAGCCTGTCATACGCCCCGAAACAGAAAAACTTGCAAATGTTGAGGCACTCAACCATTTGTTAAGTGAATAAGACAATTCATGTGACTGATACGCTGCATCTACATTTTGTGGATTGTCATTCATATTCAAGTTATAGGTATAAGAAAAACTATCCGAATAGCCACTGCCCAGACCCCTTTGGTATACGCCGCCCAACGTCCAGGTACTGGCATCAAAAAGACTCGAAGTGGCTGCTTCATACTGGCGAAAAGAAATCGACAAATCAGATGTTCTCCCTTGACGGAGGGTATGGTTCCAGTCTAGCTTGAATGATTGCGTATTATTAATATTTTGCTCGTTTAATATACCCTGCAACTTATTGTAACTATAAGTTAATCTTGCTTTATTTTTTTTACGTTCATAAGCAACGAAAGGACTAATCAGCTGGTTATAAAAATCGTACTGACCAATATGGTATGTCGAATAAGAAGGCGCATAACGAATACCAGTACGAATCGCATCACTATACTTATAACGATATAAAAAATTTGCACTTAATGTTGAATAATACTCTTCATCTGGCTCACTCTCGCTCAGATTGCTATTGTTATCAACCGTCATGGCATAGCTTGCTGTCGTTGTCAGGCCATTAATTTTTTTCTCTAAAAAAGCAATTCTCTTTTCTGCATTGTCTACCACCTGCTTGGTTTGTTCCGTAGTCAAAATTTTTCTATAGTGGCTTAAAGCTTTTTCTTCTTTTTCCAATTGTTCATAAATTATTGCAACGTTCGAATGTGCGCCAATATGGTTAGGGGCCTTTTCTATAACCGCTTCATACAAACTGGCCGCCTCTTCAACTTCCCCTTGTCTGGATAAAATGAGCGCTGAATAATAACTGGCCAAGGTATCTTTTGGCTGAGACTTTAATACGCGCCGAAATTGATACAACGATTGTTCCAATTTTTTTTCTTCATAGAATTGCTGCCCCAAAACCGTCGCGTAAGCAAGCTTCAAACGATCCAAATTTTGTATGTTTTCGCTCAAAGCAATATGCTTCGCAAATGCCGTCGCTGATGCCGCATATTTTTGATTTTTAGAATACAACTCGCCCAAATGTAAATAAACACCCGCATTATCAGGATCAAGTTCTCGAACTTTTTCGAATGCTGGTAATGCTTGTTTGTATATTCCTTGCTTAAAATAGATCGAAGCTAATTGATATCTCGCCTTCGCATTTTCTGGCTCTTTTTCAAGAAAATCTATCAGATTATATTTGCTAACAGCAGCATTTCTTATTTGCTGAATATTTTGTCCTACTCGCTGAGTAATCTGCTGCATTAATGCTTGGGCTTGTTTCCCTGTTGTCGTATCCGGTGCCGTATTTAAAATATTATCCAGATGCCATACTGCATCTAACAAGTTATTTCTTTGTAAGAATAACGAAGCCAAATTCAGCCTTCCATCTATATTTTTTGGAACCAATTTAATAGATTTCAGCAAAATTTCTTCCGATAAATCAAATTTATTCTGAGTTCTGTAAACGGCAGCCAAACGGTTACTTGCTACGGCATGAGCAGGTCTAAACTCCAAAATTTCTTTTAAAAAAAGAATTGCACCGTCAAGATCGCCTTTATTCTGAGCCACTGTGGCTCGAAAAAGCCCGGCACGAATCCTCGCCTCTGCTTTTCGCCCAGCACTGGCCGGCCCTTCGGCAACGGCCTCAAGATGAGCAATTGCGCTTTTAAGGTCACCCATTTTTTCATAAACACCCGCCAAGTTCATATGTGCAGAGTCATTATTCGGTTCAGACTCCAAAACATTTTCATAAATGGCCACTGCGGCTTCATAACGATTGGCAAGCAAGTAAGCAAAACCTAAATGCTGTAAAATACGTGGGTCACCTGGATGCTCTTCCAGCATCGAGTTCAACAATTGCAAGGCAGTATCAACATCCCCTCCTGCTGCATAGGCCTTTACCAAGGCCAAGTTCAGACGCTTCTCTGCAGTACGTGCCTGTTCGGTATTTTTTGCCAAAGCAATGATTTGTTTATATTGCTCTATAGCCCGATCAATCATTTTCACTTGTTCATAGAAACCAGCCAAGGATAATCTTAGTGACACATTTTTTGGATCAAATTCGATTGCTTTATTCATGTAGCCAAGCGCCTCTCTTACTTTTCTTTGGCGCCAATAGGCGGTACCAATACGGAAATGGGCTTCTACATGTTTGGTATTTATTTTTATCACTTCATTGAATGTAACAATGGCCTTGGCATAATTTTTTTCTTCCATTTCTGTGCGCCCTTGCTGTAATAAATCAGCAACCATAGCATTTTGATTTTTATTCTGAGCGCCAGCAACAGGCACATTAATATACAAAAAAAATGAAACACACAACATTAATATCAAGAGCGTACAGCTAAAGTGTACCGCATGTTTTATTTTTAAATACATAATGGCCAAACTATTCCATGCGTATCTTTTAAGAGTTATATTTAATAATAAATAGTAAATTTCAGTGCCAGCTTCCAACCATCAAAACGCAATTTCATATCTTGTGGTACGGGCTTGGCTAACTGAGTCCAATTTTGAGAGGCCTCTATATTGGGATCAATGGCACCCAAAGGTGCATTGATGTCTCGAGGATGCACCGGTAAAACCAAGGCAAAACCATCTCCAAGTTGTTCATCACTTTCTAAAGCAGTCGAACTTAATTCAAAAGACTGTGGAGAAATCACATAACCTGCCTCCATACCGATTGACATTTGTTTGCTCAGAAAGTATTCCCCTCCCAAACCAAGCTGGAACATCAATACCCCCGTAGTTTGTCCTTTTACAATGAAAATTCGCTTTACCTCGTCAACGTCAAGACCGCCAGCGGGGATGCTAAAAACATGTTCTTCTCTATAATCGACATCAAATAACTCATTTAATGTAATGCGGCTATATAACCTGTATTTTTTATTTTCCTTAAAACGAAAATTATATCGCCAACCAAAATAAAATTCGTTATACGATATTTTCGCGCGACGTACATATTCAACATTATGTAAATTACCTTGCACCGGCAGCTGCCCATTTGTACTGTTACGGGTATCACCTTCCCATGTGCTTCCTCCCATAATAAACTCATGTCTGGCGCTTTGTACCCACTGAAATTCCAGCCCTACATTGGCATTTGTACCGATAGCCTCTAAGTCATTATCAAAACCAATTGGAACCGAAATTGTTTCTCTCTGTGGCTCCGCTTCGGTCTCTGGACGCTCCGTATCTCCTATTCCTGTCACCGGGGCTTTAAAGCCTCGCTCATTGAGCACGTCGAGCGCCGGGGAATGAAGACCTATAACGGGACTGATACTCCATTTACCTCGTGCCGTCTGAGCAAACAAGTCTGCACTCAGTAGCACCAACAGGAAAAAAACCAGTGTTTTTTCCCCTCCATCTCTAATTCGCACGATCATTGACCAATTTGAGAATGGCATTGCGACTAAACGAAAATAACACCGGAAGAATCAATAGCGCCACGACACAACTGATGACCATATACGACGAAACAAACGCGCCTAACTTCACGTGTGGCGGAAAAACGGAAAACAACAAAACTAAAAAACCGGCAGTGACCACTGTTGCATTGAATACGATCGTTTTACCCACACCACGCATTGCTGCTTTAGTTGCGATTTCGTGATTGCCCTCGGTTTTAAGAACACGCATATACCTAAATATGTAATGAACAGCATAGTCAACGCCAACACCAATAGCGACACCCGCAGCAAGCACGGTAGAAACATCTAACGGAATACCTAAAAAACCACTCGCCCCTCCAACCATCAACGTTGTCAGTGTAACGGGAGCAACAACAAACAATCCGACTAGCAAAGATCGAAAAAGCAAGCTCGCTAATAAAAATATACCTATTTTTGACAACACAATCGCCGAGGTTTGGCTGCTGATCAACAGGTCAGCCCAAATATAAGAATTGTTGCCCGACCCAGCGAGATTGACTTCTACATCTAAATCTTTAAAACGCTTATCAACAAACGTATTGATAGAATCAACAATCGTAGCTAAATGCAGAGTTTGATCGGTTTTTACCTGAATGCTGACATTAGCCTGTCGATAGTTAAAATCAGAGACTTCATCCAATTCTTCAGGTCGCCCTGAAATAGAAAACAAAAATAAATACTCCGATATTTCAGCCTGAGTTTCAGGTAAAACATCATAAGCTGGATCACCAGAATGAAGATTTTTATTCATACTTTTAATATAATCAACAACGGAAAGTGAAGCACCCACAAAGGGCAGTGTCTCAACATGAACCTGCAGCCCTTCTATGGCACGTAACAATTCTGGAGATTTCAAAGCACCATCACGCTGACCATCAATCACAACATTAAGCGTAATGGCGCCAGAAAATCGATCATTGACCAATTTATTCGCAACAAAAACGTCACTATTTTCTCTGAAATCACTCATCCAGCTTGAATTGACATAGAGCTTGCTCGCGCCAATGGCTGATACGACAACGATCACGCCCACGATAATGGCAAATATGTTTCTGCGTTCTAATACCGTACCGCCCCATGAAACCAAGGCTTTTACAAGCTGATTTTGCTCATCACGTACCCGTAAAGAACGACGTTTTTGCAGATACCCCCCCACTTTGGGCTTCAGCAAAGTTAATACGGCAGGAATTAAAGTTACAGAAAGAAACCAACAAAGCACGATACCCAGCATGGTAAATAAACCGAAAATTTTAAAGGGTGGCATTTCCGCAAACCACAGGGACAAAAAACCAATAGCTGTAGTCAGCGAGGTTATGATCAAAGGTGGACCAATATCATTTAATACCTCGCCAATAATAACGCCGCCCTCTCGATGGGGATCAGTTAATACATTGTCATAATAATGACTCATTAAATGAATACCATCGCCCACACCAACGGCGACTAAAATCACCGGTAACATTGTCGAAATGGTGTACATAGGCACATCTAAAAGCGCCATAATACCCATAGTCCAGATAATGCTGGCAGACATAACGGCCAAAGGTAACAACACACCTCGGCTTGTTCTAAATACAACAAAAAGCATTAAAGCAATCACTGCAAGCAATAGCGGAATCATTATTTTTAAATCCGATAGTGCTTCCAAACCTGAACCCACCTCGATGACCGGACGACCTGCCATGTAGAACTGATCACCGTTCTCTATTCCAGCAGAAGTTTCAATTGGCCATACGCTAGAATCAGTAGCAGGCCAGGCTGCTGGCGTTTCATTCTCAGCCTCAATTTTGTTTTTGCTCTCAAGATCAGAACTTGTGGTATTCCAATCGCCTTGAGTCCCATTTTCAGACCATTTTTCACTCCAAGCTGCTCCTTCCCAATCAGCTTCTCCTGTTTCTGAGGCAATAATACCTTTGATCTGCCAATAAGTTTGATAGCGATTCGCAATACCTTCTTTGAGCTTGGCGCGAATCATTGTCGCCTTGCCATCAGCGGAAACAATGTTGCCAACAAATAAATCGCTATTATCAAAAACTTCTTTTTTCAGTTGTTCTATATCGCTGATTGACGAAACCGGATAGGGCATCAGTCGTTTCGCACCAATCGACGTATCCGTGCCCAAAAAGAAACTGGCTGTAGACAAAGAAGCAACATCAATTAAACGATTGGCGATAACCCCATCTAAGGCAGCCACTTTTTCAGTAACACGGGCAATTAAAGCCAACGTTTCAGGATTAAAAATACCTTTTTCTTCATTAACAATACCAATAATAACGGCATCTTTAGCACCAAACAGGTGTTCTATTTTTTCATCATACACAATGGCGGGATGCCCTTTTGGCATATAAACACGAGCATCCGTTTCCCATTCCAACGTCGGCAACTGAGTTGCTAAATAAATAGTAATCACAGCAAACAGCACTAGCACTATTTTTGGAGAACGAATCACCATAGAATAAAAATAATTTAGCATGGGTGCTCTCCTATCGCCGATTAAGGCTAAAATGAATATTTAAAATCAAAATAGATGCGATCATTATTATTAAAATTTCCTATAAATTGTGCTCTCGCCGTATTGGGATCAAAGACAGCAGATGTGACTTGAGATTGATTGGAGCCAAAGTCAGACTTCAGCCCGTAAAATAAATCCAACCCAATACCTAGTTGCAAATTATCACTGAATTGAAAAGTAATTTCCGGTTTTAGTAAAAGCTCTTTTAAGCTAACAAGATAAATAGCCAACATCTGAAAAACCGCTGCTTTTTCGGGCAACTCTTTACGTAAAAACAAAAAGAAAGACGTATCCAAACGTTCCTGCATAATCGATTCGTCGTAATCCATAATGACCCATTGAGCTATGCCCGGCGACACATCCATACCCATAATATTAAATTCGGTTCCTAGTCCCCAGCGAAAATGGTTGCGAATCAACTCGCCATCATCATCTAAATAACCGTTAGCATCACGATCCGATACATTTCTGGTCCCAAAATATTTACCTGTTACATAAGCTAACTCTCCCTTAAGAATATAATTACCCAACTGTTTGACTGCCGTTGCGCCAAACATATGAATTCGCGTATACAGTGGGTAAAATGCCGGAGGCACGGTATTATCATCAACACGTATAGAACGAAAAATAACGGGAAAATCATCCCAAGTATAAAAATAACTAAAAGAAAGTTCCGTATCCCACAAATAGGCATCTATTTTAATACCCAGCTCAGAATCCTTTAGGGTCCACGATTCAGGGCTAGAATCAATACATAAAATATCTTCTGCTTGACCGACGCAGACATCTTGCAATAACTCCCATTCCGACCCCCGCGGAGCCGGCTTATTAAACCGCAAATCGGGTATCCATACGAGCTGATAGGACGTATCTTCCCGAAAATAATCCAATTTAAGCGACCACAACGGAATTCGGTAATCCAACAAATCAAGATTGATCAGTTCTCGAAAATCTATCGGGTTTATTTCATCAACAATGCGCACGCCTTCCAAAACGCCCCAAACAATAAATTGTTTGCCAACTCGAAGATCTAGACCATCAAACAAAAAATCAGCATATAATTCTCTAATTTCTTTAACATTACTGTCTTTTTCTTGATCAAGGCGTTCTATAAATACCAAGGGCTCCTCATCATTTCGTTCGACACGAGCCGCTATCGTTCTGTAATTAAATAAATCATAGGCTAAGTCATAATAAGCCCAACCGGCGGCGAATAATTCAATGTTATCTGTAACGGGATAGCGTACATCCAGGTATAAGGTATTTCTTGCTTTGCTAATGCTGCGAGGCTCCTGATAACGATAAGCCGTTTCATTTCGATAAAAACCACTCCATTCAAAATCAGCCCAAATAGATGGCTCACTCTCCGCTTGATCATCACGAGGGCCATCGTCAATAAATAATCCTTCTATGCCCAAGCCTTCAATTTCCATCGAAGATTCCACGAACTGAGGTACTGAAATCACCACAACTTCAGGTGGCTCAACAGGCTTAACTTTGGGCGGTTCAACAACAAGAGAGGGAGGAGAAACCTTCGGAACATCAACAACTTTAGGAGCTTTTTGCGGTATTGTAATTCTAACAACTTGATAAAAATTCAACATAACTGGCACCTTTTTTACACCGCCAATTTTTAATTTTTCCAATTGCAAGCTAAACCGTTCTACATCTTGATCTTTTTCAAATGCACCTAAACGAATCACGTAAGCCTGCAATTCATCATCAAAACTAAATTTAAACAAGACACGACGCTGCTTAAGATCATCCAAAATAGGCTGCGCCTCAAGCCGGCTCTGAAAGGGGCCTAAAAACACACGTGTGAGATGTTTTATATTTCGTTCAACCCGGATGAGTCCCGAATCTTTATTTTGCAAACTTTTTAAATGCTTTTGTGCCAAGGCTTCTGCTGCATACTCAGCAAGAACCTCTCGGTTTATTTTTGACTTCGGCCTGGAAAGCAAAGACGCCGTTTGAGCCAGCACGACAAGTTGCCCTCTCGTAATCTGTGTGTCGAGATATAACGCAGCCGAATTAAGCGGAAGTGAGTTCGGCATTGTCGCCACAGTCGAACCACCTTGACTCGCAATAGCATGGGGGGGGGCCCATAAATATAATGCGACTATGAAAATAATTTGGCCATAACTCATAGGAAAACAAGAATCGTCAGCCTTTTTCCAGCGTTTAATCAAAACCAATACCTTTAATTAACGCTTTCCAAAAATGAATCAACTGAGTTATTCAGAATCATCACGCAGATCCTTTGCAGTGATCACACAGCACAATAGGGCTTCCCCCCGTTGCTGATAAGCCAAGAGTAACATGACTCCCTGCCGATAACCCACAACAACATGCAGAACACGATACGCCTTGGTTAAGAATGATTGAATCCCAGCCTAAAACCGATGGAAATCGTTGTGCAATATCCATCGGAGCCTGCTGTTGCTGATTGACAGAAACACTTGGCGCTGTATCTCCCTCAAATGCCTTTTCCAGCGTTTTACGAATCAATATCGACACCGATATACCCTGCGCCTCTGCAGACTGAATGACCTTGTCTCGCAATCCTTTAGGTACTCGCGCCCCTAAAAATTCTTCTTTACGTTTTTTCGCCTGTGCCATAGCACGACCGCGCATTTCTTGCGCATATTTATTCGCCATTTCTCGCATAGTATTTTCCTCATCTATAGTGGCTCTTAGGCAAACCACCTAAAAGTGTTTAACATTATCTCTCATTTTTGTTAAACATTCAATAGATAAATAATTTACTCCTGTTAACTATTGTTTTTAAAAAATATTTACATTAAACTAAACGTTAAACATTCACCGACCAGGAAAAATACGAGCATGACCCTCAACCTCGCTCACCTGCAAAAAAAAGCGATCAAAAAGGAGCTCGATCGCTGTGTCATGTGCGGCCTGTGCTCAGAATACTGCGCTACGTACAAAATAACGAACCTGGAAGCAGAATCACCGCGCGGACGGCTGGCATTAATGAACGGGCTGTGGAACAATGAACTCGAAGCCGATACACCGCTACGTCAGCATTTGGATCACTGCCTTGGATGCCGAGCTTGCGAGGCCGCTTGCCCATCACAAGTCAATTACGGACACCTCTTAGATCAAACACGCACTCACCTTGGCCAGGGTAAAAACAAAATCCAGCTATATACAATAAATTTACTTGCCCAAAGTGGATATTCAATACACCTTTTTTTTAAATTACTTCGCTTTGCACAACATTTAAAACTGCTCATTCTTGCTCGAAAAACAGGCTTATTACGGGCATTCAAATTGGAGCGCCTGGAACAATATTTGCCACCACTACAACGCCGCCCTAAATGGAAATCGGTGTATTACCCTAAAAACAAGCCTGGTGCTCGCGTTGGCCTGTTTCTCGGATGTATTGCTCAAGAAATCGATCACCAAGCCCTATCCGCCAGCATACGACTCTTAACAAAGCTAGGTTATGAAGTTCACATTCCCCAGCCACAAAACTGTTGTGGTGCTTTGCATTTGCATACCGGTCATGCAAAACACGCCAATAAATTAGCACAAAACAACAACAACTGTTTTTCTAAATCCGGCATTCAAACTATTCTCTCCATTGCTTCAGGCTGCACCACCGCGCTAGCCGAGCCCTTGGGTTTTTCAAGCAAAAAAGAAGCCAATCAAGAAAAGACATTTCGTATTAGAGATATTAGCCACTTTTTACTCACAGAAAACCGACTGACAACCACGTTGTTTGCCCCACTGGCAAAACAGGTCGCCGTTCACGACCCCTGTAGCCTAAGGAATGTACTTAAACAACAACTCGCGCCCTATGAACTTTTAAGGCTTATCCCTGAAATAAAATTATCTGAGCTACCCGACAATCAACACTGCTGCGGTGCAGCAGGAACACACATGCTGACCCATCCAGAAAAAGCCGATTTACTCAGAAGCCCAAAATTACTCACACTCGACGATACTCAAATCATTGCAACATCCAATATGGGTTGCGCACTTCATCTTGCTGAGGGTCTACCACCACACCAGAATCATATCGAAGTATTACATCCTATTACTATTCTTGAGCGACAATTGCGCCTATAATCCTAGAAAACGCAGTTGACCCATGCAGTGCCGCCCTTGGGGTACATTCGCATCTAACCGCGTTTCTAGGATAATAATTATCTATAAGACAGAGGCTTTCGAAAATAGTGATCGGAGAATCTGGCCAAAATAGTGTGCTTGCAGTAGGTCAGTCTGTTTTTAGACAGCCTCCTACGACTCCACAAATGATCATAGTTGTAGGGTTAAGGTACACAATAATCTATAAATATGGGTATCGGATAACATGACGACCACAAGAAACTATTCCCCTCTAGACCGACTGCTGATCAGCGCCAATAACGCACTGCAAACCTTATATACAACACCCACAGGAACACAGCGCGCCAACCCCGCAGACCAATACGAAGACCGCGTTCTGTCAAAAAAAGAACAACGCCATGTAGCCGGCTTGATGCGTATTAATCATGCTGGCGAAGTCTCGGCCCAAGCTTTATATCAAGGCCAAGCGCTCACCGCTAAACTACCTGAGGTTAGAGAAAAAATGGAGCAAGCTGCGGCGGAAGAAAATGACCATCTCATTTGGTGTGGAAAAAGAGTAAAAGAATTAGGCAAGAAAACCAGTTTATTCAACCCTCTTTGGTACATCGGCTCTTTCTCCATAGGTGCCATCGCTGGTGCCGCTGGCGATAAATGGAGCTTAGGGTTTGTTGCCGAAACAGAAAAGCAAGTCGTTCGCCACCTCAATTTTCATTTAGACAGCTTACCCAAAGACGATAAAAAGAGCAAAGCCATTCTGGAGCAAATGAAAGATGATGAACTCCATCACGCCACGACTGCATTGGAAGCAGGTGGAGCAAAGCTACCCGCACCCGTTAAAACAATGATGTCCATCGTATCAAAAGTAATGACTCATACTGCATATCGCATCTAGACCCTACAGCTACCCAGAACCGCTTCACTACCTTTATAGCAGCACCTAAGGAAATGATACGCCTATTTTTCTGGAATTCACTTAGGACAACCAGGATCAATCTATACCCATGGCGTTAAGTCATCATAAATAGAAATTGCTTAACGCTTCATAGATTCAAAAAAATCGTTATTGGTTTTTGTCGCTTTAAGCTTGTCTAATAAAAATTCCATCGCACCTATTTCTTCCATAGGATGTAGTAGCTTTCTTAAGATCCACATTTTTTGTAGCTCATCTGGCTTGGTCAGCAATTCTTCACGACGGGTACCGGAACGATTAATATTAATAGAGGGGTAAATACGTTTTTCTGCAATTTTGCGATCTAGATGCAATTCCATGTTACCGGTGCCTTTAAACTCTTCGAATATAACATCATCCATACGTGACCCCGTATCAACCAAGGCGGTTGCTAAGATGGTTAAGCTCCCCCCTTCTTCTACGTTTCTCGCTGCACCAAAAAACCGTTTAGGTCGATGCAATGCATTAGCATCAACCCCCCCCGTCAAAACTTTGCCTGAAGAGGGTATAACTGTATTGTAAGCCCGCGCTAATCGAGTAATGGAATCTAACAAAATAACCACATCAACTTTATGTTCAACTAATCGTTTGGCTTTTTCAATAACCATTTCTGCAACCTGAACATGACGACTGGCAGGCTCATCAAAGGTACTGGAGATCACTTCACCATGTACTGAACGAGCCATTTCTGTCACTTCTTCTGGCCGCTCATCAATCAATAAAACCATAAGAAAACATTCTGGATGTTTCGCCGTAATTGATTGCGCGATATTTTGCAGCATCATCGTTTTTCCCGCCTTAGGAGGAGAAACGATCATGCCACGTTGGCCCTTACCTATTGGCGAAACGAGGTCTATTATTCTCGCAGTAATATCTTCTGTACTGCCATTCCCTAATTCCATGGTAAAGCGTTTATTTGCAAATAAAGGCGTCAAATTTTCAAACATCACTTTATTTTTTGCATTTTCTGGAGACTCAAAATTAATTTTATTAACTTTAAGCAACGCAAAGTATCTTTCACCTTCTTTCGGCGGACGAATTTTCCCTTCTACGGTATCTCCAGTGCGCAAACTAAAACGTCTAATCTGGCTAGGTGAAACATAGATATCATCAGGGCCCGCCAGATAGGAGCAGTCGGCAGAACGCAGAAAGCCAAAACCATCCTGCAAAATTTCCAGGACACCATCACCGTAAATATCTTCCCCCTTTTTCGCATGGGCTTTTAATATCGAAAAGATAATGTCTTGCTTGCGCATCCGCGCCATCCCTTCAACACCCATGGACTGAGCTAAGTCAATTAACTCAGCCGCTGCCTTTTTTTTGAGTTCAGTAAGATTCATTGTTGATAACTTTCCAGTGGTTCGCATTTGGATTGTGTTGTTACTCAGGTAGAAGATTGAGAGAGAAATACATGGAGCGACACCTTGCTCCTCAAACGAAAGGCATCACTTTGATACATGAAAGATCATATTTAACACACCACTTAACATTAATCTTGTGGGGAGGGTACTTTATATATGACTATCCAAAAAAGCTGTTAATTGCGATTTGGAAACCGCACCTACTTTGGTCGCTTCAACATTGCCATCCTTAAACAGCATTAAGGTTGGAATACCACGAATACCGTACTTAGGCGGTGTCGCTGGGTTTTCATCGATATTAAGCTTGGTAATTTTAACCTTACCCGAGTACTCATCAGCAATCTCATCTAGGATAGGTGCAATCATTTTACACGGACCACACCATTCAGCCCAAAAATCGACTAAAACAGGACCTTCTGCCTGTAACACCTCAGCATCAAAGCCTTGATCCTCAATAAAAACAATATTATTACTCACAAAAACCCCCTCCAAATGGCGTCTTAAATCGTAATTGACTGACATCCATAGTATTCATAAAAAGCGTAAAAAAACCATACAAGAAAATCAATCGTTTGAATTTACATGGCTCTAGGTACACCACCACGTTTAAACACATGAAGAAGCTCAAATCTTTAGACTCTAGCCTTGTTTTGTAGTAATTTCTTTAATTGATAGCTCAAACAGCCAAGTATTGCAAGAAAAACCATTAACTAATGGGAATAAAAATTTGTAATTTTTAGTAGCATACCCCATTTCCAAGGGATATGTCGACCCTCCGTGACAAATTGATTTCTTGATATAGTGTCTATATCGACTATAACGGCTCCAAAACTAATTACATGACCTACTAGAACCCACAAACAAACCTGTATTTCCATTTTTATTAAGCCTAATATTTCGCGTTATTTCTTACCTGCTGATCACCTCATCATAAAAATAGCCCGGCCAGATTAACGTCAATTAATTCTGCCTTTTCTCCCGCCATGTCACCAAAACGAGACAGGGAATAAGCGATGTTATGCTTGACACCCATCGGTCAGCATGGCATAAATTACCGCGAAGCTTATGGGAGGCTATCCCATGGTGTGGTACCCATAATAAAAAATATTACTTGGCAAGCTATTTAGACGAGACAGGTATTTGAGTCACCACCAAAATGGTTGTGGGGAGGTGTGGTGCCGCATCTTTAGAAACTAAAGAAAAGAAGATACATAGACTATAATTTAATAAAGGAGATAACCATGAAAGCACGTTGGTTGAGTGTTCCTGCTGCTATAGCATTAACTTTTGGTGTAGCTGGTACAGCTAGTGCGGATTTAGACCTTGCTAAAAAAAGCGGTTGTTTAGCGTGTCACTCCGTAGATAATAAAGTCGTTGGTCCTGCATGGAAAGATGTTGCAGCTAAAGGGGCTGATCGCGCAACATTAATCGACAAAGTTAAAAACGGCGGTAAAGGTAACTGGACTGAGATTACGGGTGGTGTTCCAATGCCTCCATACTCACCTCGCGTAGCTGATGCCGACATCGAAACATTGGTTGATTTCATCCTCGGCCTATAAGTTTTCGATTGCTAACGCAATAATAAAATAATTACATAGTGTTATTTATTGAGCCAGTATATCACTGGCTTTTTTTACTCGATTTGTAGCCACTATTCGGTTTACCCTCTAATTTCACCCTAACTTACATTATCAAAGCATTATTGTCCTCACTTGCCTTAGAAGATAAGGAAACCTGCAATGTCAAATTTCCTCTCAACTCCTGTTGTTATGGTTTTTTCCGGAACAGATGCGACTGGTGGCGCAGGTGCTCAAGCCGACATTGAAACATTAGCAAGTATGGGTTGCCACACCGCCCCCGTTATCACTGCAATCACGGTACAAGACACACAAAGTGTTAAATCCTACTCCCCTGTTGAAGCAAATCATGTTATTGCTCAAGCAAGAGCGGTACTTGAAGATATTCCTGTTGCTGCATTTAAAATTGGGATGCTAGGTAGTGTCGATAACACAGAGGCAATCCATAGTATTCTTTCGGATTACCCCAATGTGCCGCTTGTCTTGGATCCTGTGCTCGCATCTGGCAACGGTGATCCACTCAGCGATAATGCCATACAAAATGCGCTAATCAACTTGCTTATTCCGCTGACTACTGTATTGACACCCAATAGTCTCGAAGCAAAAATGCTGGCTACAGAAGCAGATACGCTCGATGCCTGCGCTCAAGAGCTATTAGACTGTGGTTGTGAGTTTGTACTGGTTACCGGCACTCACGAAAAGACAAAGAACGTTATCAATTCTCTTTTTGGTAACCGCAGGTTACTTGAAACCTTTAGCTGGGAGCGTCTTCCTCACCACTACCATGGCTCTGGATGTACCTTGGCAGCGGCAATCTCTGGCCTGCTTGCTCAAGGGCTAGAACCGTTTACGGCGATCCACGAAGCACAAGAATATACTTGGGACGCATTAAATCACGGTTATCGCATTGGCATGGGACAGCACATTCCTAATCGTTTTTTCTGGAGTACGAATAAAAAAGAAAACGAAGAAGGAAACTAAGCTTGTTTCCTAAATCAGGTTTATACGCCATCACTAAAGATGAAAAAAACGATAAAAAACTGATTAGTCAAGTTGAGGCTGCACTCATGGGCGGTGCGCATGTTATCCAATATAGAGATAAAATTCGAACTCTGGCACAACAACACGCCATTGCGCTTGCATTAAAAAACTTATGTACTCAATATCAAGCTGCTTTCATTATTAATGATCATATTGAATTAGCCTTGACCGTTCAGGCTCATGGTGTTCATTTAGGACTCAAGGATCATTCCATTGCCGCCGCACGGACAAAACTAGGCGCAAACGCAGTGATTGGGATCTCTTGTTATAATAACTTGCAGCGCGCTGCAACAGCACATCAGCAAGGCGCTGATTATATTGCATTCGGTCGCTTTTATGACTCATACAATAAACCCGATGCCACACCCGCATCTCCTGCATTGTTAACCATAGCGAATCAAAAATATAAATTACCCATTGTCGCTATTGGCGGCATCACACCAGAAAATGGAGCATCGTTATTAGCTTCAGGAGCTCATTTACTCGCGGCCATTGATTCGATATTCGGCTCAGGTGATCCGCAACATAATGCAAAAAAATTTATTGGTTTATTTCCTCACTAGATAAATTAAAAGGTACAAATAAATGTCCCGATCTCATAATCTGTTTTTAGCAGCCCAAAAACATATCCCTGGTGGAGTCAACTCACCAGTACGTGCTTTCCGAGGTGTGGGGGGTGATCCCGTTTTTTTTAAAAAGGGGCAAGGTGCTTACCTGACTGATGAAGACGATAAACAATATATAGACTATGTCGCTTCTTGGGGGCCCATGATTCTCGGTCACGCCCATCCTGATGTCATCAAAGCGGTAACCACAACAATACAAAACAGTCTTGGTTTCGGCGCACCCACGGCAATCGAAACTGAAATGGCTAATTTAGTCTGTGACCTGGTTCCATCTGTTGAGATGATACGCATGGTCAGCTCTGGAACAGAAGCCACGATGAGTGCTATTCGTCTCGCACGCGGCTATACCGGGCGAGATAAGATTATTAAGTTTGAAGGCTGTTACCACGGGCACTCGGACTCTTTGTTGGTTAAAGCAGGTTCAGGCGCCCTGACCTTAGGCGTACCAACCTCTCCCGGCGTCCCAACAGCACTCGCTGAACATACCATTACTTTAAATTTTAACGATCTTGAACAAATCCAGGAAACCTTCAAAAAAATAGGCGCTAAAGTCGCCTGCATTATTGTTGAACCGGTTGCAGGAAATATGAACTGCATCCCTCCTGAGCCCGGTTTTCTCGAAGGTTTACGTGCCTTGTGTGATGAATATCAAACCGTCTTGATTTTCGATGAAGTCATGACAGGCTTTCGAGTCTCTCTAGGGGGCGCTCAAGCACATTATAATGTCATACCCGATATCACCACCTTAGGCAAGGTCATCGGGGGTGGCCTGCCTGTTGGTGCCTTTGGTGGCAAACAAAAAATCATGGAACAAATCGCACCATTAGGGCCGATCTACCAAGCCGGAACCCTGTCTGGAAATCCCGCCTCTATGGCAGCAGGTCTAGCAACATTAAAAGGCATCTCAACCACTGGTTTTTTTGACCAGCTCAATCAAAAAACCAACAGGCTTGCTACAGGCATCGTAGAGCGAGCCAAAGTCAACAATATTGCTATGTCCTACAATCAGGTAGGGGGTATGTTTGGTGTATTTTTTACGAATGAAACCAAAATCACTCGCTATAACCAAGTGGTTAAATGTGATTTGGAACGTTTCCAGAAATTTTATCACGGCATGCTTGAACGCGGTATCTATCTTGCCCCATCCGCATTTGAAACGGGGTTTGTCTCTGCTGCACACACTAATGAGGATATTGACCAGACATTAGATGCGGCTGAACAGGTTTTTAATCTGCTCTAGGAGGGGAGACTGTCCGAGAATAGAATCGTATCGAGAGCAAGCCATTTTGCACCCACAAGGGGCATAATGGCTTGGTGGCAATCGATCAACCTACTCAAAGAAAAAATTCAGGGCGGTTGAATATCAAATCTCAACCGCCTTTGTAATAAATGAATACGAAATTATATATTCTTAGCCCTTAACGTCGTCATGGTAAGAAACAACACGATCAACTTCATT
>CAYQVF010000003.1:0-50138 GCA_964421045.1 uncultured Chromatiaceae bacterium
AGTTGCCAGGTTAGAGATTCACTGATATGGTGTTGCGACAAAGTCCCTTGGTAATGACACTAATTCAACTCCTACGTGTTCAACTCCTACGACACTATCGGGCTTGCCCAACAAATAGTTCAGATCGTGGATCGCTCCTCGTCACTCTCACGATCTAACTTGTTCGCTAGGACATCTTTAGACTAACGCCCCATTGATTCATTATTTTCAGCTTTATTTAATATTTTTATCCTATCCTCTAATTGTCTCAATACAATTTTGAATATCATATTAATGGAATAACATAAACAAGGACACCACTATGAAACTTAAATACTTTACTTTAATACCCATTATTGCAGCTTTAGCCTCGTGCGGAGGAGGCGATGACAATAACGATACATTGCCGACTAACCAAAATACACCGGCTACTCAAAAAATAGCTCCACTTGCGATTTTGATCACGGATAATCTCTCGGCTGAATACTCTGAAGTATGGGTAACTCTATTTGAGGTCACGGCAAAAAATGGATCAGGAAAAAAAATAAAATTATATGAAAACAAACAAGGAAATACTTTTAATCTGAGGCAGCTTTTTGGCATTGGATCGCTACTCAATCTCAAAAGTATATCGTTAGGAGAATATAGTGATATAGAGGTTGATGTAGACAATCAAATCACGCTCATAAAAAGTGATGGTACCACTACCGTAGCAGGGTTTTCTCCGGACAAGCTTCGTGTATCACTTTCTCTACCTGGTCGAATGAATATTGATTCAACCCAACCATCTAGCTTGTTAATAGATTTTGATCTAAGTCAATTTACCTATGACCCATCCACTAATCTGGTTACAGCTGTAGTTAAACAAAAAGACATTAATCAACTTGAACATATTAAAGCCGAGATCAAAGGCATTGTGACGAAAATTGATTCCACGGATAGTTTTCGCATTAACCTTGAAGAGGGTAAGACGGAACTGGTCGTTAAATTACATAAAAACGGCATTGTAACTAAAGACGATTCAGCACCAACACTCAATACAATTGATACATCTCTATTACAAATCGGGCAAAAAGTAAAAATCAGGGGAAATTATGACACACAAAACCAGCGAGTATATGCTCGCTATGTTACGGTTGAAAATGATAACGACACCTTATCAGGAAAGCAAAGCAGCGTAGAAGGTTTCGTCAAGTTTTTCGATGGTTCTCTACTTGAGCTAGATATAAAAGAAGCTGATTTTATGCCCGTTGGAGACAAATTACAAATTGCCAACCTAAGCAATGCTTTTTTCCATAGAGGGAGCTTAAGCATGCTATCAGCGGGGCAATATGTCGAAATATACGGCTTATGGGATGGCATCACTTTCACAGCATCAAAAGTAAGCATTGAAGGTGCGCTAGAGAGCAGTCGTAACGCCAGTGCATTTGATGATGCCTATATTGAAATAGAAGGACGTTATACTGTAAACGGTAGCGAGACTTCCATCATGACAACGAACGTGGAGAATACTCAACTTATTGTCGCAGGAGAAAAAGTTCTTCTTGATTTGAATCAAGCCTGGTTTGAACATGGCTCATCATCCTGCTTGGTTGATGGCGCAACCATAGAAGTAAAAGGTGCCATAGCACAAAATATGTTTGTGGTTAATACCATTGAAATCGAAAATGGCTGTGCCCTGCCCTTCCAATCAGATTCCGACCGAAACTCCGACCGTGATGACCGAGACTCTGACCGTGACGACCGCGACTCTGACCGTGATGATAGTGACTCCGATCGTGATGATCGCGACTCCGATCGTGATGATCGCGGCTCCGACCGTGATGACCGAGACTCCGACCGTGACGACCGCGATTCCGATCGTGATGACCGCGACTCTGATCATAGTGAGTGAGCGTCAAGAAATACACTGAAGCGCATCTGATTTTTATTTTATCCGTATTTTTCATTGTAACTTGGGCTCTATGCCCAACGTTGCAATGAAAAAAATAAATAAAACCTATACTTTGATATTTTATAAAAATATTTTTGGCGGCCATAAAGAACGAAACAAAAGTCGTGACTGCTTACTCTTGCGTAGTTAGATTTTAGTGACCCTGATGGATGCTGGATTAGCGGGGCTCAATCAAAGTGAAAATTCGAGCGAGGTGGCCTTGGTTATGGAATATGCTCGAAATAATTAGCTTCGCCAACAAGCCCTGACGGGGCAAGTATAGACATCTCTTTACCACTCAAAACCTGCTAGAATAAGCATTTTTTGAGTATCACTTCAGGCTTTTATTGAATTCTTTAACAACCATAGAGCAGCAACGACGCAATCAATTCCAGACGGGGTTGCTCGTCGGTGGTTTAGGCTCGGCATTGGCGCTTGTCGGCGGGTTGCTGGGTGGGATTGATCTAATGATCATCACAATTGCTTTAATATTGAGTCTGGTCATTATTGCACCTTATGTCTCACCTTTTTTAGTTTTACACCACCACAAGGCAGAAGTATTAACCGAGAGCGATTCCGCCAGTCTCTATGCGTTGATCAATGACTTAACAGAAAAATCTCATGTATCACATAGACCCACGCTCTATTACATCCCCTCCAAAATGATGAATGCCTTCACTGTAGGTTTGCGACATAATGCCAGCATTGGTATTACGGATGGATTGTTACGAAACATGAACCGGCGAGAACTCAATGCGATATTAGCACACGAGGTAAGCCATATAAAAAACCAGGATATGCGCATCATCGCCATTGCAGACACGATGAATCAACTGATTCGAATACTGTCTATTATAGGTTTATTATGGTTACTGTTTAGCCTGCCTTTATCCCTTTTTACCGAATATGTAATCCCCTGGCTCGTGATAATAATTTTGCTCGTTTTGCCCAGTGCCTCAATATTAATGAAAATGAAATTATCTCGTACTCGAGAATTTGAAGCTGATCGCACCGCAGCGGAACTGACCCAGGATCCACACGCGCTAATTTCAGCGCTCAGTCGGCTTGAATACCGACAATGGCACTGGTTAACTCAATTTTTTTCATTTCCCAGTGATACCGCCTCGATACCCGCTCAACTCAGTAGTCACCCAGCGACGGATGAACGTATCGAGCGACTTAAAATTCAGGCGGAAGAAATGACCGCCCCCTTACAGGTACCGGCCTTACTTGGGCTAAACAGGATGATGCCGCGCCATAAGTGGGAGCTCACCCAACGATTATGGAATAAAGAGTAACACCCTATCTATACGCCCTGAAAGAAGTGCCCTTGGGGTACATCGTGGATCAACTGTGTTTTCCAGACTTAAGAGACAGCACAATGAATATTACCCCTCCCAACAAAAAAGGAATACTCAAAATCTGACCCGTGCTTAACCAAAAATCTACGGAATAAGCGGCCTGCTTAGTTTTGTAAAATTCAATCAAAAAACGGGAAGAAAATACGCAAAGAAGGAAAGCACCAATTATAATTCCGCTTTTATGCCGTAATTTTTTATATAAAATTAGCAATATAATAAACGTAATCGCATAAGACAGAGCTTCATAGAGCTGGGCAGGATGGCGCGGCAAGCCGTCTATTCGCTCAAAAATAATGGCCCATGGAACAGTACTGGGGTGGCCTATAATTTCGGAGTTAAAAAAATTGCCGATCCGTATGAAAAAAGCCGCCAACGCAGCGGGGATCGCGAGACGATCTAATAACCACACATAAGATTCTGAAGATTTTCTCTGATACAAATAAAGTGCCAGCAGCACACCGATGGCACCACCGTGACTGGCTAAACCGCCCTTCCATATGGCAAATATTTCCAATGGGTGACTAAAATAAAAAGCTGGATCGTAAAATAAAACATGGCCTAATCGGGCACCGATAATGGTACCCAGCAAAACATACCAGAGTAACCGATCTAATTTTTCAGGGTTCTGTTGTTCCTTTTTATAGATTCGCACCATGATGTGATGACCGATTAAAAAACCGCCCATAAACAGGAGACCATACCAATGTATCCTCAGCCCTCCCAATGAAAATAATACAGGATCAATATTCCAGGTCATATAATTCATTTTAGCTTTTTCTTCACTATTTCAACTTTAACTTCATCAGCCTACACGTTCCCTTTTCATTTAACAAGTAAGATGAATTAAGAGTCGTATCTTGTTATATTGACTGTATGATACCGCCTATTATTATACTCGCTAGGACAGTTTAAAGTTATGAGCGCACCGCTCTATCGACATATTAAGTTATTTTTAGGTCTGGGTCTTTTTCTCGCTTTATTGGTCTTGCTCGCTGCCGTGCTTGTCGCGTCGGAAGCCGGCCTAAGCTTGTGGCAACAATTGCAAAAAGAATCCGCCTGGTTACTCTATAGCTATGCGAGCGGACTGGGGTTATTTATCTTGCTCAGTATTTTTATACTATGGCAATTTCTCAAACCTACAAAACAAAACAGACCTGCCAAAAACCCGACTCCCCCAACTGAAGAGACCGTCAAGGCGCGTATTATTGAAGCTTCAGAAGCAGGGATTGATGTCGAAGCCGCACAAGTTGAACTTGAACGACTCAGCCAACGCCAGGCGGCGGGCGAGGTACACGTGGCGGTTTTTGGTGATATCAGCACAGGAAAAAGCACCTTAATTAAGGCGCTCGCGGAAGTCGATGATATAGCCATTAGCGTTGAAGGCGGCACCACTCGGGCTATTCAACATTATTCATGGCATACTCCTGCTGGCGATAAATTAGTGCTTACTGACATGCCCGGATTGAACGAGGCAACAGGTCGACTTGATGGCATGTCCCAGGAAGAGGCGTTGCGTGCTCACGTTGTCATTTATGTTTGTGATGGTGATTTAACGGCAAGTCAGTTTACAGAGCTGCAAGTTTTGTTGAATCTCAACAAACCGTTGGTTATTGCCATTAATAAATCTGACCGCTACAACACCGAAGCGCTGGAATTGATCTCTGATAAACTTCGTCAACGCACTAACAATAAAGCTGACATTGCCCTTGTTAAAGCAGGTGGAACAGAAGAAATTACACGCGTTCATTCTGACGGTCGTGAAGAAACCATCACTCGTACATTGAAAAGTGATCTCGCTTCTTTAAAGAAGACCTTACAGCATATTATCGATACCCATTCAGAAATTTTGGAAAATTTACGTGACAGCACTGTATTTATGCTGGTGGCACACAAACTTGAGCGCTCTGAAAATGCCCACCGCAAAACACAAGCTGAAACCATAGTGAAGAACTACACCCGTAAAGCCGTAGTCGGTGCACTTGCCGCAGTCAGCCCTGGTACTGACATTATTATTCAGGGTTATTTAGGCATTAGCATGTTAAAAGAACTATGTACCACCTTTGATATTACTGCACGTAAACTGGATATGGAGCGTTTTCTCGACCTCAGCCAGTCACATCTTGGCAAAACAACGCCGCTGCTGCTTGCTGTCATCGGCAATGGACTCAAAGCATTCCCCGGCATCGGCACTCTCGCAGGTGGCATTGTCCATGCTGTAGCTTATGGCATTATTTTTGAGACTCTCGGCCGATCCGTTATTCAAACACTTGAGCGGCGCGGAGAATTGCTCCCCGAAGCCACAGCAAATTCATTCAAGGAGAATCTAAGTGAAAATTTGGAAGCGCGTACGCAACGCTTTGTCGGATTGGCGCTCGAAGCCGCGCGCAATAACAAACCCTAAAGAAGAAAAACAAAACGCAGGTGATGACCACCTAGAGCGAGCCCTGGAAAGTCTCAATGAGTTATTAAGCGATACACGCATTCCGACGGAAGTTAGAGACAGCCTCAGCGACGACTATGCCCAGGTTGAAGCCATGCTCGATAAATTGGCGCATGGCCATTTGCATATTGCTGTTTTTGGCCGAGTCAGCGTGGGCAAATCATCTATTCTCAATGCCTTGTTAAATCAAGAGCGCTTCAGCACCAGCCCATTGCACGGTGAAACAAAACGAGCAGAGATGGCAGCGTGGAAAACCTACGATGTGGGGGGCATCTATTTAATCGATACCCCTGGAATCAATGAAGTTGAAGGTATTGAGCGGGAAAAAATAGCGCACGAAGTCGCCTCCCGTTCTGATTTGATTTTATTTATTGTTGACGGTGACTTAACCGATACTGAATTACAATCTCTTCGTACTTTAGCAACGCACCGCCGCCCTATTTTGCTGGTACTCAATAAAACAGATCGTTATACGGCCAGTGATAAAGCCGCGTTATTGACCTCGTTAAAAAAGCGCAGCCAACCTATGATTAACCCACGCCATATTGTCTGTGCAGCCGCTCAACCTGCGTCTAAAACAATTATTTTAGTCAATGAACACAATGAAGAAATTGAATCCACACGCACAACCCCGGTCGATATTATCGACCTTAAAAAACACTTATGGGATATTCTTGAAGCTGAAGGCAAAACCCTGGCAGCTTTGAATGCCAGTCTGTTTGCCGATGATTTAAGTGAGCAGGTCACACAGCGTGTGATGATTGCTCGTCAGTCGATTGCGGAAAAAGTAGTACGCACGTATTGCATATCCAAAGGTATTGCTGTGGCATTTAACCCGATTCCCGTAGCGGATCTATTCGCTGCCGTGTTAATTGACAGCACCATGATTGTGCATCTGTCTAAAGTGTATGGTTTTCCTATTACGAGAAATGAAGCTCAATCCTTAGTTGGCACGATTGCTGCGCAAATGCTTGCCTTGATGGGGACGGTATGGGCTGTTAACTTTATTTCTTCGGCACTTAAGGCAAGTAGTGCCGGCATCTCTACCGCTGTAACCGCCGGTGCTCAAGGTGCAATAGCTTATTACAGCACCTATGTTGTCGGTCAAGTCGCACAACGCTATCTTGCCCAAGGCAAGACCTGGGGAGAAGGAGGCGCCAAGCGAGTCGTCCGAGAAATTTTAGACAGTGTTGATAGAGATTCCATCGTTGCTCAAGCACGTAGCGATATTTTGACACACCTTAAAACATAGCTAAAACACGTCGTTTTTTCATCACTACTGTCCCGCTAACAGGTAAGTAAAGCGGTCTGATTCCTTCATGATTTATTACAATGAGAGCACCAACAAATGCATAATCTTATGCCATGTATTATCGCCTTCATATTTTAGTGCTTAACAAATACGGCGGGAACAATGCGCTTATGTACCGGGGCAACAAAAAACATGTAGACTCGGCCAGCAAGATTATGAACATGAACAATCGTTGTAATTGAAAATGTTTCCTCATCCGAATTTTTATAAATCGATAACTTTACATCGAGATGCCTATCTGAATCTTCTAGGATAACTTCCTGTTCGCTAATTGAATATATGGTAAATATTCCCACGCGATCCCCAACCTGATAATCACCTACCGGTTTCGACCACTCTAACTCATCAAGATGACCTAGGTCTTTTAACCCTAATTTCGAAACAACCTTGTTTCGTAACGTCATCAATCGATTGACCCAGAGAGGTGTGTTCCTAATGGTACTCAGGTATATTTCGATCGCTGTGTGATTTTTATTTTCAAACGGCGCTTGATAGGAATCAAAGAAATAAGCACCTGGAAGTAATTTTATAATCTCACTACCGTAAGGTACTTCTGATTCGGTGACATGTTTTTTCATGTTAAGGCTCCAGTTTAAAAGTGGGTAACTTTAGCGTTTGTGCGATCCGAACGAGGTGTGAGAATAATTATCAGCCCTTGGGGTAAAAACAGCCAAGCGCCTGAAGCTGGTAATACGAGGGCAACAAACAAACCTTTAGTCAGTAGCGCCCAACCCCAAATTTTAGCTGGCGCTACATTCCTGCGCCGAATATTGTCATGCAGCAGTGCTCCCACCATTATCCAGGCAAAACCTAACATCAAGAACCACAGTAGTTCCGCTCTCGTATGCACAGCCCCATCAGCAATGGGTACCTCAATGGTATTCCACAGCCCTTCATAGAACATTTCTGCCAACATATCCCACCCAGCAACAAAGCCAATCAGGTTATGGATGATGCCTGTGCCGATCAACAATAAACCACTATATTGCCATAGTTTCATAGCGAACCCCTTTTAAAGAATAATTACAATTCATTAAAATCATTTAACTGAACTTTTATTGCTAGTAAATTTACTTTAACTGACATACACTCTAACTGCAAGCAATAAAGGATATTTACTATCATTTAAAGGCAACGGTATAATGAATATTAAATACCAATTACTTATTAAGAGGTGATATGAAAATATCCAAGCAAGAAAAAGCTCTGACACGGCGTAAAATCATAGAAACCGCTGTGGAACTTATGGGCGAGAAAGGCTACAACAAAGTAAGTATGCGCACTATTGCACGCGCTGCGAAGATCGGCGATGCAACTATCTATAAATACTTCTCCAGCAAGGAAAAGTTGCTAATAGGGTTCTATGAACTTTGCGCTGAAGATACCACAACGGCTCTGTTGGAAATCGATGATTTAAGCCAATATGCGCTACATGAAAAACTTCAAGTGCTGCTTGATACTTATCTTAACTTCATGCTCCCCAATCGCGACTTTGTATCTGAAAGTTTTCCTCTAATCTATCAATCCCCAATGTTTTTGTTTAGCCATGTAAACCCGATACATAAAGAGTTGACGCCGATAATTGTGCAATTTCTCGATGATGCCTGGGAGAAAGAGGAGATCCCTACCTTCCCTTTTCAAAGTGTTCTGCCTGACATGCTGTGTGAGTATTTAATTGGTGTTCTATATTTTTGGATCAAAGATGAATCGGAGGAGTTTCATGAAACAACAGAGCTCATCGACTTATCTTTAAGTTTAATCATGACGCTCTTAAAAAGCGGCATCATTAATCACACTACCGACTTTTTAGGTTTTATGCTCAAGAGTCAAATGTTCAGAATGCTCAGCCCTGGCAACGGTGTATTACAAGCTCTATTGAATGCAAACAAGATGGGAAAAAGAGATGAACCATAACAGCATTCCAACAAAGAAATATAAGCGCTCAGCTATTACAGCAATAACTACGGCTAAAATCGGATTAAAACACGCGACGTACCTGGGTAAAAAAAAATTATCATCCGCTAAAAACACCGAACTTCAAGACCATCAACACGCAGAAGAGATAGGAAAAATATTAATTAACGCGCTGATGCAACTACGTGGTACTGCACTAAAAGTTGCTCAAATGATGAGCATGGAATTAGACATGTTACCCGAACCAGTTCGAGCAGAACTCACCAAGGCTTGCAGTCGAGTAACACCGTTAAACCGTGCACATATTCGAAAGGTATATTTGACAGAGTTCAACAAAACACCCGAAAGTGTCTTTAAAATATTTGATTCAGATGCCTTTGCCGCAGCAAGCTTAGGTCAAGTTCACCGCGCGATATCATCTGAAAATGAACAGTTGGCGGTTAAAATTCAGTACCCCGGAATTGCTGCGAGTATTAAAAGTGACGTGCAGTTAGTGCGCGGAATTATGAAATCAATTTCACTTGGTAGCGCTTATCTTCCACGCTGGGAAATCATCGATGAAGTGTTACGCGGCGTGCAAGAACAGCTAGAAAAAGAGATTGATTACAGACAAGAAGCAGAAAACACACAGTGGTTTACGGAGCATATGAGCCTGCCTAGCATACGCATTCCTAAAGTTTATGCTCGATTTAGTGGTAATAAAATATTAACCACGGAGTTTATCGCCGGAAAGCATCTAAATGAATGGCTGACTGATAACCCGAGCCAAACCGACCGCAATCACTTCGGACAACTATTGTTTGATTTGTTCAATTATCAGCTTCATGAACTGAATGTATTGCACGCAGACCCTCATCCGGGCAATTTTCTGATCTGTGATGATGGCAGTATCGCTTTGATTGACTTTGGATGCATCCAACGCTTGGCACCCAACTATTCTAATACCATTATTCGTCTATTCAATCGTGACCCACAAAAAATTCATCAGGCATATATCGACTTAGGCATAATTAGTCATGAATTATCATTCGAAAAATTCGAGCGCGATATTTTTCGTTTAATTGAACCGATGCACACTTGGATGTCTTCACCCTGTTTGGCTCAAAAATTTGATTTTTCGAAACTCCCTGCAATGCCAAAAAATGATTTATCACAGATGAAAAAAGCCATTAAAGAAATTAACAACGTTCAACAAGATCAGCTCTATTTCGACAGAAGTTATTTTGGATTACTGAGTATATTAAAAAAAATAGGCGCTAAAATTGATACAGTAAAATTTTTAGCGCCTACGTTATAGCAGGGGTTTTTATATAATTTTCACCGCCAGGCAATCGATAGTATAGCTGCCTCGGTATAGACTTTATGGCGTCCCTACCAAAAATCGCCTCGCTTATGCGACAGGTTGGTTGACACTCAGCGCCATGAATAGCGGAAGCTTTGAATACAAAAAGCTATCCGACTCAGAATGTAAAGTTATTTTTTCACAAACCCTTAGTTTTCTAGCATTCATACCCTCGTCATGGTTGTGTCAAAAATGTGAACAAATACACATTTTCGGAGATCTTATAATTTTACAACCTAAAGGCATTCCTTTCTCAGACCGATAGTTTCGTTAAGACGATAAAAAAACGCCCTCGCAATGGTTACAAGCAACTGTGGTAACCGAAGATTAAAACATGGAGCGGACTATGAAACATCGGGATCACACAAAATCAGTAAGTTTTTCCTTCGCAATTTTTTTCATTTTTTTCACGACGATGAGCAACGCATCAGAGGCTCTAGAGGGTTGGAGTGCTTATTATAAAGGCGAGTATCATCTTGCTCATCGCCTCTGGTCAAAAGAGGCCATCAAGGGGAATCCTGAATCACAATTTGCCCTGGGCGCACTTTATACCGAAGGTGGCGTTATTCCTCAGAATTTTTCAATTGCTGCAAATTGGTTCAAGAAAGCGGCAGAACAAAATATTGCTGACGCCCAATTTAACCTCGCCATTCTGTATTCTCAAGGTTTGGGCATAGAACAAGACTTAGCTGCCGCAGCCCATTGGTATGGAGAGGCAGCCAAACATAACATGGCTGAAGCACAAAACAATCTGGGGGTTATTTATTTCTCGGGTCAGGGCGTCGCCAAAGATCTGGACAAAGCTTTTTCCTGGTTTCAACAAGCCGCTTTAAATGGCAATCCGCAAGCCCAAACTACTTTAGGTGCCATGTATTTGGATGGCTTAGGTATGAAACAAAACTATTATTCAGCATTCGAATGGTTTGACAAAGCCGCAACCCAAGACTTTGCTGAGGCACAATATAGCCTTGGTGTTATGTATAAAGACGGTTTGGCCGTATTAAAAAACCGTAAAGCAGCTATTAAATGGTTCTTAAAAGCATCAAAACAAGGCCATGCCGCAGCAGATGAAGGTTTGAATCAGCTTCTTGAAGAAGAAAGCACTACGCGCTTACCCTATTATAATTCACAACGCCGCCGCCTCGGTTAGAAATTAAGTTTATAAAATAACTTGATTCCAGCCAAGAGTCTGCCGGAATAATTACAGAGATTTTTAATCCGATCAGCTTTTTTTAATTATTCCGGTTGGTTTACCATCCAAGCTTTCAATATTTTTTTCCTGCCAATAGTCCGCAATGCCTGTTTCCCCCTTTTTCTTTGCCCATGTATCCAGCAGGTCACGTTGTTCCACAAAGTCGTAAAATGGCACGGCCATACCACATGAAGTATGAACCAGATCAAAATCCAGCACGACCACCTGTCTCGCCCCTGCTAATGGCGGAAAATGACTCAGCCAATCTTGCCAATGTGTATCATGTGGATGGATCGCACAAGCCTGACCATAGAGTCTTAAGATCATAGGTTTACCTTCAAAAGAGCAAAACATCATCGTCATTCGTGTATTTTCTAACAAATGTGCAGCCGTTTCGTTGCCGCTGCCAGTCAAATTCAACCATGCCACTTGATTGTTATTGATCACTCTCAGAGTATCCATACCCTTGGGTGATAAATTAATGCGACCTTTAACCGGCGCTGTCGCCACAAAATACATTTTTTGTCTTT
Organism: uncultured Chromatiaceae bacterium; assembly: GCA_964421045.1. Lineage (GTDB taxonomy): Bacteria > Pseudomonadota > Gammaproteobacteria > JAADHS01 > JAADHS01 > JAADHS01. The sequence continues at coordinate 12,004 of CAYQVF010000003.1, forward strand.
GAATAAACTCAATTAATTTATCATTCAGTTCGAAATATTTTTTACCCACAGATCTCTCCGCTAACTCGACTCGTAGAGATTAAAATTCAAGCTTGAGTCTCAATCTCTACGAGTCTATAAAGTTTAACTAAAGATTGAACTTTCACTTCTTATCTATATCATACATATTATGTAGATAACTATTTTTCCATTATGCCACATTAATTGAATATAACTTAAAGTATTCACATAGAGTGCCGATACTCAAATACAGATGCATAGAAAAATCAAATTGCATTGTAACGTTAGTCAGGCTGACAAAACAAAGAAGGCGGAATCATTGTTTCTCGCCATCTTCAGGAGGACAAAAGTATGATCTTATCGACTCTGCTATTAGCTATTTCTTCGTATATTTTTATTCATCTGTACAAAAAACCCCAAGAGCCTAAACGAATTCCAATAAAAGTACGCAACGACAAAACAAACAAATAAAAGCTATTATTTGAAAGGTAAGAGTGTCGTCACACGACATCTTGTTTCAATAGCAATAGCTCGTCAGTTTCGCCTGGGTTGTGTAGGTCGGTTAATTATGCTTATGCGGACATGGGAAATCCGTTTTTTGCCATGTCACTCATAACTGAATGATGATGATGATCGTCATTCATACTGTTTTTATTTCTTTATTCGTTCGTTTCCACCCCATTCTCATACCTTTAAATAAGGAAACGTGCGCCTCAGGCTATTTTCCCACACCGAAATTTTACGCTATGTTTTTCGTAACACGTTAACGAATCATATAAAATCCCGTATTATAAAAAACATGAAGAATAAGGCCGGGAATAACGCTTTTGTATTTATCGCGAAACCAACCAAATAACAGTGAAGGAACGATTACTAACAAGGCCCATACAAAGGGTTGATGCACTAAATGCATACCGGCAAACATCATTGTCGTTATAACATTGGCACCACTAAAACCAAGATAACCTGCTTTTCCAATTGAATAGCTGTAGAAATGTCGTTGTAATACACCTCTAAATACAAGCTCTTCAATAACAGGGTATATGACACAAAATGAAAGGATCGACCAGAATAGAGCGTCAAAATGTGACTCTTTTTGATCAAGAGACCTTAAAACAAACCAAGCCAAAGGGCCGGCTAATAAAGCGAGTTGATACAGTCTGTCCTGATAAAGCTTGTTAAGGGATGACGCATTTATTGAGGAAGTCATTCTGCTTGAGAACGTGCACGTTCCTTATTACGCTCCCATTTTGAACCCAAAACAGGCACGAATATTATTCCACCTCAATAATATTTAGCTCTACTCGTCGATTTAGTGCCCGACCCTGCTCGGTTTGATTGTCGGCTATGGGTAAATCTGGGCCATGACTCTCTATTGTAATCAACTTCAATGGAATCCCAATATCAACCAGATATTTTTTTACAGAAGCAGCCCGCTCTGAAGATAAGCCCATATTATATTTTCGTGACCCTTGACTGTCCGTATGTCCTGAAGCGATAAGATTATACTTAGCCCCAACATTCACCGATTCTATTATTTTGCTTAATGCCTGCTTCGAATCTTCATTCAAAGAGGCGGAATCAAATTCAAAATTCACATCTTTGAGCGTAATATCACAGCCCGCTTTCCCCACTGTGCCATCAACCAAGGATTTAATACAAGTTTCATTTTTTTTGTTCAGATCATTTTTTTCTGTAACAACGGCAACAGGAGCAATGACAGGAGTAGGAGAAGCGACTATGGGTTTCGGTTTTTCTTCTACTACTTCAGCTTTAGGCGCTATTAACGCGACTTTAGATTGACTACCGCCAAAACGCTTCAAAAAACTGAAACTGAGCAAGCGAGCATCATTATCATAAAGATCCAGATCCGTACGTAAGGCAAACCCGTTACGGAATTGATACTCTATACCCGGACCATAGTAAAGGTGAAAATCCTTCTGCCGGTCGTAGTTCAGATCACTGTTATTTTTCATTCTTCCCAGACCCGCTTTGGCAAACAAATGAAAACCTTCTTGCCCGGCAACATCTTTAAAAAGGTAATAAAGGCCACCAATGCCAAAGTCCTGATACTCTAATGAACCACTGGGTGAAAGTGTCACTTCACCCAGGTCTGAATAATACGCTTCAATGCTTATCGCATCAGACCAATCGTAACCCGCAAACAGCTTCCAACCTACATCGTTATCGTCGTCAACATCAAACCCGGTATCAGCGGTATCTGGATTCATTTCAGAAATACCTGCGCCCACTCCACCATACCACTGTTTTTCCATCGTACTTTCCGCTATAACCGTAACAGGTATCAAACTGCCACATACAAACATAGCGAGTACAACCGCCGTCACCGAGTTTGCTTTAAACCTCCGCCACAATGAGTTCAGCATTAGAATCATTAACATCAAAGGCAATAGTGGGTCAAATCGAGCATCAGGGTTAACCGTACACCCTCCTACTCCGTCCAAACCCGTTTTCAAAGGCGCATTCGATGATGACTCGGGTACACCTGGCGCGCCAGCAACCCCAGCATTATCAGGGTCTTGATAATCGGGAGTGCCATCACCATCGGTGTCGGGTACCAATAAGGGATTCGACTCCAAATCATCTTTATAACCATTATTGTTTTCATCAATAATGTCATCCAGAAATTTATCATTATTACTATCGCGCCCACCAGCTTCAATAACATCGCTAAGGCCATCGCCATCCGCATCGGAGTCAATGTAATCTTTTATGCCATTACCATCGGTATCGGGAACAGCAGGGGGCGTTGCTGCAATAGAGTCATCCAGTCCGTCGCTATTTTCATCAAGAATAGGAAGTGGAAATTGAAACTGGCTATTATCATCAATCCCGCCTCCTTCTCGAATATCTGGGATACCATCGTTGTCAGCATCTAAATCACGATAATCGGGTACTGCATCGCCATCCGAGTCAACAGGCTGACCATCATTTGCTTCACCACGCTCAACATTATCTAGAATGGCGTCATTATCCGAGTCGAGATCGCGAAAATCGGCGACACCATCACCATCGGTATCAACCGGAGCATTTCCTTCTGCTAAACGATCATCAAGTCCATTGCCATCTTCATCTTCAACGGCATCAATACGACCATCGTTATCAGCATCCACGACGTTTCCTGAGTCTGCTTCTAGCAAATCCGAGATACCATCGTTATCACTGTCCGTATCCAAGCTGTCCGCAACACCATCGCCATCCGTATCCCGCTCACCTGAACCTTCAACGAGATCCGTCAAACTATCATTGTCGTCATCTTCATCACGATTATTTCCAATACCATCACCATCATCATCACGACTTTCTTCTGGATCTAATGGAAAGGCATCTTCATCATCGGATACGCCATCATTATCCGAATCGACATTGTCTCCCGTACCCCCTTCCCCGGGGATGAGTGGAAACGCATCTTCACCATCAGGCACGCCATCGTTGTCATCGTCTTCATCGATAATATCCACAACGCCATCCCCATCCGTATCTGCGCACTGAACAGCATCATTGCTTTCATCCTGACTGTCGATAAGCACGCGTCTGTTGCCATTCAGGGTAAAGGGCACCAGGGCGCGCCGCACCTCACCGCCGCCAACAAACTGTGCTGTAACGACATAGGCTTGATTTTGATCGCTGTCACCCAAACCAAAATGCGCGATGAGCGCAGCCTGACTACCGCGCCCCATGCCACCATTAATTTCTTGCCGACCCGACAGTGCTGTACCCGTACAAGAATATAAACGAACACTGGCACCAATCGCATCACGCCCTAAGGTGGTTAATTGAACTTGTAAATAATTTTCACTTTCACTTTTATTTTCCCATAGTTCACTGAGCGCTTTATCTTTATTAATAAGCAAATCAAGATCGCCATCATTGTCAAAGTCTGCAAACGCTGCACCTCGCCCTACCCCGCTTGCCGAGATATTCATATTATTTTGCGTAAAAGCAAATCCACCTTGATTGAGATAAAGCGCATTGTTACCGGACTCCCCCGCAGAGAAAAAAAGATCAACGTCACCATCGTTATCAACGTCGCCACAGGCCACACTTGAAAAATTGCCAGTAAAGTCTGTTGTCTTGTTGAGTTGAAACTGACCACGACCTGCACCCGTCTGCTCAAACACCCCTAATTGACCACTGTTGGTTCGTACCAAATCAAAATCGCCATCGTTATCAAGATCACAAAATACTGCACCCCCCTTGTCAGAATTCAGTGCAATTTCATTAATACCGTAATCTGCTGTGAAGTTGCCATTGCCATCATTCACAAACAAATCAGCTTCTGATGGCGTCGTATTATCACCCTGCCGACGTACGTAAAAATCCACATCGCCATCGACATCAAAATCCGTTGCAGTAATATAGTCGCCATTTTTGCTGGCACTACCGGCTATGCTTACAAAATCATCAAGACTAAAGCGACCCTGTGCGTTTTTGTATATTCTCAGGCCACGCGGCTCTCCAGCCGGAAGACTCGTGCTCGATCCACGCTCATTGTTTTCAATCAGCAAGTCAAGATACCCGTCCGCATTATAATCAATCCAGCTCATTCCCTCCGAATTACCCGGGTTAAAGTCCGTGATGACAGAAAATCCTGCAGCGGTGCCATTGCTATTTTTATAAATGGCAACATTGTTATTTCGATTAACTGCAAAATCAATGAAACCATCGTTATCAATGTCCCCCCAAATAACGGAACGCAAACTGACACGTGGCAAGATAAAAATACGCGCGAGCGAGAATCCTCCAGCGCATTGGGCAGAGCCTGCTGAGTCTTGTTGATACAAATAAACTCCTTTATCTGTATTCACCAAGGCATCAAGGCATTGATCATTATCAAAATCCCCCCAGGACACCCCCCCCCATGCTTTGCTACCAGGCGTAGCAATCTCACCCGTAGGCGCGACATCAAATGCGGCCTGACTCAGACTTGCCGAAAAAACAACCACCATAAGAAAGGAATAAAAAAGCGCACCAGGAATAAAGCGAAGCCGACTCAATACCGACACAGGAAGCCCTCCATTAATACATTTTCATAACAGTCTACCACATAGCCGTACCCTTACCTTACTACTTACTAAATACCAGAGCAAAGGTTTAACCTAAAAATCACTGATGTGCTTTTTCCAACTTTCGTCGTAAACGACGTACGGAAAAAAATACAAGGCCAATCACCAGGGGAACAGCAAGGCCTGTAACAACTTCAGTATTAAATTTAATACCACTGGCTTTAAGCGCTTTCAGCCCATAAGAAATCAACCCCAGTAAATAATAACTGAGCACCACAACGGAGAGCCCTTCTACTGTCTCCTGTAACCTCAACTGTAAACTGGCACGCCGATCCATAGACTTGAGCAAATCGCGACTTTGCTCTTCCATCGTAATATCTACTCGGGTACGTAACAACGCCGAAGCACGTTCAACACGGGTCGATAATGTTTCCAGCTTATTATGTACTAAATCGCAGGTAATCATAGAGGATGATAGACGTTGATCCATAAACTCATGAAACATTTGTAAACCTTCGATCCGCTCTTCTCGTAATTCGAAAATTCGCGACTGTACAATACTATAGTAGACCTTAGAGGCATTAAAGCGATGACTGGTTCGAGCAGAAATTTCCTGAATTTCAGAAGCAAGCTGGCTCAATTCTTTTAATAGATATTGTTCGTCCTCGACGGAGTTCAGCTGGGTATTGCTCGTCGATATACTGGCCAGCCTCGTATCATAATGCACCAATTCTGGAATGTATTTGCGTGTCAACGGAATAGATAGCATCGCTAGTATTCGGTAAGTTTCAATTTCAATGAGACGTTTTACTAAACGACCCGCCTGGCGACTGCCCAGTTGTAAATCCTGGATGAGAATCCGTCCAAAGCCATCGGTATGAATTTGATTATCCGTCCAAACCACGGCTCTGCCTGCTGCGACTTTAGAGCCAATAACCGTATTAGATGCAAACAACGCCGCTAAACTACCAATTTCACGAATGGTGTGTTTTTTATCTTCCAGGGCAAGATGTACCCCAACGACCACCTCACCGGGTAACGATTTCAGCCATTCTTTTGGTAAATGATGAATTGCAGGTTCACTGAAAGGCTCTGCAAAAGGGGCACTATAATACACAGTATAAGTTGAATACTCAGTGTGCCGCTCCCACTTAAAACGAAAACTGCCCATTTCACTGACAAAATGGGTACTGTATACGGTGGGGGGGGTTACGCCATAGCGTTCACATAATTGAGCGATCAGAGCGCGCTCCTGATCCACAAGATTACTGTCACATAACAAAACCAGGTGTGACACCTGGGTAGGCGCATTGATGAGTTCACACACACCGACATGCATATCATTATGCAATTTCAAGCGCTGTTCATATTCGGTAATACCCAACAGTTTTTTCTTGAGCGGGGCATCGATTTTAACTAATTCAGACGGAAAAAGGGGTTCCATATTCATTCTCTAAGGATTACGCATTGCTAATGCCTATTTAATACTGACGCTATTGTGACATTATCTTAAACTATAGCAAATAAAGAGCTGACTCAATAAAAATTTGTGATTATTGTAAAACAACCCACTTTTCAAGGTTAGTCATGCGACCCACCAACCAGCAAAACCATTCTATTAATCTTTTCAACAGGTTGAAAGTATTAACGCAAAAAAAGTGGCCCCCTCCTCCCCAATGTACATTAGGCAGTTTTGGTTCACACCCGGGTCATTGAAAATTTATGTTATGTTATTGCGGCAAATTAGAAAAGGTACCCGGTTAACGGCTGTGAAACGCATGGAGCTGGACTCAAGGTGCGGACGTTTATTTTGAAGAGAGTGGAGCTTATATTACAATGACAGCATCTCTTGATGTCGCAAAAAATGTACTTTTGGATCCCGGTGGCTTAACTGAAACCGAGTTAGAATCCACGTTAGGAATGATGTTAACCCATACGGTTGACAGTGCGGACCTCTACTTTCAAATCAGTCGGCACGAGTCCTGGTCTTTAGAAGAAGGGATAGTTAAAGATGGACGCTATGCTTTGGATCGAGGAGTCGGTGTCCGTGCAATTTCTGGAGAAAAAACAGGCTTTGCTTATGCCGATGAAATTTCCCTGGCAACCTTGAAGGAAGCTGCAACTTCAGCACGGAGCATCGCCAGAGCAGGTCAGTCTAACCGGGTTAAAACCCTGCGATCTTCATCGGCTGATGCCTTGTATCCAACGCTGGATCCTATAGGTTCCTTATCCGCCGATGATAAAGTACAATTATTACAGGCAATGGATGCAGAAGCTCGAAAAATGGATCCCCGTGTATCGCAAGTCATGGTGAGCTTGAGCGGCGTACAGGACATTGTTTTATTGGCCGCCAGTGATGGTACTTTTGCGGCGGATATTCGACCCTTGGTGCGCTTGAGTATCAGTGTTGTCGTCGAGCATGAAGGTCGCCGCGAAGTGGGTTCCAGTGGCGGCGGCGGTCGGCATGATTATGCTGTTTTTATTACGGCTGAGCAAGGGCTGATCTATGCCCGCGAAGCGGTACGCATGGCCTTGGTTAATCTAGAAGCGCAACCGGCTCCTGCGGGTGTAATGGATGTTGTTTTAGGCCCAGGCTGGCCGGGAATTTTGCTCCATGAAGCCATCGGACATGGCCTGGAAGGCGATTTTAATCGTAAAGGCACCTCTGCATTTAGTGGCAAGCTGGGAGAACGAGTGGCAACCGAGCAATGTACGGTCGTCGATGATGGCACTCTGAAAGATAAACGAGGTTCGCTGACGGTAGACGATGAGGGGGTGGCCAGCCAAAATACCGTATTAATTGAAAAAGGTATTTTGAAAGCTTATATGCATGACAAGCTCAATGCAAAACTGATGGGCGTAGCCTCTACAGGCAATGGCCGCAGAGAGTCGTATGCACATTTACCCATGCCTAGAATGACTAATACCTATATGCTACCAGGGCAATATGATCCTCAGGAAATCATTGCATCGATAGACCACGGTTTATTTGCGGTGAACTTTGGTGGTGGCCAGGTTGATATTACGTCCGGTAAATTTGTTTTTTCTGCCAGCGAGGCGTATATGGTTGAAAAAGGCAAAATTACTTACCCAGTCAGAGGTGCAACCTTAATCGGCAATGGCCCTGATGTGTTAACTCGAGTCTCGATGGTGGGTAATGATCTGGCTTTGGATCCGGGAGTAGGTACCTGTGGTAAAGAAGGTCAAAGTGTCCCTGTGGGTGTGGGGCAACCAACACTGCGAGTAAATCAACTGACGATTGGTGGAACAGGAACCTGACTATGAATGCGGATATGAAATTGAAAGATATCGTTGCGCAATTATTGGCGGAAGCCAAAAAACAAGGAGCGACAGCTGCCGAAGCGGATGTCAGCGTGATAACCGGTTTATCGGTCACGGTACGTATGGGTGATGTCGAAACGATTGAATATAATAAAGACCGAGGCGTAGGCCTAACGGTTTATATCGGCGATAAATCGGGTTCGGCGAATACGTCTGATTTTAGTGCGCGCGCCATCAAAGAGACCGTGACAGCAGCCTGTGGTATCGCCAAATACACACAAGAAGATACCTATTCTGGTTTGGCAGATGCCGAGCTGATGGCCTATGACTACCCTGATCTAGATTTACATCATCCCTGGGATATCTCGCCTGAAAAAGCCATTGAATTAAGCATGGCGTGCGAAGCGGCAGCCCGGCAAGAAGACACACGGATAACGAACTCAGAAGGTGCCAGTATCTCAACGCACGAAGGTCTGAGAGTGTATGGCAATACACATGGATTTATTGGAGCTTACCCCTCTAGTCGTCATGGTGTTAGCTGTGCTGTCATTGCACAAAGTGGCGAGTCAATGCAGCGAGACTATTGGTATAGTACCGCTAGAAGCAGCGACCGCTTAGAGGCGGTTGAGGAGGTCGGTCGTGTTGCGGCGCAACGTGCCGTGGCGCGACTCAATGCTAGGCAATTGACAACCCGCCAGGTTCCCGTTATTTTTTCCAATGATGTTTCGAGTTCACTCATTTCAAGTTTTTTAGGTGCGATACGAGGAGACAGCTTGTATCGAAAATCCTCATTTTTGTTAGATAGTCTGGGCCAGGCGATTTTTCCTGATTATTTTGCTATCAGAGAAGAACCGCATCTCAAAGGTGCTTTGGGTAGTGCGCCTTTCGACGGTGAGGGGGTGCGTACCCAGAGCCGGAATTATGTACAAGAAGGCATCGTCCAGAGTTACATCCTAAATGCGTATAGTGCTCGCAAACTGGCCATGCAGAATACAGGCAATGCGGGCGGGGTTCATAATCTAATCGTCGAACCCGGACAAGATGATTTATCAGCAATGATACAAAATATGGGTGAAGGCCTAGTGGTCACTGAACTGATGGGGCAAGGGGTAAACCCGGTAACCGGAGATTATTCCCGGGGCGCAACCGGATTTTGGGTAGAACAAGGCGAAATCGCTTATCCGGTTGAAGAAATCACGGTAGCGGGCAATTTGCGTGATATGTTCAAGCAGATCGCGGCAGTGGGTTCAGATGTGGATGTACGTCGCAATGTTCGTGTCGGTTCCTTGCTGGTTAATGGCATGACCATTGCTGGTAGCCAATAACAGCTTAAAGTTTACCCAACAAATAACATGCCTTCTTCTAACGTCAAAATTGCTCACACCACGGAACAGGCTGTCGTTGTGCAAAATTTGCGGTTTTCGCGCGGCGAGCGACTCATCCTTGACGGCGTAGATATTCAGGTTCCCCGTGGCAAAATCACCGCTATAATGGGGCCAAGTGGAACCGGCAAGACGACACTACTGGGCTTGATTGGTGGCCAGTTACAACCTGATTCCGGGACGGTCACGGTAGAGGACAAACTTGTTTCTGCATTATCCCGAACAGAACTGTATCGGCTACGACAACGCATGGGAATGTTATTCCAATCCGGTGCGCTTTTCTCTGATCTAAGTGTTTATGACAATGTTGCCTTTCCGCTACGGGAGCATGCCGATTTTTCCGCAGCTATGATTCATGATCTGGTGATGATGAAGCTACACGCGGTAGGTTTGCGAGGCGCACACAATTTAATGCCGAATGAATTGTCAGCGGGAATGGCGAGAAGAGTGGCATTAGCCAGAGCGATTGCCTTGGATCCCATGCTGATTATGTATGATGAACCTTTTACCGGGCAAGACCCAATCACCGTTTCGGTTATTATGCAGCTCATCCGGCGCTTGAACGATAATCTGGGTTTAACAAGTATTGTGATATCACACGATGTACCCGAAGTCTGCTCGATTGCGGATCAGGTTTATTTGTTATCCAGCGGACAAGTGGTTGCCAGTGGCTCACCGGACGAGTTGCGTCGTTCTGAATCGCCCTGGGTGGTACAATTTCTGAGTGCGCTGCCCGACGGCCCCATCCCTTTTCATTATCCAGCGAAGGATTTTATTGATGACATTGCGGAAAGCCCTTAAATGTTGAATGGTTTGCAGAGTATGGGGCAGCGAGGACTGGATTTTTTCAGTCGACTGGGTCGCGCAACCCTTTTTTTTATGCGTGTTCTAGCGGCTTTGCCAAGCTTGTTTTTAAAGCCGCGATTGCTGGTTGTGCAGCTCTACTCTGTTGGTGTTTTGTCCTTTCAGCTTATTGCCATATCCGGTCTCGCTGTGGGTATGGTGCTCGGCTTGCAAATGTACAACACCTTGGTTGATTTTGGTGCCGACAACTCCTTAGGCCCCGTTGTGGCGCTTTCCTTGGTCAGAGAGCTCGGCCCGGTACTCGCGGCGCTGTTGTTTGCCGGGCGAGCAGGCTCCGCATTAACGGCCGAAATTGGCTTGATGAAAGCAACGGAGCAGCTTTCCGGCATGGAAATGATGGCCGTTGACCCAATCAAGCGGATTGTTGCGCCACGGTATTTGGCCGGGGTGATCTCCCTGCCGTTATTGGCTGCTATTTTTAGCGCTGCGGGTATTATAGGCAGCTATATCATTGGTATTAGTTTATTAGGAATCGATACCGGTGCATTTTGGTCGCAAATGCAGATTAAAGTAGACTGGTATGACGATGTGCTCAATGGCATTATTAAAAGTATTGTATTTGGCGTAGTTGCAACCTGGATCGCGGTATTCGAAGGTTATGATGCGCCGCCAACGACCGAGGGGGTGAGTCGAGCGACGACTCGGACGGTCGTGCATACGGCTTTTGCGGTACTGGGGCTGGATTTTATATTGACCGCGCTGATGTTTGGATGAGGATAAAAAATGGCTAAACAGAATATGATAGAACTGTCCGTCGGCGTATTTATTGCGGCGGGCATAGCAGCGTTGGCCATGTTGGCAATACAGGTGAGCAATATGAGTTCATTCTCTGATAGCGAGGGGTATGAAGTTGTTGCGAAATTTGAGAACATTGGCGGTTTAAAAGTTCGTTCGCCCGTCAGCATGGCGGGAGTGCGCTTAGGGCGTGTGATTGACGTGAGTTTTGACCAGGAAAGCTTTGAAGCTGTTGTCCGTATGAGAGTTAATAATAAATATAATCAGTTACCTATCGACACCTCTGCGAGCATTTTTACCGCCGGAGTCTTAGGTGAAAGTTATGTCAGCCTGGAGGCCGGCGCTGAAGAGGAAACGCTAAAAGCCGGAGATGAAATAGAGATGACACAATCTGCGGTCATTCTAGAACAGTTAATCGGTGAGTTTATGGTCAGGTCCGCATCTCAAGACTAGGAGATTTGAGGGTTTATGAGTAAAAACAGAGTGACATACAGAAAAACAAGCACATTCCTGTTGGCGTTGTTGATGATGTTTTTGTTGCAAGCCAGTGCCGCAAGTATTCTGCCGCCAGAAAAAGTGATAAAGAATACGGCTACAGAAATGATAGCCGCATTAAAAGCTGATAAAGCGCTACTTGAGCGTGACCCAGATCATGTCTACAAGTTGGTTAATCGTATTATGATTCCTAATTTTGATCTCCCTTTGATGGCAAAGAGAGTCCTGGGGAAACATTGGCGACGTGCTGATGTTCAGCAAAGAAAAGAGTTTACTGCCGCATTCAAGCAGTTACTTGTTCGCGCCTATGCAAAATCCCTGGTCAATTATTCTGAAAGAGAAATTCACTATTTGCCTGTCAGAAAAAAGAAAGGGGCTCAATCCGTTGCAGTCCGATCCGAGGTTGCTCGTCCTGGCAAAGAGCCGCTTAATGTTGTTTATCGTCTCAGGTTAAAAGAGACAGCAAAAGAAACGACCTGGAAAGTTTTTGATGTGTCCATTGACGGAGTAAGTCTGGTACTGAACTACAGAAGTACTTTTTCCAAAGAAATAAAAAAAGGAGGGCTGTCTTCGTTGATTGCAAAAATAACCAAAAACAGACCAGATAATGAACGCTAAACCCATTTTGGAATTAAAAGAAGGCGAACCCGGCCATTATCGCCTAGTTGGAGAAATCAGTTTTTCCACCGTGGGGGAGTTTGAGCGGCGGATTGATACAAAATTGTTTGCTCATCCAGTCGTCACAATCGATCTTGCTGGCGTATCACGAGCAGATAGCGCCGGTCTGGCTTTGTTACTCGCATGGGTTAAAATGGCACGCAACCAAAAAGCCGAACTTTCGCTAAAAAACTTCCCTGATCAATTATTGGCGATTGCCAAAGTAAGCGGAGTTGATGAGCTGTTGCCAATAACGAGTTAGAATCATTAGTAACGACTCAGAGCTTACCCTTGAACTGACGAATTCTAGGGGCAACCTGAGAAATTACGAATTAGCCAACAAAATTAATGGGTTATCCTATAAGGACTATGGAAGCCCTACAGTTGACCTTGATTTAAAAGCATTTTTTATTCATGAAATGGTTCATGTATGGCAAAAACATAATGGCGTGTTGAACCCCATAATTTCCGCAATTGCCAATTCGATAAGACACGGCTTCAATTATAATAAGGCATATGAATACACGCTTGATGCCAAAAAAGATTTACTGGATTATAGAATTGAACAGCAAGCTCAAATTATCGAAGACTATACACGGGTGCTGTATTTAAATATTGTTCGAAGAGGAGAATATTTACAAAACAAAGAAAGTGAGGTTGAAATAAATAAATTATATCAATCAGTTTTATCAAAATTTTTGTCTCAACCTTCTTATCCGCACCCGAAAAAAAATTAACATGATGACTAAAAAATTAATTTATCTTTTATTATTTTGTATCGGTCTAAGTGGAATGTACGGATGTAAGAAGTTTTACGTTATGGAAAGCATTCAAAAGGACGGTCAGTTGATTTTTAACAGCAATGAGGTTTTAAAAATATGCGATGGTTCCATCTATGTACAAAATTTTGGGATTGAGTACATAGGCGAAAAAGAAAACCGTGTAGCATGGAGGGTAGCGCGTAAAAAAATAGAGAAAAAGGGGGAGATTTCACAAGATCTACCTCTTAAATATGGAGAAAAACTACCTAGCTTTGAAATTCGTGTAGAGCCTATGGAAATCTTACCCGGAAAATATAGAATAGGTTCTAGCATAGAATGTTACTCTGGAAGCGATATTCGATCATTGACAGTGTTCGGAGAATTTACTATTGATGCTAACAAAAATCTCGTACTTGACCAGGATGGTTCTAACAATACGCTCTGAGTCCGACGTCAATCCTTTTTATGCAGTTTTTGTTACCTCAGTACGTTTTTTTAATGCGAAGAGATTTAGCCTCATCATAAGGTGTTTTATCCTTCCAGCTCCGCTTAAAGCACGGCTGAACTAAAACGTTAAAATATTTACAATAAAAAAAGGAAGTGAGGCTGAAATAAATTATATCAATCAGTTTTATCAAAATTTTTAGCTACACCTTCTTACCCACACCCGAAAAAATTAACATGATGACTAAAAAAATAATCTATACCTTGTTACTTTGTATCGGTCTGAGTGGAATGTACGGATGTCAAAAATATTACGTTATGGAAACCATTCAAAAGGACGGTCAGTTGATTTTTAACAACAGTGAGGTTTTAAAAATATGCGATGGTTCCATCTATGTACAAGGTTTTGGGGTTGGGTATGTAGGCGAAAAAGAAAACCGTGTAGCATGGAGGGTAGCGCGTAAAAAAATAGAGAAAAAGGGGGAGATTTCACAAGATCTACCTCTTAAATATGGAGAAAAACTACCTAGTTTTGAAATTCGTGTAAAGCCTATGGAAATTTTGCCAGGAGAATATAGTATAGGTTCTGACATAACATGTTATTCCGGAAACGATATTCGATCATTGAGCGTGTTTGGAAACTTTACCATTGATGCTAACAAAAATCTCGTACTTGACCAGGATGGTTCTAATAAATAGCTCCGCTTAAAGCACGGCTGAGCTAAAACGTTAAAATATTTGTGAAATGAAGGAAGTGAGGCTGAAATAAATAAATTACATCAAGTCAGTTTTATCAAAATTTTTGTCTACACCCTCTTACCCGCACCCGAAAAAATTAACCTGATGGCTAAAAAATTAATCTATGCCTTATTATTTTGTATCAGTGTCAGCGGAATGTACGGATGTCAAAAATATTACGTTATGGAAACCATTCAAAAGGACGGTCAGCTGATTTTTAAAAGTGATGAACTTTTAAAAATATGTGATGGTTCCATTTATGTGCGTAGTTTTGGGATTGAGTACATCAGCGAAATAGACCATCGTGTAGCATGGGAAATACGTAAGAAAAGAGCGAAGAAGGGAGAGGTTTCACAAGACTTACCCCTAAAGTATGGAGATAAATCACCTGGTTTTGAAATTCGTGTAAAGCCTATGGAAATCTTACCCGGAAAATATAGAATAAGTTCTAGTATAGCATGTTACTCTGGAGGCGATATTCGATCATTGACAGTGTTCGGAGAATTTACTATTGATGCTAACAAAAATCTCGTACTTGACCAGGATGGTTCTAAATAATTAACTCTAGCGGACGAGCTAAAGTGCCACTTTAACCTTTCTCTGAGCAGGACGTTGTTCCAATAAATAATCAAAATTAGTTGAAAATAAATACCTATGGATAAATTAATCATTTCAGGTGGTACGCCATTAAAGGGCGAAATTGCAATCTCTGGTGCAAAAAATGCGGCGTTACCCATACTTGCTGCCACACTGTTAGCGGAAGATCCCGTCACCATTCACAATGTCCCTCATTTGCAAGATATCACCACAACCATGAGTCTTTTAGGGCAGATGGGGGTCGGACTCACTGTAGACGAAAAATTGAGTGTGGAAGTAGATTCAAGCACGATTACAGAATTTCGGGCACCTTATGAACTGGTTAAAACAATGCGCGCCTCGATTCTTGTTTTGGGTCCCTTATTAGCTCGATTCGGTAAAGCGTATGTCTCTCTTCCTGGTGGATGTGCCATCGGCTCCCGCCCTGTCAACTTGCATATTCAGGGGTTGGAAGCGATGGGCGCACAGATCGAAGTAGAGGGCGGTTATATTCGTGCAACAGCAGATCGTTTAAAGGGCGCAAAGCTCGTACTTGATGTTGTGACCGTAACGGGAACCGAAAATTTGATGATGGCGGCAACGCTGGCTGAGGGTATAACGATTATTGAGAACGCGGCGCGCGAACCTGAAGTGGTTGATCTAGCCCATTGCCTAATTCAAATGGGCGCAAAAATAACGGGGGCCGGTACCGCCGTTATTAAAATAGAAGGGGTAGACCATCTGGCCGGCACGTCTTATACTATTCTACCTGACCGTATTGAAACAGGGACCTTTTTGGTTGGTGCAGCGATCACTGGGGGGAAAGTAAAACTAAAAAAAACCAAACCCGAGCTATTGGATGCTGTATTGGAAAAATTGCGTGAAGCAGGTGCAAAAATCACAACGGGGGATGACTGGATAGAGCTGGATATGACAGGGCGTCGTCCACGTGCAGTAGATGTCGTCACGGCACCCTACCCTGCCTTTCCGACCGATATGCAGGCGCAATTTTCAACTTTAAATGCCGTAGCGGAAGGGATTGGAGTCATTACTGAGTCCGTATTTGAAAACCGGTTCATGCATATTCAGGAACTGCAACGAATGGGCGCTGATATTCGTTTACAGGGTAATACGGCAATCAGTCATGGTGTTGAACAACTACAAGCGGCACCCGTTATGGCAACAGACTTACGGGCCTCCGCAAGTCTCGTGTTAGCCGGTTTGGTTGCAACAGGTGACACGGTCGTCGATCGGATTTATCATATTGACCGGGGCTATGAATGTATTGAGGAAAAATTAGCGCAATTGGGTGCCAACATCCGTCGCGTACCAAATTAATTAACATGAAAAACTTTCTGACTATTGCGGTCTCTAAAGGCCGTATCTACAAAGATACTCTACCGCTATTAGCCCAGGCCGGAATAGAACCTCTGGATAAAGACCCTGAGGCCAGCCGCAAGCTGATCCTGGATACCAATATCCCTGATGTTAAATTGATCATTATTCGCACCTCGGATGTTCCCACCTTTGTCGAATATGGTGCTGCCGATGTCGGCATCGCAGGTAAAGACGTATTAATGGAGTACGACGGCGACGGCTTATACGAGCCCTTAGATTTAAAAATTGCCTGTTGTAAATTAATGGTTGCCGGTTTTCCAGATACGGCAAAAAACGAGCAAAAAAGACGTTTGCGGGTAGCGACCAAATATGTGGCTTCAACCCAACGTTATTATGCGAACCTGGGGCAACAAGTAGAAATCATAAAATTATATGGTTCAATGGAATTAGCGCCGATTGTAGGTTTAGCCGACGTTATTGTTGATTTAGTGGATACCGGAAATACACTCAAAGCAAATGGTCTGGTACCCTTGGAAAGTATCGCGGCGATCAGCTCCCGACTTATTGTCAATAAAGCCTCAATGAAAATAAAACATCAGCGTGTACAGGCTTTGATTGACCGCTTGACTGAAGCCGTCGAACAGGCGCCTCGGTCATGAAACCCATTAAACGTCTTATCGCAACCGATACAGGTTTTTGGGAAGAACTGGATCAGCTATTACAGCCGGAATCCGTTGCAGATGACGCGGTAGCCCATACCGTGAAAGAAATTCTTCAAGCTGTGCGTTCGCGTGGGGACGAGGCGATTATTGAATTTACTCGCCGCTTTGATCGTTTAACCGTAACTGATTTTTCGGCTTTGGAAATTGACTTGACACGTCTGGCACAGGCTGCCGAATCCGTTCCTCGCGATGAATTTTCCGCACTGCAATATTCGGCCGAACGATTGCGACTGTATCATGAGCGGCAACGCAGCGAGAGTTGGTCATATACCGAGGCTGATGGTACTTTATTGGGACAAAAAATCACGCCATTGGATCGAGTCGGCTTGTATGTACCCGGCGGTAAAGCCGCTTATCCCTCTTCGGTATTAATGAACGCCATTCCTGCTCGTGTTGCTGGCGTGAAAGAACTGATTATGGTTGTGCCAACGCCCGATGGAATTGTGAATGACATGGTTTTAGCGGCCGCACATATTGCGCAAGTCGATAAAATATTTACAATTGGCGGTGCACAAGCCATTGCTGCTCTGGCCTATGGAAGCGAATCGGTACCACAAGTCGATAAAATCGTTGGTCCAGGAAATAGCTATGTCGCCACGGCTAAAAAAATGGTTTTTGGCACAGTCGGTATTGATATGATTGCCGGGCCGTCAGAAATCCTGATTGTTTGTGATGGTCAAACAAATCCGGACTGGATCGCCATGGATTTATTTTCTCAAGCAGAACATGATGAAGATGCGCAGTCTATTTTGGTCTCAACGGATGAAAAATTTCTCGACCGAGTGCAAGACAGTATCGCTCGCTTATTGCCAACCATGGAACGCCAGAAAATTATAGAAGCTTCGCTGGCTTCCCGTGCCGCGTTGATTTTTGCCCCTGATCTGGAAGTTGCAGCAGAGATTGTTAATGTGATAGCACCCGAACATCTAGAGTTATCTGTTGATGATCCGCTCGCATTAAACGAAAAAATACGTCATGCGGGCGCTATTTTTATGGGTCGCTATACCGCCGAGGCCATAGGGGACTATGTCGCGGGATCTAACCATGTATTACCCACATCACGAACGGCTCGGTTTTCATCGCCATTAAGCGTTTATGATTTTCAAAAACGTTCCAGTTTGATTATGTGTTCGCCCGATGGCGCCCAGACACTGGGGCGTTATGCTGCCGTTTTAGCGCGCAGTGAAGGTTTGACGGCACACGCAAGATCAGCGGAATACAGGTTAAAAAAATGACAAAAAGACAAGCTACGGTATCGAGAAATACGCTGGAGACACAAATCGAAATCAGTATCGACCTGGACGGTAAAGGTACCACTCATTTTGACACTGGTGTGCCCTTTCTTGAACATATGCTGGATCAAGTGGCTCGTCATGGTGTCTTTGATTTATCGGTAAAAGCACAAGGTGATTTACATATCGACGCCCACCATACCGTCGAAGATATCGGCATTACCTTGGGTCAGGCCTTTGCAAAAGCATTAGGCAATAAAGCAGGGTTATGTCGTTATGGACAAGCCTACGTGCCATTGGATGAAGCGCTATCAAGAGTAGTTTTGGATTTGTCAGGTCGACCGGGGATTCAATATCACGTCGATTATAAGCGGTCTAATATAGGTGATTTTGAAACAGACTTATTATTGGAGTTTTTCAATGGTTTCGTTAATCACGCCGCCGTAACACTTCATATTGATAATATTATAGGGAAAAATGCACATCATATTGCCGAAACTATATTTAAGGCATTTGGCCGAGCATTACGTCAAGCCGTGACGATTGATGAACGGCAACAGGGTGCCTTGCCCTCGACCAAAGGACAACTATAAATGTAACGACTCAGCTCACCCCTGAAATCCGCCATTTCAGAGTTTACCCTCAAGGGGCACCTGGTAAAAATGATCATTTACACTTGTAAACTCACATTTTTTGCCTTGAACTGACAACAGGGGCAATCTGAGCAGTTACTACTAACTTTGACTACTCGCTGAGTAGTTATATATTATTTAAAATGCAAGATGAAAAAAGTAGCGATTATTGATTATGGTATGGGGAATTTACACTCGGTAACGAAAGCCTTGCAAAAGGTGGCACAGAGTAGCAATGACCATTACAAAATTTGTGTGACAGCGGAACCCGAGGTGTTAGCCGCAGCGGATCGCATCGTCTTTCCCGGTGTGGGCGCCCTTGAGGATTGCATTCAAGTTTTGCAACAGCACGGGTTGGACGAGGTGATCCGAACCTGTATTAAACAAAAGCCTGTGCTGGGCATTTGCTTAGGGATGCAAGCCTTGTTTGATTCCAGCGAAGAGAATGGGGGCACACTGGCTTTAAGTATTCTTTCGGGAGAGGTGCTGCGTTTTACTCAACCACGAACAGAGTCTATTAAAATACCGCACATGGGTTGGAATGAGGTGCAGCAAATCCAGCCGCACCCACTATGGCAAGGTATTAATGATATGAGCCGTTTTTATTTTGTACATAGCTATTACGTCAAACCGGACGATAAGAAAATTGTGACCGGCGAAGTGAATTATGGCCAAACTTTTGCGGCGGTTATTGCACAAGATAATATATTTGCAGTGCAATTCCACCCTGAAAAAAGCCAACAATGTGGTTTAAAATTATTAGAGAATTTTTTAAATTGGACTATCTAGAGGTTGAGTCATGTTATTAATTCCCGCAATCGATCTAAAGGATGGCAAGTGCGTGCGTTTACGCCAAGGTCGAATGGATGATGAAACGGTTTTTTCTGACGACCCAGTGACGGTCGCTCGCCGTTGGGTTGCGGCTGGGGCGAGAAGACTGCATTTAGTCGACTTAAATGGTGCCTTTGCAGGGCATCCAGTCAATGGTGAGGTCATCCGTGACATCGTCGCTGCCTGCCCTGATATACCCGTTCAGGTCGGCGGTGGCATTCGTGATGATGACACGATTCAAAGCTACCTTGAGTTTGGGGTGCAGTACGTCATATTGGGTACAAAAGCGGTGAGCGCGCCCCATTTTGTCGCTGATGTTTGTGTCGAATTTCCCGGTCATATCATCATCGGCCTTGATGCAAAAAATGGCAAGGTCGCGATAGATGGCTGGTCCAAACTGTCCCATCATGACGTGATGGATATGGCCAAGCATTTCGAAGATGATGGTGTAGAAGCCATTATTTATACGGATATATCAAGAGATGGCATGATGTCAGGAGTCAATATTGAAACGACTAAAACACTCGCTCAAGGTTTACAAATTCCTGTTATTGCCTCGGGAGGCATCACTAATCTTGACGATATTGTGGCGCTTTGCGAAATTGAAGAAGACGGGGTGATGGGGGCCATTATGGGGCGAGCGCTTTACGAAGGCACCATCGACTTAACCGAAGCCCAAAATCTGGCTGATCGTAAGGAATAAAACAGTGGGTTTAGCCAAACGTATTATCCCTTGTCTCGATGTTGATAAAGGGCGAGTTGTCAAAGGCGTTAATTTTGTTGCTATCCGCGATGCCGGTGACCCGGTTGAAGTTGCGCGGCGATATGATGAGCAAGGTGCAGATGAACTGGTTTTTCTTGATATTACAGCAAGCCATGAAGATCGGGATACCTTATGTCATGTTGTTGAGGCAGTAGCCGGTCAGGTGTTCATTCCGCTCACCGTGGGTGGCGGAGTACGAACGTTGGAGGATGTACGGACGCTGCTGACAGCAGGTGCAGATAAAGTCGGCATTAATACTGCGGCCGTCACCCATCCAGAATTTGTTCGGGAGGCCGCACAGCGTTTTGGCTCCCAGTGTATTGTTGTGGCCATTGACGCGAAACAAGTGGCTGACGCCCGTTGGGAAATTTTCACCCATGGCGGACGTAAAAAAACAGGCCTGGATACCGTAGCCTGGGCGAAAAAAATGGCCGAGTATGGTGCCGGCGAAATTTTGCTCACCAGTATGGACAGAGATGGTACCCGCGACGGTTTTGATCTAGCCTTAACAAGAACCGTCTCTGAAGCCGTAGACATTCCCGTTATTGCATCAGGCGGCGTGGGCCATCTTGATCACCTGGTTGAAGGGGTTGTTGAAGGCAAGGCGGATGCGGTTCTGGCTGCCAGTCTATTCCATTTTGGTGATGCCACCGTAGCGGAGGCAAAACAAAGGATGCAACAAGCCGGTGTTGAGGTACGCTTGTGACAGGCGCATTGTTTTGAGCAAAACTACAGACTGGCTTGATGCCGTTAAGTGGAACAATGAGGGTTTAGCTCCCGTCATCACTCAAGAGAGCAGTACGGGCAAAGTGCTGACACTGGCCTGGATGAATCGCGAGTCTTTAAAAAAAACTCAAGAACTGGGGCAAGCTGTTTATTGGTCTCGTTCAAGGCAAAAATTATGGCAAAAAGGCGAGCAGTCTGGCCACGTTCAGCGGATCAAGGAGATTCGCCTGGATTGCGATTGTGATGCCTTGTTACTGAGCGTAGAACAGGTCGGTGGTATTGCTTGCCATACTGGGCGGCATGCTTGTTTTTTTTATGGTCTGGAGCACGATGCCTGGGTAACAAAAGAGCCGGTACTAAAGTCACCTGAAGAAATTTATAAAACCTGATTGCGATTAATTCAAAGTATCGCGGCGAAGAGGATTAAATAAGCATGAATGGTGTTTTAAAACGCTTGGCCGATGAACTGGAACAACGCAAAGGCGCATCACCTGACGAATCCTACGTCGCTAGTCTATACGCTGCTGGACTGGATAAAATACTAAAAAAAGTAGGTGAAGAAGCAACCGAAACAGTCATTGCAGGCAAAGGGGGCAATAATGACGAACTAACCGCTGAAATGGCGGATTTGTGGTTTCATTGCCTCGTTTTATTAGCGCATCGTCAGTTACGACCCGAAGACGTATTAGACGAGCTAGATCGTCGTTTCGGAGTCTCAGGCCATATTGAAAAAGCTTCGCGCAAATAAATTCGCCTGATCTTCTTATAAAACAATCACTTTTCTACGTTAGGTTGATAAAAGCTGATCATGATATACTTTCTCGCAATAAAGATTTAAGTTAGGAGAACAACATGGGTGGCATAAGTATTTGGCAATTACTGATTATATTGGTCATTGTTTTACTGTTATTTGGAACCAAAAGATTACGTAGCATAGGCACTGACCTCGGCGGTGCGGTGAAGGGGTTTCGTGAATCAATCAGCAAAAGAGATGATGAAAAACCAGAAGATGCAAAAATCATTGACGATGAACAAGAACGCGTCATTAATGGTGAAGTTTCGAACAAAGAAAAAGATACGGTGTCGCGTTAGGAATGAGCACGGAATAACTTCCTTCCCGTTTTAGCGCTCTAATTTGATTTTTCGTTGGACATTCTGATTGCCTACAGAAATGTAGGCAAGGGGCGTGAGCAGGAATACGGAAGCTTTGAAAAAAACGCAGCTCTAGCCGAGCTAAAGTGAGTATTTTTTGATTACGAGGAGTCGAAGCAGAGATGCTAAAAGGGGAACTTATTTCGTATCCATTCCTTAGTGTGATATTTCATGCTTGATATCGGTTTTTGGGAAATAGCGGTTATTGGTGTCGTGGCACTCATCGTCGTGGGGCCTGAAGAGTTTCCTGTGATGGTTCGCAATGTAACACGTAGCATTGCGAAATTACGAAATATGATGGGCGCAGTAAAATCAGATTTATCTCATGAAATAGACAAAGTAGAAGAATTAAAACGACTGATAGCAGAAGAAGCAAAAATTGCTGAAATGCAAGAAGTTATGAATGATATCAATGGCACTGCCGTACCCAGACAATCGCAGACTCAGACAGTAGTGACTAAAAAAGTAGATGAAAAACCCCCATCATCAAGGCCCCCTGAAACAGCGTCGAAATAATGTATGGCTAAACAGATTGCTGGGTAAAAATAAACGCCCCCCTCCCCCCAATCAGCAAGCTTTCGTTACCCATTTGATCGAACTGCGTGATCGACTGCTACGTATTTTAGTTGCCGTATTAATCGTTTTTTTGTGTTTGATGCCTTTCGCAAATGACTTGTACCTGCTTTTGTCAAAACCCTTAATGTCAGCCATGCCTGAGGGGGCAACAATGATCGCAACTGAAGTAGCTGCCCCTTTTCTCACCCCCTTCAAATTTGCCTTGGTCTTTGCCATCTTTCTAACTGTTCCCGTTTTTTTACATCAAATGTGGGCCTTTATTGCTCCGGGTTTGTACAAAAAAGAACGGAAATTAGTTTTACCCCTGCTGTTAGTGAGCACAGTACTTTTTTATTTAGGTGTGCTCTTCGCATATAGCATCGTTTTTCCATTGGTCTTTAGTTTTTTAACCAGTGCAGCACCTGAAGGTGTAGCCGTGATGACCGATATTAGTCGCTATTTAGAATTTGTTATCAAGTTGTTTTTTGCCTTTGGCTTGGCGTTTGAAGTCCCGATTGTCACCTTTGTTGTCATCTGGGCGGGAGTGACAACCGTCGATGCGCTATCCAAAAAACGACCTTATATTATTATTGGTGCGTTTATTTTAGGCATGTTTTTAACTCCGCCTGATGCGATTTCGCAAACTTTACTGGCTATTCCCATGTGGTTACTCTTTGAGCTGGGTTTACTTGCTGCCCGTAAATTTGTACCCGCTAAAAATCAGAACGAAGACACATCAAGCTGAGTTTTTAGCCCACTCAAGGTCAACAAAATTAAACAGTTCATTATCAGCAAGATGTGAAGCGGTGACATTTTGCATAGACTTGAAAATGTTATCAACACGCCCTGGTGTTCGCTGCTCCCACTCTGCCAACATTTGTTTGATTTTTTGTCGCTGTAAGTTTTTTTGCGAACCACAGAGATTGCAAGGAATAATCGGGAAAGCCATAATGGCTGAAAAACGTTTGATGTCTTTTTCTCGACAATAAGCCAGCGGTCGAATCACAATATTTTTTTTATCATCAGAAATTAATTTAGGCGGCATACTTTTCAAGCGCGAACCATGGAACATATTTAAAAACAGCGTTTCAACCATATCATCGGCATGATGCCCTAACGCGACTTTGCTTGCCCCTAATTCTTGTGCGGTGCGGTAAAGAATACCCCGGCGCAAACGTGAACACAGTCCACAGCTTGTTTTCCCTGAAGGAATTTTATCTTTGACTATGCTGTAGGTATCCTGCTCAACGATTTTGTATTCAACGCTCAGTGACTCAAGATATTCCGGAAGTATCGTCTCAGGAAAACCCGGTTGTTTCTGATCCAGGTTCACCGCAATAATAGAAAACTGAATCGGTGCAACTTTTCGCAGATGCAACAAGGTATTTAACATCGTATAAGAATCGGCACCACCAGACAAACAGACCATCACCTTATCGCCATCGGTAATCATGTTGTAATCAACAATCGCTTTTCCTGTATTACGGTAGATTCGCTTTTGCAGTTTATTGAAGCTGTATTTTTGAGACTCAGAAAGAGAGGCTATTTTCATTTTATATTATTTTATTTTTTTTGCAGGCACAGCTTGCCATACTCCGCCGGTTGAAAAACATGGCCATGCTCATTTTATACCCGTGGCGTTTGAGATTTAGGCATAACCCGCTATAAAGCGAAGGCAAGGCTACAGACTCTAACACCAAATACACTCACCGCCAATGCGCCAACAAGTCCCAGCAAAGTCAAACTGAAAAATTGACTAGCATCATATTTAAGCTCATCATAAAAAACGATTAGACCACGACTATCTCAGCACAGAGATGGGTGTCGATGTTTTTTACAATTTAAAATAAAGTCTCATTTCAATTGCTCAAACAGCAAACCAACCTGTCAATTTATCTTCGTACATTCAACATCTTATGACTTTAACTCCCGTTCTTGACTAATGTTGGTACGGTTTCTGCTGTTTAAAATTACGGTATTTCATCAAACGGGAAAAATGAAAACACGATGAGCGAACTCTATTTAAATACAACGAAAAATAAAGCAATCCATCGCACTGTCGTCATACATCGTTTACATCAACTCAAAGAGTCCCTAAACGGTTTGGGTATACTAAGCAGAACTATAGATTTATTATTAATCTATGTGAGTCTTTGGAATATCTCTCTGGTCTATAATGAATCATGGCAAATCAGCCACAATATAGCGATAGCCTACTCTACAGGATTTTTTATCTTATTCGCGACACTATTCAATTTATACTCCCCCCAGCGTAAAGTTCCTTTTTATTCTGAAATTTTCAAACTATGTGTATCATGGATTGGTACGACACTCGGCTTACTATTACTTGTTTACGCAACAAAAATGCCAGAAGGGTTTCCACAAAATATGTATTTAACCTGGCTGCTGGTTACACCATGTATTCTAACTATTTGGCACGCCCTCATCCGAGAAATTATTTCTCACAGGCAATTACACGGCATTAATAATCGCCGAGTCGCCATTGTTGGTGCCCGGGAAGTGGGTCTTGAGTTAGCAGAAACCATTGAGGCTTCTCCTTCTATGGGATACAAGTTTGTAGGCTTTTTTGATGATCGCAGTGTAACCGGTACGCGGCCACTCACAACCAAATCATTCACAGTGCTTGGACAACTTGTTGATGTCATCGCAGCAGCAAAATCAGGCGAAATTGACGTTGTTTACATCACCCTGCCTTTGCGTGCTGAAGAACGTATTCAACAACTGATACTTGAACTTTCAGATACCACCGCATCAGTACATATCGTTCCCGATTTTTTTGCACGTAACCAAATGAGCACTTCTCTAGGTAATATTGGAAACCTACCCACAATTGCCATTCACGAAACCCCCTTTTATGGTGCTGATGGCTGGATCAAACGCATAGAAGATATTATGCTTTCATTCCTTATTCTAGGACTCATTATCATTCCAATGCTAATTATTGCACTCGGGGTAAAACTGACATCCAATGGGCCTATTCTTTTCAAGCAACGACGTTATGGATTGCAAGGCCAGGAAATAGAAGTCTGGAAATTTCGTACGATGTCTGTCTGCGAAGATGGAGATACCGTATGCCAAGCAACCCGAGACGATGACAGAATCACCCCATTGGGTAAATTTTTAAGACGAACCTCTCTCGATGAACTGCCACAATTCATTAATGTGCTGCAAGGCACCATGTCCATAGTCGGCCCTCGACCCCATGCTGTAGTACAAAATGAAGAATACAGAAAAATAATTAAAGGTTACATGCTACGCCATAAAGTAAAACCAGGCATCACCGGCTGGGCACAAATTAATGGTTGGCGAGGTGAAACCAAGACACTCGATAAAATGAAAGGCCGCATTAAATGTGATTTAACCTATATACGAAACTGGTCTTTATCACTTGATTTGAAAATTATTTTTCTAACCCTGTTTAAGGGGTTTGTTAATAAAAATGCGTATTAATACACATTTTTTGCGATCAAAACAACCCAAATCGTTTTTACGATTATTTTAGTATCAAACCAAAGCGACCAGTTACGCAAATAATCCAGGTCATAGTCAATACGTGCCGCCATAGCATCCACTTCAGCGGTCTCGCCACGGCAACCATTGACTTGAGCCCATCCTGTAATACCAGGGCGTACCTTATGTCGCACCATATAACCCTTAATCAGTTTTCGATACTCTTCATTGTGTGCAACGGCATGAGGTCGAGGGCCAACGATACTCATTCTGCCCTGTAATACATTTATAAACTGGGGCAACTCATCCAGAGAATAGCGCCTTAAGTAGACCCCGATTTTTGTTATACGAGCGTCATTTTCAGAAGCTTGTTTTACAAAAATACCATCATCACAAACCGTCATACTGCGAAATTTATAAACCGTAAATTCTTCACCTTCCAAACCATAGCGACGCTGACAAAAAATTACCGGGCCGGGTGATGTCAATTTCACCGCTAAGGCCAGACCGATTAAAACCGGGCTAATTAAAATTAAAATACTAAAAGAAGCAACAATATCACTGATCCTTTTTAAAAAAGCATTAATACCATAAAAAGGGGTTTCACATACAGCCACCACAGGCAATCCATTTACATCATCAATCCGCCCTTGAATCAAGTCGTACAAAAATAAATCTGGAGAAAAATATATTGAGGCTGTAGTGTCGCGTAAATCATCCAGTAAATCTAAAATTCGCTGTTCTTGCATCATGGGTAAAGTAATATAAATGACTCCAATGCCATGCTCTTTAACGTATTCAGCAACCTCGCTCAGCTTGCCTAAATAAGGTTTATTCTTCTTTTGATCCCAGTCTATTGTTTTACGGTCATCAAAAAAACCATGTAAAACAGTATTAACACGCACATCGGTAGCAAATTCATGAGCCAGTCTCATCCCCCCCTCATTGGCACCCACAATAATGGCTTTACGGCTGGTTCGCTCAGAATAAAATATTTTAAAAATGTAGGTTCGTGTAAACCAATGTCCAAACATCAAAACCAGCGGGGTGATCACGGCCCAGGTCAGCATCACATTGCGTGAAAAAAGATGTGACGTTTTTGTAAAATAAGCCAGGAATATCAACCCAACCAAGACTAAGAGCCAGGCAATAATAGTATCTCTTGCTTGAGCCTTAATCCCCCCTGTTTGCCAGGATCGACAGACCGACATCTCTTTAAACACGATATACGATGTCAGAAAAGCAATAATGGAAAGCGTCAGGTAATGGCTACCAAATTCTGCAGCATAAATAAAGGCTGAAATATACAGCGTGAACAACACTAAACAAGGGTCAAGCAGCAATTCGAGTACACGTGCACCGGTTAACGGCTTTCCAGGTACAGATTTTTTTTCATGTACCGTTCGACCTCTCGGCCTCTGTTTATTCGCTGGCGTACGTTTTTCTTGATACAAGGGCTTGTCTCACTGGTTTTGCGCTGGAGTTTCATTTATATCGGACAGTATAAACTGAGTCTGTAGTGATAAAAATCAAAATAGCAGCATTCACTCCGTAACAATTTGCTATAATTCACGTGTTTTTACCCTAACGTTTAAATAATTCGAGGAAAAAAACTTTAGTTGTTGTATATAAGGTCGAATAGCATTTTTTCTAAAGCAATCAATACCGCTTGTTATGAGTTTTAAAAAAAGCGAATACCGACCCTTAGACGCAGTAAATAAAGCAGTGAAACGTAGGGTTTACTTAACATTAAAAGTGAAGCTATCACGATCATTTCATACATTATTGATATAAATAGGCTTAGTCATCATGGTTATAAAGAAATGTCTCTTTCCTGCCGCCGGATACGGAACCCGCTTTTTACCCGCAACAAAAGCCATGCCCAAAGAGATGCTGCCTGTAGTCGATAAGCCATTGATTCAGTATGGTGTAGAAGAAGCTTTGGAAGCTGATCTCAACCATATTGCTGTCGTTACTGGAAGAGGAAAACGAGCCATTGCCGATTATTTTGATGTCAGCTACGAATTAGAAGACCAAATTAAAGGCTCAACAAAAGAAGCACTTTTAGCCCCGATTAGAGAAATCCTTGATCGAACCGTATTTTCTTTCACCCGACAAAAAGCGATGAATGGTTTGGGTCACGCCATTTTAACGGGTGAAACCTTGATTGGTAACGAAGCCTTTGCTGTCGTGCTCGCAGATGATTTATGCGTAGGAGAAGGCTCAGGGGTTTTATCTCAAATGGTTGCGCTATATGAAAAACACCAGTGCAGTATTGTCGCCCTGGAAGAAATCCCTATGGCTGAAACCCATAAATATGGCGTTATTTCAGGCCATCAAATTGAAGATGATCTTTTTGAAATTACACAAATGGTAGAAAAGCCCAGTCCTGAAGAGGCGCCCAGTAATCTGGCTATTATTGGCCGCTATATCTTCACCCCCGATATTTTTGATATTTTAAGACACACTCAACCAGGGGTTCACGATGAAATACAAATAACCGATGCACTGCAAGAACAGGCCAAAAATGGCCGTGTATTGGGCTATAAATTTAAAGGAAGGCGTTTTGATTGTGGTAGTATCGGCGGCTTTGTGACCGCGACTAATTATTTTTATGAACATTATTGTTCAAAAAAATAGGATACCCAGCCCATGACTCAATATGATGTTTTCAATGGTGATGCCGATGGCATTTGTGCATTACAACAACTCAGGCTCAACAAACCCATCAACAGTACGCTGGTCACTGGCGTAAAACGTGATATCCAGCTTTTAGCCAAAATTGAAGCTGTAGCCAGAGACGGAGATGGCATTACCGTATTGGATATCTCCTTAGACAAGAATCGTGACGTAGCTATCAAACTACTGAACAAGGGCGTAATCATTGACTACTATGATCATCATTTTGCAGGCGAAATACCAGAACATCGTCACTTTAGCGCTAATATCAACACCACATCTGAAACCTGCACCAGCCTTATTGTGAATAACAAAATCAAGCACCAACATTCAGCGTGGGCTGTAGTGGGCGCTTTTGGCGATAATTTTTCTGCCAGCGCAAAACAAGCAGCCAAAGGATTAAACCTGTCCAGCAACGAGCTTACTCAACTACAGCAACTAGGCACCTATCTTAACTATAATGCCTATGGCGCGATGGTAGAAGATTTACATTTTGCTCCCGATAAGCTGTATCTCAGCTTGCATCCATACAAAGATCCACTGGATTTTATCGCAGCAGATGAATCTTATATTCACCTGGAATGTGGTTATCTTGAAGATTTAGCTAAAGCTCGGCAATTACGCGCCACAACAGAAGACGAGTCTATTGCGGTCATTTTCTTGCCCAATGAGGCATGGGCGCGACGTTCCAGCGGGATTTTTGCCAATGAACTGGCCAAACAAAATCCGAACCGGGCACACGCTCTACTCACGACACTTAACCCCGATGCTTATCTTGTCAGTGTCCGTGCCCCTATGAATAACAAAATCAATGCCGATGTATTATGCCGACAGTTTCCAACAGGGGGGGGAAGAAAAGCAGCTGCAGGCATCAATCACTTGCCCGAAGATCAGCTCAATCACTTTATTGATGCATTCAAACAAATTTATTCGTAATTACCAATTATGGGTTTTGAAGCTGGATTCACTCTGGTCACAATAGCGGTTTGTTTTATCGCCATGGCAAGCAATCGCGTTGCCCCGGATATTACATTGATGGGGGGGCTGTCTCTACTTTTACTCGTCGGCATTCTTACCCCCCAAGCTGCGTTTTCTGGCTTGTCCAATGAAGGGGTACTCACCGTTGCCGTTTTATATATTGTCGTCACCGGGTTAACTGAAACAGGGGCGATAGCCTGGCTGGGGCAAGTTTTTCTGGGACGACGTCCACGTTCACTCAGTATTGCCCTGGCAAGACTCATGCTTCCCGTCGCAACAATGAGCGCTCTGTTAAATAACACACCGGTTGTGGCGATGTTTATCCCTGCCGTGTCGGACTGGGCAAAAAAAAATCAACTTTCAGTCTCAAAACTCATGATGCCTCTGAGTTATGCGGCTATTGTCGGGGGAACGTGCACATTAATCGGCACCAGTACTAACTTAGTTGTAAACGGCTTATTAATCACTGAAACCGAGCTTCCAGGGCTGGGTATGTTTGATCTTGCGTGGATCGGTATCCCAATCACTCTGGCCACATTCATCTATGTCCTTATTGCGCAAAAATGGTTACTTCCAGAGCGGCGCCCAGCGATGAGTCAATTTGCCGATGTTCGAAAATATATGGTAGAAATGCTGGTCGATGTTGACAGTCCACTCAATGGCAAAAGTATTGAAGAAGCCGGGCTGCGACAACTCCCCGGCTTGTATCTTGTCGAAATAGAAAGAGCTGACCAGGTTCTTCCCGCAGTCAGTCCTCATGACAGAATATACAGTCAAGATCGTTTGATTTTTGCTGGCATCGTCGACTCGGTTTTAGATTTACAAAAAATTAGAGGGCTTAAACCCGCAACCAACCAAGTTTTTAAACTTGAGGCATCAAGAGATGATCGTTGCTTTGTTGAAGCCGTTGTTTCTCATAGCTGCCCTATTGCGGGCAAGAGCATCCGTGAAGGGCGATTTCGCTCTTTATACAACGCCGCGGTAATTGCCGTCGCCCGCGACGGTGAGCAAATCAAAAAGAAAATAGGTGACATTACCTTACAAGCGGGTGACACACTGCTACTCGAAGCACATCCAGATTTTGAAACGCAACAAAAAAACTCCCGTGATTTTTATTTAGTTAGCCGACTCAACGCCTCTGCCCCGCCTAAACATGAAAAATCTGCGACGGCCATCGGTATTTTAGTAGGTATGGTGACTCTCGTCAGTTTTGGCTGGCTACCCATGCTGCACGCCGCGTTACTCGCTGCAGGCTTGATGATTATAACTCGCTGCACTCGGGGTCGAGTAGCAAGACGCAGCATTGACTGGCAAGTATTAATTGTTATTGCTGCATCATTCGGTATGGGCAATGCACTGGAGTCCTCGGGAGCCGCCTCCGCCATCGCGGATCAGCTCACCTTGCTTTCCGGCGGCAACCCCACAACCGCACTGATGCTGACCTTCGCTGCCACATCAATTTTTACTGCTTTAGCAACCAACAATACGGCTGCATTGCTGATGTTTCCTATTGCACTGGCAACAACAACACATATGGACGTCAATTTCATGCCCTTTGCCATCACCATCATGATCGCTGCCTCGGCCAGTTTTGCAACGCCGATCGGCTATCAAACAAACCTGATGGTCTATGGGCCCGGTGGCTATCACTTTTCTGACTACGTCAAAATGGGTACACCGCTCACTTTTCTTGTCGCTATTCTGACCATCATACTCGTACCACTGATCTGGCCACTTTAAACCTGCGGTCGTGTCGCGACCTCGTATATACCCATGGCCTCTCTGCCAAAAAATCGCCCCGCTTACACAACAACTAATTTCTTTTCCCCCAACCACCCTGCATCCGGCACGACTGCGTAACCTATCATGGATGATCAATTTATTTTTATAAGTTTATCAGAGAGTAGCAAAGCCAATCTCAAGTTAAGTATTGTTGAAGATATCATGATAAGGCAGTGATCTTTAAGTATATGCAGAATCAGAAATTAGAAGAGAGGCGCCAGGAGCAAATGAGACCAGCGAGAGAAGAACCCCTTCCAGGGGACTTTCATCATAATCACCCGTTCTACGGGTGATTATGATTATTTTATCCATTTATTTTATAATGCTTTTCGCCAGCAATAAATCTATTACTTTTTGTGCCGACTCCTCCAATGACAATTGACCTGTTGGTACAATCAACTCTGGATTAACGGGCGCTTCATAAGGAGAAGAAATTCCTGTGAATTCTGGGATTTCACCTGACCGAGCTTTTTTATATAATCCTTTTACGTCGCGATCTTCACATACTTCTAATGAGGCATCGCAAAATATTTCAAGAAAGTCACCATGTGGCATCACATTTCTTGCCGATTCTCGATCTGAACGTAAGGGAGAAATAAAAGCGGTTAACACAATTAACCCCCCTTCAGTAAACAACTTGGCAACCTCACCTACCCGACGGATATTTTCAGTTCGATCTTCAATAGAAAAGCCTAAGTCGCCGCACAAACCATGGCGCACATTATCGCCATCGAGCACAAAAGTTCTACACGCTCGCTGATAAAGCTGCTCTTCCACCGCCAGAGCCAAAGTAGACTTGCCTGCACCTGATAAACCCGTAAACCATAATACGACACTTTTATGCTTGTTCAATTCTTCACGTTTTTCACGGGTGATGGTCGCTTGGTGCCAAACAACATTACTGCTTTTTTGATTTGAACTCATGAGTATTTACCTTTTAATTTAAAAATATCTGTCACTACTCAGCTCACCTCTGAAATCCGCCATACCAGAAGCGAGTTAAGTAATACTATGTATTTAACTACTCGCGGAATAGTTATAAATATCTATTTATTTTTGAGTTGTTTTTTGGGGCGTTTGCCACAGACCAACCATAGCGCCAGCGCCCCCCCCAAGCAATCTGCTAAAACATCTGCCATACTAGGATAACGCCCTGGAATAAATGATTGATGAAACTCGTCACTGATCGCGTAGAGCAAGATAAATAAACCAACGAGCTGCGCCTCTTTAAATGAAATACCATCAATAAAAGATGGAAAAGAACCTGCAATAAAAAAGGCTAAAATAGCATACACAAAAAAATGAAATACCTTGTCCTGGCCAGGAACCATAGCAGGGAGCCCTACAGAAGGTTGGTGAGACATGTAAAAAATAAACCCCATCCAGAGCAAAGCAAAAATTCTGTATATGCGACAGTCTATATTAGACCAAAAACCTCTACCTGCCATCATTTCACATTAACCCTTGCTAATTTTTTATACAAACGTGTTTCCTTACGTGACGTTTTCCATGCAATCCATAATTTTCTGATCGGCGTTAATTTTACCCTATGCGTTAACACCGCGTAACCATCCATTTTGATTTCTTCTAGCAAAGCCTCATAAATTGCCGCCATAATCACACCACTACGTTGGCTATAACGATCTTCATCTGGAAGTTGTGCCAACGCACTTCTGTAATACTTCATAGCGCGATCTGCTTGAAAGGCAAACAGAGCCTTCATATCATCAGACATACGACGATGAACAATATCGTCTAGCGTGATATGAAACTTGTCCAACTCATCCAAAGGAATATATAAGCGCCCTCTTTCTGCATCTTCGTGAACATCACGTAAAATATTGGTCAACTGAAAAGCCATGCCTAAATCATGAGCGTATTTCATCGTTTTTCGGTTTTGATAACCAAATATTTCTACTGATATGAGGCCGACAATACTGGCAACGCGATGACAATAGAGACTTAACTCTTTAAAGGAAGGATAACTGTCATAATCAAGATCCATTTCCATGCCATCAATGACCTCAAAAAAATATTCCTGAGGAAGGTTGAATCGCTGAATAACTTTAGCCAATGCTTGAGTTACCGGGTGTTTAGGTTCACCTGAAAATAATTTGTCGATTTCTTCACGCCACCAGGCCAGCTTGGTTCGCGCAATATTGATATCCGCACATTCATCAACGACATCATCAACTTCTCGACAAAATGCGTAAACAGCAGTGATTGCGGTGCGTTGCTCCTGAGGCAGAAACATAAAGCTATAATAAAAGCTTGATCCGCTTTTGGCCGTTTTGTTTTGGCAATATTCATCAGGACTCATATTCAATACTCTAACTCTAATACCCAACGCCAAGGGCCACGACTTCGCCCAGCGATGTTTCTCTTCTACGTGCTAATGCCAAGGCATTATCCTTCATCGGCACCATGCCATTTTTTAATGCGCATTCTAACAGCTCTGCATTTTGGGATCCTGCCATAATTTTTTCTGCAAAATCGGGGGTGATACGTAATATTTCGGCAACAATTTTGCGGCCTTTGAACCCCGTATAATTGCAACGGTAACAACCCTTGCTTTTATAGAATACGTCAGACTGATTTAATACCAATTTTTGCCTGACTTCTGAGGAAACGGGATCTTCAATAAGACAATACTCGCAGTTTAATCGAACCAATCGCTGCGCGACCACCAACAGTAAGGTAGAACCAACAAGATAAGATTCGATGCCCATATCGAGCAAACGAATCACGGTACTGATCGCATCATTCGTATGTAAGGTACTCAAAACTAGATGCCCCGTTAAAGCTGCTTTATTCGCTATTTTTGCTGTTTCTTCATCACGAATTTCGCCAACAAGAATAACATCGGGATCATGCCGCAAAAAATGGCGTAATGCAGAAGCAAAGGTATACCCTTTTATTGTTGATACTTGAACTTGCTCTACGCCCTCAATTTCATATTCCACTGGATCCTCAACCGTTAAAATATGGGCATTTCTTTTTTTTATCTCGTGAACCAAAGAGTACATACTCGTTGTCTTCCCCGACCCTGTGGGCCCGGTTACCAATATCATCCCTTGTAAATTTAAAATAGCCTCACGAATACAAGCTAAATCATCTTGTTCAAAACCCAGATCTTCGAGTACAACTTGCCCTGTTTTTTGATCCAGAATGCGTATAACACTGCTTTCCCCCTTGACGGTGGGTACGATAGAAATACGCAAATCAATCAGCCGATTACCATGAGAAATACAGGCATGTCCACCTTGAGGCATGCGCCGTTCCGAAATATCCATCTCACCAATAATTTTTAAACGACTGACAACAACAGGCAACAATGATTTGCTCAAACTCTGAGAAAATTGCAATACGCCATCGACCCGATAAAACACCTTTACGTCATTAATATCAGGACGAATATGAATATCAGAAGCTGCCAATTCGATCGCTTGTAATATTATCGCATTCAATAGACGAACTATGGGTTTTTTTTGAGCTTCAACTTCAGCCCGACGCACAGATTGCGAGTGACTTTGCCCTTTTTTTCCCTCGTTCAAGACATCAAGATCCAGGTCATCTAATGCCGCACTCGCATCAAAAGAACTCGCTTGCCCGCCTAAAGCCGCCGCAATTTCATCTCCTGGTGCCATCACCATTTCCATTGGCGCTTGGTAATTCAATTTCAATGCATTTAATGCAGCGACATCGAATGGACTTTCCATGGCGACAATAAGGGAACCATCAATGACACCTAAAGGTAAAATATTATTTTTTTTTGCTATATCAGCCGGTAATTGACTTAATGCGTCATGCGGCAATAGGTAATCTTTTATACGTGCAAAAGGAATTCCGAGTTTTTGTGCCAGCGCCATATTCAATTGCATAGGTGTAACTGCCCCCATGGCGAGCAAAATTTGACCCAAGCGTTTTTCATGTTTTTTTTGCTGAATATTGAGTGCTTCTTCAAGAGTGTTTTGATCAATCAAATGACTCTTTAAAAGCAAGGTGCCCAACAGCACATCAGGTAAATCCTTGAAACGCGCCAGCAATTCTTTGAGTTCGCTTATATTTCGAATAATATAATGTTTCATCTCGGCTTTGACCCAAATATAAAAAGCGGTCAAATTTTGCCGCTAAACAGTCTTTTTACTTAAAAAATTAAAAAAAACCTCAAATATTGAGCCATAAATTTGACTTCCGACACAAAGCGCTCAACCAATAAAATTATAACCTATTGTTTTTATTTTATAAATAACAATAAACTTTAAAGTTGGCACAAAATAAGCTTACCGTCAATAGAAAGGCCGCAAACGGGAGAGTCAATATGGCAATTTTAAGCACCGCACAAACAACGGATTTTGACCAATCTGTACAACCACCCAATCATCCTGCATTGCTGGCCAAAGCAACAGAAATCGACTTCGGCCGACAAGATATTGATAAAGCCTTACGTATCGCCAGCGCGTTACAAACGACACTGGATATCCAAAAAATAATAGAAATATTCATACTTGAAGCCAGTCGCTGGGTATCTATTGATGGCGCTCAATTTATCTATGAAAAACAAAACCTTAAGCTATCAATTGGTCACCAATATGACAACAGCCTGACCTACCCTCTAAGCATACCCAAGCAAGCATTGGGTGAAATCACTTTTATGCGCAGAAAACGTTTCACTGCCGCAGAAAATAAAACACTTGAATATTTATTATGCAGCCTGGTTTACCCGTTACGTAATGGCATCAGTTACGAAAAAGCACTGCAAGCGGCCTTGAAAGACCCACTTACCGGCATTCATAATCGCGCAGCAATGAATACCTCTCTGATAAGAGAAGTCGACCTCGCGCGTCGCCACCAAACCCCTCTATCACTGATTGTTATAGATTTAGATTATTTTAAACGAATCAACGATACTCTTGGGCATGATGCAGGAGATCAAGTTTTGCAACATGTTGCCAATACGTTGCTAGACACCATTCGAGGCTCAGATATGGTCTTTCGTTTTGGCGGTGAAGAATTCGCTATTTTGCTCACCAATACGGATAAAAAAGGAGCCATGCAATTGGCACAACGAATTCGCAGAGCGATTGAAAGAAACACGGTTGAATTGAATGGGGAAAAAATAATGCCCACAGCCAGCCTAGGCGCAGCATGTTTATCCGCTGATGATTCAGAAAAAAGCCTCTTCCAAAAAGCAGACAAAGCATTATATGCAGCAAAAGCAGCGGGACGAAATTGCATTCGGTTCAAGTAAGGAACGTACACGAAAGTTATTCCGTACCCATTCCTTAATGACCCAGTGGAATAGAAATAACCTTACAATGTAGGAGAATTTATGAAGAGAATATGGACATTACAAAAACTCGCATTTTCAAGCGCCATTTTAGCGTTTTCAATAAGCCTGCCCTCACACGGTACCGACATGCCTGTAAAGGGCACAAAAATGACTGAAGTTGAAAAACAGTTGGGGGCCCCCTCCCGAATGATCCCCCCCGTAGGCCAACCGCCCATCTCACGCTGGGTGTATGACGATTACATTATCTATTTTGAGTATGAAATGGTTATTCATACCGTACCAAGCACATTAAAAACAAAATGACCTGTAGAAATGATAAAACTCACTTAATGTTGCTCATTCCATAGCAGAGATCAAAAACGATATAAAATTCCAAGACTCACATTCAATATAGCCTCATCCATTGTGGTATTCGCAATCTTGGCATCGATTGCAAATCTTTGGATGGCAAAACGTGCCGCCAGATTACGCCTGATTTCATAGTTCAACCCGCCACCGAAAAAAACATCAATACTAGAATCGCTCGCAGCGCCAGAATCATAGTTCCAGCTGGCTAGTCCGAGCTGAACAAAGGCGCTTAACTCATTCGACAAACCGACGTTGGCCACGGCGCTGCCATGAACGGCACTGGCTTCACTTTTTACTGAAGTGACATCAACATCGCCAAAATCGACAAAACCCAACTCAATAGACAACAGATCATTCAATGCAACCCCACCAAAAATAGAATAAGAAGGTGAGCTGTCGTTGGCCAAATCATAATTGGCACTGCCCAAATTAACTCCGAGATAGGGTGCCATACCTTGACCTGCTTTGCTGTGACTGATAACAATATCCGAATCAGCAGCGCCTGCTGCAAACGAAAATAGCATCGCCATAACCGCCAAAAAACCTTTCAATTGTTGCCTCATTTCAACCTCTCTCAAATTAGGTTATTTCATCAAAAAACAGTTTCAATTCTATTCGCTATCCCCCATATGCGCAATCGATCACCCACGCTAGAATATCTAAGGATCCGCG
>CAYQVF010000003.1:50238-99754 GCA_964421045.1 uncultured Chromatiaceae bacterium
ACGATGACGATGACGATGACGATGACAAAAACCGTAATAAAACCATCATTAACCTAGGAGCAATACAAGCGACCCCATTAGCTAATGAGCGCGGCATGAACGTCTCTGGTCGCGCCATGATCATCAGGCACTCCGATGGCAAGACAACAGCTTATACTCAAGTACTGGGACTTGCCGCTACAGCATCATACGGTGTACACGTACACAACTTACCTTGTAAGCTAGGTGGGGGTGGCCACTATAAAAATGATCCGAATGTCGTGGGAACTGAACAATACAATGAAATTGGGCTTAGTTTTACAACAGACAATTCTGGAATAGGGCTAGGGCAAGGCTCAGGCAATTTTCTTGCCCGGCCAGAAGCACAGTCTATCGTGATACACGATACAGATGGCGGACGTATTGCCTGCGCAGATTTACCAAAAAACTCTAAGGGTGCAACAGTACACAAAGGCAAAATGATAAACTTTGGCAATGGTGATGTTTTCGGTACAGCAGAACTCAGCCGCGCGAATGGTTCCACCTTTGCCACGCTCCAGGTCTCCGGACTGGCAACAGGCACCTACCCAGCGCATGTACATAATTTATCCTGCGCCTTAAACGCCGGGGGTACACACTATAAAATAGACCCTAGCAATACAGAAACTATCGAAAAAAATGAAATATTTTTAACCTTAACAACAGATAATGCAGGCAATGGTTCGAGTACTAATGTAAAAGAAACCCACCTAGCGCGACCTGAAGCTCAGTCTGTAGTGATACATTCAGGCACCACTCGTCTGGGCTGTGCCGATTTAAGCACTGAAGAACCGGGCAAGGTAAAAACTCAAGGTACAGCCATAACGACTGTAATGGGTTTGAGCAAAGGTTATGATTTAACCGGAACAGCCAGCATGACTCGCCAAGACGACGGTAAAACAAAAGTTAAAGTTGAAATTAAAGGTCTTTCTGCAAATATGACTTACCCTACCCATGTGCATAATCTTCCGTGCAAATCAGGCGGTGGAAGCCACTATAAAATCGACTCTGCTATTACGGAAACAGTCGAAAGCAACGAAATCTGGCCAGAAATTTCAACCGATAAAAAAGGTAAAGCTAAAGGCAAAGCAAAGGTCTCTCATATCGCAAGGCCTGAAGCTCAATCCATAGTCATTCACGACCCAATTGATAGCACAAGAATTGGCTGTTTTGACTTAGATTAATAACCGCTCCTATCTTTGATCTTAGAGAGGCTTTAGTCATAAGCCTCTCTCCTTTTTTTCATATTTCTGCCCAAACTCAAGTAACAGCGATTATTCTAGAAAATCGCAGTTGAACGCGGCTGTAGAATACATACCTCATACCGACTTCATTTTACAAGGTTATTATACCTATTCTTCATGACCCCGGTTATACTGCGATAAATATTTTGCAAGAAAATATACCCATGGCCTTATGAGTTCAGGGTTATCAAATCAGAAACAAATTAAAAAATGGACAAACAACAACATATTATAGTTGGCATGTCAGGTGGTGTAGATTCTTCCGTTGCTGCCTTACTATTGCATCAGCAAGGCTATCGTACTGAAGGCATCTTCATGAAAAACTGGGATGATTATGATGAAGAATACCCCTGTACCGCCAAAGAAGAAGCAATGGAAGCGATGGCGGTTTGTGAGAAAATGGGAATTGAAATGGATGCGATTACGTTTGTCGAAGAATATCGTGATCGAGTTTTTCAATATTTTCTTGACGAGTATAAAAAAGGCCGCACCCCAAATCCGGACATATTGTGCAATAAAGAAATTAAATTTAAAGCCTTTTTAGAATATGCTCTTAATCAAGGTGCAGACTTCATAGCAACCGGTCACTATGCTCGGATCACAAAAAAAAAAGGACTGTACCAATTACTTAAAGGTATAGACCAAAATAAAGATCAGAGTTATTTTTTATATACATTGGGTCAAGAACAGCTCGCCAAAGTCCTTTTTCCACTCGGCAGTTTAATTAAAACCGAAGTTAGAAAAATCGCTGAAAAAGCAGACTTACCCAATTTCGATAAAAAAGACAGCACCGGTATCTGTTTCATCGGGGAACGTCGCTTCAAACCTTTTTTAACGCGCTACCTAGGCACTCAACCTGGCAACATCTGCGATATTGACAATGAAATTATTGGGCAGCATGATGGCTTGATGTTTTATACCTTGGGACAACGCCAAGGCCTGGGGATTGGCGGCAATGCTAAAGGCAGTGGCGAACCCTGGTTTGTTCTCGACAAAAATCTCAGCAACAACACACTTATCGTCGGCCAGGGTCATAATCACCCTCGCCTGTTAAGCAGCACATTAAAAGCTGAAATGATGCATTGGGTTTCGGGTACTGCGCCCCGACTGCCCTTTAGCTGCCATGCCAAAACGCGCTACCGGCAAACCGACCAAGCCTGCACGATCAGAGAATGTAAAGATAACGTCTACACAGTCAATTTTACTAAACCTCAACGCGCCGTTACGCCCGGTCAATCTGTTGTTTTTTATGAAGGTGAAGTTTGCCTTGGCGGTGGGATTATTACAGCGTCCAAGCCACGGGTATAAAACTCCTTTTTCATGATCATTCAGCTAAAAAATATAAATAAAATTATTAACAATAAAATCATTGTTAATAATCTCAGTTTCACCATGCGTGCAGGACACTGTTTCGGTTTATTAGGACCCAATGGTGCAGGCAAAACAACGACCATAAATATGATATTAGGTTTAATACACCCGTCATCGGGTCAACTAACCGTGCTCGACATGCAACAACCTCGTCACGGCTCAAAAATCAGAAAAAAAATTGGCGTGGTTTCTCAGGAGGACAATCTTGACCCTGATTTCAGCGTGCTTGAAAACCTGATCATGCACGGTCATTATTTTGGTCTGGCAAAAGAGCAGATCACAGAACGAGCCAACACCCTGCTCGCATCCATGGCGCTGCTCAAACACAAAGACCTAAAGCCGCTACAACTGTCCGGTGGTATGCGGCGCAGACTCAGCATTGCCAGGGCATTGATGAATACGCCTGAGCTTATTGTCTTGGACGAACCCACCACCGGATTAGACCCACAAGTCCGACATCTTATTTGGGAACGTTTACGAAAACTGCGCAGCCAAGGTACCAGCATTCTGTTAACCACCCACTATATGGAAGAAGCAGAACGTTTATGTGATGAATTAATGATATTGGATCAAGGCATAGCGATTGAGTCAGGCACACCACGAGAATTAATAAACCGGCATATTGAGCCTCATGTTTTTGAGCTTGATAAAAGTGAGACCCAAACACTTTCACTGGAAAACACAGCATCACAGCGGATTGAAATGATCGGCGATACCGTCTATATATACACCAAACAAAGTCACATCATCCGCAAACACCTCGATGCACTTTCAGATGATAAACAGATTCACTATCTGCACCGGCCCGCCAACCTGGAAGATGTATTCCTTAAAATTACTGGCCGAGACCTCGGTGAATGATAAGGAAAAAAATTGTATCTAATACACTCAATAAATAATTTTTCATATGGTGCATTTTGTATTTGGCGACGTAATATCCTAGTATGGAAAAAGTTAATTGGCCCCGCCCTCATGCTTCATTTTGGCGAGCCTTTAATTTATTTATTGGGTTTAGGTTATGGCATAGGTCAACTGGTTGGCGATATCAATGGCATCAGTTATGTTAGTTTTCTTGCCACGGGTATCATCGCCTCTTCAGCGATGACAACAGCGAGCCTTGAAGGGACCTATTCTGTTTTCACCCGCATGGTGCCTCAGCAAACCTATAAAGCTATACTCACTACGCCGATAGAAATAGAGCAAATCATTGCCGGTGAATTCCTTTGGTGCGCAAATAAAGCATTATTTAGTAGTACTGCGATACTTATTGTTGCGACTCTTCTTGGCCTGGTAGAGAGTTGGCACGCCTTATGGGTATTCCCGATTATACTCATCAGTAGTATTGCCTTTGCTGCCCCGGCAATTATTGTCGCAACACTGTCCCCTTCTTACGATTATTTCAATTACTATTTTACGCTGGCCGTTACACCCATGTTTATATTATGTGGTGTATTTTACCCCATCTCTTCAATGCCCAATGTAATGCAGATTGCTGTTCAATTCTTACCTTTAACTCATACTGTAGAGTTGGTTCGTCCCTTAATGCTGGGTCAGGAGCTACAAAATACGATCTATCATATCGCCATTCTGCTGATCTATGCCAGTGTAGGAGGTCTGCTCACCATTCATATTGCACGAAAGAAATTTCGTTTATAATAGACCTGTATTCTGTCCGAAACCAATGGATATTATGTTCAATTCACACAAGACATTAACTACATTAATTCAAGGAAATAGATAATGACTAAAATTCCCGAAACAGGTGAAGAAATTCCAAAATGGGACGTCGCACTAGAAGCGCTGGCAAGAGAAGAGTGCGAACAGTCTGGTTCGGCTCTAAAAATGGATGACTTTAAGCAACTGGCTCAAACGCACGCGATTCGCTTTGATGACATCATGGTCACGATGTTTGAGCTAGTCCTCAACAAAAAATGGATTTACCACGCGCCGGGTAAAGAACACCCTCAAATTACCAGAGATGAAGTCAACCGTTTATATGTGAACGGCCGCCTCAAAAATGAAGACGTAGCAAAATTTACAGGGC
Source organism: uncultured Chromatiaceae bacterium (assembly GCA_964421045.1). GTDB lineage: Bacteria > Pseudomonadota > Gammaproteobacteria > JAADHS01 > JAADHS01 > JAADHS01. The sequence goes on from CAYQVF010000003.1 coordinate 54,916, forward strand.
AATGGACTCCTATTGCAAAATAATTAAAAACTGAAAAATATTTATTTATTATATAGTTATACCGTACAACCTGGAACTAAACAATATTATTGTCTTTACCCGGAAATTTTAGTGTAAAATCTAAAGTCTTGCGTTTTATATAGCTTAGTATTTTGTATTCACCAACAAAAAAGAATTTAAACTATGAAAGAGATCGGACGTTTATTAATTTATGTGGCAGCGGCAGGTGTAGTTATATTTGCGATTGCAGGCCTGGGGGCAATTGAAGCCCTATCCGGATCAATAGTGGGCATTCTCGCCATTTTGCTCGTTGTCGTTCTGCCCGTTTATATCAGTCTTAAAATGGCAAAAAAAGAACAAAAAGACCGGCTGAAAACTAAATCCTCCTAACTTCTTTGAAGTCAGAAATTTTTTCAAAAGCGGGTCTAAAAAACAGGCTGGAACCAATATCTGTGTCCTATTACTGAGTTTTGCCGATGTCATCTGTACACCGGCTATTTATGTTGCGACCGTTTTAAAAAATGAATTTCCCCTTCCTTTACTACCGAAGCTAAAGCCTGCGATTATGATCTCTCAGTATCAAAATCAAGAATTAAGACCTTCTGCCGTTACTTAACTAGTCAATGTATAGGATGCAGCAGTTCAAGAGCAGGATCATAGTTTGCTCCTAAACAACAAAACTAATTCAGGCACAAAAGGAGGTCGCTGTGAGCGAAGTCGCTATACGTGAACACTTAGGAGACTATAGCAGTATAGTTTGTTTAAAGGCTCTAGTCGTAGGACTTGAAGACATTTTAGGCGAAAAAGGGGCTCGAGCCAATTTGGTTCTTGCTGGCCGTCTCCGGGGACGCACTATTATCCAAAATTTAGGACTCAGCAATACAGATAAAGCTCTGGCTGAATGGTCAATTGCAGTTAAAGAAGCAATAGGAGAAAATGGAACACGTCTGTGTACTATTGCCAAAGTTGAAGAAGAGAACGACATTCTACGTATCTACCTCAGTGAAACCGTGTGTTCCGCAGGCGAAGAACTAGGATCTGAGCGCCAACTCACGTTCACCCTGGGTGCAATTCAAGGTGCCGTGGAAGAGGCAACCGGTAAAAAGTTCCTTGCCAAGCAAACAGGTTCCGTATTGCGGGGACAGGACTACGACATTATCGATTTTCAGGAACGGTAGAGTGGTTTTTGTCAAAAAATAGTCCCGTGACGATTAAGACTTTAATATCTGATTCCTAAATTTTAAGCACCACGGCTATAAAAATTACTTGATTAAGCTTCTGCTCAGGGCTAGTATTATTCACACTACCCTGAGAATGCGGATTAAACGACTTACGCGAAAAACAATTTGCTTTTCAAACCCAGAGAACATGCACGATATTGTTATTGGGTTGTTGGTTAATTAAGATTGAATTTGGAATGGATATTCATGCCAAAGTTCAGGTTTGACCCACTACCCTTTCATTTTATATTATTTGATTTTTTCTTTGCAGCCACAGTTTGCCATACCCCGCCGGTTGAAAAACATTGCCATGCCCATTTTAGCCAGCCTAATAATGTGAAGGCAAGCCACAGACTCCACAACAACATCAGACCACGATAGAGCCACATGGGTGCAGATATCAAGGTTGCCGTAGGTAAATTTTCTGGCGATTGATCCGCATACCACTTCAAATAATAAGCGCTTGAACCGTTACCACTGATCTGCATATCAGGATGACCTAACAAACCCATACCCACCGCACCCACCAATCCCAGCAATGCCATCAAGGTCAATGCCGCAAGACCCACTTGCATAATATTGAAGGTTCGGGCTTTCATCGGCTTCTCCCAACGTTGACGCCAGCCCATAGCAAATAACCAAGCAACAACCAGCATCGCTACGCCAAGTAGTGCTTGTGACAACCCCATACCCAGCAATATCCATTGGTGTGTTTTCAGAGGCGTCTGCCGGGTACGGCCAAGACCCATGGCAATAATTACGACAACAATGAGCACCCCCCAAAAGAGTACCGCAGGGCCGAGCTGTGGCCCCAGGGTAAAAAGAACCCAGCGACTCCGTGGCACTTGAACTTCGATGTTGGCATTAACACTGGTCAGGCCAAGATCCACATGAGGAGTGCTCATTAAAGCGTCTATACCCACGGGAGCTTGCCAAGCTAAAACCATATTTTGCAGACCCGGAGCAATCGGTAAACGCACAACCCCACCCTCTTCTTGACGAATCGGTTGGGACTCACCATTGATTTTGACGGTTCCTAAAACCGCCTCAGCGGGCAATCGAATAACATGTTGCCCCGCCTGACTGCTGCGCACCCGTACCGCCATGGACACATCGTTTGCCCGTAGACCGGGCTTAACAGTCAGATGAGTTCGATCAATAGTCAAGGTCTTGCCTTCGACCCCTGCAGGCTTCGAGACGCGGATGGTCAGCGCTTCTCCCGGCCAGGGGTGCCACTGCGGGAACCAGGTGCCTTGTTTGCTTTGATGGTGGATTTGGGGAATACCTGTCAATTCGACGTGCCACATAGGACTCACATCCAGCCGCCATTGTTCAACCCAATCAAGCGTCTCTGCGGCATGAAGTACAATAGATTCGGTTGATTGTAATAAAGAATCCCAGCGTACGATCCGTTGTTGTGGCGAAAATTGTATCGTCGCCTTATTCGCTTTAATACGAATACCTTCGCTGGTCACGGATTCTCCCGCCATGAGCGGAACATCCAGAGTAATCACACTGCCAACTGGGGAGACGCGTGTCACCACGGTTTCAATACGCCACTCAACGCCCAGGCGCAGCGTACGAGAAACCGTAACAAAGGGAGGTAAAACTGTTTGTACCAGCTCTTTAGTTTTGTCTATTGTAGATCCATCGCGTTCAATGTGTAGAACATTTTCAATACTGCCATCCTGATGCACGCCCTTAACTACCCAGCCCACAGCAGTGACATCAATGTGTTTGGGCTGAAGCGGCAAAGGTAATTGCAGCGTCCGTACCGACCTGATGGGGCCGGTTATTTTAATTTGATGTTTGCCTTTGGGTATAGCAATCCATAAGGCATGGTCAGCCCCCCTAAAAGTCGAGTGCCATTGGCCATCCAGCATAACCAAATTAGGCATCCAGCCCCCTGCTTGACTGGGAACAGGGATTGCAACTTCTTCACTGGCATGCACCTCTAGTAAAATTTTCATCAGATCGGCTTGCACATCGAGTTTCATTCGGGATATTTGCGCACATTGCGGCAGGCATTTGGGTGGGGCTAATAAACGCTGTTGCAATTCTTGCAAGAGTTTTGGTGATGGAATTTCCGCAGCGGCAGCATTCTGAGGCATAACGAGCAGCGTGCTACTGACAAGCAAAGTAATCAGGCTTAATTGGGCAATCGTTCCCGTCATGCGCTTTTTTTTCAAGGTAATACCAGCAAAGCGTAAACTCAACAACAAAACTAAAATCACACAAATGAGTTTAAGGGTGGTGGTTAATATTGGCGGAATAAGACTAAGTTCTAGCATCTGCCCTTGCTGTACCGGGCCATTCCAGCGTATGGGCACCGAAGACCAGTTCCATTCGGGTAGTCCTGGCCCAGTTTGCACCTTGGCATGAGGATCAACAACGTCACTATACAGCGACATAGAAGATCTCATTTTACGACGGACACTTTTGCTCTCCTGGGCTGCGGTAGCCATTCCTTGATCAAAACTGCGACCTAATTCCATCACCTCATCGGTCAACATCTCCGGTTCTGATTTTACAGCTTTACTCATCGGATAAGCCGCAATACTGGGCTGTTCTAATTGGGGATGAATCGCCGTGCGAACGGTATCTATCAGGTAAGGAATGGCGATAATGACAAAGACCAGCAAACTCAAATAACGTACCACGACCACACCGGAACGTAATCGGCCTGCCGGGGCAACCCGTAACAAGGCAATGGTCGCGATCACAAATAACCAAATAAACTGAGGCGCACCATTTTCATGCCAGGAAAAAACAAAACAGGCTAGGGCAATGGCACCCCATAAACTACCAAACAAGCGCAACACGGCTAATGCCGCAATCAAAACAAGAAAAATATCCAATAAAGTCCAACGATCAAGCCAACTGGCTCCGCCCACGGAATCCGCTCCAGAGGCCGTAAACAAACGCCAACCGGGAGGCAAGTGCAATGTGGCCTGCACCTGTGAGAAATTGTCCATCCAACCTACTGCAGGCACCCTGGAAATATCCCCTTGATAACGCCCTTCCGCATGGATAGAAATCGCACCTTGACGCACTTCAATGCCCTGCTCTGTCTCCCCTTTCAAACTCGTCACCAGTTGATCAACACCATTGACTTCGGCACGACCCAAATGCATATCTGGTGACAGACTCAACCGCCAGTCACGACGCATTTGTCCCGTCACTTTGTCTTGAAAGGTATAAGCCTTTCCTGAAAAATCAAGCCAAAGGTGACGTTCCATCATGAGTTCATTGGCCACTGGCTCAGGGTCACCCCGACGAATCGTCACGATCTTCATTATCTCGGGCTTTGTGACACGGTAAGCAGGCAGACTCTGCCATCCACGAGGCAGTTTTGTTTGTCGAGGATCTATAGCCACAACACCTTCAATTTCGACTAAACGGAGTGAGGGTCGGGTCTCAAAAACCCAGACCTCGGTATCAGGTAAATTGGAGGCAACAAGAGATAATTGATTAACGGACGTTTTATAGCGAGTCCGTACTTGAATAACCCAGCGTCCAGGCCTAACCTGGATGCGCAGTTTGCCATCAACTTCAAGGCGCATCGGTAATGGGCCTGTTGCCGAGACCGGTACCGCATCATTTTCAAACAAAGGTCCGAGTACAATTTCACGAGATTGCCCCCCCACATTCAACTCGAGCCGAGTTAACATTCTTAGCGGAACATCGTCAATCACGCGTCTAAAAACATCCACCTGCAAGCGGTCTTCAACCATCACTTCAGGGGGGTGGGTTTTGTTTAACCACAAACGACCATCCGTTGCAAAACGTGGGAAATCAACCGGTTTATTATTGATAACAACATGAATTAAGCCTGTTGTTTTTGGCAAATCAAGGAATGCGGGTAAATCGTTCCAGATAAAGCGACCCGACAACTGATAACGGCCTTTTTTTAACTGAATATGCGGGATGCCCTTTTTATCTGTCACCACGACAGGCCTGCCATCGACAGTGATATCCTGAGGCCAATGTTTGTAGCTACCTGGCAAGGCAATCCAGCTTTTTTCATAAATTATCCAGGTTTGATTGAATGAACCCCCTTCAGAATAGACATCAAGAAAAAGCGTTTCAGGCCAAGCACAATGATAGTTTTTTGGCTTTTTATACTGAAAAGGACAGCGCGCCTCCTCCTTTCCCTCTAAGACCCACGGCACCCAAGCTCTTAATTCATCTGGAATCGCAATATTTTGGGAGGCCTGCGCCCAAGACAGAGTCAATAAAAAAAGGAAAAAAACCCCCGTTGTACGGAAGAACATACGCACATCCTTTTATGATTTTTGGATCACTACAATCGATTGCTCGTTAAATTTCACACTCTGTCCCTGACGAATTTTACAACGTTTACGCAGCTCTATCTCACCATCAACACTCACCTGTCCGTCAGATATAACCTGTTTGGCCATACCGCCACTGTGACATTGGCCTGTTAGCTTCAATAGATCACATAGTGCCACATAGTCACGCCCTGCTAAATTAAATATTTCCATTGCGGTTTAAATCTCCTTTAATATAAGCTATCTTACCTTAATATTCCCCCCCACCTACTTTGGAGAAAGCGCATGAAAAAAAAACGAACCGGATCCTTATTACTCATCTCAGCCCTCACATTTACCAGCCCTGCCCTGGTCGCTGATGAAAAACCTCACGGCATGGACGCTCATAAAAAAGAAGCGGCCAAAGGGCATCATTCCGAAATGAAAAAGGGTCATCATGGCGGCAATAAACACCATGCAGGACATAAAAAAAAGAAGGGGCACAACTTTTCACCCCGTTGGGTCAAGACCTTGAGTGATGAGCAGCGTGTTGCCGTTGACAAGATGCACTTGAAACTGGATCGTCAACTTGCCGTCCTGAAAGCACAAGCAAAATTGTTGCAAAAAGAACTCAACGTCATGACCGCACAAAACAATGCCAAACAAAGTTCAATTCATTCTAAAATTGATGAGCTGATGACACTTAAAGCCAAGATCATGAAGCTTCGCTATGAGCATCTTAGCGAGATGCGCGCAGCACTTACAGAGCAACAACGCATCTCATACGATATGGCAATTCTTCAGCGCGAAGGCGCTCATTAAAAAATAAGCATAAATTAACTTTCACGACGGACGTTCGTCACTATGTAAGGTATTTAATGGGATGTCTCGAGGTGAACAAAGGTAAAACGTGAAGAGAGGGAGGTATCCTTGACTCTGCTACTTCTCGGCTCTTTAATTTATTTCGGCCGTCCACGCTCACTCGTGGCGATTAAAATTTAAGCAAACAACTGATATAAAGTATTAGTGCTGGTTTCCTGGTCATTAATTTTAAATTGTAAGCCTGCACGATATTTTGGATAGTCCGATGCTTGCTCTTTTTTACACCAAGCAACCATTCCCTCTAACTCCAGTTTTTTGGTTGTTGAAATATAACGAAATTGTACGAATTCTCCAGCATAGAGTGCAGAAGGGATTTCTATACATATGCCACCCTGAGAGATATTGTTGGCTCTAAGATAGTGGAATTTCTTATTATAAGAAATGACATGAAATGACCCTTCTTTGTGATACTGAGAAATGGGAATTCGCTCAAAACGCCTGGCTTCCGCTAGCATGTTACTCTCCTGTTGGTTCCGTATACTTAGACGCATTTAAATAAACTTACATAAAGCAATAAGTATGCCAGAAGCTGCATACTTATTAGCATGAACATCTACTCATCATTTATTTATATCCGTAGCGGTTGAAAGAGGCGTAATTGTACCCCGCTTTATTCCATAAATGTGTCAAAAACACCCTGTAATAATTCAGTTAAGAAAAACTCGTATTCACTTTCCCGATAAGCCGCCAGGTTAAGTTTATCTTCGCTCCCTCATGCGAAAACAACCTGTCACAAAACGAAAAATAGTTGTTCTATACCCGCGCGTTATGAATTTAGGTATTCGCGCGTACAGATATGTGTGGAAAAACCTAAATTTATAACACCACGGGTATATCGTTATTTCACCCAATCATGAAATCAAAATATGTCGGCAAAATTTTTCCGAGAACAAGGAAACAACTATCCTCTATAAAAATATTTATAGTAGATAACGTAGCAAAAAAATCGTAGCCAGTTCAACGATATCAGATTTTTTTGCAAGAAACCGAGCATAAATGCTATACACCATAGGTCAACTGATTTTCCAAACTTAATAAAAACCCCGCAGCCTCTTTGACGTTCGCGTTCTCTACGGTAAAGCGATATGATGAATGTTTTTTAATCTGCGCAAAAATCATACACGAAAACAATGGAATACTATTTGGACTGGGTTACCGGAGAATCGTTTGAAACCTAACTATGACGAAAAAACATTCAATATCAACTTACCTCGATATGAATGGTCCATACGTGTTTTTTCAACTCTGAAAAAAGTTCTCGGCGTTAATATAAAAATGCACCATAGTGAGAATCAACTTCAAACGGGTTCGATATTCGTATTTAATCATTTTGCACGTTTTGAAACCTTTATTCCTCAATATTTAATGTATCAAGAAGTCGGCGCTTTATGTCGCTCCGTTGCAGCTTCCGAGTTTTTCAAAAAAGAAGAAACCTTATCTGATTATTTATGTAGTGTAGGTGCGGTACCCAACAACTATACTCACTTGCTCCCCTTTCTTGCCGAGGAAATATTAAGAGGTAAAAAAGTGATCATTTTTCCTGAGGGTGGCATGGTCAAGGATCGTCGGGTATTAGACCAACGTGGACATTATAGCGTTTATTCTCCAACAGCCGGAGAACGACGCAAGCATCATACGGGCGCTGCGGTGTTAGCACTAATGCTCGAAGGGTTTAAATCAGGCATTCGTATTGCCGAACAAAGAAATGATAAAACACTGCTGAACGCATGGACAGAACGCTTAGATATAAAAAATACAGAGGCTTTGTTAAAGCAGGCTCATAAACCTACTTTGATTATCCCTTCTAATATTACTTTTTTCCCACTTCGAGTTGGCGATAATATGCTGCGTAAAGGGGTTGATTTATTTTCTAGCAACTTAGGCCGGCATCATACTGAGGAGCTGTTAATTGAAGGAAATTTGCTGCTGAAAAATACAGACATGGATATCCGTTTAGGTGAACCGGTCGTAATGTCTGAGCACTGGAATCGATGGGATCGAAAGCTGACTAATATGGCGGTGCGTGAAGCCGACAGTATGGCGACATTTTTTGGTCTGGGTCAAAAAAATGACAATATGCTTGAAAAAATACTGGGGCGATCTCTCAGAAAAAAAGTATTAAAAGTCAGAAATGAATATATGCACAAAGTGTATGCCTGCGTCACCATTAATCTGAGCCACCTAGCATCAAGACTCATTTATTTATTAATACAAAACAAGCAGAACGAAATTGACAAAGCATTATTCCATAAAATGCTTTATTTAGCGGTAAAAAAGGTACAAGCCGCGCCCCAAGTGTATTTACATCGTAGCCTTCTTAATCCCGATGCGTATAGTAAGTTGCTCGAAGGTAAAGCGCCTGGAGTTTTGAAGTTTATTGACGCTGCTGAACAAAAAGACCTAATTAAAACAACAGATCACCGCTATCAATTTCTAGACAAATTAAGGAGTGAATATGATTTCCATGAAATACGCTTGGAAAACATAATCAGTGTTTATGCCAATGAAGCTCACCCGGTCAGTGACGTCACCCTAGCCGTAGAACAAGCCATGAAACAAGCTCCAAAAATCAAGCAGAATGAATGGGCAAAAATTCGTTTTGACGATGAGCTCATATCCTATGAATGGGATAAAAAGTTATTTGATAAACCCAGATACCTCGACATCAACAATCAGGAAACGGCCACTCAGTCAGCAGCACCCTATTTATTAAAACCTTCTTCATTAATACCATCGCGCAAAAGCCGTGTGGGCATTTTGTTACTACATGGCTTTTTATCTTCCCCAGCAGAACTCAGGCCGATTGCTGACGAACTTTATAGCCTGGGCTATACTTGTATCGGAGTTCGCTTAAAAGGGCATGGCACGTCCCCGTGGGATTTACGCAGCAGAAAATGGACAGACTGGTCGCAGTCGGTACGACACAATTACCATATTTTGAGTGAATGGGTTGATCGTATTATTATCGTCGGTTTCTCAACAGGAGGGGCATTGGCACTCGCCCTGGCATCGGAACAACCTGAAAAATTAGCCGGAGTCGTGTCGGTTGCTCCGCCGCTTAAATTTATGGATAAAAGTTTCATCTTGGTTCCCCTGGTTCATGGTGCCAATCGGATAACACGCTGGATACCTGCGTTTGAAGGGGTAATGCCATTTCGCCATAATGACCCCGAAAATCCTGACATCAATTATCGCAATATCCCCTTTCATGCCTTATATGAATTAAAATGTTTTATTGATGATTATGCCGCACATTTATCAAATGTAACTGCGCCCGTCCGCCTCATTCAGGGCACTCAGGATCCCGTCGTAGACCCTAAAAGCGCCGAATTACTTCAGCAAAAGTTAGTCAATACGAAAACGGAACTGGTTTGGGTGAACGCACAATGCCACGGTATTTTACATGCCTCCTTAAACGAGGCTAAAACACAACTGATCGATTTTATTACTAAAAACGGAGACATTCATGTCAAATAAGAAAAGCGTCACGACCCTGATCCTAATCTGGATGGGCGTTGGCGTGGTCGTAGGAAGCGTTATCAATGCTTTTGCCAGTGACATTGCCTTTATTCAAGACTATATCGTCAATGGCTTGTTTCATGTCATCGGTGCACTGTTTATTAGCGCCCTAAAAATGCTAGTGGTACCCCTGGTTACATTTTCTCTTATTTGTGGTGTCTATGGTTTAGGTGATGTCAGTAAACTGGGCCGGGTTGGGATCAAGGCTTTTGGTTTGTTTATGTTAACCACGGCATTGGCTATTACGGTCGCCATTACCCTAGCCGTTATTGTTGGCCCAGGCCAAAGTTTCGATTTGGCAACGGCAGCACAGGAATCATTTACCCCAGCACCTGCACCACCGCTCACTGACGTCATTATCAACTTAATTCCGAGCAACCCAGTAGCCGCTTTTGCTGAAGGTGAAATGTTACAAATTATTTTTTTCACAATTTTGTTTGCGATTTGTATTTTGATGATAGGCGAACCAGGGCGAGCCATTGCAGAGGGGGCTGAAAAGTTAAACTTAGTAATGATGCAAGTGGTCACCGTGGTCATGCATGTTGCACCATTGGGGGTTTTTGCACTGATGGCCAAAACCTTTTCATTACAAGGCATCGGTTTGATTTTACCGATGATCAGTTACTTTTCGGTGGTCGCCATCGCCTTGTTATTACACCTGACGGGCACCTTGATGTTGCTGGTTAAGTTGCTGGGCAAAGTCAGTCCGCTCATTTTTATAAAAAAAATGCGAGCTGCACAAATTTTTGCTTTTAGTACCGCCAGTTCCAACGCCACGATCCCCGTGACCTTAACTTCAGTTGAAAAGCGCGTAGGGGTCGATAATTCGACTGCTTCTTTTGTCGTGCCCTTTGGTGCCACAATTAATATGGATGGTACGGCGATCATGCAAGGTGTCGCCACCGTATTCATTGCTAATGTATACGGTATCGAGCTGGGCATCATGGGCTATCTCACGGTGATTGGTATGGCTGTTTTAGCCTCCATCGGTACAGCCGGGGTACCGGGGGTCGGGCTAATCATGCTGGCCATGGTTTTTAATCAGGTTGGCTTACCGGTAGAAGGTATTGCTTTGATTATCGGTGTGGATCGGTTGCTCGATATGATGCGCACAGCGGTCAATGTGACCGGCGATGCAGCCATCACCACAATTATTGCCCGCTCCGAAGGAACACTGAATATGGAGACCTTCAATGATCCCCGTGCGGGCACCGTAGAAGAAGTCCATCTACCGCATAAAAGAATATGAATTTAAATTTTTTGACGATCGTATCGCAAGCTCGTGATCGATTTTTGACCACCCTGTTAAAAATCGACTCGCCTGCGCGCCAAGCAACACACTGGCGATCAAGGCAAATGATTTTTTCAGTTTGACACAACGAACGATGATTCGCCACCCGCAGAGAGAGATGTAGGCACAAATTACGTATCCAAGCTACGCAGGCTGTTTTTCAAATACAATATGCATGTAGTGTAGTAAAGAAGATGCTATAGCAAAACGGCTCAGAACAATGATTGCCAATGACAATAATTATTCTGAGCCGTCTGCTAACAAAATAGCGTTGGTAGCGGGGACAGGATTTGAACCTGTGACCTTCGGGTTATGAGCCCGACGAGCTACCGGGCTGCTCCACCCCGCACCGAAGAAAACGCATACTATCACAGCCCTTTAGTTAGCACAAGCAAATCCTGACCTGAAAATTATTTTGTCCGTGCTCTTAGTATCAAGTGTTTCATCTCCGCTACGGCCTCACGCAATCCACTAAATACCGCACGGGCGATAATAGCATGACCAATATTCAGCTCAAGCACCTCGGGCAATTCTGCGATCGCGTCAACATTGTGATAATGAAGACCATGTCCTGCATGCACCTTAATACCAGCCTGGTGCGCATGTAAAACTGCTTTTTTGATCCGCTCTAATTCTTTCAATACCGTCTGCTTGTTTTCAGTATTCGCATAATGTCCGGTATGAATTTCAATTACAGAAGCTTTGCTTGCAATAGCTGCGTCAACCTGTTTAAGGTCGGCATCGATAAACAGTGATGTCCGTATTCCCACATCACTTAAACGCGCCACCGCAGTATTAATTTTATGTTGCTGGCCTAGAACATCCAAACCGCCTTCTGTAGTGAGCTCTTCGCGGCGTTCAGGCACCAAACAACAATCCTCTGGTTTATATTTTTCTGCCAGAGAAAGCATTTCATCAGTGACGGCCATTTCAAGGTTCATACGGGTTTGCAAGGTTTCTTTCAACAGGGCAACATCGCGATTTTGTATATGTCGGCGATCTTCACGCAAATGAATAGTAATACTATCTGCGCCGCCCTGTTCTGCCTCGAAAGCGGCTTGTATCGGGTCAGGATAACGTGTACCTCTTGCTTGCCTTAATGAAGCAACATGATCTATATTGATACCCAACTTAATGGCTCTGTTTAACATTTATTCCACCTTGTTTTCTGCCGAGCATACATCTGACGTAGCTGCCGACTTTGTAAGGGACGATCTCCGAGATATTGATCCAATATGGTACGCAATAAACATTTCATTTCTCTTAAATTTTGCTCTGACTCAAATTCTTCGTTTGCCAAAGCCAGTAAACTTATACCTGATATACAACCTGCACTGGAATTATTCAGAGACGTTTGCAACAAACCCTTATTGGGCACAAAGACGTACCTTTTAGCTGCACAAACAGGTTGATCGGTATCGGCTTCGAGAGAAAAATTCACACCATATCCAAGCTGCTCCAACAACGCTTTTTCGAAGCGACGCAATATTCTTTGTTCTAGCACGTTAAGATGTTTATATGTTGTATTGTCGGCTGCCGTCGTATTTTCCATGTCATTCCAGCACAAACTCAGCTGAAACAGTCCTTCCACAGCCTCTGCGTAGTTGTCGTAGAGGCTGCCAACCGGCTCTTCTTTAGGCAATAAGCGTATTAATAACTCATTAAGATACAAACCACTCAAAACAAGCCGCCCATTCATTTTTTGATAAGCACCTGCAGCTTCAATATTACCTAAGGTATATAACTCTCCCCGACCAAACCAGGAACAAATTACAGGTTGAAAAGGCTGGATTAATGCATTATTACGTGAGCGTCGCGCACCTCGGGCTACGGCTGAAATTCGACCCAGGTTTTGACTACAAAGCTCGACGATTAAACTGGTATCCCGATAGGCACGACGATGTAGTATATAAGCATGTTGCAATTGAACACGCATCGATTTCATTATATGATTTTAAACCGAATTAGAACCGTTATTGTTATCTCCAAGACCCAGGTTACGTAACAGGCGCTCGTTTTCCGACCACCCTTCCTTAACCTTGACCCAGAGTTGCAAATAAACTTTGCTATCAAACATCGCTTCCATGTCGATGCGAGCTTTGGTGCCAATTTCTTTGAGTAAGTGACCCTCTTTACCAATAACAATTCCTTTTTGACCCGCGCGCTCAACCCAGATCACCGCCCCTATATTCATTTTCCCTTTTTCTTCTGAAAAATTTTCTATTTCTACCGCAACACTGTAAGGCAGCTCTTGGCCGAGACGACGCATTAATTTTTCGCGAATCAGTTCAGCGGCATGAAAACGCATACTTCTGTCCGTGATATGCTCTTCTCCATAAACAGGTTCACCTTCGGGTAAGTATTTTTCGATCAATATTTCTAATTCTTCAATATTGTCTCCCTGGCGAGCAGAAACAGGAATAATGCGATCATGTTCTGCTTCTTCACTAAGATGTTGCAGGTGTGGCAAGAGTTCGGTTTTGTCTTTTATTTTATCGGTTTTATTAACAACAATGATAAAAGGAATGCCGCTATTACGAACGCGACTTAAAACAAACTGATCTTCATCTTTCCATTCTGTGCCGTCAACAAGAAACAAAATTACATCCACATCAGACAAGGCTGAGCTGGCTGCTCTATTCATCAAGCGATTAAGCTCTTTTTTTACATTGTCGTGTAAACCCGGGGTATCAACAACAATCATTTGTGACGATTCTGTCGTTTTTATACCGTGTACACGATGGCGCGTAGTCTGTGGCTTATGCGTGGTTATACTTACTTTTTGGCCAACAATCCGATTAGTTAAAGTCGATTTTCCAACGTTAGGTCGCCCAACTATGGCAACATATCCACAGCGAAATTTATCCATAATAATATTGATGTCCTGCTTGTTAGGGATCATACCTTACCCCTTATTATTGAGGCTCAAGATTTTTTTTAATACTTCATTTGCAGCTTGTTGCTCTGCATGGCGTCGATTAATACCCAAACCATTTTCTGTAATGTCTAATTCATCAATACGGCAACTGACTTTGAAGTTTTGCTTATGCTCGGCACCATCTACAGCCACCGTTATATAAACGGGCAGCGAAAATTGGCGTGCTTGTAGATATTCCTGCAAAGTTGTTTTGGGATCTTTTTGAGCTGATTCTGGCGTTAACGTATCCAATCGTGTACGAAATAAGTTCATAATTAATAGTGTCGTTGATTCAATTTCGCTATCGACATACACCGCACCTAATATAGCTTCAAACGCACCGGCTAGGATAGAGTCTCGCCGATGCCCACCACTTTTTAACTCGCCAGTGCCTAAACGTAAATAGTCACCCAATTTCAGGTCGCGGGCAATTTCGGCCAGTGTTGTCCCTTTGACAAGATGAGAGCGCATACGGCTCAACTCCCCTTCTGTTGCTAACGGAAAACGACGATATAACTCGCTGGCGATAACAAAACCCAAAATAGCATCACCAAGATACTCAAGACGTTCATTATTTATTCGTCCCAAACTTCTGTGGGTCAGTGCTTGTTCCAGGTGTTTGATTTGCTTGAACTGATACCCAAGCTGAGAACGAGATTGTAAAGAATGAAGACTGACAATCAAGGACGCGACACCTCAAATACATTGTCAGCAAAATCACCCACAACAGAAATATTCCCCATCAAGGGCGCTTTGACCTCATAAGACAAGTTAATCGTCATTTTTTTCTTTTTAATTTCAATGTCGATATCTTCTTTCAAGTTAATAAACTCGATATTATCCACTTGAAAGCGTTTACCAATGCTACTTCTAACTTCTTTTTTATTCATCTTGGCAGTAGCGGGGTCATTCACTATTGATTTCAGATGAGAAATGGCTTTGTAGTGATTATAGTACATAGGATAAAGCGTTAGTATTGACGTAACAAAAAAAGCAATGAGCGCAATGATAAGCAACCAACCAAAAACGCTTACCCCGGCTTGTGATCTGATGTTGTGCTGCATACCATTCCCCTTATTTGTTATCATCATTCCTTACTCAATCGAATTGCCGATCCGGCTAAACCGGATCGTATTATCGACCTTGTCCCAGTTCATCCAAATCATAAATGCTCTGCCTACCAGGTTTTCTTCTGGAACAGTGCCCCAAAACCGACTGTCATTACTATTGTCACGATTATCTCCCATAACAAAATAATGTCCATCAGGCACTCGAAACTCACGATTGCGTGGCCGACTCTCGGGACGCATCAAAATTTGATGTTTAACATCGCCAAGTTGTTCTTCAGCCCATTGCGCTCCGGTCATAGATAAGGCGGTGCCTTTTCCTTGGTAAGAACCTAAGTCAGTTGTTTCCATTTTTTTACCGTTGATATATACTATTTTATCTCGATAACTGATCCGGTCACCGGGTAAACCAACGACTCTTTTGATGTAATCAATCGAGGGATCTTCAGGAAATCGAAATACCGCCACATCACCCCGTTCCGGTTCACCGATTGCAATTATTTTTGTATCTAGCACGGGTAAACGAATGCCATATGTAAACTTATTAACCAAAATAAAATCGCCGGTCAGTAAGGTTGGCATCATCGACCCGGATGGAATACGAAAAGGCTCAACAACAAAAGACCTCAACAGCAACACCGCCAGAATGACGGGGAAAAAAGCCTTAGCATATTCAACAACTACAGGTTCTTTTCGACCCTCGGTGGTATTGTCAAGGCTCGGTGAATTAACCAATTTATCATCTTTTCCCTGCTGCTCCTTTCTTTTCCGCGCCAAAAATAATGAATCGTAGAGCCAAATCACACCTGTTAAAGCAGTCGCGATAACCATAACCGCCGCAAAATCAACATTCATTTATTTTTCCCCACATCTAAAACGGCCAAGAATGCTTCTTGGGGGATCTCCACCGAACCAACCTGTTTCATTCTTTTTTTACCTGCTTTTTGTTTTTCCAATAATTTTCGTTTACGGCTGAGATCACCCCCATAGCATTTTGCCGTAACGTTTTTGCGTAAAGCCTTAACGCTGGATCGGGCAATAACATGTGTGCTGATTGCCGCTTGTATCGCCACATCAAACATTTGCCGAGGAATAATTTCTTTCATTCTGTCGACCAAATCCCGGCCTCTTTGGTAAGCCAAATTTTTATGTACGATATTGGAAAGCGCATCCACCCGATCGCCGTTAATCATAATATCCAGCTTAACCAGATTAGCCGTCTGGAAGCGTTCAAAATGGTAGTCCAGGGAAGCATAACCTCGACTCACGGACTTCAACCTGTCGAAGAAGTCTAATACCACTTCGCTCATGGGCAGCTCATACTCTAGAGAAACTTGGCTGCCCGTATAGAGCATATTTTTTTGCACTCCGCGTTTTTCTACGCAAAGTGTAATGACATTGCCAAGGTATTCTTGTGGCACAAGAATGTTGGCTCTGATGATCGGCTCTCTGGTCTCATCTATAAGACCGAGTTCCGGCAGGTGCGCCGGATTATCAACCATAATAACCTCACCGTTTTTACAGAGTACTTCATAAACGACCGTTGGCGCAGTGGTAATAAGATCGATATCATATTCTCGTTCAAGACGCTCTTGTATGATTTCCATATGCAGCATACCCAAAAAACCACAGCGAAACCCAAATCCCAAGGCTTGCGAGGTTTCAGGCTCATAAAACAACGCGGCATCATTGAGTCTCAGTTTTGCCAACGCATCTCTCAACCCTTCATAGTCATCAGAACTCGTTGGAAACAATCCGGCAAAAACCTGTGGCTGAACCGCTTTAAAACCATCCAAAGCTTCATCTGCCGGATGATCAAAACAGGTAATAGTATCGCCAACAGGCGCACCTTCTATGTCTTTTATTCCGGTAATGACATAGCCAACTTCACCGCATTTCAGTTCATTTAAATCGTTGCGTTTCGGCGTGAAAACGCCCACTTTATCGACGATATGTGCACGCCCCACCGTCATCATTTTAATTTTTTGTTTGACTCGTAATGTTCCCTGCTTCACCCGCACCAAAGAGACGATGCCCAAATAATTATCAAACCAGGAATCAATAATAAGGGCTTGCAGTGGTCCTTCTGGATTCCCTTTAGGAGGGGGTATTCGTACGACCAATTGTTCTAATAAATCATTCACTCCGATGCCTGCCTTAGCACTCACCTGCACCGCATCCATAGCTTCAATGCCAATAATATCTTCAACTTCTTGTGCGACTCGATCAGGATCAGCAGCAGGAAGGTCAATTTTATTCAACACGGGCAACACTTCCAGCCCCTGTTCAATAGCGGTATAGCAGTTCGCCACACTTTGTGCTTCCACGCCTTGCGAAGCATCCACAACCAACAAAGCACCTTCACAGGCCGCTAGGGAACGCGAGACTTCATATGAAAAATCGACATGCCCAGGTGTATCAATAAAATTGAGCTGGTACGTTTCTCCATTTTTAGCATTGTAATTGAGTGTGACACTTTGCGCCTTAATGGTAATACCCCGTTCGCGCTCCAAATCCATAGAATCGAGTACTTGCGAGGACATTTCTCTATCACTCAAACCCCCGCATACCTGAATAAAACGATCAGCTAATGTAGATTTTCCATGGTCAATGTGAGCGATAATTGAAAAGTTACGTATATTTTTCATGCAAGCTTAGTTTAAGTTAAAGAAAGGATTCGGTGATTTTTATCAAAGAATATACCATTTTAGATCAGATTTTTCGATCATTTGATGAAATACATCCCTGTATTTCACTCCTCCGGGGTCGCTTCAAGACTCCCGTTCGAGTCCAGAAAACAGGCGAACCCATTTTAATGAAAATGATCAGAAAACCGGATCACAATGGTTTGGTCACATTAGTCTGTTCTTGAATGAACAGATTACAAGGCTCATATTACATGATTTTTAATGCCAGAAATACGGCTCCCGATTTTCTTTGCACTAACACTGCAACATTTTTACCGGTAGGTAAGGCTTCTACTAACTGCTCAAAATGCTCGGCATCCTTTATTTTTTTATTATCAATTTTCATAATAATATCTTCCGGCAACAAACCGGAATCTAATGCAGGACCAGGGTTTAAACCCATAACAATAACCCCGCCTTTTGCAATGTGTAGTTTTTTTCGCTGCTTTTCGGTAAGATCTTTGACTTTTATCTTCAACCGGTTAAGTTCTACATCCTCAGGTGCCTTATTCAGATTGCTAAATGAATCACTTTCTTTTTCTTCCGGTAACGCCTCAAGCAAGGTATCCAGCGTCACCCGAACGCCCTCTCTAACCACAACAACCGGGACGGGTTTATCAATGGCAGTAATACCCACCATGGGTGGCAATGCCGATGAGCTAACTACTAATCGGCCATTAAATTCGACAATGACATCCCCCACTTTAACGCCCGCTTTTTCAGCGGGACTATCTGCAATCACCCGAGAGACTAATGCACCTTCAGGACGTGACATACCAAAAGACTCTGCGAGTTCCCGGGTTACATCTTGTATGAAGACACCTAACCAACCACGTACGACATGACCGTTAGTACGAATTTGTTCTACCACATCCATAGCCAGGCTTATCGGTATCGTGAAAGACAAGCCCATGAAACCACCTGTGCGACTGTATATCTGAGCGTTAATACCCACGACCTCGCCTTCCAGGTTCAGCAACGGGCCCCCTGAGTTGCCGGGATTAATAGCGACATCCGTTTGAATAAACGGAACATAATTATCACTGGGTAAACTGCGTGACAAAGCACTAACAATCCCCGCTGTCACGGTATGCTCAAAATCAAATGGAGAACCAATAGCTAAAACCCACTCTCCTACACGCAGCTTGCTTGAGTCTCCCAATTGAATAACAGGTAAATTTTTAGCATCCAGCTTTAACAAAGCGACATCGCTACGTTCATCACTACCCACAAGTTTTGCCAGCAACTCTCGACGATCACTTAACCGGACAACAATTTCATCCGCATTTTTGATGACATGATAATTCGTTAAAATATAACCATCTTCTGAAATAATAAATCCTGACCCTAGTGATTGCGGTGCCCGTCTATTAAATTTGTGTTCATTATCATCTAAAAAACGCTTGAAAAAATCATCAAACGGGCTGCCATCTGGATAGTAGGGCATATTCCCATGAGGCCGCGTCACCCCTTTTTTTTCTTTTTTTTGTGTTGTACTGATATTAACAACGGATGGACTAACTTTGTCAACAACACTAACAAAATCAGGCAAGGTCGCTGCCGTAACAGGCAAGCTCAGCGCGACAATAAAAAATACAAGTACCCAGCGATTAACATTACTACAATTCATATCCATCCTCACACGATAAAGAGATGTAACTTTACATTCTGGTTATTGAGACAATCACAGGTTGATAATGTTCTCGGCAATTTAATGTTTTTGTATAATAACGTAACAAAAAAACACTAAGTAAAAACCCCAGACTTGCAAACAAAATCGCCCACAAGTCTCCTGTCCCTACTTGGAAATAACGTCCTAAGCCATCGCCAATGACAGCAAAAACGATCAATGCAATTAAAGGAATGGCATAGAGCAAAAAAGCACCTTTAACCAATGCGCTTTCATTCAATCCCAAGATAACGTGATCACCTACTTTCGCTTTTACTTTATTGATCGCTTTAACGCGTGTCCTTTTTATGCCTAAAACATTTGACAAAACAGCACTACCACACGCTTTTTTTGCATTACACACCTGACAAGCACTCATTCTTTGCGTTTCAACCCATGCCATGTCACCCTCTAGCCCGAGAACTGTACCTTGTTCTTTTAACATTTAAGACTCAGGACGTACCGCTTGAGCGATCAATTTCACGGTTACAGCAGGCACATCACCCACAACGGTGATCAAATAGTCATTGATAACCCGAGAAAAGGCATTGACTGCCCCCATTTTTCTTTGGCCAACCAAGGACTCTGAATCGGATGTCACTTTTTCTATAAAAACTGAAACGGAAGCCAAACCATCCGTTAAGACCATATGCTCATAACGAAGCTGTCTTTTACTGGCAGGTTTAACATAATGATCGGTCAAAATAAAGCCTTCTGGTCGCAAGCCGATAAGCCATTCCACATGAAAAGAAGAATTATTGGCCTCTGATTGGATTGCATCAGCCTTAGGCACATTCATCTGTGCTTGTGCTTTGTCATAATCCATCAGGGAAATTTCAACAAACATGACTTGTTCAATAACGTGGCCTTCATGGTCGATCATATCGGAGCGTAAAACAAGATCCGTTTGCGTATCTAACCACAAATTATAACCGTAACGATATTGATCATTGGGCGCGACATGCACTACTTGTGTTTGCCGGTCTGCAATACGATCCATACCTTGGGAGTTAATACGATAATTCGCCATCAAGATTTTATCGAAATCAGGACGTTGCCCTGTCAAAACATCAGTCGAACGTGAATTTTGGGACACCAGTGGTGTCCCTTTGAAACTTGATGTTAATGACCGCCCTTGCTGGAAGATTTGATGCTCTGGCCCACTCAGCGAAGTGATTTGTTCCTGCTCGTTTGTGCCGTCAGCAGAGTGTACAATCCGCATAGCCATAATTTGTGAACGACAATGATACACAAACGTACCTTCATAGCTGTATTTTAAAGCAGACGCGGTGATCGCATCAAGCCAATCGCGCAGCGTTTTATCTGAATTGTTATCCGCTAAGGTATTTAGTGGCAACAATATTAGAAAAACAAAAAATATCGGGTATTTGATCAACATCGCACAACACGCCCAGAAAGAGCCCTCTTCCAGAAATAAAGTTCGAACCTCATTTACTGGTCTGCTGAAAAGGTAACGACTCGTACATTAGGAGGCAGTCCAGGGCGACTGTATGACGAGGTAGAATAGGTATGATCGATAATATAGGAACGTAACTTTGGATTCACTTGATTGGTACTCACCAGCTCTACATCTTGCTGCTGATTGACTGGCACCAAAGATGTAGTAAGAGCGGACGTTGACGACTCATTTTGTTGGCTCGCAACCCGCTGAGTTTCATGAGTGATATCCCAGCCCAGCAAACTAACCGCCACAAAACCAACGACAGCAACCGATGCCGCAATAGCGAAACCCGTCACTGTTTTTTGTCTTTTATGAAAAGGAGAAGAAAGGGGTGCAGAATTTGAAGAAGGAGGGCAGAGTAAGGTCGGCTCGTTGCTTAATGCAGTAGCAACACGTTTGGCCAGGTTATGCTTCGTATCACGAGGCAAGTTATTCCGCAAAGCATCGCCAATAAGATGATAGCGCTGCCAACAACTTTTTAAATCGCCCTCTCTACACATTGAAGAGAGCAAAGCATCGGCTTCCCGGGCTTCAAGCTCACCGTCAACAAACAGCGAAAGTTTTTCTGTTTTTACTTCCTTCATAAGATTTACATCCCGAATTATCAGTCAGCTAACAATTTATCCAGTCGACTATTGATTGCTTCTCGCGCTCTGAATATTCGAGAACGCACCGTTCCTACCGGACAGGTCATCGCGTCGGCAATTTCTTCGTAACTCAAACCCTCAATCTCACGCAAAGTAATGGCCGTCCTTAAATCGTCAGGAAGCGCTTCCATCGCCTCCAGAATGGTTTTTTCCACTTCATCCCTAAGCAGATATTCTTCAGGGGTGCCATAGTCCTTTAGATCAGTAGAACCATCGAATTGTTCCGCATCGAGTACTTCAACATCAACGGCGGGAGGTCTTCTCCCTTGAGAGACCAAGTGATTTTTCGCCGTATTAATAGCGATGCGATATAACCAGGTGTAAAATGCACTGTCACCACGAAAGCCCGGAATAGCTCGATACGCTTTGATAAACGCTTCTTGAGCAACATCCAATGCTTCACTTTGATCATGCACATATCGGGAGATTAACTTCACCACCTTGTTCTGATATTTCAGAACAAGGACGTCAAAAGCCTCCTTTTCACCTTTTTTTATTCGTTCAATCAGTTGTTGATCGACCGCTTGCTCGCCCATTAGGGCAGCCCCCTTTCCGCGCGAGCTCCTTCAACAGACCACTCCGCTCTGATAGACAATAGTTAAATGGATAAGTTCGAAATATACCTAAAAAACACGTTTATTTTGAAGATTGTCTCTGGCTTACTAATTAATAGGGCATCATAGCGGATTATTGTTTATTTTATAAGTCTTACTTTCTATTTTTTATGCTGACTTTCAACCTCAAATATTTGAGTTAATTGAATTTTCAAGTGTACGCGTAAACGCCTTAATTGCTCATAATTCGCGCTATCTGAAAAGATCACCAACGACCTTTTTCGAGCATTTTCATACCATCTAAAGTTTAATACCAGCAATTTTGACCATAATACACTATCCCGTTCCAGACTTGCCTTAATCGACTGTCCACTTCGGGTCACTAACCGCCATTGGTTTTTATCCTCCCAGATTATCTGGGTCACGCGGAAGGGGCTCGCTACAGCAACATCACGTTGATAGACTTGAAAAAAGCATAAAAAAACTAGGATGAATAACGGTAACTGAATCCAGATAAACAGGGGCAAAACCAGTATCAGCACCAGCGTTGCGCAACCCGTCCCAACCACCGCCCATGCTAAAAAACGAGAGGGATGGAGATCAATAACCAGCGGCGAATCTGAAGGGACACGCAAGAACGTCCCTGTTTTACATTTCATCTTTCAGTCCGTCTTGTCCATTTCTCAATCGCAAAACCTCAAAATAGAACCATTATTTCAGAACGAACAAAGACGAACTAAATCTGAGCGCCAAACAGGGATGTTATACGTGCTCGCTCCTAACACGTTCAACAATCTCGGCAACGGCTTGATCTGCCGTCACTTTTTTCCCCAATAAAATATCGAGCAATATCGGGTCAGAATAGGTAAGCAACTCTTCAAAAGCCGCTAACTCCAACGCGGATAAACTGAAATAAGACTGAGCCAAAAAGTCTTGCAATAACAAATCCAGCTCCAACATACCACGGCGACAACGCCATTGCAGTCGAGACTGATCGCCGACGGAATGTATAGGAGTCTGTCCAAAATGGTCGGTCATCGCACGTGTACGTCGTCGGGTCTAGTCACATTTTCCAATCATTAAAACAATGAAACTAAGTGAGTTGCGTCAACATCATTTTTTTGATATTTCCTATAGCTTGAGTTGGGTTTAAACCTTTTGGACAAACATCAGCGCAATTCATGATGGTGTGACAGCGAAACAAACGGTAAGTCCCATCTAATGCTTCGAGTCGCTCCGCTGTTGCTTGATCTCGACTGTCAGCCAAGAATCGCCAAGCTTGCAGCAACGCCGCCGGACCACGAAAATAATCTGGGTTCCACCAAAAAGAAGGGCACGACATAGAGCAACAACCACACAATATACATTCATACAAACCATCGAGTCGTTCTCGCTCCTCAGGAGTTTGTTTAAACTCGACTTCTGGCTCGGGGTCATGAACGATGAGATACGGCTTAACAGAACGGTACTGGTGATAAAATTGCGCCATATCAATAATCAAATCTCGAATTACTGGCATACCCGGCATCGGTCGGATTTCGACAGGTTCAGTTAATGAAGATAACGCCGTAATGCAGGCCAGACCATTACGACCATTAATATTCACGCCGTCAGAACCACACACCCCTTCACCACAGGAACGGCGAAAACTGAGCGTTTCATCCTGCGCTTTCAACTGCTCAAGCGCATCCAGCAACATCATTCCTGGAGCCGTTTCAAGCTCATACTCCTGCATATAGGGTGCTTGATCCGTTTCCGGATTATAACGATAAATTGAAAATCGCATGACGCCATACCCCATTTTGGACTGTGACCGAATTCATTGAGCGACTTAATAAACTCGTTTCTTAGGCGGAAAAGAGTCTACCGTTAAAGGTTGAGTTCGCACTGGTTTATACTCAAGCCGATGCTCTTCCTTAAAATAAAGACTGTGCTTCATCCAGGCAAGATCATCTCGCTCGGGATAATCGATACGTGAATGCGCCCCTCGGCTTTCTTTCCGGGCCAGCGCTGAAATCACGGTAGCCAAGCCCAAGTCAATCAAATTTTCTAGCTCCAGAGCTTCAATACGTGCTGTATTAAAACATTTAGATTGATCCCGTAAAACCACATTGTGAAAGCGAGCCTCAATCTCTCGCACTTTTTCAACACCTTGCGTTAAAATAGCTTCATCGCGAAACACACCGCAGTACTTTTCCATCACTTGCTGCAAGGCACGACGTAACACATCGACCGTTTCCTCTTTGCCTTCAATTTGAGCCCGAGCATCCCATCGCAACAAACGTGCCATCGCCTGTTCAACACTCTCGTTATCCACGGGCCTGTGTTGGCGAGTTTCCTTAAGGTATTCGATGATATGATTGCCGGCAGCACGACCAAATACGACAATATCCAACAGTGAGTTACCGCCTAATCTGTTGGCACCATGCACCGACACACAGGCGCACTCCCCTGCGGCATATAAACCGGGCACAGCTTCTTCCGCACCTTTTTTAATCGGCATAACAACCTGACCAAAACGATTTGTTGGAATCCCGCCCATGGTATAGTGTGCGGTAGGATAAACAGGAATAACTGAATTTATGGGGTCTATTCCCAAAAAAGTTTTAATGGTATCGCGAATACCCGGCAAGCGTTTTTTGATCACGTCGGAACCCAAATGATCGAGCTTTAAGTGAACATAACTGCCCTCTGGACCACAGCCCCGACCATCCCGAACTTCCATATAAATCGCTCGACTCACGACATCCCGACTGGCTAAATCTTTTGCATTGGGGGCATAGCGTTCCATAAATCGCTCACCGTCTTTATTAACAAGATAACCACCCTCCCCCCTTGCGCCTTCAGTAATCAACATCCCCCTGCCTGCAATACCGGTAGGATGAAACTGAAAAAACTCCATATCCTGGACAGGAATACCGGCTCGCAAAGACATCGCTAGACCATCGCCAGTATTAATACGTGCATTCGTGTTAGTGGCAAAAAGCTGTCCTACTCCACCTGTTGCCAACAGTGTCGTTTTCGCCTCAATGAGCAGCGGTTCACCCGTCGCAATCTCCAGGACTAAAGCACCAAGGATATAACCTTGATCATCCTTAATAAAATCCAAAGCAAAATATTCATCAAAAAAATGGGTTCTTGCACGAATATTTTGTTGATACAAGCTATGTAAAATAGCATGACCGGTTCGATCTGCTGCGGCACACGTTCTTGCTGCTTGCACACCTCCAAAATTTTGACTTTGTCCACCGAATGGGCGTTGATAGATACTGCCATTATCCAGACGAGAAAAAGGCACACCGATGTGCTCCAGCTCAACAACAAGATGGGAAGCTGCACGACACATATATTCTATTGCGTCCTGATCGCCTAAATAGTCGCTACCCTTTACGGTATCATACATATGCCAATGCCAGTTATCGGGCAATACATTTGCTAATGCGGCGTTCATACCACCTTGTGCAGCAACAGTATGAGAACGAGTGGGAAACACTTTCGAAACAACCGCAACGGTGGCATCGGCCCGCGCCAATTGTAGTGCCGCCCTCAGGCCTCCACCACCAGCACCGATAACCAAAGAGTCGAATCGACGACGACGCAAAGAATTTGTAATCGCACTCATAAAACCGCCCGAAATAACACTTGCATCACCCATAAAGCCATGTACAGCAAACTCAGCCCCACAATGCTTAATAAAACGAGACGGACAGCAAGTACATGCATGTAGTCAATAATGACATCGCGCATACCAACCCAAGCGTGCATCAGTAAGGCAATAAAAAAAATGGTAACCGGTATGGCCACAGTAGTACTACCCAGCCAAGTGCGCCACTCGATATAACCCGCCGGAGAATTAATCCATAATGCGCAGAAAAACCAGATCAAAAACAATAGCATGTAAATAGCGGTAAATCTTTGCAGCAACCAGGCTCGAAATCCCTGCGCTCGCCAACTCATAACAACACGACCCAACCAATAATAACAGCCCCTACTGCAGCAGCAATATTGACCCAACGTGCTGATCGACGTGCTTGCTCTAGCGCTACACCCACATCGATATCAAGGAGTAAAAATCGAATTCCGGCGAGCAAGTGATGCAGTAAACTCCATAATGCAACCCACAAAAACAGCTTCACCCAAATCTCACCTAGTAATTCAGCCGCACGCTCATACGCCATTTCATTTGCCAAGGACATGGCCAATAACTGTATTAGAAAAGGGATGGATAGAAACAAAATTACACCACTGATTCGGTGTAATATAGAGGTGAAGGCAGTGACCGGAAAACGAATCCGCCTCAAATCCAGAAATATGGGTCGTTTTTGTTTGGTTACCATATGTACTCGTAGCGATTAAGATTCAGGCACCAATTGTAGGCCCTCTTCATTCCATGGCTGCGTTGCAGATGATAGACAAGTAAAATGTAAAATTACTCTTCTACCGCCCCTTAGCCTCTAATTAAATTTCAAGCGCCACGGGTATGTTGCGTAGTTTAACCTGTTTATTAAAATAATCTACCCTATAGTTTATTTTTTCCTCGACTCGTAGGCTATAATGTATAGCTCTTCGATAAGGATACTCTGAAAATGAGAGACGACTGGAAAACCTTTTTAAGTCATGCTGGCGCTGAATTCAAAGACAATGAAGTAACCCATTTTGGTAATCCGGTGCGGGAACGACACGTTGTCACCACAGGCTCCGTTATTTCCGACCTTTCGCATTATGGTTTGATTGCGGTTCATGGTGAAGATGCGCAAACATTTCTCGCAAACCAGTTTACTAATGACATCAATCAAGTCTCTCCCGCTCTTGCGCAACTCAATGGTTACTGCACGCCCAAGGGTCGACTATTCGCTATTTTTTGTGTTTTTTTACGTGGTGACACTTATTATTTACAGCTCCCCCGGGAGTTGGTTCAGCCGGTTATAGACAGATTGAGAATGTTTATTCTTAACGCACAAGTCACACTTGAAGATGCGAGTGATAGTTTAGTCTGTATCGGGGTATCGAGCCCTGATTTAACAGACCAACTCTCTAAGCAAAAGACAATCAGCACACCACAAAAAAACTATTATTGTACCAATACTGACAAACTGAACATTATTCGCCTTCCCGGATTATTTCCCAGATGCCTCATCATTGGCGAAAGCAATGATATCAAGCCCGTCTGGAATATTTTTAATGTTGATGCTGCTCCTGTTGGTACGGATGCGTGGGATTTAATCGACATCATCAGCGGCATACCCACAATCACCACAGCAACACAAGAACTCTTCATTCCCCAAATGATCAACCTCGATCTGATCAATGGCATCAGCTTTAAAAAAGGATGTTACCCGGGTCAGGAAATCGTCGCCAGAACACATTACCGCGGCAAATTGAAACGCCGCATGGCACTCTTCCATGCTTCGGCAGAGCCCTCGCCCCTTCCCGGAAGCGGCATTATTCTTCAAGAAAAAGAATCTGAAGAAAGAAAAGTGGGTACGATTGTCACGGCAAAACCCTCGGCAGAAGGCGGCTACTTATTACTCGCAGTTGTAGAAATCAGCAGCACGAATACCTCTACAAATTTACAAGATGAACAAGGTAATCTGATCAAACTGAGGATACTCCCCTACACAATACCGATGTGAATTTTAAAAAAAAGATGAAACAACCCGTACTTCTGTCCACAATTCCCGTGGACAAAGCTGTGGATAACCCCCCTAATAACTCGATTAACACTGAAAATGCAGTACTATTTTTATGTTGTCTATTATTTCACCACAAAATGAAAAGTGATAAAAAAACGAACAGCCTCCATTTTCAGCGCATTGTAAACAAGAGAATCTACGAAACTCTCATTCTAAATACACCTATGAACCTGTACTATTATCGGTTTCGATGAGGCGCGAACATTGCTGACATTCTTCTTTAGTTAGAAGGAAAACGCCATGCCCCCCTCGCTCAAATTCTAGCCATGTAAACGGCATATGCGGAAAGGCTTCCTGTACTGCGAGCTGGGTGTTGCCAACCTCAACCACTAAAATCCCATCATCAGCCAAATGTGCCGCTGCCTGTTCTAAAATACGAGCGACGATAGCCAAACCCTCGTCTCCTGCAAGTAAACCTAACTCAGGCTCATGCTTATATTCTTCAGGCAATGAAGCGAACTCATTTCTGGAAACATAAGGGGGGTTGGAAACAATAATATCGTACTCTGTTTCTTTAATATCAGTAAACAGGTCAGACTGAATCGTCGCTACTCTATCGGCGACATCCAGTCGTTCAATATTCGTTTTTGCAACCTGTAACGCGGCTATTGATAGATCAGCAGCATCAACTTCAGCACCTGAAAAGTGATAGGCACAAGCAATGGCAATACAACCACTACCCGTGCAAAGATCCAATATTTTAAATACCTGCTCTTCTTCTACCCAGGGTGTGAATTCACGTTCAATCAGCTCCGCAATAGGGGAGCGAGGAATAAGTACATGACGATTCACGTAAAAATCCAAACCACAAAACCAAGCGGTCTCTGTCAGGTAAGCTGCGGGCACTCGCTCATTAATTCTTTTTGTAAATATCGCCACCACAGCACGGCGCTCATCCAGAGTTAATTTCGCTTGAATTAACTCAGGTGCCAAAGGTGCAGATAAATGCAAAACATGCATCAACAAAGCCAAGGCTTCATCAACAGCATTATCTGTACCATGCCCAAAAACGAGCTCTGATGCATTAAAGCGACTCGCCCCCCAGCGGATATAGTCACATATCGTTTCTAACTGATCGATTGGTGCCTCTGAATTTGACATTCTATCTATATACCCATAGCGTTATAAATTTAGGTGTTAACACGTGCAGATATGCGTATTAACACCTAAAGTCATAACGTTATAGGTCTATTTCCGACACCCGCACCAACATCCTTTATAAACCATTGATTCACCACCCATGATACAATTATTACAACAGGATCAAAGATATACCCATTCAGAGTTGCAAAGCAAATTGTTTTTACGAATCGTTAATCTACTTATTACACTCACGCTGTTATTTTTTTACCCGCCTTTGGCGACTGCGAATAAGCATACTGTCGAAGCAAAAATTATAGGCTTAAATAAGGAACTCACAAAAAACCTGGAGTCTATTTTGCTATTCAATCAACTTAAAGGAGAAACCCACTTACCTGCCTATCGCATTAAATTACTCCATCAGCGCACACCAGACGACATCACAAAAGCACTGCAAGCTTATGGCTATTATGCACCCAAAATCAGTTCCGAGCTCATTTTTCGAAAAAAAGTATGGCATGCTAATTATACCGTCGAGCTGGGACAACCTGTACGTATCAAAGCCATCAACATCACGATTCTAGGAGAAGCACAACAGCACCCTGAGCTCATCAGGCTGGCCGACAATTTCCCTTTAAAAATAAACGACATTTTTCATCACGGAAAATATAAAGAAGGCAAGCGCGCTCTGCTGAGAAAAGCACTGACGATCGGTTTCCTTCAATCCAGCTTTGAAGACAAAAGCGTCAAAGTGTACCCAGAAACTCACCTGGCGACAATCAACATCACCATTAACACGCGCAAACAATACTATTTTTCCAATATTAACTTTAATGATGCCATCGTCAACCAGGATTATTTACGCCGTTACGCCCGCTTCAAAGCAGGTGACCCTTATACGACAGCTCAATTATTTGATTTTCAAAATGCGCTGAATGACAGTGACCTTTTCTCTCGCGTAGAAGTGCGTGCCAATCAAGCTGCCGCCGTCAATCAACATGTTCCTGTTGAAGTCACCACCGAGGCTAAAAAAAAGCACCGTTATACGTTGGGTATGGGTTATGGAACCGATACGGGAACACGAGGCAGTTTAGGCTGGATCAATAGACGGATTAATCGTCGCGGCCATCGCATTAACAGCAGACTAAAATTATCTGAAATCAAAAGTAACTTCACCAGCCGCTATATTATCCCAATAGCGGATCCTCGCACTGATTCATTACGCTTTTCTTTTTCATGGGTGAATGATCAATCCATACCCAACACTGAAATTGAAACCTTTCTCTATAGCGTTAATCGAAGCATACAACGTTATCCTGGTTGGTTAGAAACAATGTATCTCAACTATCAAACAGACGCCTACCTCTCCGGGACACAGAGTGAAAAATCTCATTTACTCATTCCTGGAATAACTTGGCGACGTATAGCCTCAGCTCAAAAGGCATTCCCGCAAAGAGGTTTACGGTTTTCTTTAGATATCAAGGGTGCGCATCCTAAACTGGCTGCCGATGCTCATTTTTTACAAGCCACCAGCAACGCAACGTTCATTTTACCTGGCGGAAAATCGGGCAGATTCATCTTGCGAACAGATATTGCCAGTACTCGCTTTGGTTCTCTGGCAACCCTCCCCCCCACACTTCGTTTTTATGCGGGCGGTGACCATTCAATTCGCGGTTATGCCTATAACTCACTGAGTCCAAAAAATCTGGGAGGCGAACAATTACTGGTCGGCAGTATAGAATACGAACATATGTTGTGGAAAGATTGGAGTGGTGCCTTTTTTTACGATACCGGCAACGCATTTAACACTTGGCCACCCAAACTTTTTGATGGTATCGGCCTCGGTGCACGCTGGCATACCCCTTTTGGTGCCATACGTATTGATATTGCCAAAGGACTGGATCCCAGCGCTAAACCGTGGCGTTTTCATTTATCGTTTGGCCCGGCACTGTAATGAAAAAATTCGCATTTATTTTTCTCTCATTAAGCTGCCTGCTCATCTTGGCTCTGACCTTGATTGTTACAACATCTGCAGGCAGTCAATGGGCGATACACTACGCCCTGAAATTGTCACCTCAGCCCATCATAGTTACAACAATCAACGGCACACTGAGCAGTGGTGCACTCACTTTTTCCGACATTCAATACCGCAGCGCGCAAGCCGATGTTCATATCGAGGAAATAAACATATTATGGGAACCTGGTGCTTTATTCACGGCATTACTCAAAATCAATCACCTTGCAATAAACAACATACGCATCCAACAACACCCGCTCACACGCCCAGCCGCAGCACAAAATATAACCCTGAGGGACTTTCATTCACCCCTCTCGATAGAAATACAACAGACCCGCATTAATGATGTCGTTTTCATCAATGACGCTAAAGACATTCTGCCTGCCTGGTCTACTTTGAGCTTTACAGCGGCCTTAAATCAAAACCACTTAATATTAGAAAAAATCAACATCACTACAGAATATTTCACCGCATCGGGTCAAGTTTCACTCACCACTCAGGGTGATTACCCTTTCGAGCTGGACACCTCGTTTAACATCAATATGGGCGAACGTCCTCCTGTCGCACTGCAAGCACACACTCAGGGTAATTTAAAATTATTTAACGTAGATATTAAAACTGCGGCACCTTATTCAGCTGAAATGCATGCAACGATCTCTGAGCCGTTAACATCGTTGTACTTTGACATGGTGTACCAATGGTCAAACCTGAGCCTACCGATAGACGACAAAACCACTGTATCTAGTCCAGGTGGGATTTTACACTTGTCTGGCGATACTCGTACGTACGACTTCACACTGGCCAGCGTAATCACCCACCCAACCGAAGGCGTGGCTGATATGACCCTAACCGGCCAAGGTCATCCGTCAAAAATAGTCTTGTCTGATTTTTCAATCCAACAATATGCCAAGTCTGACAGCATTACCGCCATCGGGTCTTTTAACGGCCAGGGAGAAATCACATTATCTCCCCAGCTATCCTGGGACATAGCGCTGGTTGCAAAACAGTTCAACCCGGGGTATCGCTGGCCCGACTTCGCTGGACAGTTAGGTTTTGATGCTACGCTAACAGGAACACGCACTGAAAATAACGAAGTAACCGCGAATCTGGCTGTCAAAAATTTACATGGAAACCTGAGAAAGCAGACCGTAAGCGGCTATGCTCAAATTAGATATCACAAAAAATCTATTAATTTTTCCCCTTTTATATTTAGCTTTGGCGAAAATCATGTGGTTTTATCGGGTGAACTGAGTGATCAATATCATTTAAGCTGGCTAATCGATGCTCCTCGTTTAAACACGATTTCAAAAGAAATCTCAGGCAATCTGCTGGCTCAAGGTGTCGTTACCGGAT
Source organism: uncultured Chromatiaceae bacterium (assembly GCA_964421045.1). GTDB lineage: Bacteria > Pseudomonadota > Gammaproteobacteria > JAADHS01 > JAADHS01 > JAADHS01. The sequence goes on from CAYQVF010000003.1 coordinate 87,245, forward strand.
CAACCCGCCACCCACACATCAGCGGCAAAGCCAATAGTTCGCATTTACGCTTTCGGGATCAACAGCTAGAAAATTTAAATTCAAACTTTGACATCAACTTCAACGAACAAAGTCAATCGCATATTCAACTAACACTCAAAAATCTGGGCAATGCTAAAAATAGTATTGATGCCTTAACAGTCTCTTTAAATGGAACGCCCAATGAGCATAAACTTAAATTGTTGATAGAAAAAAATGACATGCTATTGAATACCCACTTTCAGGGACAATATCAACAATATAGTTGGCAAGGAAAAATAAATAATACTTTTTTTGAATCAAAACAGTATGGTCTCTGGCAGGCCAAACCCAGCACCTTCAGTGTCAGTAAAAGCACGATCCAACTTGCACCTTGGTGTTGGTTGCAAGGCGAAAAAACAACCATGTGTTTTAATGCTGACTGGCAAAAAAACCAATCTTTCTCCATTGTATTTAATGCAGAGGTGATCCCCCTCTCCCTTTTGAAAAATAACATACCAGATCATATTCAAGCCCAAGGTTATATTGATCTTTCAGGCGCATTTTCACAATCAAAGAAAACACCCCTACTGGGGGAAATCACTTTACGCAGCGCCAACGGGCGCTTTAATTTTAGCGATCAAGAAAGGAACTTGAATTACCGCGACGCTCTGCTCAAAGTGTCATTAAATAACAACACCGCCAAGCTCTCTTCTGCTGTTCAAGTGGGCGAGCATGGCAATATCACCGCTGAGGGTGAATTCACCATCGCTAATATCCAAGCACCAGATTACAATACGCTTCAAGGCAAGGGGCTGATTAAGCTGGACTTGGAAAAAATAGATTTTTTACCCAGTTTTACACCTGAAATTAGCAGTAGCAACGGCAAATTAAAGGCTCGAATTAATTATTCTGGTACGCTTGCACAGCCGCAATGGCATGCCAATATTTCTTTGCTCAATGGCCGTATTTTTCTCACCAGACCCGGCATCACCCTGAGTAATCTCTCTTTTCGGAGCACGAACAACAGTTTAAATAAAATTGAATACCAGTTACAGATGGATTCAGAACCCGGTCAAATTTCAGTAAAAGGAATAGCACAACAAAATAATAGTAACTTATGGCAAACTTCATTTAATATTAAGGGAGAACAATTTCAAATTTTAAATCTTCCTGAATATGAAGCTTTGATCTCTCCAGATATTGATATTGAGCTATCCAAAGAAACCATCAAAATCAATGGCGTGGTCGTGGTACCTTACGCCCGACTGGAGCCAACCGACTTAAGCAACGCGGTTGCCGTCTCCCCTGATGTTGAAATTATATCGCCCCAAAACCAAACCACGCAATCAAACTTACCTAAAATTTCGACAGTGGTTCGCCTTGAACTTGGCGACGAAATCAAATTCAAAGGACTGGGGCTTGAAACTGAAATTCAAGGTATGACGGTGATTATGGATACCCCGGATCAACTAACCAGCGGTATCGGTGAATTACGCTTAAACAAAGGAAAATTCAAAGCCTACGGACAAGATCTCAGCATAGATCGTGGCCGTTTTATATTCGTGGGTGGCCCTATTGATGACCCTGGGCTGGATATTATTGCCAGTCGGCAACCTAAAAAAGGTATCCGGGTAGGCGTGAATGTTCAAGGCCCTTTATCAGCACCTGAAATGTCACTTTTTTCTGAACCGGCAATGGATCATACCGATGCATTATCCTATTTAATTCTAGGGCGCTCGATGCGTAAAAAAGGATCCCAGCAAGAGGGCAAACTTCTACTGAAAGCTGCCAATCAACTAAGCATGGCAGGTGGAGACCTCTTAACCAGAAAAATAAGCAAACATTTTGGCATTGACGACATCCGTATTGATAATGTTGGCGACACATTTAATCCCACACTGGTTATTCGTCAAGCCCTGAGTAGCAAGTGGTCTATTGAAGCGAGCAGAGGTAGAAAGAACTACGGCACTGACCTTTTATACACCATAGATAGAGATTAAATACGCACTCGTCTCCAGTCTTTTAAGGGCTATAAAAAAACAACTTCCCATTTTTCATCAGGCGAATTGAATTGCTTAATCAGGAGCCGTCATTGCGGAAAAACAAGCATTTCGTTATCATCTTTGGGGCTTTCTGTATCAACAGCAGGTTTGTAAGGTGTAATCAGTGCCAGTACGCCAAAAAGTGGGTGGTCAAAATAGTGTAACTGTTTGCTGCGCATACGACGGGCCGTCTTCAGAAAAAAAGCCTGGTTGCGGTGAGTCTCTATATTATTTGCATTGTCAGAGACTTCGCTTTTATCAGGCGATCTTTGTAAAAATTCATTTTGAATATGGTTCATCGCATCATGCACCGTTGTTTCAATAGGGAGCAACTTACGATAAGCCAGCTGCAGGTCGAGGTGTAGATAGCGGTTGAGCGAAGGTATAATCAGCCCATCAATCTCTAGTTTGGGTGCTACCAGGATGATGTTTTCATTTGCAATCGAATTCGAAATATCGTTATCTTGTTCGTATACGCCGAGTAAATGATCCAAGTTACTCGTTAAACTGGAAATACGTATTGCTGTTGCTTCGCCATGCTTGGCGACGGGCTGTCGCCATGCTTGGTGAAATAATAATTTGTATTTTGACTTAAGCTTGAATTGGGTTGCTATCTTATTTAAAGAACGATCCATTTTTTCAAGTAACATGAACGGCCGTTCAACTTGTGTTTTTTTAGTTAAGCTAGGCTGTATATCAAGACTGGGAGCAGGGAAATCAACAAAGTGGGTTTTAGCCTGTCGCGCGACGCTATTCTCCTCCTCTATCGATAGATCTTGTGGAATATATTCGTCAAGCGGAAGAGGTTTAGCAAAGAGAGGCAAGACGGTTAGCGGTAATAACTCTTGAGCTGAGCTGTAATCTGCTAATTCAGGATCTTCTGGCCAAAGCTCAGAATAGAGGCCTTTTTCATCTGAATATTCAAAAATAATGAGTTCAAACTGGAACCATTGCGGAGTTTCTTCAGCTTGCTCTTCTCCTGCTGCCGAAAAAGAAAGAAGGAGCAGGCTGAATAGCAAAACACGAAGCATCATAATTAGATCCTGTTACTTAAAGCTTATGACATAATATAACATATTGTTAATTGCAGGAGGTATGTATGGCGGTGAAAACAGTGTTAAGAATGGGTCATATAGGTTTATGGCAACGTGCGGTAGAAGTGGAAAAACCTTTTAACAATGCATTACATTTATTGATTCAAGATCTAATCGACACCATGATTGATTGCGATGGCGTTGGTCTGGCGGCACCGCAAATTGGCATTTTAAAGCGCGTGGTGGTCTTTGGTGTAGAAAAATGTGACCGCTATCCTGATGTAGAGCCCATTCCCAGAACAATATTAATTAACCCTGTTATCTCAGCAGTCGATGAATTGATGGAAGAAGATTGGGAAGCGTGCTTGAGTGTGCCAGGTATGCGTGGGCAAGTACCTCGCTATAAAACAATTCGATATTCAGGTTATGATGAAACGGGAGCGGAGATATCACGTATCGTCGAGGGGTTCCATGCTCGAGTGGTACAACATGAAGTAGATCATTTGGATGGCATTATTTATCCACTAAAAATCACAAACTTGCACAATTTTGGCTTTACACAAGAAGGTTTCCCGGAAAGCCAGCCTACTCGTAGTGATTGAGATGAAAAAATACCATTCATCAATTTAAACTTGTCGGCATGTAGTAAAAATCGGGGCTGTATTAAAATCTGTGTCACTGTTGATCATTCCCGACCAATGGGAGAGAATAGACCGACAATGAAAAATATCGGGATTCAAATTCAGGACGATCTATTCCAACTCTCACCTATTAAAGGTACAATTAAGTTAATTAAGCATGTTACAGCCACTTATCTCAAAAAAAGGGGGCTTACTCCCCTATTCTGTCAGAATTTCTAATCGAGCAAAGTATTTACAGCTAAAAGTATCGGCTCATCGTCAGGTGGAAGTCGTCGTCCCTAAAGGGGTTGCTTTACATCATGTCTCTAATTTTGTTGAGCAACATAGACAGTGGATTGAAAAAACACTCGTTCAAATTAAATCACATCAACCTGATAAAGCTGAATTACCTTATCAAATATTATTGAACGCGATTGATCAACGATGGCAAATTCAATACGACTCGACAGAGCATAGCAATGTGCAAGTGGATATCGATCATAATCAATTAACAATCAGGGGTAGCACGGAAACAGAGCAATTAACGGTGTTGCGAGCCTGGCTGACACAGCATGCGAAGATTTGCTTGATTCCGTGGCTAACGGCAGTGAGTGAAGAGCTCCGGCTGCCTTTCAAAAAAGCATCTGTTCGTGCTCAAAAAACCCGCTGGGGAAGCTGTTCCTCTAAAAGACATATCAGCCTTAATCGCGCCCTGTTATTTATGTCGCCTGCGGCGGTGAAGTATCTTTTTATTCACGAGCTATGTCATACCAAACACCTGAACCATTCTACAAGTTTTTGGCGTTTGGTAGCAAAGTATGAACCAGAACATAGAATACATGAGGCGGAATTTCGCCGAGCCTCACAGGCGATTCCTCTCTGGGCTTCTTAAGAATAGGCACGTAATCACACCTAAATTTAATTGCTATGGGTATAGATACGAAGCTTATAACCTACCCCTTTTTTAGTCCGTACGACTTGTTACTTCTAATAAGTGGTAACCAAACTGAGTTTGCACCGGACCTTGTACGGTGTTGATGTCCGCGGTGAACACAACTTTATCAAATTCCGGCACCATCATGCCGGGCCCAAACTCACCGAGATCACCACCGCTTTTACCTGACGGGCAACTTGAATGTTCTTTAGCTATTTCAGTGAAGTCTGTGCCGGCTTCTATTTGAGTTTTAAGTTCTGCACATTTTTCTTCGCTGGAGACCAAAATATGTCGCGCTGTTGCTATTGCCATAGGGTTACTCCGAATCAGATAATGAAAAATAAACTAAAGTAAATGATGGACGTAAACTTTATTATTAATTAATGATACACGTTCGCTACTAGTAGCTACGGATTTATGATATTTTTTTTGATTATAGTTCGTGCTTGCGACACAAAGACAGCAGCCTGAATATCATCGCCAGATTGCGCCGCATCTTTCGCTTGCTGAAGTAGCTTCTCTACTTTACTACGTAAAAGTGTTGTCAGCGAACGATCGTTCAGTTCATTAATTGCTGACGTAAATGCCAAAGATAACTCACGAGCCTTAATAGCTTCAGTTTTCGCGGCTAAAGCGTTAGTACGTGCAGTAGCATAGGAAGAATCTTCAGGTGCCAAAGCCTGCTCTGCATGACTGAGTAGTTCCGTAGCTTTATTTAAATTAATAGGCGCATACTGTGCCGCATTAGCTTTTTGAGCCGCGTTCAATGCTTGACGTGCGTCACTGAGTTCTTGTGTTGGATAGGACACGCAACCCACCAAGAAAAGGACAACAAAAACTAATTGATAAAAACGTAAATACATACACAATCCATGAGGCGCATTGAATATAATTTGAAAACTCAAAAGCGATATCTAAATGACAATAGATAAACGCAACAATGTCGCTTGAAGAAAACAAGCTACCATTGCTAAAATATCCTGTCAAGCAAAGTCTTGCGTCATAAAATCAGACGAACGAAGAGCCATTAAAGGTTGCTGCATTTTACAATAACGACTCAGCGAAATGATCGAGGTATAAGATGAAAGAAGTATTAGTATTGTACTATAGTCGAGGTGGCAGTCTTGAAGCGATGGCACAGTTAGTTGCCCGAGGGGTTGCAGAAATAGATGGAATACAAGCCAGAGTAAGAACCGTCGCAAAAGTATCGACCGTTTGTGAGGCGACAGAAGATAATGTACCAGTTCAAGGGGCACCCTATGTCACGCACAATGACCTTATAGAATGCAATGGATTAATACTGGGCAGCCCAACCTATTTTGGCAATATGGCCGCACCCATCAAATATTTTCTCGATTCCACCAGCGCCTTATGGCTCAACGGAAGTTTGGTAGACAAACCAGCCGGCGTATTCACCTCTTCGTCGTCGTTGCATGGCGGACAGGAATCAACATTATTATCGATGATGTTACCGCTACTACACCATGGTATGGTGCTGGTCGGTTTGCCTTATACCGAACCCGCACTCCTCCAAACTGTATCAGGAGGCGCGCCCTATGGTGCAACACATTTTGCCGGTCAAGATAACAAATTACCTCTTAGCGATGAGGAAAAAATTCTGTGCCGAGCATTAGGCCAACGGGTCGCAACCATTGCGACTCAAGTGACATAGCAGGTGTCTAGGATTAGACAAAAAATGTGATTCAAAGTGAGATGCAAACTAAAATGAAGCATTTTTGATCACACGATGAATGCTAGGCCAGATCGTATCTATAATAATGCGTTGAGCCGCTTGCGTTGGATGTATCCCATCAGCCTGAAACAATTCAAGTTGAGTCTCCAGTCCGTGCAACAGGAAGGGGATTAATGTTACCCTGTATTCATCGGCTAAGTCGGTATATACACGATGAAAAGCCGCGCTATACGCAGGGCCATAATTGGGAGGTAATTTCATTCCTATAAGAATAACAGCAGCATGAGCCGTTTGACTGGCGCTAATTATATTTTCGATGTTTTTTTTCATCGCAACGAGTGACAAACCACGTAGTCCATCGTTAGCGCCCAGCTCAATAATAATTATACCAGGCTGATGTTTTTGCAGTATGGGTTTTAACCTGCGGTATCCGCCAAGTGTCGTGTCGCCGCTGATACTCGCATTAATAACTTTTAAAGGATACCCTTCATCAGTGATGCGTCGTTGTAATAACTCAACCCACCCGTTCTTCGGATTGATACCATAGCCCGCACTGAGACTATCTCCCAATACGACAAGTGTTGAAGAAGCCGATGATGTTATTGGCAGTAGACAACAAAATAAATTGACTATAATAAACAGATAACGAATATTACACATGTCTCAACAATCACCCATTATTAAAATATCTCAGCTTTGTAAACAGGTTCCCAGTCCGGAAGGAACGCTCACTCTATTAGACCATATCGAGTTTAGCATTTTTCCAGGGGAAAGCGTGGCTATTGTCGGTGCTTCCGGTTCCGGAAAAACAACCTTGTTGGGATTAATGGCCGGGTTAGATTTGCCTACCTCGGGTACCGTGATGATTAATAACATTGACATTTATTCTTTGAATGAAGATCACCGTGCTGATTTAAGACGTGATTTGATTGGCTTTGTTTTTCAGAGTTTTCATTTATTGCAAAATATGACCGCAATCGAAAATGTTACACTCCCTCTAGAAATGATGGGAAATAAAAAGGCAGTGAAGTCGGCTCGTAGCGTATTAGAGCGAGTCGGTTTAGGTGCACGCTTACATCATTATCCTAAACAGTTATCTGGCGGTGAGCAACAGCGAGTTGCAATCGCAAGAGCGTTTGCCTCGCAACCCAAACTTTTATTTGCCGATGAACCCACTGGCAATCTTGACCGGACTACAGGCAAAAAAGTAATAGACTTGTTATTTGAAGTAAACAGAGAACAACATACAACCCTGATTCTCGTTACTCATGATGAATATCTTGCTAATCGCTGCGGACGAAAACTAGAGTTAAGAGCAGGCGCAATCATTTAAGCTCCATCGGGTATCAGAAATTCAGGGTTCCTCTGTGAAGAACGTTTTAATAACACGACATAATCACTTCCGTGTTTAATTTTCTACATACCGTTGACGTCAGCTCGTAACGTGACTCACTCAATCGGTAAAGAAATAAACGCACTGTTACGGCTTGCATCACAATGAATTTCATTTTAATACGAGCGATCAACTGCGAAATCTGGGTTAAAGATAAAAATCAGGAGGAAGGTCTTTGTCTAAAAACGTAATAAAATCAATTGCTCGGTTTCTTACTCCAGTCTTAATTATCATCATTGGCTTGATTGTTTTTGCTGTTTTTTTATTGACCCAACCCGAAGCTATAGAACAACCCATTGAAGAACGCGCCTGGGCGGTGACCAGCCAAGAAATCCATTTGGCCAGTTATGCTCCGGTCATAAAACTACTGGGTGTCGTGCAATCGCCTCATCCTACGCAACTTACTGCCGCCATCGAAGCTGAAGTGCTCGAAATTCGGGTTAATGCAGGCGATCATGTGAAACCTAATCAGACTTTAATCGTTCTTGAGCAAAATGAAGCCCAACTCAATCTCAAGGAAAGTGCCGCCAAAGAAGAAGAAATCAAAGCCTTAATCAAAGCTGAAGCAGAGCGTCATAAAAGTGATCAGGCTAACTTAAAAAGTGAAGATACGTTGTTGAAGCTGAGCAAACGTGCCGTTGAGCGTGCCCACGACCTTGAACAGCGAAACCTGGCTTCACGCAGCCAGCTCGATGAAGCACGGCAAAACTTTGTTCGCCAACAAATTGCACTACAAGAGCATCGTTACCGAATCGCCGAATATCCCAGTCGATTGGCACAACTCAAAGCCAGACAACAACAAGCCGCTGCACAACAACAACGAGCGCTACTGGATCTGGAGCACACCCTCATCAAAGCGCCTTTCAACGGCAGAATTGTCGACATTAAGGTTGGCACAGGAGAGCGTATAAAAAAAGGTAACGCCTTAATCAAACTATATAAACAAGATGAACTCGAGGTCAAAGCCAAGATTCCATTGCGTTACATGGACATGATTTATCAAGCCATAGATCAGGCGACGCCACTTTCCGTATGGGCCACAATGGCGCAACAACGTCACGCTTTAACCCTTACACGTATCGCCGCCAACATTGACCCAGGAGAAGGTAGTGTTGATTGCTTTTTTACCTTTAACAAAAAACAAGTCAATTGGCCAACAGGACTAAATGTAGAATTACACCTTAGCCTGGAGGCGATCAAGCAGAGTGCTTTGCTACCCAGAGAGGCTTTATATGGTACCGATCTTATTTATCGTATTCACGACGATCGTCTACAATCCTTGAAAGTTACCGTGCTCGGTAACACTATTGATGAAGATGACACATCACAATTAATCATTCAAAGTAACGAACTGAATAACCATGATACGGTACTCACAACAAAATTCGCCAATGCGATTAATGGCCTGAAAGTCATTCGGAAGTCCGCCGAATAATGTCTTCTAAAACAGGAGTAATCAGCGCCTTTGCGCAGCATAAAGTTGCGGCTAATTTATTCATGGCGATTATGATATTAACTGGGTTATGGGCTATTCTGCAACTCAACACCCAGTTTTTTCCAAATTTGTCACTGAGTTTCGCCACCGTAAGAATGGAATGGAGTGGTGCCAGTGCTGAAGATGTTGAAATTGCAATCACCAAACCTCTAGAACAAGAACTGGCTACTCTGGAACACCTTAAAAAAATCAGCTCTACATCCGTGCTCGGCATGTCATCTATCACACTTGAGTTTATCGAAAATTCCGACATGGGCGCGGCTTTAGATGAAATAAATGAACGCATCGCCAAGGTTCGTAATCTGCCCATTAATGCTGAAGACCCTGAAGTCACTCGCATTGCCAATTATGAGCTTATTGCCCGGCTGGTGATCTCCGGCAATGCGACTCTCCCCGAAATCAGACAACTCGCTTACGACATTAAAGACGAATTGCTCGACCGGGGCATCGCCAAAATTGACATCGCCGGTCTTCCAGACGAAGAAATAGCCATAGAAATACCGGGATCCAAATTAAAATCACTGGGCTTGAGTCTGGATGAAATCGCCGATAAGGTACGTCAGCAAAGCAAAGATATGCCTGCGGGGCTGGTGGGCCAAGATGACGTTGCTCGGCAGCTTAGAGGGCTGGAACAAAAATATAACATCGATGAATTTGCCGACATCCCTGTTATTGCTGACGACCAGGGTTATTATCTGACTCTGGGAGACATTGCAACGATTGAACGTCGCGCCAAACGTAATGAAGTTCACGTATTCAAAAATCAACGCCCCGCCGTTGAGCTGATTTTAAGACGCACCGAAAATTCAGACTCATTCAAATCCGCTAAAATTCTCGAAAATTGGTTTGCAGAACGCCGTCCTGCACTGCCCGACACACTGAGCATTGAACTCTACGACCAACAATGGTCTCTTATTAAAGAGCGCGTTATGCTGTTGCTAACTAACGGTATAGGAGGCTTAATCCTTGTCACTCTGATCGTTTATCTTTTTTTAAATGGACGTATTGCTTTTTGGGTCACCTGGGGTATTCCCGTCTCGTTTATGGCCACGCTGGGTTTACTTTATATCGCTGGGGGCAGTATTAATATGATCAGCCTGTTTGGCATGATCATGGCGTTGGGCATTATTGTGGATGATGCTATTGTCGTCGCTGAAAATGCGCAGGCCAATTTTGAAGCGGGCGACAATGCCAGCGATGCGGCGATTAAAGGGGCACATCGCATGTACTTCCCCGTATTGGCCTCATCATTAACCACCATTGCTGCCTTTTTCCCGCTGATGTTAGTCAGTGGCCCAATAGGACAAATTCTTTTTCATATCCCCCTGGTGATTATTTGTGTGGTTATCGCTTCTTTTATTGAATGCATGTGGGTACTCCCCCACCATACTCGCAGCGCCCTGAATAAACTCAAAGACAATAAAATTCAAGAAGGCCGTTTCGATCGCTATTTTAATTATTTTAGAGACCATCAATTCAAACGCTTTGTTGCCTTTGCCCTTAAATACCGTTTTTCTACCGTCGCAGCCGCAGTGGCCTTGCTCATCGCCAGCATTGGTCTGGTTGCTGGCGGCCGCATCAGTTTCACTTTTTTCCCAGGAGTAGACAGTACTATACTCCTGGCCAATGCCAGCTTTACCGCCGGAACCCCCAAAGAGCGTGTACAAACATTCTTTGAGCAGGTCGACCAGGCATTAAAAGAAACCGAACAATTTTATGGTGAAAAGTTTGTTAACACGGCGGTATTTAGGCTCGGCGAAAGTAGCAGCGCTAATGCCTCCGGGCGACGCACCGGTGAACAATACGGATCTCTCATCGTCGAACTCAGCTCTCCCGATAGCCGCGATATCAGCAATAGCGAATTCATCCAGACCTGGCAATCTCACATTGAACAACCTCCAGGCATAGAGATGTTTGTCATCACTCAGCGAGCAGGTGGCCCACCCGGGCAAGACATCGATATTCAACTTTCTGGTGCCGATGCAGACAAGCTCAAACAAGCCGCAATCAGGCTTAATGCCAAACTGGCGACTTTCCCTGGCGTCTCTGCTATTGAAGATGACTTGCCCTGGGGGCAGGAACAACTGGTCTATGCATTAACCCCCCAGGGTCAATCATTGGGTATTAGCATTCAACAAGTCGGACAACAACTACGCGATGCCTTTGAAGGTGCCAGAGTACAACGTTTCCAGGAGGGCAACGATGAAATTGATGTACGGGTCATGCTCAGTACCGCCGAACGCAACCGACTCGCCACCCTGACCGACATGTACTATATTTTGCCTAATGGAGAGAGTCTCCCTCTTGATAGCATTGTCACCTTTAAAAGCAAGCAAGGATTCGCCGCGCTACGTCACCTCGACAACAAATTAAGTGTACGTATTTCGGCCAATGTTAATCGCAAACTCAATAATGCGAACCGCATCCTGGCCAACCTGGAAAATGAGTTTATTCCTGAACTCATAGAACAATACAATCTCAGTTATTCCCTGGAAGGCCGAGCCGCAGATCAAGCAGAAACGATGGCAGATATGAAACGCGGCGCCCTCTTTGCTCTAATCATGATCTATATCATTTTAGCCTGGGTTTCGTCATCCTACTTGAGACCGTTAGTCATTTTGATGGCCATCCCCTTTGGCCTCATTGGTGCCATTATTGGCCACCTTATCATGGGTATAGAGTTCACCTTACTCTCTATATTCGGCATCATCGGTCTATCGGGCATTGTCGTCAACGATTCTATTATTCTTTTAGACTTCCACCAAAAACTAATCGCCGCAGGCCACCGCCCCATGGATGCCATAATTGAAGCCTCTCGTACCCGTTTACGAGCCGTATTACTCACGTCATTAACAACCATAGCGGGCTTAACTCCGTTGCTTTTCGAAACGTCGGTACAAGCACAATTCTTAATACCCATGGCCACATCCATCACCTTTGGACTCGCCTTTTCTACCGTACTGGTACTAATTGTCATTCCTGCAATGTTAGCGATAATGGAACAGATAAAAACGTGGATAAGCCTTAAAAGCGAAAATAATAAGAAACATTTTTAAATAGTTCCCGCCCGAAAACTAGCTAACCGTATAATTTAAAAAAAATCATTCAACTCTTGGCTCGAAGAAAGCTATAATTGCGTCAGGTGAAAAAACCCCAACTTCATTGCAGCAAGAAAATCGGTGCGATGAGGTTCATCAGACTTATCGGGATTATTTATTTCCAAGCTCAGAAATACGGCAAGCAGCGGTATTAGAATTGCATCACTGATGACAAAACCGAGTCCGGCAGCAGAAAAAGGG
>CAYQVF010000004.1:0-85591 GCA_964421045.1 uncultured Chromatiaceae bacterium
GGGGGCATTTCACTCTGCCGTACCAAGATATCTCGCAGATCCTGTTTTAGCGCTTTTTTATCAATCATGCCCTTGCGCCGACGTTCAGCCTGTTCGGCCGGGTCATAGCGTTGTATTGTCAGCGTATACCACATGTAGGCTTCGATATCCCGGGCGGACTTGCCAGCATAAAATTCATCATTAGGTAAGTGGGCGACATCATGCGCATTGGCGCGCAGTCTTGCCAAGGCGCCTTGAGCGACGAGTAACCCCTGCTCGGCTGCGGCCGTGAGGTAGTGGTTGACTTTGTTCCAGACGATATCCTCAATCTTTCGTGGGTAATGGGTTCGATGCCCATATCGATACCACATACCCAGGGCAAACTGGGCGTCTGCATGACCGGCATCCGCAGCACGAGTTAACCAGGGGATGCCCTGTTGCCAGTCATAGGGGATATTTTTATGGGAAAAATAGACGGTATGGGGGATGTAGGTTGCGGCCATGCCCAACATGGCGTCCACATAGCCGGCTTCGGCCAGAGGCAAAAATAAAGGGCGGGCGCGGACGAATTGTTCTGGCTTTTGGTTTTTATAGTTTTTTTGATGAGGCGGCCGCAAGATATCAATCGCCATTCTCATTTGCTCGGCAACGGCGGGGTCTTGCGCGGCGAGTTTCAGCTTGGGTCGATAAATCAAGGGCGCAGGTTGCGCCGCTGTGGCGACGTTGCTTGTCGATGTGCTCGTTTCATTACTTTGACCCTCGCACCCGGTCAACCCAGCTAAGGCCAAAACCAGCAGGGCGAGACTCGTGAAAAAATACAATTTCTTATGCTGCGGTTGCTGAACTGATTGTTGACTTGTTCCCGGCATGATAAAACATGGCTCCTGCTTTTTTTGCTCTGTTATTTGAAGTATCATTATAACGGATTCTTCTTGGTAGCGCCTTTGGATGCAGTCGTTGATCGCAAGATGCTGGAAATTAATGTTAATAATTTTGATGCTCAACCAGTGAAATAGTAGGGCACCTTTTACCGTTTAAATTTCTCAAAAGCGGCCGCCATAGCGGACTGCGGTTTTGAATCTGTGCGTTGTTTTGCTTTATGGTTTTTATTCGACCTGCCACTGCGTGGTATTGTAGCAACACGTTCTTCTTTGATTTTTTCGGCGCCATGACTTTGTTTTTTCATACTGAGCGCAACACGTTGTCGTTTTAAGTCTACGTCGAGTACGCGGACTTTAACCACCTCACCTGCTTTGACAACTTCACGCGGATCGCTGACAAATTTATCAGCAAGCTCTGAAATATGCACCAGACCATCTTGATGGACACCCACATCAACAAAAGCGCCAAAATTAGTCACATTGGTCACCACACCTTCCAGGCTCATGCCTTCTTTCAGGTCGCTGACTTTTTCGATGCCATCTTGAAAGTGGGCGGTGGTAAACTCAGGTCGAGGATCCCGTCCGGGTTTTTCCAGTTCACTTAAAATATCACGAACGGTCGGTTCACCAAATTGCTCATCGGTGAACTGCTTCGGTTCGAGTTTTTTCAAAAAAACACGATCGCCCATTAATTCCCGAATATCACGTTTATTCATTTGTGCAATTCGCTTAACCAGGGGATAAGCCTCGGGGTGTACCGCCGAGGCATCCAAAGGGTTGTCACCGTTCATCACTCGCAAAAAACCCGCCGCTTGTTCAAATGCTTTCGGCCCCAAACGGGCCACCTTAAGAAAAGCCTTACGGTTAGGAAACGCACCGTGTTGGTCTCTATAGTCGACGATATTCTGCGCTATGGTGGTATTTAAACCGGCTATTTGTGTTAACAACGCCGCTGAAGCCGTATTCACATCAACGCCCACGGCATTCACGCAGTCTTCTATAACGGCCTCTAAACTATGCATTAATTTTAATTGATTTAAGTCGTGTTGATACTGCCCCACACCAATGGCTTTGGGTTCGATCTTGACCAGCTCGGCCAAAGGGTCTTGCAGACGCCGGGCAATTGAAACCGCTCCACGAATGGTCACATCGACATCAGGAAACTCTCGTGCAGCAAGTTCTGAAGCAGAGTACACTGAAGCGCCTGCTTCAGAGACCATGATTTTGGTCAGCTTCAATTCTTTGTGTTTTTTGATCAGTTCGCCAGCCAGTTTATCGGTTTCGCGTGATGCCGTTCCATTGCCGATACTGAGTAAATCAACTTGATGTTTTTTTGCCAAAGCCGAAAGAATATGAATAGACTGATCCCACTGGTTTTTAGGTGCATGTGGATAAATCGTCGCATGGTCAACCAGCTTACCCGTATTATCGACTACGGCGATTTTCACCCCGGTTCGCAAACCGGGATCCAGACCTATTGTCGCCCGCGGACCCGCCGGTGCGGCCAGTAACAAATCTTGCAGATTACTGGCAAAGACCTTAATCGCCTCCAGCTCGGCAGCTTCACGCAAACGCTTTTTCAATTCCATATCAACATGCAGACTCAACTTAACACGCCAGGTCCAACGCACCGTATCCGCTAACCAGCGATCCGCTGCACGACCTTCATTTTTAACAGCAAAGCGACGGGCAATCATCCGCTCCCCTTGCGTTGGCAGACGCTGTGCGATGGCTTCTTCGTCGCCTGGCAGCTCTAGTGTTAAATTTAAAAACCCCTCTGTACGCCCACGAAACATCGCTAATGCGCGATGTGAAGGAATTTCTTTAATGGCCTCAGTCTTATCGAAATAATCAGAAAATTTAGCCGCTTCGTTTTCTTTCTCTGGCAACACGGTAGAATGTAAAATACCTTTATCCCAGCAATAATCACGCAGCTCGCCCAGCAACTCGGCATCTTCAGAGAAACGTTCCATTAAAATTTGCCTGGCACCATCAAGCGCTGTCTTGGCATCATTAATTTCTTTGTCAGCATCAAAAAAGTCAGCGGCCCGGCTTTCAGGCTCCAATGCCGGATTATCCAGCAAGGCATCCGCTAACGGCTCCAAACCCGCTTCCCGTGCGATTTGCGCCTTGGTACGACGTTTTTTCTTGTAAGGCAAATAAAGATCTTCCAGCCGTGTTTTTGTGTCTGCATTTAACAAAGAGGTCTTTAAAGTTTCCGTCATTTTGTCTTGCTCATTAATCGACTTGATAACCGCAATACGGCGTTCTTCTAACTCACGCAGATAAACCAGACGCTCCGCCAGAGTACGCAACTGGTTATCATCCAAACCTCCGGTGACCTCTTTACGGTAACGTGCAATAAAAGGAACCGTTGCCCCTTCATCTAATAGTGTGATGGCAGCAACAATTTGCACCGCCTTAGCATTAAGTTCTTCGGCGAGGCGTTGTTCAATAGCAGGTAATGACATAAAACTACAAAATCCTTAAGTTAGCAGACGAACTATTTCGTGCACATTTTTGTTATATACCTGTGGCATTTGTTGTTGGTGTTAGCGCGTGCAGATGTGCCTTAGGAACCTGCACGTTCCTTATTACATCGATGGAGATGGTGCTCGGAGTCTGGCCTTGACGACTCAACATCCTGTTGTTGATTAGGCATTCTTTTTTGAGGTTGCTTTGCTTTCGCCTGGCATACATTTTTGGCTAACGTAGAACCGAGTTCTTTTATCATAATGCCAATATCGCCTCTATGAGAAATTCCATTTTTTGAGCCGCAATTTTTCCAACTAAATTCGTCAAAGAAAATTTCTATTCTCCTTGCTTATTCAAAAAACCGGGCTTCAAAACTGTTCCCTCCCGGCTGACCTTACCCGTTATCTAACTTGTTGTTCGCACAAGAATCATGAAAGATTGTTACCAAGGAGAATAATAGCGAGATATCATCCGTATTTTCAAGCCCCTTAACCTTTCTGAAAGCCAGCATCCCCCCCTTACGTATCTCTAGATAAAATCCGTCATGCCTTTTCAGGAACTCGATCAGCTCTGGAGAAATAAATGAAAGCGGGTTATCACTCTCTTTTCCGAAACAACGATATTTATTAGTAAAATCTTCACCGTAAAACAACTCAACTTCATCGTATTCAACAAGATAGGGTTCCAGGTAATGTCCGGGCGTGATCACCATATCAGGTATCTCTTCGCTCAGAGCAATAAGACAACGTGAGGTAATAATCGTATTCCAGTATTTAGTGTAATAATTTGGTGCCGCCGTATGACTATAATCGAACAAACGCACAGTACAGCCAGAAAACTCGCCTGACATGATATTGCTTTCCTGTTTATCAGCGCCGCGACGCAGATAAACAAAGTCTTGCTCATTCAATATGCTCGCTTCAGCCGGCTGGAAACTCAAGCTATATTGCTTAGCCAAACGTTCCATTTCCTTTTCTCGTTCAGTACGCTCAACCTGCTCCTTCGCTAAAGCAATATCCTGCATACGAGTGGCCAGAGCGTGCTCTGTAAACTTAACAAAATTTTCGACACCAAGCAGCTCGAAAAAACGACCATCGCGCACACATTTTTCTTCAAATTGATGCAAATATTCTATTGCAGTATGGTCAATAATTCGTCCTGATTCAGTAATAATCAACGTGACCCCCTCTTTAGGAGGCAAACTTGCGAGTACTTTATCTAACGGCAGCAGGTTAAAACAAACCAATGAAGACAAGGTGATCTCATAATGAGGAATACCCTTTTTTTCTAGCTCTGTAATTTCCAAAATGGGTGTTTTAAACATTACTCTGAGATTATCCCAAAGCAGACAACAAGAACGTTTAAAACTGAGTCGCCCCGTCAGGACATAACGAAATGACGGTGTTAATAAGTACAATAATATAAGCACTTCTGCGGCAATGCCAACCAAAATGCCAACGAGAAGATCCGTACCAAGAATGGCAACCACCGTAATAATAAAAATAATAAGCTGATCACGCCCAATGGCGTAAGTTTTAGTAAATACTTTATATTCACATAACTTCCAACCCACATAGATCAAAATGGCAGCAATAGCCGCCAATGGCACCATCGCAATAACTTCAGCAGCAACAAATAGAAAGATAAGTAAAAATATAGCATTATAGAAATTTGCCCACAGCGTCCGCCCCCCCGCATCAATATTAGTACGGCTTTTGATACCGCCAGGAATAATTGTCAAGCCACCAAAAATACTGGAAAGCGTGTTAGATATCCCCATAGAGCGCAAGGTCACATTGGGATCCGACTTACGTTGAAAGGGGTCAATTTTATCTACCGCCTTAATGGTCGCCAATGACTCAATACCATCAATCAAGGTCAAAGTAATGACGACAATCAAAACTCCCCACCATAATTCAGGCCGTGAAAAGACCTCGCCAAAAGCCGGCATGGTAATTCCGTCTAGCACCTTGTCAGGCATGGTAATAAGATACTTTGTCTCAAGCGAGAAGAGACCGGCCAGCAAGATACCTAATATGGTCACGACCAGTGCCGGTGGTATTTTACGCATCCATTCGTATCTGGACTTATTTAAGTAAAACATCAGAAACAAGCTGATGGCACCAATAAAAAAGACAGCCCAGTCAATTTGCAATGCTACTTGAGGTAGCTTTGCAACAGAGGCCAGCATGCTTTCTGCTGTGGGTAGTATCGCCCCCATCAACGTAGGAATTTGCTTGATAATGATAATTAAACCAATGGCCGCCAACATGGCTTCAACCACGGTCACAGGCAAAAAAATGGCATAACGCCCAGCCTTGAAAAAAGCCAAGAGTATTTGCAATAACCCAGTCAGACAGATAGCCACCAGAAGCAACGGATAACCTTCAGCAAGATCACCGCCCCCTAGCATTAACATTCCCGCCAAAAGTGCAGGGGCTAAGCCCGCCGCTGGCCCACTAATTGTGACAAATGCGCCGCCGAGAAAAGGGAAAATTAAACCCGCAATAATAGCGGAAATTAATCCCGTGACGGCTGGCGCACCAGATGCGATCGCAATACCTATCGATAACGGTAATGAAACCAGCGCGACCTGCAGCCCCGCTAGCAAATCGTAACGCCAATGCTTTAAACCTTTAATGCCATTTTGTGGAGTTTCCGTCATACACATCCCTCAAAAGCTTAACTTTAACCCTGAATTTGAAATGGCATCAATATTGCCGCTCTCTAATCCAAGACGGTATTATTTTATAGTAACGCCCCATTGCTTGGATTTAATCCGCTACTACAGCAAAATCAATTCTGTCAAACTCGAGCAACACCTAAAAAGACCCCGTGCCCGGTATAACCATAATTAACATTCTGCGCTGGCTAGCGTTTCGTCTCCAAAGCTCATGCCCCTTACCGATTTCCATATAAGCAAGGCGCTCAAATTCCCGGGCGCATACTCGTTGTATGTCAGCCTTTGAGCAACACCGGAGGGAAAATGATGGACAAGCAGAATGTTAAGTTATTTATTTATAGGCCCTTAGCTTGTAGCCTTTTCATATACCCATCGCGTTATGAATTTAGGCATTCGGATATTCAATGACATTATTGCCAATCATAGATACCTCTTTATTCCGCCATAGAAAAAGAAAATTTGCACCATGAATTATAAACAAATATATTTTAAACCAAGACGTTATCATAAGTAAGCGAAATAACGAATCGTTCCAAGCCTATCTGGATAAAAACGATGATTACGTATCATATACTGATACGCCACCTTAGGGGCTGTAAATAAATGACTTTACAGACCCTTAACTAAAAAAACCAAAAGAAAAAAGAGACTCCCACAGGATAGGTGCGTCCAAAATTCAGCTCATGCCTGTGCAACAAGCCAAATTCTTCATCTATGTGCAATTATAGATGCAAGCGCTTGTGATTTTAGATTTTCACTTTATGAAATAGGTATTTATTATTGGTGTGGATAGAGCTTTTTTTAATTTATTTACAGTCCCTTAGCCGAATGTCTAATGTGTTTTCCATTAATTTCAATGCCGGAGCACGTAACTTGGATGCAGCAAAATGATAATAGTTAAGTTTACACTGTACGGGCATATGCAGTTTATCACGCCCTTGGTCTTCAAAACTGACCCAGGCTAACACGGGCAAATCATTTTGCGATTCATCCGCGCACACCCATTCATTTTTCTCAAGGATCAAGATTAATCCAGGGCGATCCGGAAATTCGATGCGTAAGGGCATCGCAAAATGCATCCTGGCTCGGCGCCAAAGATTGTAAAGTGTGCTGTTAATTTGCTCGTTGCGTTGCGCATATACCGGCAAATCAGCAACTCGACTCACGATTTTTCCTATTTAGTCAGGCTGGCGAACAGCACGGGCAGTTGTTCCGGTAATTTATCGACATTATCGACAATCGTATAATTATTGTTGCCAAAAATACGTTTTACATAGCTATCCGCGTTGGGATCCAGAGTCAAACAATAGGAGAGAATGCCGGTGCTATACAATTCTTCTACCGCTTTTTTGGTATCATTACGCAAATGCTGGGGGTCTCTTTCATCAATATCTGCGGGTTCACCATCAGTGACGATTAACAGTAGTTTGCGGCGCTCAGGTTGTTTTAACAGGTGGTAACCTGCGTGCCGCATAGCCGCCCCCATGCGAGTAGATAAGCCCCCTTTCATGCCAGCTAAACGTGATCGGGCTTCATCGTCATAGTGCTGGTTAAAATCTTTGAAACGATAATACTGCACATCATGACGACCATCAGAAGCAAAACCGTGTATCGCAAAAGGATCGCCGATACCATTGATCGCCGTTGAGACCAGCGTCGCCGCCTCACGGGTCAACTCCAGTACCGTTTTATCGGATCCGCCAATTTTTTCATTGGTTGACTCGGAAAGATCCAGCAGTATAACGACAGCAAGATCACGATTTTTTAACACATTACGCATAGTGATACGGGTATTCGGCTGCTCGCCCATACGAATGGATATCATCGCATCAATCGCGGCGTTAATATCAACTTCATCACCATCTTCCATGTTTCGCTCACGTTGCACGCCCGCAGGCGATAACAGGTCAATGATCTGTTTGATACGATGGGCTACCGGGCGATGCTCAGTCAAAATTTTGTCGATATCTTCGGGGTTACCCTTGGGTTGGCGGCGTTCATAAACGGTAGCCCAATCAGGCCTATGCAGTTGGATATGATAGTCCCACTCACGATAATGGAAGGGGTCTGAAACCGGCTCTTTACCCCACATTTCATTGAAACTGACGCCATAATCTTCATACGGATACATTTCTGTGGCACAGACCCAAATTTCCTGGGCATCATCTCCCGCTAATTCACAATCGACCTCGTGTGCCATTTCTATTACACTGACTGTTTTGCGTACTTGCCGTTGTGATTCGGCAATATACTCATTCATGGTCTCAAAAGTGAATTCTTCAAACTCCCAAATAAAACGATTATCATCCCTGTAGGGAATACGAATGCGCTCAAGAATACGCAGGCTGGGAACCGCTTTACGGGAAGAGAAAATATTAAATAACTCTAGCCCTTGATGCCAGGAAAATTGATTGTTTTCTTGCTCTGAATCGACGGCGTTATGGAATTGCTCGGCAAACGTATTGAGCACAGCGTCATCACATTTAATGGTAGCATCCAATAACATTAGAGCTAAATGTTCCAGGACATTCATCGTCGGATGCTCTGTCTTTTCTTCAGCTTCTTGAGCAAGCAGGGCAGCCCACAATTTTTTCAGACCGGGAAAGACCGTAACCGCTTTGTATTCAATACGCGCATCTTCCATATAACCAATAAAAAAGAGCTGCGCCGGACTGAGTTGTTCAGCAGAAAGCGCCGAATGGGTATAACATAGATGCGCGGCCATGTGTGCTGCGGTAGCACGATACAACTCCAGACCTTTAACCTCACCTGCATCATCTAGCGCATCGGGCATATGCATAATATGCGAGCTAATGTAGGGTCTAAAGTCTGTATAGTCGGCACCGGTCGGGCGTAGAAAAAAATCTCGTCCCCACAAGGCACGCAAATAAAAGTTAAGTTTTCTCTGAGTATCAATAAACAGCGTACCACGACGTTCTTTTTGCAACATCGCCCGGCTATCCTGAGACTCCAGGTTGAAGTATTTAGTCAGGTTATCAAAATCACGACGATAGGCTTGAGCACCAAAATTAGCCCAACGACGCAGGCCACTTAAGGTCAGCTTGGATAATAATTCATCAATGTGATTTAACATCGGGCGCACGCCACGGGCAGCAGTACCAGACAATTGGTGTATCAGAGTTAGATAACCGCGCACCAGCTCTGCATCACCTAAACGGCGTGCAGCAGTGGGTAAACTACTGAACATCAGGGAAATCACTTCGCCTGAGGTCATAGAAGACAGCTTCATCGCAGCGCTAAGAACATCATTAATAATATCTTCACCGCACTCCTTGACCACCAGCGGCATATCTTGTAAATAAGAAATCACCAGATCGCTACCGCGTCCCAGGCGACACAGCCCTTTGGCCCCTTCCATATATTCTTCCAGACCGGCGGGTGACATGACGCGAGCCGCTTCATAGAAGGTACTGGTAGCTACATCGCGAATTTCTGGTGCAGTTTCTTCCAGGAATGTTTCGTAGTCTTCGAGCTTGATCGACATAGTCAAATTTCGCTGTTAATTAAAAAAAGTTTGCACCGCAGCATTGAGCGTATCCCGCATATCAGGGTCATCAGTTAATGGTGTCACCATCGTCATGCTACAGGCAGCAAGCGGTGTCACGCCTTTAGCGATGAGCTGACCCGCATAAACCAATAAGCGGGTAGAAATACCTTCATCCAGACCATGCCCCTTAAGATTGCGGGCGCGATGGGCAATTTGCACCAATTTACCTGCCGTAATGGCATCAACTCCAGATTCTTTTGTGACAATTTCCGCTTCTGTTTTTTCTTCGGGATAATCGAAATCCAGCCCGCCAAAACGTTGTTTGGTCGACTGTTTTAGATCTTTCATTAAGCTCTGGTATCCCGGATTGTAGGAAATAACTAACTGAAAATCGGGATGTGCTTCCACTAACTCGCCTTTTTTATCCAGCGGTAGTGAACGGCGATGGTCGGTTAAAGGATGAATCACAACGGTGGTGTCTTGACGTGCTTCTACGACTTCATCTAGATAGCAAATCGCGCCAATACGTGCAGCAGTGGTCAACGGCCCATCCTGCCACTTTGTGCCATCCTTATCCAGCAGAAAACGCCCGACCAGATCCGAGGCGGTCATGTCTTCATTACACGCCACCGTGATCAAGGGTCGGTCTAGTTTCCATGCCATGTATTCAACAAAACGAGATTTACCGCAGCCCGTTGGCCCTTTCAGCATCATTGGCATACGCGCATTATAAGCCGCTTCGTAAAGCGTTATTTCGTCACCTACTGCCTGGTAATACGGCTCAGATTTTACTTTATACGCTTTTGGGTCTACGGTTATTTTATTTACAGACATAACACACCTTCTTTATTACTTTCCTGGAGTATCAATATAATTTTCATCGTCCGTTTCAAATTCGCCAGACCAACCTGTAGCCTTGGCTTTTTTGAACGCATCGCCATGGATGCGATCGTGACGTTCCCTTAATTCTGCTGGTAAGTGGCTCACCAAACAGCCGTATTTATCCCATTCGGCATTCACTTTTTGTAACAAAGCATCAATCCCGGCCAGGTTCCAGCCCGTACAATTTTCTGTTTCTGGTAAAATTTCAAAAACCCAGGCATCTCGAATTGTTTTACCAATAGTGGTCATACCACCCCATACTTCTTTGTCTAATCCAACATAAGTGCCTGGTTTACCCATCGCATTATCTCAACGTTAACTTGCGGTATAAAAAAAGCCCCTGGTCGCACAATGTCGAGCAGGGGCTTTTTGTTTTACAGTATTACTGCCCCGGCTTTTTTATACTGACTTACCGCGGTAAATGACCATGGAAGCCCCTGCAGATTGTGAAAAGTTATCAAAACCCAGCAAGCGTACATGGTTACCAGGATGTGCTTTGTGACAAGCTTCAACTTCAGACAGGATCGCATCTACGTCAGTTTCACCAAACATCGGCAGCTTCCACATATACCAATAGTTGCTCATGGCATTGACAGGCTCAGTATGTTCGATACCTGGATTCCAACCTTTACTAACAATATATTCAATCTGCTTACGGATCTGCTCTGGTGTTAATTCAGGCAGATAAGAAAAAGTTTCAAACTTACGACTTGAAACGTCGCTTAAGCTTGATTTGTAATCTTGCATATCACTCATTTTATTTTCCTCAATGACTTCAAATTCGCTGGCGAAAAAGAGATGAACGACTATTTAATTGATCGCTCATCCCGTTTTCACTTAACTATTAAACTGCTCCAGCCTTACTTGTGAGCAACATCCAACTTGTCAACGGTGTCGAATTCAAACTTGATTTCTTTCCAGGTTTCCATCGCCATTTTAAGCTCTGGGCTATGCTTGGCTGCTGAAGTAAGAATATCCTTACCTTCTTTCTCAAGCTCACGACCTTGGTTACGTGCTTCAACACAAGCTTCAACCGCAACTCGGTTAGCCGCTGCGCCTGCTGCGTTACCCCAAGGGTGACCCAGTGTGCCGCCACCAAACTGTAAGCAAGAGTCATCGCCAAAGATATTAACCAACGCTGGCATGTGCCATACATGGATACCACCTGAAGCAACAGGCATAACACCCGGCATTGCGCCCCAATCTTGATCGAAGAAAATACCGCGTGAACGATCTTCTTTAATATAAGAATCGCGCATGATGTCGATCCAGCCCAAAGTCGCTTCACGATCGCCTTCCAATTTACCCACAACCGTACCAGAATGCAGATGATCTCCGCCTGACAAGCGCAATATTTTTGTTAATACGCGGAAGTGGATACCGTGATGCGGATTACGATCAAGTACCGCATGCATTGCACGATGGATGTGTAACAACATACCATTTTCTTGACACCATTGAGCCAATTGCGTATTTGCAGAAAGACCACCTGTAAGGTAATCATGCATGATGATGGGTGCGCCGATTTCTTTCGCATATTCAGCACGCTTCATCATTTCGTCAGAGGTGGGTGCAGTAACGTTCAAGTAATGACCTTTACGTTCGCCTGTTTCAGCTTCTGCTTTATGGATCGCTTCCATAACAAAGTCAAAACGATGTCTCCAGCGCATAAAAGGCTGTGAGTTTACATTTTCATCATCTTTGGTGAAATCCAGACCACCACGTAGGCCTTCATAACACGCACGACCGTAGTTTTTCGCAGATAAACCGAGTTTAGGTTTGATCGTACAGCCTAATAGAGGACGACCATATTTATTTAGAATGTCACGTTCAACCTGGATACCTTGTGGTGGTCCATTACAAGTTACAACGTAGGCAATGGGGAAGCGAATATCTTCTAAACGAAGTGCACGCAGTGCTTTAAAGCCAAATACGTTACCGACTAAAGAGGTCAGTACGTTAACCACTGAACCTTCTTCGAAAAGATCGAGTGGATAAGCAATGAAGGCATAAAAACAAGTGTCATCGCCGGGCACATCTTCAATCGCGTAAGCTCGACCTTTATAGTGATCTAAATCCGTTAACAAATCGGTCCATACCGTCGTCCAAGTACCCGTTGAAGATTCTGCCGCAACGGCTGCTGCAACTTCTTCACGAGGTACGCCATCTTGTGGAGTGACTTTAAAACAGGCCAGAAGATCCGTGTCTAAAGGCGTGTATTCAGGCATCCAGTAAGTTTCGCGGTATTCTTTAACACCCGCACTGTATTTCTTATCTGCCATTGCTCGCTTCCTCTTATAACTAAATTTGCTTTCATTTTGGTCAAAGGAGTAAACTCTTCCAACCCCGAAAAACGGTGTTAATCGTACGCCAGTTTTCTTTGCGTTTTCAGGGTGTTCCAGCCTATCTGGAAGCGCCTAAGCAAGATGATATTGGCGTCACGTGTTGTTACTATAGCCGAATATTACAATTTGTAAAAATTATTTATTATTATAAAATCCATTACATTTTGTTATACAATAGGCCGATGCATCTCACCTTACAACAAATTAAGCTATTTGAAGCTGTTTTTCGGCTGTCTAGCTACACGCGTGCCGCTGAAGAACTTTACCTCACTCAACCTGCTGTTTCTCTTCAAATTAAACGAATGGAAGCACAAATGGAATTACCCCTATTCGAAAGAGTGGGCAAAAAAGTATTTCCCACGGCGGCCGGAAAAGCCCTGTACCCGCCGAGCACTGAGATTTTACGTCAAGTCAACAATTTAATAATTCAGGTTAAAGAACTAAAAGGAGAAGTCAAAGGCGCATTGAATCTATCCGTAGTCACAACAGCAGAATATTTCATGCCTCATTTGTTGGGGCGTTTTTTGCAAAATTACTCGGAGGTCGAACCTAAACTGAAGTTCACCAATCGAGCTCAATTGCTAGAGCGTTTAACGAACAACGAGGATGATTTTGTTGTCATGGGCCGTATTCCCGATGGCGACGGATTAACAGCCTATCCATTTCTTGAAAATGTCCTAGTCGTTGTTGCGCCACCTCATCATCCACTCGCGAACAAAAAAAACGTTCAATTAAAATCTCTAACTAAAGAGCGGTTTTTACAGCGTGAAAAAGGCTCAGGTACGCGCCTGGTGTTCGACGTACTATTGAAAAAACATAAACTACAAATTGAACCCTATATGGAGTTAGGTAGCAGCGAAGCGATTAAACAAGCTGTAATGGCAGAACTGGGGTTAGCTATATTGTCTCTACACAGTTTAAGTTTGGAGCGAGACGCAGGGAAATTAACGGTGTTAGACGTCAAAGGTTTCCCGATTAAACGACGCTGGTATGCCGTGCATTTAAAAAATAAAACATTATCATTGGTTGCAAAAACTTTCCTTGAATTTATTCTTGCTGAAGGGAAAGAATTACAAAAATAGGTATACAGCTTTTTTATTACGCATTAATCAGCATAAGGACAAACATGTGCATTGCTTCATCTATAAAGTTAGTTGTCATGGTACGAGAGTACTTACATTAACGTCACTAACATCACAGGCAAACCCTGCCCCAAAATAACAGTACAATTAATACCGATACACACGCCTCACAACACCTTGCCTGGATAAATGAAAACAAAGAGTAGAAGCAAGACACGGAAGCTTTGCTAAAAATAACAATTTAAAACCATTCATGCAAACGACAAGAACAGCGACCCTAAACACCTTCACATGTGGTAAATTACTTCAATATATCACTTAATACAAGTCCGGAGGCCTAACCGCAGTGACTGCAACAACCTCATTATCACAGCGCATATTTTGTCTATTGTTTGCTCTGCTGCTCGTTATTTTGCCCTATTATGCTGTGGCAGCGCCCATCATACCTGCCGCACCGACCATTACCGCTGCCAGCTATCTGCTGGTTGATTTCCATAGCGGCCAGTCATTATCAGAACGAGATGCAGATAAGCGTCTCGAACCGGCCAGCTTAACCAAAATGATGACGGCGCATATCTTGTTTGAAGAACTGAAAGAAAACAACATTAAACTTGATGACTTGGTAACCATCAGCAAAAAAGCCTGGAAAATGAAAGGCTCTCGCACTTTTGTCGAGGTTGGCAAAAAAATTCCTGTCAAAACACTCTTAATGGGCTTGATTGTACAATCAGGTAATGATGCCACTGTCGCTCTGGCTGAACATATTGCAGGCAGTGAAGAGGTGTTTGCGGCGGTCATGAATCAGCGCGCCCAAGAACTGGGCATGAGCAATACACATTTCGCAAACAGTACGGGCATGCCACACAAAGACCACTATTCAACCGCCAGAGATTTGAGCATTTTAGCCAGATCCACTATTGAACGCTTTCCTGAATTCTACAAATGGTACAAGATCAAAGAATATACCTATAATGATATAGCTCAGCGAAATCGCAATACGTTGTTATGGCGTGATGAAACGGTAGATGGTTTTAAAACAGGGCATACTGAATCAGCCGGTTATGGCTTGGTCGCCTCGGCGCAACGCGACAAAATGCGACTCATTTCTGTTGTTATGGGAATAAAAACTAAAAATACACGCGCGACTGAAAGCCAAAAACTACTCAATTACGGCTTCCGTTTTTATGAAACCCATCTTCTTTATAGTAAAAAAGAGGCCATTCAGCAGGTCAAAATATGGAAAGGTGCAACGGAACAACTCCCTATTGGTATCGCTGATCACTTATATGTGACGATCCCAAAAGGGACATATGAACAATTAAAACCTGAAGTCAGCCTGCCGACCACCATAATGGCACCGATACATTCTGACCAGGAACTGGGTTCCTTGCAAATAAAACTCGCAGGAGAACAGCTCGATCATCGCCCCCTTATCGCACTACAAACCATCGAAGAGGGTAGCATGATCAGCCGCTTAATCGACGAAATGCTGTTAATGCTTGAATAATAATGAAAACACTGAGCAGCCACACTGATGCAATAGTCTATTTAAATGGCGAATTTATCCCGGCTAATGAGGCAAAAATTTCTATTTTTGACCGGGGTTTTGTCTTTGGTGACGGGGTCTATGAGGTCATTCCAGTTTATAGCGGTAAGTTATTTCGCTTAAAACAACACCTTGAAAGACTGGATCACAGCTTAATCAACATCCGCATCGCACCACCACTGAGCCATGACAAATGGGAACAACGACTTAACACACTCATCGCCAAAAACCCCAACAACACGAAAGAACAAAGTCTCTACATCCAGATCACTCGCGGTGTTGCCCCAAGAGATCACAAATTTCCTGAAAAAACACCAGTGACCATCGTTGCGGTGAGCCACCCTCTTACCGCCGTCGACCCAAATCTACTGACTCAAGGTGCGGCTGCAATAACGATGGAAGACTTACGCTGGAAATGCTGTAACATTAAGTCAATCTCTTTATTAGCTAATATTTTAGCCCGACAACAAGCACTCGATAACCACGCAGATGAGGCTATTTTCTTAAAAGAAAACCACCTTACCGAAGGCGCTGCAAGCACTGTGTTTATTGTCGAAAACCGGCGCATCATCACTCCGCCTAAAAGCGCGGAACTGTTACCCGGCATTACCCGAGACTTAGTGCTAGAACTCGCTGCTAAAAACAATATTGCTCATTTTGAAGAGCGTATTTCTCTACAGCGCGCTCAACAAGCAGATGAAATCTGGCTTACCAGCTCAACGAAAGAAATTATCCCAGTGACCTTGCTCGATGACAAGCCAGTAGCAAATGGACAACCAGGCCCCTTATGGGCTCGCATGTTAACCCTCTATCAAGCATTTATACATACATAAACCCGTGCCAAAAGAAAAAGAATCTATTATTGCATTTCCCTGCAAGTTCCCCATAAAAGCGATGGGGAGCACGGCAAAACCGGACGATTTCGAACACATTGTCAGCGCAATCGTACGAGCACACTACCCTGAGCTAGAACAAGCTCACATCACTTCACGGCCAAGCAAAACCGGGAAATATTTGGCCGTCACCGCCACGATCGAAGCCTCAAGCCAGGCACAACTGGATGCCATCTACCAGGATCTTAGCGATTGCGAGCATGTCATCATGGCCTTATAAGCATCATCATGGCTGCCAACGAACTCATTATCCGCACCTCGACAGGAATACAAGATTACGTCTCAACATGGCGCGCCATGCAAACCTTCACCATGAACAGAAATATACAAACTTGCGATGAACTATGGTTAACCGAGCATCCTGCTGTCTTTACCCAAGGCTTAAATGGACAATCAGAGCACGTACTGAACCCTGGAGAAATCCCAGTCATTCCAATAGACCGAGGCGGACAAATCACCTATCATGGCCCTGGCCAAGCTGTTTTTTATATTCTTTTCGACTTAAACCGGCTTGGTATGGGGGTAACCCGATTAGTTTACCTGCTAGAGCAAAGTATTATTGACTATTTGCAACAACATAATATTATGGCTGCACGAAAAAATGGGGCACCTGGCGTATATATTGAGAACGATAAAATCGCATCCCTGGGTTTACGAATTAAAAAAAACTGCGCCTATCATGGCCTTAGTTTTAATATTGATATGGATTTAGAGCCTTTTTCACGCATTAATCCCTGCGGTTTAAGCGATATAAAAATGACTCAGCTGAGAAACTTTTTACCCAACTGCAACGTCTCAAACGTAAGCCAGGAAATTTCGACTTCTATTTTTCGTAACATGAATTATCAAACGCGCATATTTGAAACCCATCCAATCACTTAAATACTCAAAATGAACGATAACAGAATAATCCCGCCAACCAATAACCGGCATCAACGCGGCGCTGACAAAGTAGCACGAATTCCAATAAAAATTGCGCCTACCACGACACTCCTCAAAAAACCCAAATGGATTCGCGCTAAAGCTGCGAGCGGTAAAAAAGTCAGTCAGCTCAAGGCCGTGTTAAGAGAAAATAAACTGCATACGGTTTGTGAAGAAGCTTCTTGCCCCAATCTAGGGGAGTGCTTCAGTCAAGGCACAGCTACCTTTATGATTATGGGCGACATCTGCACACGCCGCTGTCCATTTTGTGATGTTGCCCATGGCAAACCTTTAGCCTTAGACCAGCATGAACCTCAACATCTCGCACAAACTATCGCGAGCATGAAGTTAAACTATGTTGTCATTACCTCGGTAGACAGAGACGATTTAAGAGATGGGGGGGCTGGGCATTTCGCCACTTGCATTCAGGCTATACGCACCGCAAGCCCAGAAATTAAAATTGAAATTTTAGTTCCCGATTTCCGTGGACGTATGGAAAAAGCCCTCACCGCACTGACCTCGGAGCCACCTGATATTTTCAACCATAATCTGGAAACCGTCCCCCGCCTTTATAAACAAGCTCGTCCTGGTGCCGACTACCTCTGGTCTCTCGACCTGCTCAAACAATTCGGAGCCGCTCATCCTGCGGTGCCAACCAAATCCGGCATCATGGTCGGCTTAGGTGAGACGATGCAAGAAATCGAAGACGTCATGCAAAATTTACGAGACCATCAATGCGACATGTTAACAATAGGGCAATACCTGCAACCCACCCGCCACCACTTGCCCATCACTCGTTTTGTCACGCCAGAAGAGTTTGAAAAACTCGGTGAAATCGCAAAAAAAATGGGCTTCAAAAGAGTTGCCAGTGGACCGATGGTACGCTCGTCATATCATGCCGACCTGCAAGCTGCAGGTCAAAATGTAACATAAAAATTTACTGCCCGAATGATCAACCATATTATTCACGCCAGTTTAATCATCTCGGATGTAGTACAATCTCTTGAGTTTTACTGTACCGTTTTAAAATTGGAACGAGACCCTGATCGTCCCGACTTAGGCTACCCCGGCATCTGGTTAAATGTAGGAGCCCAACAAATTCATTTACTGCAATTACCCAATCCCGACCCAACGACTCAGCGACCCCAGCATGGCGGACGAGACCGTCATATCGCCTTGGCTGTCCATGACCTGGATCAATTAACCACCCTGCTGACGCAAGCTCATATTTCTTTTACCACCAGCAAATCAGCTCGTCGAGCGCTATTTTGCCGCGACCCGGATGGTAATGCTTTGGAGTTTATTGAGCAAAAAACCGTATTACCTAGATCCTGATATCTGAACGGGGTAATAATTGGCATATTCACTGTGCTTTTGTTACTTTTCCTCCGTGAGCTCAAGAGGTAATTTTTATGGATCTCAAAAAAACAGAAGTCATTAACAAAAAAACCGCCAATTTTGCCAGAGGTTCGTGACGCATCACTGCTTTTGAACCCCATATATGGAGAATAAGGTCATGACAAAGCGTATTGTAGTATGCTCAGATGGAACGTGGAACAAATGGGAATCAGGCAGCGAAAAAAACACAAACGTAGGCCAAACCAAGGAAGCCCTAATAAATGACCCGGATCAATCTCAAATTGTATTTTATGACAGTGGCGTAGGTACCGGGATTCATAAATATATAGGCGGAATCACAGGGCTGGGCATCTCCGATAACATCATTCAATGTTATCGATACATCGCCGAAAATTACACACCAGGGGATCAAATTTACCTGTTTGGCTTTAGCCGCGGGGCTTACACCGTGCGCATCGTTGCCGGTTTAATTTATAAATGTGGCTTGCTTAAAAACAATCATATCGATCAAATCAAAAACGGCTACAAACTGTATCACGGCAAAGATGAGCAAGCCAAAGCAGAATTCAAAAAAAGGTATTCACACCCCGAGTGTAAAATTGAAATGATCGGCGTCTGGGACACCGTTGGCGCATTTGGCATCCCGGTGAGCTGGCTGAATCGATTCAATCCTTTTTTCAAAGAATTCAAAGACCGAAAACTCAACTCTGATGTCAAAAATGCTTACCATGCAGTTTCAATTGATGAAAAAAGAAAAAAATTCGCACCAACAATGTGGGAACCTTCCCAATTTATAGAGCAAGTCTGGTTTAGCGGTACACATTCTGACGTTGGAGGCGGAAATAAAGAACGAGGACTGAGTGATATCGCATTAGCGTGGATGCTATCAAAAGCTAAAACACACGGCCTCACATTGCATTTCAATAAAATGAGTGAAATCAAACCGTGCTACGCTTCTCCCATCGAAAGTGCCTGAACCGGCCTATGGAAACTCAGTAAAAAATATCATCGCCCCATCGCGACCTCCGCATCCACGTTGCGGTGGAACAACGCATTAAAGAAAAAGCCCTGCAACCCCAGTATCAACCTGTTAATTTAACAGAACTTGATTGATCGAACCCATCAACCTGCACACTCATTGGAGAGCAAACCCAAAACGACAATCATTCTTTGAATTAATCCATCTATAACAGTCGTGTCACCCCCTGAAAAAACACGGCTTTTCACTCATTTTCCGCAAAAAACTCAACAAAATAGCTGAATCAAAACGCCCCCCCCCATTAGAGGGCGTTGATTCAACAAACTGAATTTAAAATACGATCATCAAGGTTAAATCTCTTCCTTTTGTTGCTATTTGATTACAGTTCACGTCATTTTCTTCGACTGCCAAATCAAAACCATCCTGCTAGCCATGTTAGAATAACCCTGTTTTCCCTTGTTTCGGGAAACAATACGAGGCGAGCGGTATGAAAGAAATACAAAACTTAAAATATTTATTTAGCGCAATACTTATATTGATAATGAGTTGTGGTGGCGGGGGTAGCTTGCCCGAAAGTCGACCAGCTACCTCGATTAAGGGTGTGGCCTTTGATGCCGCAATTGTAAATGGCTTGGTTACTGTTTATGATTACTCTACAGGCAATAAAGGTACTAAGTTTAATAGCGGAAGTACAGATGAATTTGGCAATTTTTCAGTCGATTTAGCCATAGCAAACCAGCCTCTTTTACTCGAAATAAAGGGTGGCCAATATGAAGAAGAGGCGAGCGGCACACTCGTCGCTCTGAATTCAGAGCAAAAACTATCGACTGTTATTAACTATAAAGCAAACTCTTCCAAACAGGTCACAATTTCTTATTATACGCACTTAGCTACAGGACTCACTGAATTTTTAATCAATACCGGTGTAGACGTCACTGCAGCAATAGAGCAAGCCAATACATCTATAAGCAACATGACCGGCGTATCGATCACAGACACCATTCCACAAAACATTACTTTGGGTACTGCAAGTGATACGGAATTAACAGATTCTTATCGTTATGGTTTTTTGACGGCTGCCGTTTCTGAATGGACTAAATGGGTCAGCGAGCAAAATGCGGAGAACGTGGTTCATACGCTATATAACAGCATCCAGTTTGCCCAGCTGACCTATGAAGATGTTCGGATAGATGGCCGTCTTGATGGCATAGGAGCAAACGGTGCATTATTCATGGGTGAGGTTGCCGTGAATGCTGAGCATTACATAAATGAAATTCCGCAGCGTTTATTGCGTCTTG
The DNA here is from genome assembly GCA_964421045.1 of uncultured Chromatiaceae bacterium. GTDB lineage: Bacteria > Pseudomonadota > Gammaproteobacteria > JAADHS01 > JAADHS01 > JAADHS01. Next base: position 20,832 of record CAYQVF010000004.1, read on the forward strand.
CCAATTCAGACTTAAATAGAAGTGCCTTAACCTCTGAAGATTTGCTCGTGGTCGCTGCAGATTACAATAGCTCTTTATTCGATTTAGAACTATTTGCCAGTGCGCCAGATCTACCCCGTTTAAATTTAAGCCCCGTGATCGGTACGCTGTCACTTGCGGATGCAGAGACTGTTTCCGGTGTCATTGAACAATTTGGCGCTGACGTTACAGATCAAACAGGTATAGCACAAATTGATATTACAATCGATGGTGTTGTGCATGCGAGTGTGCCCGATTTTTCTAACCCCTTTATAAACATAGACTCAACCGTTTTGGATGACGGCCCGCATCAATTTGGACTCATCGCAACCAACGTCCTAGGGATTTCATTATCGGTTTCGAAAGAAATTATTATCGACAATACCCCTCCGGTTGTCAGCGAGGTATGGCCCCTATCTGGACAGGCATTTAATAGTGATTTTGAAGTGACCGCAAATATCTCTGATACTCAGGGTATAGCAACAGTCGAAATCAACTTTTCAGAAGAATATATTAAGAACCCGGTGATTCAGGAAACAGGACAGATAACACAACCCTTTGTGGTCTCAGCGATGGAAGATGGAGCCTATACACTCAATGTAGTGGCAACAGACTTTGCAGGCAATCTCGGCTCAGCAAACGAGACCATGGTTTATATAGATCAAACACGCCCCGAACTCGTTATCGCGGATACTTACGAAGCATATAGCGAGGGGTGTACGGCGACGATTCACTCAGCAACCGATACGACCTCTGGGTTAGTTTCGCTCAAAGTCGAAATTGAAACTGAGATTAAAGAAGTTAATTGGGAGGCTCCCGTGAATATGGTTATGGGTCTCGGAGATTCAAATGTCTCGTTTATTGCCCGAGACAGAGCCGGTAATGAGCATAGAGTGGATAGATGCATTCGAAAAACAGCGGAGAGCGCAAGTTGTGAGACTGCACCCAATGACGCTTGCGGGCTTTAATTTAGAAAAACAGATCCACTTTATGCTCCTAAGCTTAGGGCCTGTAAATAACTTAGCATGCTGCGCCAGTTAGGGTTTTCCCGGACAGCCTCCTAAGACTTCTCTGCGGCAAGATGTAATGTAATGGTAACGCGTCGATTATTGGCCTTACCCTCGTCGGTTTTATTGGACGCATTGGGTTGTGTGTCGGCATAACCAATGGCTCTGAGTTGCGTCTCAGGTACGCCTTGCTCAATAAGGTAACGCGTTATGTTCGTTGCTCTGGCTGTAGAGAGCTCCCAGTTTGAAGGATATAGCTCTGACTGAATCGGAGTATTGTCGGTATGCCCAGCAATAGACGTGGGATGTGGGTGTTGTTTCAGGAGATGAGCAATGTCATTCAGCGCCTTGTAAGCGTAGGGCTTAATAGCAACCTCGCCAGGCTGGAAGACCAGCTGGTTCTTTAACGTCACGCTGAGCTTCTCTTCGTTTTCTTCAATGCTGATATTGTCTTTATCCGTATCTGTCGTCTTCAGGAGTTGTTGCCACGCCGCTGATTGGGTCGTTGCCGTTGTAACATCAACCATCGTGCTTGAGATTTTCTCTTTATTCGCATTACCACCGTCAATGCTGCTTTGATAAGAGAGTAATAATACAAATAAAGTGATGAGCAGTGTTAACATATCGACATAGCTAATCAACCACGACTCCTTTCCTTCTGGAGGAAGAGGCTCATATATGGGTCTATCCTCTATGGATAGCGGCGAGCTATCAACAGGCTGAACATCGATACACGAGCGACGGCTTGTCAATGAGGTACAATGAGGTTCGCGATAGCGATCATTAGACATTAGAATCTCGCTTCTACTAAAGTACCACCTGTGGTTATTGTGCACTGTTGCTGCGCCATGAATGCGCCAAGCGTCTCCTTCATCATGCTGGGGTGCTGACGCTCAGACAATAAAATAATGCCTTCTCGCATAATAGCCATAGCAATCAAATCTTTTTCCAGTTCACGTTCTTTTTTTATTGCCAAAGGTTTAAGCATCAGGTTTGCAGCAATAATACCGTATAATGTAGACAGCATCGCAAACCCCATAGCGATACCCACTTGAGCAAGAGAGCTGGTATCCAAATTATTAAGCATATGGATCAATCCCAACAAAGTACCCAGCATGCCAAATGCGGGTGCAAAAGTTGCCATCGATCTCAATATCTGAACATCGCTACTTTCTCTTGAGCGTAGCCCCTGAATACGCCACTGCATTGCTTTATCAACCTCTCTGATTGATGAGCGATCCAATACAAGCTGTGCTCCTGAGCGTAAAAAGATGTTATCAATTTTGCTCGTTTCATACTCAGCGGCTCTGATATTGCCATGCCGATAACAATCAGCGGTTTGGAATAGTTTTTCCATTTCATAGAGATAACTAAAGGGTCTGTCTTTACGAAAAATAAAGACTGAACGAAATGCTCGCCTAACATCAGAAAAGGGGCGAGAGATTAACGTTGCAATCAAGGTACCACCGAAAACAATAAGCAACCCAGGTACATTAACAAACGCTAACAGTTCTTTTTGAAAAACAAAGAGTACGTAAATAAATGCGAACCCAAAACAAAAAATGGCTGCGTACACATTAAATTTTTTAAACATCAGCTACCCACCTAATAATTCTGCTATGCTGTTTGCATAGCAATGTCTATACCCAACCTACCCAAAAACACTACAAAGTGAACAATATTACGGAGAGTGATTGAAATATAAAGATATTTAATTAGTTTGTTTTAAGAATAATGATAAAGAATCAGCACACAAAATTCAGGCTATTGCCAAGGAAAGCGGCAAGACTCTGCCAAGTTGCCCCCCCCTTCCTACAAAGATGACCCGAAAAGTTTTGCGCTGAAACGGTTGCCAGAGCGATTTAGCCCCGGAATCAGACATAACGGGTTTATTGTTCAGGTGTTTATCCATATTCATGGTTACTATAGCGTGTCATTATTTTGCAATAGTAATCGGCAATGCCGAAACACCCGTCGCCGAGAATAGCCCACGTTGGTGATCTGCCCCTGTATCGACCCTAAATTTATCCATTGCTTTTGCCAAAATTCGCCACCAACACTCAGTTGAACCTAGAATCCGAAGTTGGACGAGCTGAAGATGAGATTTCAAATTCCGAAGTTATTACGTGCGCGTTCCTAAGTATGTGATGTCCGTCTGGCTAACGAATAAAACACACTCTCAACACCTAAACCTCAAATGCTACGGGTATAGATGCAGAAAAAATTCGACTATATGTGCGGCATCAGAAAAAAAGAACGGCAGTTAGAACAGAACTAAGGGTGTGTGTTTACTTTCTTATCGAGATAAAATCCAATTTTATCTCTTCGTGTATATTATCATTCTCTATAGCGAGATGAGGGGCGGCAGGACCCCCAGGTGAATACACCGATAATAAACAACGTCCAACTCAGTAAAGGCACGCCCATCACAGCAGGGACACCGTGCCCACTCATGACATAAATAATGGCTGCGCTAATTAATAACGCAGCACCGATAATAGCACCATAAGTGTGACGATGACCTTCTCGGATTTCTTTTTGTAATTGCTGTATTTGTCGCACTTCTCCTTGCGCCTTAAAATGACCTGTCTGCATCTGGTTCAGTACTTCATAAGCCATGATGGGTAGGCGCGGCAATTTTTCTGACCACATGGGCCAATTTTCTTTGAAATCTTTTAGGAATGCTTGCGGTCCAATCTGCTTCTTCATCCATCCTTCCAGGTAGGGTTTAGCTGTCTTCCACAAATCTAGCTCCGGATAGAGTTCTCTACCTAATCCTTCAATATTGAGCAAGGTTTTTTGTAACAAAACAAGTTGTGGCTGCACCTCCATATTAAAACGTCGAGCGGTTTGAAAAAGACGCAATAATAAATGACCGAAAGAGATTTCCTTTAATGGCTTTTCAAAAATAGGCTCGCATACACTTCTGATCGCAGATTCAAATTCATCAATTCGAGTTCCACTGGGTACCCATTCTGACTGTACATGTAGTTCAGCAACACGAAAATAATCACGATTAAAAAAGGCGATAAAATTTTCTGCGAGATAATGTTGATCTTTGGGGCTCAGGGTTCCCATAATACCAAAATCAACGGCGATATATTGTCCCTCTGGGGAAACAAAAATATTGCCCGGATGCATGTCTGCATGAAAAAAATTGTCACGAAAGACTTGGGTGAAAAAAATTTCCACACCCAGTTCTGATAATTTTTGTAAGTTTACATTTTGCCGTTTTAATTCATTAATGTGACCTACGGGTATGCCGCTAATGCGTTCCATAACCATGACGTTCTTACGCGTATAAGGCCAATAAATCTCTGGTATATAAAGCAAGGGGGAGCTTGAAAAATTTCTTCTTAGCTGGGAAGCATTGGCAGCTTCTCGCATTAAATCCAACTCATCCAAAATAGTTTTTTCGTATTCCGCAACGACCTCGACAGGTCGCAGGCGTCGTCCATCTTTCCAATAGCGCTCTGCCATTTCGGCTAAAATGTACATTAATGCAATATCGTGACGAATGGTTTTTTCGATACCCGGGCGCAGTACCTTGATAACGACATTTTTGCCATTATGAAGGCGCGCAGCATGAACCTGGGCAATGGATGCGGATGCTATTGGCACGACTTCGAAATATGAAAAGTTCTCTGTTATTGGCTCACCCAATGCCTTTTCGATAATGGCCTGGGCTTCTTCACCTGAAAAGGGGGGAACTTTATCTAAAAGTAGAGTCAATTCATCGGCAATGTCATCGGGCAATAAATCCCTGCGAGTCGATAAATTTTGCCCGAACTTAACAAAAATAGGCCCCAGGTCTTCTAAAGTACAACGAATACGTTCGCCCCGTCCGCGTGTATCTTCGGCTCTAAACCATTGCCATGGCAATAGGTAGCGAAGAAAATGGAAAGGTTTAAAAAAAGGAATGGTCAACAGTAGGTCATCAAGACGATGACGTAATAAAATTCTGTTAATATAAAATAAGCGCAGCAACCGAGCAGGGTGAATCACGACACGCTTACTCCTTGGTTGCTTTATCGGCTTGCAAATGTTCGCTAAAGCGATGAACACGTGCTGCCAGTCTGTCTGCCTGAGCGCGTAATGCATCCACGTTGACGAGAAAAGTGTTTACTTCTGCTTGAGAAGGAAGATGGCGACTTTCCTCTTGAAGGTATTCGGCCGAGTCTTGTGCCAACGTATTTAAAACACCTCGCCCCCAGGCGAAGGCCTCTCTGGAGACATAACCAAGCTGGTGCGCAACCACATCACCCGTAACATGGGAGAGCTGTTCTTCCCAATCAATATCGAGGTTATCCATGAAGGATTTGAATCGACGACCGGTATCCAAATCACCATAAAATTCAACATCGCCCTTAAACAGTCCTACCGCTTGTTGTGTGCCTCGTTGCAACCCAAGACGCGCCAAGCCTATTGGCGAACCGACTAATCGCGTGTCCGGCTCCCCCTTAAAATCGCTCAGTATATGAATAGATTGCTCCGCAATGCGCAGAGTCAAGGTTATATTAAAGCCTTTTAATTCAATAGCTATAATTTTTCCTGCCATAGGTTCAAGTTTGACTCGAGCATCTGGATCCAAATCCAGAACTTGATTTAATGCCACTTCTAGTGGCGCCCACAAGTGTGCTGCCCAAGTCACAGTATATTCCTCAAGACATAAAAATGAAGTAGCGGCTCAGATTGCCTCTGAAATTCACACTTAATTTCGCTTGTGGCTGTCACAACTTGAAAGCGCGATGAATCGCAACAATGCCACCTGACATATTATATATATCCACCTGGCCAAACCCCGCATCATGTATCATGGATTTTAATGTTTCCTGGTTGGGGTGCATACGAATAGATTCAGCCAGGTAACGATAGCTGTCTGCATCTCTCGCTACCACGCGCCCTATCAACGGTAACAATTTAAACGAATAAGCGTCGTAAATGGGTTTAAGGCCAGGAACAACGGGTTGAGAAAATTCCAATACCAGCAAACGCCCGCCCGGCTTGAGCACACGATACATTTCTTTTATCGCTTTAAGTTTATCCGTAACATTACGTAAGCCAAATGAAATCGTGATGCAATTAAAATGATGATCTGGAAACGGCAAGGTTTCGGCGCTGGCCAATACATAACGAACATTAGCAACCACGCCCTCGTTGACTAAACGACGACGACCTTCATGTAACATGCTGGCATTGATATCGGAGGCGATGACCTCGCCTTTCGAGCCCACTTTGGGCGCCATTTTAGAGACTAAATCACCGGTTCCCGTCGCTAAATCCAATATGTGCTCACCCCGCCTGGGGGCAACAATCCCGAGCGCAAAGCGTTTCCATAAGCGATGTACACCCAAAGACATCAAGTCATTCATGACATCATATTTAGGGGCAACCGAATCAAAAACCGCCGCAACTTTACGTGTTTTTTCAGAAGCAGGAACAGACTGATAACCAAAATGCGTCGTGCTATTCTGCGGTTCTTTTTCGCTCATGCTTTTTTCTCAATAACGACTTTGATGCCTGCCACTGAACTCACTCGTTCAGGTTCCCTGGATTTCCCCGCTTTGTCCAGTCGTTGTAAATAATCTGCCCATAGAGACGATTGATCCAAGCCTAAGCTATATAGATAACTCCAGGTGTAAATGCCTGTGTCATGGCCATCATCAAAAACCAACTTCACGGCATATTGCCCTATAGGCTCAATGGCATCGATATTGACTTGGCGTTTACCTGTTTGTAACACTTCTTGGCCTGGCCCGTGTCCGCGTACGGCAGCAGAAGGAGAGTGTACTCGCAAGTATTCACAGGGCAGTTGGAAATGGACGCCGTCTTCAAATGACAGATCCAGTCGCTTCGATTTTCGATGTAAACGAATATCTGTTGGTTTGACCGTTTGACTCATTAAATTTTCCCTGCAAATTAAACTTAAAGAGAGCAATCCCTGTGTTTAAAGAATATAACGACTCAGGTCTTCATTTTGAGATAGCGATTCCAGAGAACGATCAACATACTCAGCATCAATGGTCACGGTACTGCCTGCCCTGTCTGATGCGTCATATGAAATAGTTTCCAGCAAGCGCTCCATCACGGTATGTAATCGACGTGCGCCAATATTTTCTGTTCTTTCATTCACGTAACACGCAACTTCAGCAATGCGCTCAATGGCTTCATCAGTAAAAACCAGCGCTAACTCTTCCGCATTCATTAAAGCAATATACTGCTTGGTTAACGAGGCATTGGGTTCGGTTAATATTTGCACAAACTCGGCTTTGCCCAAGGCATTCAGTTCCACTCTAATGGGTAAGCGACCCTGCAGCTCCGGTACTAAGTCAGAAGGTTTTGACATATGAAAAGCACCTGAAGCGATAAACAAGATGTGATCCGTTTTAATCATCCCCAGCTTCGTTGATACGGTACAGCCTTCTACCAACGGCAAAAGATCACGTTGTACGCCTTCACGAGACACATCGGCTCCTGACGTCTCGGTACGTTTTGCAATTTTGTCAATTTCATCAATAAAAACGATGCCATTTTGCTCTACATTATGAACTGCTCGCAACTTAACTTCTTCGTCATTAATCATTTTGGCGGCTTCTTCATCAATCAACAAACGCCAAGCCTCCTTAACACTCAATTTACGCATCTTGGTACGCTTTGTACCCGCATTTTCAAACATGCTCTGCAACTGGCTGGTCATCTCTTCCATGCCCGGTGGTGCCATAATTTCCACACCCACTGAGGATGCATTCAGTTCCAGTTCGATTTCTCTATCATCCAGGCTGCCTTCACGTAACTTTTTACGAAAAACCTGGCGGGCGCTGGATTGTTCACTATCAGGTGCACCGGACTCGCTGGCATAACGGCTTTGAGTCCCTCTTGCGGGGCGCAACAAGACATCTAAAATACGCTCTTCTGCGGCATCCTGAGCCCGATGTCTGACTTTGGCTATTTCCATCTCACGGGTCATTTTGAGTGACATGTCAGCCAAATCACGAATAATGGATTCAACATCACGCCCGACATAACCCACTTCTGTAAATTTGGTCGCTTCAACTTTGATAAAAGGCGCATCAGCCAGCTTGGCCAAGCGTCGGGCAATTTCTGTTTTCCCCACACCTGTTGGGCCAATCATTAATATATTTTTGGGTGTGATTTCATTGCGCAGTTTTTCATCCACTTGAGAACGACGCCAGCGATTTCTCAACGCAATGGCTACGGCTCGTTTCGCCGCTTTTTGACCGACAATATTTTTGTCCAGTTCCTGCACGATCTCTCTTGGTGTCATTGAAGACATAGTTATTTTTTAACCTCTATAGCTAACTCTTCGATTGTTAAATTATGATTGGTATAAACGCAAATATCTGCAGCAATGGCTAAGCCCTTCTCAACAATATTACGGGCATCCAGTGTGGTATTTTCCAGTAAAGCGCGAGCAGCAGCTTGTGCGAAAGGGCCACCAGAACCGATAGCGATGAGATCATGCTCCGGTTCGATCACATCGCCATTACCTGAGATCACTAAAGACGCTTCAGCATCGGCAACAATCAATAAAGCTTCTAAGCGACGTAGCATACGATCTGTGCGCCAATCTTTGGCCAATTCGACGGCGGAGCGTGTTAAATTACCGGAATATTTTTCGAGTTTTCCTTCAAAACGCTCAAACAAGGTAAACGCATCAGCGGTTCCGCCTGCAAAACCCGCCAGGACACGCTCATTATATAAACGACGCACTTTTCTGGCATTACCTTTCATTACCGTATTACCCATGGAAACCTGCCCGTCGCCACCTACGACGATTTTACCCTCTCGACGCACAGATAAAATAGTCGTTCCACGAAATTGTTCCAATGTCATCCCCTTTGAGTGCCCCAAACATTCAGCTTACATAATTTTCTACGATATTCACAAATGATCTAAGAATCTATGTCGTATGGGAAAATAATGTAGAACATTCAATTGTACACCATCGTCAGCCGATTGAAATATAATCCAAGAAGGCCAGGGTAAGACTTGTCCACAGAGGCAAGCTTAATTAAGCTGAACAATATGTTTTGTGAGCTGAGCTGTAATTGCGTGCCCATCTATTATTCTGCATATAAAAAGAGCATTATGTGCCGAGTCTCTTTTTTCAAAAAATATGAACGTATTTTGGGGATTCATCCCAGCTTGTGAATTAAATAATCGCTCAATATCTAGGGAAGTTTTACGTGTACATTTTTTCTTTATTCTCGCATAAAAAAAGGGGGCTCATTGAGCCCCCTCCGCAAATTAAAACATCACAGTAAGCAGTCAGTTAATGACCTTTGCGACCGCCTCCTTTTTTATTTCGGTGGCCTTTGTTGTTATTCGCGAGTGCGGTGACGGTAATGGCACCGGAGCTGGCGAAGTTGCCGCGGCTGTCAATGACCATAACACTGGTGGTACCTGAAGCCTGAGCAGTAAGTACACCGGTACTAAAATTGATGGTCACCACCCCGGGATTGTTACTGAACCAGAAATAAGGGGCATTGCTATTGCCACCGCTAGCGGTGAGGTTCGCCGTCTCGCCCACGCGCAGATTCACCGTATTGGGTGTGATGCGGAAGACGGGGGTGGTATCGCTCACGGTGATGGTGGCATCGTTGCTGCGTACGCCGTTGGCATCAATAGCAGTGACACGGGTCACGCCGCTGGCCACAGCGGTAAAATTCCCATTGGCACTGATACTACCAATGGCTGTATCTGCGACCGACCAAGCATAGGGTTCGCTGCCACCGCTGGCATTAAATTGTACACTGTTGCCTACGGTAACATTCGTAGTTTCTGGTGTGACTCTGACTACTGGCGTCGGGGGAGTGCTATCATCGCTACCGCCCAATGCTTTGAAAGCGTTTAACCGGCCACCCGTGACGGTGCGTCCCGTTAGGTCAGCGACCGCATCGGTATTTTCCAGAAGCGCTGCGCGTAAAGCATTAATGCCTATGCTTGGGTTATTGGCGACGACCAATGCAGCAACACCAGCTACATGCGGAGCCGCCATGGAAGTGCCGCTGAGGCTGGCGTAGCTGTTGTTACGTATGGTGCTGAGAATGCTCACCCCAGGTGCGCCTAGATCGACGCTGTTAACACCAAAGTTAGAGAAACCGGCAAGGGTATCGGCATCATCCGTCGCGGCCACGGAAATCACATTAGGCAAGTCGTAATCCGCCGGATAGTTGGGCGTGATATCGTTATTGCTGCTCCCGTTCCCTGCGGCAGCGACGAACAGCACGCCAGCATCATTAGCCGCGCGGAGGGCATTGAACATCGCCGTACTAAAAGGTCCGCCACCCCAGCTGGCGTTGATAATTCGGGCACCGTTGGCTACAGCGTAGTCAATAGCGGCAATGGCGTTGGCCGTGCTACCGGCGCCGCTACCATCCAAAAACTTCAGCGGCATAATACGTGCTGACCAGTTGATCCCGGCAACACCAGAACCGTTGTTGCCGTTAGCGGCAATGGTACCCGCCAAGTGAGTGCCGTGGTTGTTGTCGTCCATGGGGTTGTTGTCGTTGTTGCTGAAATCCCAGCCGCGCACATCATCTACGAAACCATTACCATCATCGTCACGTCCGTTGTTGGCAATCTCCGCGCTGTTGTTCCAGATGTTACTGGACAACTCGCTGTTATTGTAATCCACACCGGTGTCTACCACGGCAACAATCACGTTATCGCCCGTTTGTAGATCCCAGGCTTCCGGTGCATCAATATCGGCATCCGCTACCCCCCCGGTCTGACCAGTGTTATGCAACGCCCACAGTGAGTCGAAACGAGGATCATCAGGAATTGCGTAAGCGTGAAGGATGTAATTCGGCTCGGCAAATTCCACGTCGTGATTGTTACGCAATCTGCGCAATGTCGCGGACAGGGAATGACCATGGCCAATTTTCGCGTGGGTTAAGCCTCGCACCAAGTGACTGCTAAAAGCCCGGTGTTGATGACTGCCTGTCGCACTGAAAGCTCGGTTTATGCGCGTCTGGCTAACGCCAGATTTAAATTTAACGAGGACGCCGTCGTAAGCGCCTGCTGGTATCGAAGCTTGATCCATTACCGCCAGAGCGGGGGTCGCAAAAAAAATAAATGTAAAAAATGTGGTTATATAAAGCAGCTTGTTTCTCATGGGCTATCCTTGATTTTTTAGGCTGTGAGTTTCATTTTTTGTTTTTTCGCCTCTTACGGGCTGACATTCTGTTTTTCCGCCGCCTTTCAAAGACGGCACTAGGATAGTATCCGAGTCACCAAAAAAATTCCAGCTTTCTGTCCTGCCTCGTATTCACCACTGATCTGTTTTTAATGCCTTGGATCCTACAAACAAAACCTCAAGTAATTAATGATGGTAGACTTACTTTTGAGATAAAAAGTGACGAATCAAAGCGATACTCGATGAGGCTCGGCAATGAAAATAAACGATTCACTCACAGCGCTGCGCAAAGCACTGCGTAGCGACCCTTATATACAAGAAGAAAAATCTTCCCTTCACGGCTTAGGCATCTATCATTGTCACCAACTTCAAAAATTACGCGCCGTACCCATGCTTCAACCGATGATCATGCTAGTCATCACGGGGCATAAAGAAGTTACCATTGAGGATCGCACCTATGTTGTTCATTCCGGAGAACTCTTTATTGCCCCTTCCGATACCACCTTGTTGATCAAAAACAACCCCGATCCTTATTTAAATGATTATCAGGCTCTAGGACTCCCTTTCAGCCTTGAAACCCAAGATCATTTTCGCCAGATCTATGGTGCTAATCTTGACCATTGGGACATCCAACCAAAGTGGCATGAAAAGGCGCCAGAGACGATTCTTTTTGCATTATGCCAATGGTTTTATTTTTGTCGCAACTATGCCGTAGGTATACCACTGGTTCAACATCGCCAGGTCGAAATTTTATTATTGCTCGCACAGGCCGGGTTAGCGGGGAATCTGTTGTTTAATACGCTACCCAGTTGGAAACAGCGCGTATCCAGTCTCATTGCTATGTCTCCAGCAAAGACTTGGCAAGTCATTGATGTTTGCTCTCGCTTAGGTGTCAGTGAATCCGGTTTACGACGACATTTGCTGGAAGAAGGAAGCAATTTTAGAGAAATTTTAGAAGAAGTACGGCTTGCACTTGGACTATCGTTAATCATGGAAACATTCAAACCCATTGGTGATGTGGCTGATGCTGTCGGCTATCGGTCTCAATCTCGTTTTGGGGAACGCTTCAAGCGTCGTTTTGGCTTGACCCCATCTGAATTAAGACGAACCCGAATCCCTAATAACGGAGAAATTTTGAACGTTTACGGCGAATCGAGCTGATTGTTTCCTGCTATTCTTCCTGACATCTAAAACAATTTGGCTTTCTCCTCTCAAAAGCAGGAAAGCCTAAAAAATGATAAGGGGTCAACAAATGAAAAAAATAGTGGTGAGCATGATTGGGCTGACCTTTTTCAGCCTGCAAGCCTATGCCGCAGTACAAACAAAAGAAATCAAATATACTGTTGGTGAAACTGAATTTACCGGGTTTTTGGCCTTTGATGACGCGATCTCTGGTAAACGCCCTGGTATTTTGGTAGCGCATGAATGGTGGGGGCATGATGATAATTCCCGCAAGCGTGCAACCCGGCTAGCAAAGCTAGGTTACACGGCTTTCGCGCTGGATATGTATGGCACAGGTCAGTTAGCCCAACATCCTGACGATGCCAAAAAATTTATGCAGGCTGCAGTGGGACAGTTACCTCAAGCTGAAATACGCTTTAAAACCGCCTATGAAATTTTGAAAAAAGAAAAAACAGTCAATCCCGACAAAATTGCGGCAATTGGTTATTGCCTGGGTGGTGGACTTGTGATGCATATGGCCCGAACCGGGGTTATTCCTTTGAGTGGTGTCGTCAGTTTTCACGGAAGTTTTGCATTTGCAACACAAACCACATCAAAGCCAGGACAAACAAAAACTAAAGTGCTTGCCTTTACGGGGGCTGACGACCCCTTTGTTCCAATAGAGTCCGTACAAGCTTTTGTTAAATCCATGACTGAGGCAGGCGTGGATTACGAGCTCAAAAGTTATCCCGGTGTTCAGCACAGTTTTACCGTTGAAGACGCGACGGAAAAAGGAAAAAAGTTTTCGTTGCCCTTGGTTTATGACGCCGCAGCGGATAAAGATTCCTGGCAACGCATGCAAGTTTTTTTCAAAGAAATTTTTTAAACAGACAAACCCATAGGGCGTGATTAATTTCCATTCCTTACCCTCTAAAATATGCAAAAAAATACGGCTCACCGACAAGGTGAGCACGATTTTTCCTGATACATTATTCTAATTAATCTCCTGTACCCTGCATCCAACTGCGTTTCCTAGGAGAATAAGTTAAAATAACCATTTTGCCCAATTTTATTGCTTTATGTAGCAAGATATCCTTGTAGGTTTTGAATTTTATGCAGTATTCTGAAAATTTTGATGTCATTGTGATTGGCGGGGGGCATGCCGGTACAGAAGCGGCGTTAGCGGCAGCGCGTAGAGGCAGTAAAACTCTATTATTGACTCACAATATTGATACCCTGGGGCAGATGAGTTGTAACCCCGCCATTGGTGGTATTGGCAAAGGTCATTTAGTTAAAGAGATTGATGCCCTGGGAGGCGCTATGGCGCAGGCTGCGGATCAGGCAGGCATTCATTTTCGTATCTTAAATGCCAGCAAAGGCCCAGCCGTAAGGGCAACCAGAGCACAGTGTGATCGTGTACTGTATCGCAATGCGATTCGTTCTCTCATTGAAAACCAAGAAAATTTGACGATTTTTCAGCAGACGGTAGAAGATTTGATCATAGCGCAGGAACAAATCCAGGGCGTAGTGACTCAGATGGGCTTGAAATTTTCATCTCAAGCCGTAGTTTTGACGGTAGGGACTTTTTTAGACGGGACGATTCATATTGGCGATACCCGCTCAAAAGGAGGTCGAGCCGGTGACCCCCCTGCTCTTGCTTTGGCGCAACGCTTAAGAGCACTACCTTTCCGCGTCGATAGACTGAAAACAGGGACGCCCCCCAGGGTTGATGGTCGAACGATAGACTATAAAGCATTGCTTGAGCAGCCCGGTGACCATCCCGTGCCGGTCTTCTCTTTTTCTGGTCATCGTGATGATCATCCTCAACAGATTTCCTGCTTTATCAGTCAAACGACAACCGCAACACATGACATCATTCGTCGTAGTTTACACCGTTCTCCGATGTATACTGGGGTGATCGAAGGTGTGGGCCCCCGTTATTGTCCGTCGATAGAAGATAAAGTGGTGCGTTTTGCTGACAAAAACTCACACCAGGTTTTTGTCGAACCGGAAGGTCTGCATACGCACGAAGTGTATCCCAATGGCATATCAACCAGCTTGCCCTTTGATATTCAATACGACATGGTGCGTACCCTTAAAGGGTTTGCCAAAGCACATATTACGCGCCCCGGTTATGCTATTGAATACGACTTTTTCGACCCTCGTGATTTACGCCATACATTAGAGACAAAATTTATTAAAGGTTTATTTTTCGCCGGTCAGATCAATGGTACGACTGGTTATGAAGAAGCCGGTGCTCAAGGTTTGTTGGCCGGTATTAATGCAAGTTTGAGCGCGCAGCAAAAAACAATGTGGTTTCCCCGTCGGGACGAGGCCTATCTCGGTGTCCTGATTGATGATCTGGTGACGTGTGGCACGCAAGAGCCTTATCGTATGTTTACAAGTCGCGCCGAATATCGCTTGATTTTACGTGAAGACAATGCGGATCTTCGTTTGACCGAGCAAGCCTATAAACTGGGTCTGATATCAAATCAGCGTTGGCATCAATTTACAAATAAGTTGAATGCGATCACGACGGAACAACAGCGTTTGCAAAACACCTGGGTCAGGCCAAACGATGAGCATATTGCCGCAGTTGAAACCCTCACTCAAGCGCCATTAAAAAAAGAATATAACGTTCTGGATTTGTTGCGTCGGCCAACCGTATCATATCAACAATTAATGACGATTCCCGCCTTGGGGCCGGGAGTGCATGATGAGAAAGTAGCGGAACAGATCGATATTCAGGTTAAATATGAGGGTTATATTCATCGTCAACAAGATGAAATAGAGCGCTTGCGTCGTAATGAAGAGAGTGTTTTACCGGAAAACCTGGATTACAATCTGGTTTCGGGCTTGTCTACTGAAGTGATGCAAAAAATGACAGAAATCCAACCCTTAACGGTAGGACAAGCTGCACGCATACCCGGTGTCACACCCGCAGCCATTTCTCTACTCCTGGTTTATTTAAAAAAGAAAAAATTGCAAAACTCGTTCAAAAACGCAAAAAATTAAAACGAAATACTCACCATCCTTTACCGGTTATCATCTGAATTCCTGTATCCTTCATTTCATGATGAGCACCGATGAACTCGACCGACCCTTGCTAATTCAAATTCGGCAGGCTGTGTCTCAACTTGAATTAACCTTATCGGATTTGCAGTTTTCGCGCTTAACGAAACATTTAGAATTGATTGCAAAATGGAATCGAGTGTATAACTTGACCGCGATCCGTGATATCGATGTGATGGTGAGCCATCATCTAATGGATAGTTTGCTGATGACGCCCTATATTCAGGGCGAAAAAATACTTGATGTCGGTACGGGTGCAGGCTTGCCTGGCATCCCATTGGCTATTGTCTATCCTGAAAAACAGTTTTTCCTTATTGATAGTAAGAAGAAAAAAACTCGTTTTCTGGCTCAAGTCGTGATTGAGTTGGGTTTGGACAATGTGGAAATCAGCAGTCATCGTATAGAGTCTTTTGCCCCAGGCGTGCGGTTTGATACTATAATATCAAGAGCTTTTTCGACGATGGCCAGATTACTGCAAGTTACGGCTCGTTTATGTGCGCAACAGGGTCAAATTGTTTTTATGAAAGGAGGGTATCCCGTTGAAGAGTTGACGGCCGTACCTGCGACGTTTCGTTTAGACCAGGTCGTACGACTGAACGTACCGGGTGTCGATGCGAAACGGCATGTCGCTGTAATTAAACCGGCTCAATAAACGTTAATAAATCATGTCTAGAATTATTGCAATAACCAATCAAAAAGGCGGTGTCGGCAAGACCACAACGGCGATTAATCTGGCAGCCTCTTTGGCATCGCTAGAACGTAAAGTATTATTAATTGACCTGGATCCGCAAGGCAACGCAACAATGGGCAGTGGCCTGGACAAAGCAGAGCTTCTGTATTCAACTTGCGATGTCATGCTGGATCAAGTTGCTTTGGCCGATACCATTATTAGCGGACTGCCTTGTGCTTATGCCTTAGCACCCACTAATGCCGACCTGACTGCGGCTGAAGTAGAGTTAACGACTTTGACCGACAGGGAATGTCGCCTGCGCAATGCGATTCAAAGTATTCGTGATCAATATGATTACATTTTAATCGACACCCCGCCTTCCCTTAATATGCTCACCCTCAATGCATTGGTTGCAGCAGAAGCGGTTATTGTGCCAATGCAGTGTGAATATTTTGCGCTTGAAGGTTTGAGTGCGTTGATGACAACGATTGAAGGGGTACGCAGTACTTTGAATCCGTCATTAAAAATAGATGGTTTGTTAAGAACTATGTTTGACGGGCGTAATAATTTAGCAAATGATGTCTCTGCACAATTAGATGAACATTTTGGTCGTCTCGTCTATCGCGCTTATATTCCGCGTAATGTCCGTTTGGCTGAAGCGCCAAGTTATGGTCTGCCGGTGATGCATTACGATAAAGGCTCACGGGGTGCCAGAGCCTATTTAGCATTGGCGCAGGAAGTATTGGCTCAAGAATTTCATAGGCCAGAACGGACACCACCCACAGCTCTGGAGCAAGATTTGCCCGCTGAGCCTTCGTTAGAAGAAACCATAGAGCCTGACACCAGCCCGAAAATTGCGGATGATGGCGTGTTAGTTTTTCAATTAAAGCAAAATGAAAAATAAAGAGTGGCTACTCCGCGAGTAGTCAAACACACCGTAACGGCTCAAATTATCTCTAAAACTCGTCAGTCCTAGAAAAAAATGTGGGTTTTTAAGCGTAAATAATCATTTTTGATGCTGTAATGGCAGATTTCAGAGGTAAACTGAGCCTTTACAATAAATATTGGGTAAATCATTTTACATTATGGCAATCAAGAAAAAAAGTGGATTAGGGCGGGGTTTAGGTTCCTTACTTACGAATACACAAACCGAAAATAGCCATCAGCAACCGAGTGACGGCGAACTGAGAACGCTGTCTATAGAGCTGATTCAGTCAGGCAAGTATCAGCCTCGTCGAGAGATGGATCAAGCGGCTTTGCAGGAGCTGGCGAATTCAATAAAAACACAAGGCATTATTCAGCCTATCGTCGTTAGAAAATTAGCGGGGGAAAAACAACGTTTTGAGATTATTGCTGGTGAGCGACGCTGGCGCGCAGCGCAACTGGCCGAATTACAAGATGTCCCCGTGGTCGTTCGAGAAGTCACCGATCAAGCGGCTTTGGCAATGGCGCTCATTGAAAATATTCAGCGTGAGGACTTAAACCCACTTGAGGAAGCCCTGTCTTTAAAACGGTTGATTACTGAATTTGAATTAACGCATCAACAGGCTGCGGAAGCGGTTGGCCGCTCTCGGGCGGCTGTCTCTAATTTATTGCGCTTGCTTGATCTTGAACAGGGCGTGAAACGTTATGTGGAAAACGGCGATTTGGAAATGGGTCATGCTCGCGCGCTACTCGCTCTTACCGATACTCAGCAATGGCTTGCTGCACAAAAAATTGTGGCAAAAGGGTTGTCGGTTAGAGAAACGGAGAAACTGGTACGTAAGCAGCTTGCTGAGTCTGGCGACGCGCCAACGCAAATTAAACAAACGCCGGATCCTGATATCAGACACTTCCAAGAAAATCTATCTGCCAAGCTGGGTGCAAAAGTCGCGATTCAGCATAGCCCTAAAGGTAAAGGACAGTTGGTGATTCAATATAATAGCTTAGATGAACTAGAAGGCATATTAAATCATATAAAATAAAACACCTAAATCTATAACGCTATGGATATATACGGTACAAGTTGGAGTTAATTTGCGATGGGCTTGATTTTGGATGCAACTGATTTAGCTCGATCGCGGGCTTCAGTTATATTTTCCCCATAAGCCAAAGCAACGCCCATTCGACGTTTTATATAGGACTCTGGTTTACCAAAAAGTCGTAAATCAGAACCGGGTACACTTAATGCTTCAGCGACACCTTCAAAAGCAATGCCTTGTTTTTCCAAGCCACCATAAATCACGGCACTCGCACCTGGGCTACGCATATTAACGTCTACAGGCAAGCCAAGTATCGCTCGGGCATGGAGCTCAAATTCATTTTGGTGCTGGCTGACCAGGGTGACCATCCCGGTGTCGTGTGGCCGTGGACTGACTTCACTGAAGCAAACACGATCTCCTATAATAAAAAGTTCTACACCAAAGAGTCCTTGTCCGCCTAAACGTCGAGTTACCTGTAGTGCTATCTCTTTACTCAACCGCCATGCGGTTGCCGACAGAGGCTGTGGTTGCCAGCTTTCAACATAATCGCCTTGCTCTTGAATGTGACCTATGGGTTCGCAAAAATGCGTTTCAATATGACCCGACTCACCACGTGCTCTCACTGTCAACAGGGTGATTTCAAAATCAAACTCAATAACCTCTTCCGCGATCACTCGTCCATTATTTACACGGGCGCCACTCTGCGCATACGCCCAGGCCGCGTTAAGCTCCTCAGGACTGTTTACATAAGATTGCCCTTTTCCAGACGAAGACATTACCGGTTTTATTATGCAGGGATAACCTATGCCACCGTCAACGACGACTTGTAAGGCATTGAGGCTATCAGCAAAACCATAACGAGAGGTCAGCAACCCCAATTCTTCTGCCGCTAGGCGACGTATGCCTTCTCTATTCATCGTTAGGTTCGTCGCTTGTGCTGTTGGAATCACAGTGCTATGTCCGTGTTGCTCTACTTCAAGCAAAACCTCTGTCGCAATCGCTTCAATTTCCGGAATAATATAATCCGGTTTCTCTTCCTCGATGAGCGCACGCAATGCGTCCGCATCGGCCATATCGATGACATGAGCACGATGTGCAACTTGATGCCCAGGTGCGTTCGCATACCGATCAACAGCAATTACCTCAACACCTAAGCGTTGAAACGCAATAATGATTTCTTTGCCTAGCTCGCCGCTGCCTAATAGCATCACGCGTATGGCATTCGCGGTGAGTGGTGTTCCGATTTTCATTTGTACTCCTTCATTCACAGCCATAGCCTCAACCCTGTCTATCTATGTTAAAAACATTATCTGATTAGGATGTTTAATGACACACTATCTAAAATTCTCGGTTTATGCTATATATTTCATTGTAAGTTCGATGATTATTAGTCATTCTGTGAGGCATCATGGCCATAAATAAAGAAACCTCTGATATTGACCGCCGTAGCTTTGTTCGTATTAATGATGATATTTACCTTGACTACTTAGTCTTAAGTGAGGATCTTGTAGAAAGTGCGATCCAGGAGTTCAATCAGCAAAGCAGCAATCATTTCAACCCCATTAACCAGTTGCAAGCCCTCTCTATTAATAGCCAAAAACTTTTAGAAAACGTCAAACAAAACACCCCCGAACTTGCAGAATATTTGATCAGTATTGAAGAACGCATCCAGTTACTTTCTCATGCTATCGCGCAAGATCAAGTGGGTGCGCCCGTGGTACCGAATGAAAATGTCAGTCTCAGTGCGGGTGGCCTCTCTTTTAATAGTCAGTTAGCTCATGAAGCTGGGACATTGATCGAAATTTCCATTATTATTACGCCCTCTTATTTACATATCTCCGCCTTAGGTGCCGTTGTTTATTGTCGTCGAGAAGAGGACGAAGACAACCCAAAGAGTCATTTTCCTTTCCGTATTGGTGTTGAATTTTCACATATTCATGATGCAGATCGAGAAGCCTTAGCTCGCCATGTTGACATACAGGTTAAATAATCTCACCCATTCAGCACTTCCAGAGTTGTGAAATCAGCTCATTCCCCTGTTTTTCTAGGTTTAATAAAGACATCATCTTCTAATGCTACACTTTTAGTCACGACTCAGTGAGGAGTCAAGCTGAGTCATTACCACTTTTTTTTATAACGTCTATACTAAATATAGAAGTCGATAAAAAAATACGCATTGGGCTAAAATAAATGCAAAATAAACAAAATAGCAGCATCAAGCAGGCTGATTTTTACCCATCAGATGATGATGAGGAGGCGTGTTTCAAAAAGCATCTAGCTGAGCTTAGAGAAGCCATCAATTTGGCTGAAACCCGCCATAATATTATGGCTTATTATTGGGTTGAGGAAAGATTTGCTGTATTGCTTTGTTTTATTGAAGAAGGTAAACCGGCACGGTATGAAGAGCGCATTACCTTGGTCGATGAAACCCTACCCACTGACTGGGGTTTCTGGATGGATATTTTGGGCAATGCCTGGAATATGGAAAACGTGTTTGATCCCGTTGACCGCATTACGCATTAGAAGGATAAGCGCGTGATTACTCCTCTTATTCTTCGTTGGTTTTAATGCCCTGTTGCTCTAATGCCGCTTTTGCTTCACGTACCAATAAAGCCATATTCAGTTCTTCTTCCCAATCATACGGGGTCGCAGCTTGCAGTCCGGACAAATCCAGGTCGGGGCATGAATGATCGGCATAAATTTTGGTTTTGCGAACCTCTTCCAGGTTAGCGGTCAGATCTGGCCAAGCGAGCTTAAAAAGGTCTGCGGGACGTGTGACATCCCATTGAGCCGCTAAACGATAATTGTCAGGCAACTGCTTAAAAGCCTCTTCAGTCCCGCAAATGCGATTATTTTGCTCATCTAACTGATCGGTATATGTGTAAATAATAAGTTTTGGCTTATGCTTGAGCATCGCCGGTGTATGATTTTGTCCTGCCGGCATCCAAGATGAAAAAATAACATCAAACTTACCTTCAATGTTGGCAATGGGCTGCTCGCGCATGTCATAAAAATCTGGATCAAAAAAATTTTTGATTTGGTTGGGTTTGTTATCCGGGGTACGCGCGCCAATCACCGTCACGCCTTCTCTGGCAATCAAACTCCCGACAAAACCATTGCCGGGATGGACATCCAGAATAACCGGCTGTTTGCTGATTTGTTTAGCAATATGGACTAAGGTTCGGATTTCTTCCCGCAACGGGTAATAGTGATTGATCGTCGGCCCATTGATGACAGGATCTCTGTCGCCATTGCTGAAAATCAGATAATGCAAAGGCAGCTTTTGTATACGTTCACTAAATGATTTATTTTCATCCCAAGCGGGTGTTGTTTTTTCCTGAAAAGAAAAAATACGATTAAATAATTCTTCCGTAAACACTTCCATATCTTGCAAAGGCGCAAACTTTGGATCTTTGAAAATATCCATTTTTAATTTCCGTGGTACAGAGTGCTGAGTTCATGAACTGAGTCGACCAGTACTTTGACGTTGTCTGGGTCGATATGCTGATGAATGCCATGACCGAGGTTAAATACATGCCCTGAACCTTGACCATAACTGGCCAAGATGGTTGCGACTTCTTCACGCACTCGCTCGGGTGAAGCATAGAGTATTGAAGGGTCCATATTACCTTGTAGCGCAACTTTGTCACCCACACGACGCCTTGCTTCAGCAATTTCAATCGTCCAGTCCAGACCCAAGGCATCACAACCCGTCGTTGCCATACTCTCCAGCCAGGCACTACCGCCTTTGGTGAATAAAACGACAGGGACTTTGCGTCCTTCTGATTCTCGGTTTAATCCATCAATAATACGCGCCATATAATTCAATGAAAATGTTTTATAGTCGCGAGGTGTTAACGCGCCGCCCCACGTATCAAAAATCATCACTGCTTGAGCACCCGCCGCAATTTGTGCATTCAAATAAGAGATAACCGATTGGGCGACTTTATCCAATAACATATGCATCAGGTCAGGGCGGTCAAACATCATGCCTTTTACTTTTGCAAAATCTTTACTGGAGCTGCCTTCAACCATATAAGTGGCCAGAGTCCAAGGGCTGCCAGAGAAACCAATCAAGGGTACACGCCCATTTAACTCTTTGCGAATTAAACTGACGGCATCAATAACATAACGCAACTCGGCATCGGGATCGGGTATCCCTAACTTTTTCACCGCCGCTTCGGTTTGCACTGGATTTTTGAAACGAGGCCCTTCACCTTCAGCAAAGTACAAACCTAAGCCCATCGCATCAGGAATCGTTAAAATATCGGAAAATAAAATAGCCGCATCTAGGTCAAAACGATCCAAAGGTTGCATCGTTACTTCACAGGCTAATTCGGGCGCGGTACACAAATCCATAAACGACCCAGCGCGAGCACGAGTGGCTTTATATTCGGGAAGATAGCGCCCTGCTTGACGCATAATCCAAATGGGTGTGCAGTCTACTGGCTCCCCTAACAACGCTTTTAAGTATCGATCATTTTTTAATTCAATCATTTTGTTATTATTTTCCTTAGCCCAACAAGCAGTCCTACACCCAGCAAAAAGGCAGTCAGTATACTCGTGTGTGTTCCGGCAATCAATCTGAGAAGCTGCGGCAACGTCGTATCTTCTTGTTTTATATGATACAAACGTAGGCTAAAATTTAAATGCGATATGGGTTAAGGGTCTGTAAATAAATAACTCAACATTCTGCGCCGGATAGCTTTTTGTATTCAAAGCACAAAAAGGGGCACACCCCAAGAGCACTTCTTCCAGGGCGCATACTCGTTGTATGTAACCTTTTTTGTAACACCGAAAACGAAAGGCTAGACCAGTAGAATGTTGAGTTATTTATTTACGGCCCCTAAGTTTAATCCCAACCCTCAACACCAGTCATATCGGGTAAATGATGGGCAATGCCTTTGTGACAATCAATGCATGTTTTTTCTTTACTTGCTAGCGCGGTAGAATGTTGATGAGTAGCTCGTTTACTTTGTTTGGTAAAATCCATGAATTCAAAATCATGACAATTTCTACACTCCAGTGAATCATTTGCTTTAAGCCTTGCCCATTCACGTTCAGCAAGCTCACGGCGTTTCGCAAGAAATTTGTCACGGGTGTTGATCGTCCCAAATACCTTACCCCAAATTTCTTTTGATGCCTCCATTTTACGTGCAATTTTAGCCGTCCACTCATGAGGAACATGACAATCAGAACATTTGGCGCGAACACCAGAGCGATTGCTAAAATGTATCGTGGTTTGTAGCTCCTGGTAAACATTATCATACATTTCGTGGCAGCCTGTACAAAACTCCTCTGTACTTGAAAATTCCAATGCCGTATTAAAACCACCCCAGAAAATAATACCCATGACAAAACTTGCCAAGGTTAAAAAGCCAAGGCTGTAATGAGTGCTGGGACGCCTGATTACTTTCCAGTAAAAAAGTAGTTTTTCTTTTAACATCTTGCGCCTATTTATTATTTTTCAAAAGGTCATCAACATCTTTAAATGTATTGCCCACTAACGGTTTGACTTCTGTTTGTATAACATGACATTGTTGACAAAAATATCGTCGTGGCGATACGTCAGCAAGAAAATTACCATCCCGATCCATATAGTGGGTGACACTGATCATGGGGGCTTGACTTTCTTCTGTGCGTTTTCGACTATGACATGATAAGCATTTATTGGAGTATAAATCGACACGGTAATCTCTTATTTTATGCGGAATAGTGGGAGGCTGCATGGGGTAATTTCGTTTGCGCTTAATGTCTTTATTTTCAACATTCGCTATATGCTCCGCTTTACCTTGTTTATTCAAGGCGCTGTCACCGCGTAACGTAGCAATATTATCCGCAGCATTGGCGGTGAAGCCCGAGATGAATATCAGAGCGATTAGAATGGTGAGTCGCTTCATGATGGTCTCCTTATTTATGCTTTGATCACTTTACAGGCGCATTTTTTAAAATCTGTTTGTTTCGAAATAGGGTCGGTCGCATCTAATATTAATTTATTAATTAAACGACTGGCATCAAACCAGGGTACGAAGACCAAGCCTGGCGGGGGTTTGTTACGGCCGCGTGTTTCAACTCGTGTTCTAATTTCTCCACGTCGTGACACTATTTTCACTTCATCTCCACGTCGAATATTGCGTTTTCGGGCATCTTCTGGATGCATATAGACAACCGCATCAGGTATTGCTCGATAGAGTTCCGGTACTCGCTGCGTCATGGAACCCGAGTGCCAATGTTCTAATACTCGCCCTGTAGATAACCACAGGTCATAGTCTTTATCCGGTGATTCTGCAGGCGGTTCGTATGGTAGGGCATAAATGACGGCCTTGCCATCGGGTTTTCCGTAGAAATCAAAGTCCTTACCCGGTTTGACATAAGGGTCGCTGCCTTCTTTAAAACGCCACAAAGTTTCTTTGCCATTAACCACGGGCCAGCGTAATCCACGCCCCTGATGATAACGATCAAAATCAGCTAAATCATGGGCTTTTTTTCGACCAAAACCGGCATATTCCTCGAACAATCCTTTTTGGATGTAAAAATTAAATGCTTTTGATTCCGTATTGTTATAATCTTTGGCTGTTTCGGATAATGGAAATTTATTAACCTGGCCATTTTTAAATAAGACTTCGTACAATGTTTTATTTTTATAGTCTGGATTGTTATCCAATATCTCTTTTGGCCAGACTTCTTCTGTGGTAAAGCGCTTGGAAAATTCCACGAGTTGCCAGAGGTCAGATTTAGCTTCACCTGGTGCATCGACGAGCTGATACCAAAATTGCGTGCGTCTCTCTGCATTGCCGTAGGCACCTTCTTTTTCCACCCACATCGCTGAGGGCAAAATCAAGTCGGCTGCTTGTGCCGAAACGGTAGGGTAGGCTTCAGATACGACAATGAAATTTTTCGGATTTCGATACCCAGGTAAAGTTTCTTCGTTCAAGTTCGGCGCTGCTTGAACATTGTTATTGACTTGCAACCAATAGGCGTTAATTTCACCGTCTTTGAGTTTTCGGTTTTGCAGTACGGCATGTGCCCCGGGTTCATCAGGAATTACACCTTCGGGCAACTTCCATTTTTTTTCTGCAAACTTGCGGTGTTCTGGATTTTTAATTACCATATCAGCAGGTAAGCGATGAGAAAAAGTACCGACTTCACGTGCTGTACCACAGGCAGAAGGTTGTCCTGTGAGTGAAAATGGGCTGTTACCTGGCGTCGATATTTTTCCGGTCAATAAATGTATATTGTAGATCATGTTGTTCGCCCAAACACCACGAGTATGTTGATTGAAACCCATGGTCCAGAGTGACATTACTTTAATCGTTGGGTCAGCATATAATTCAGCCAAACTTTTGAGCTTTTCCTGAGAGACTCCGGATAATCTGGCAACATAATCGACATCATATTTTTTTACGAAAGAAGCAAACTCATCAAATGTTATGGGTATAGATTCACCGGCAGTCTTAACATTTTTGGCTTTTTTCTGCAAAGGATGTTCTGGGCGCAAGCCATAGCCGATGTCCGTTGTACCCAAACGAAAATTGACATGCTTGGCGACAAAATCCTTATTCACTTTTTTATTCTGAATAATATAATTAGCAATATAATTCAACATCGCTAAATCAGTTTGCGGTTTGAATATGATCGGCATATCAGCTAATTCAAAGGAACGATGTTGAAAAACAGAAAGTACTGCAACTTTGACATGAGGATTGCTTAATCGACGATCGGTAAGCCGCGTCCATAGAATAGGGTGCATTTCTGCCATATTGGAACCCCATAAAACAAACGCATCGGCGTATTCAAAATCATCATAACAACCCATCGGCTCATCAATGCCAAAAGTACGCATAAAACCGCCTACCGCTGAGGCCATACAATGCCGAGCGTTAGGATCAATATTATTAGTACGGAACCCCGCCTTCATTAATTTTAATGCAGCATACCCCTCCCAAATCGTCCATTGACCCGAGCCAAACATAGCAATGCCTTTAGGGCCTTTTTCTTTTAACACGGCTTTAAATTTTTTTTCCATGACGTCAAAGGCTTCATCCCACGAGACCGGTGTAAAGTCACCATCCTTATCGTACTTGCCATTGCGTTTGCGTAACAGGGGTTGAGTCAGTCGATCTTGCCCGTACATGATTTTGGAAAGAAAATAACCTTTCACACAGTTTAAGCCTTTGTTAACAGGTGATTTAATATCGCCATGTGTAGCAACAACCAAGCCGTCTTTGACACCCACATTAACACTGCAGCCGGTACCGCAAAATCGGCAAGGTGCTTTAGACCAAGTCAGCTTTGTTTTTTCCGAATTCGTAACTAAATTGGCAGCCTGAACCGGAATTGAAATACCCGCTGCAGCCGCCGCTGCGGCTATGGCATTGGCTTTGATGAAATCTCGACGGTTTGGCTTCATGAGCATTCCTCATTGGTCGCTAAATTAATCAATTTGGTGATAAACCAGGGTTGCGGTGAGTACACCGTCAAGGTCTTGAATGTAATCAATCGCAGTTAAAATTGATTGCTCTTCTTCAGTTTCTAACAAAACAATAAACTTCCCATCAGGATCTTGACCCTGGATTTCAATCTGCGGAAATAATTTTGTTTGCCGGATAACAGACTCCAGCTTTGATCGTTCAACATAAACAACCAGGCTGCTAATATGAACGGGTTTAGGCATCATGCGTTTTTTCCTCCTCCCTCATCAACACACTTATGGCTCGGGTTGGACAACTGCTAACGCAAGCTCCGCAGCCCGTACAATTATAATCAACGATCTGAGGTTGGGCGACAGCGCCAAGGCGAGATTGAAAGCGAATAGCATTGGTATCACAGACATCCTGACAACTCTGGCATACGACGCTTTGATACGCCAAACAGGTATTGTGAATTTGCGCGCGAGCGGCCCAAGGTAAAACACTTAATTTTTTTTCAAATAAAGGCTCACGGCAGGCCAAAGCACACTTTTGACAAAAGGTGCACTCACCTTTGAGAAAATCAATCTGTGGAAATCCGCCATCCCCTTTGCGAATAATAGATTGCGGGCACGCTTTTATGCAGTCCCCACAACGTGTACAGAGTTCGGTGAAAGTTTGCTGTGTTGTTTTTAACCAGGGCATGCGGAATAGTTTGTTTTGCGTAGCAAAACGAGCAAGCATCCAATTGCGGCGTCCCAAGTCCATTTTTTATACTGATAAAAATCCCTTCAAAGTCCAGTAGGTTTCATTATTAGCTGTATAAACCAAACCAAAAAACCATAGCCCCCAACAATCAAAACAGATAAAATGGGTGCCAAAAATACGGCGAGTATCAAAAAAGCAAGCCTTTCATCTTGTTTTTTAACCTCTTTATCAGCCAAAGCCCTCTCCTTGCATGACCCGAGATGCAGCCCGTATTGACACCGTCACAAAAAAATCATGATGCCTTCCAAAAAAAGATATTTCTTGTAAATCATGCCATAATCAGATGCAGTAATCTAGGCTGATCGCATTAAAAATATAATAAAAATGAGGCATTGATAGCATGATTTCAAAATTCCGATTGATCAGTTTTGCAGAAGGCGGTTCTTTTTTATTGCTGTTATTCGTTGCTATGCCATTAAAATATGGCATGGATCTACCTTTTGCTGTAACGGTCATGGGCTGGGTTCATGGTTTACTCTTTATGGCTTATCTATATTTCGCGATGGGCTGTAGTGCCAGATACGACTGGACTGAACGTTTTACGGGATTAACCCTATTAGCGGGCGTGATCCCTTTTGCCTGCTTTTTTCTAGACAGACACCTTAGACAGTCCATTTCAACGTAAAAGTAAAACAGCTGCCATACTATACCCCATAGTGTTTAGTCTTTCCTATAAGTGTATTTGTTTTGTTATTGTTTCTATGGGAGAATGATTTTTTTTAATTCACCCTGATACGAAAGGTTTTAAGCATGAGTAAAATGAAATATCTATTGGCCGGCTTAATCGCCATTTTTATAACCGGTTGCGCGAGTTTTAACTCACCAGAATTAGTAAAACCTCAAGTAAATAGCAAAATAAAAACCCCCACCGCTATCGCTGTAGTTGACCATCGGCCTTATGTTATTGATGGCGATAAGCAGCCCAATTTTGAAGGTCTAAATAGAGCTGCAGTTGGCATTCCGTATAGTGAAAAAACAGGCAACGAAGAGAACCTCTCTGATTATATTGGTCTCATTTTAAAATCAGGTCTACTGGCCAGTAACTCTGATATAAATTTAATTTCTACTCAGCACACGGATTCAAATAGTGACGTTGAAAAAACACTATTGGCCAGCGCTGAAAATTACTTATATATTGAGCTAGTAGAAATGAAATACGACTTTCAAGCTGCTTTCAATGCTAAAGTACATTATGACGTTAATATGAAATATTTAGATGGTACTTCAAAGCAAGTATTTTCTAAAAATTTCAGCGGTGCAGAATCGTTTTCAAAGTTTAGCAGTGGAAAAAACCAGATTAGAAATAATGTTCAAAACATTTATAAAGGGTTAATTGAATCCATTCTCAATGATCCTGATTTTCAACAATTTCTATGAAATAAAGTTATCGTGTTAGCGAACTACTGCGGAGTCCAGGCTAAATCATCCGTTGCGCGGAACTCTTTAACTATTTATACTGTCTCACTTACATCAGGGGGCGACATGGCTTCGACGTGGATTGCAAAACCTGAGGTGCATGCCGAGGAACAGATAACCTCGTAAATCCAGCTGTTACACTTATAGTTGCCAACGATGACAACTACGCACTAGCTGCTTAAAAACCAGTTGTAGTGCCCTTTGACTGAGTACGTGCTTATGCGCTCAGAACCAAAGGTCGACTCTCATAAGATCGCGATGAAGCGTGTTCGGCGTGAATTCGTTAAACACTTACCGAACTCATCTGCCGTTTTCCCTGCCCGTCGGGTAGCGACAGATTAAATTAAAGACGGTATAAGCATGTAGAGCCAAAGGCAGAGGATTTGCGGACGCGGGTTCAATTCCCGCCGCCTCCACCAATTTAATGTCCTAACACATCTTAAAATAGCCCTAAAGCCCGCATCTTGCGGGCTTTTTTATCCTAAAAAACGCAGTTCGACGCGAATGTACCCCAATGGCACTTCTTTCAGAGCCTATAGCACAAGATATGGATTCACCTGACTATACGGAAAAAGTCTCATCACCAATAAGAAACCCTCGCATGCAATTCAGCTCATAGTGTGGGCTCACCCAAGGGGTGAAGAAATAAAGCAACGGTGACAGCTTAGGAATGGGTACGTAATAACTTCCCGTTTTAGAATCTCATCTTCAACTCGTCTTTGCCCGTTCTTCAATCTCAAAACCTCGAAATAAGAGCGACTATTCCTGCGCTTTTGCTCAATCAAAACGAACAAATATAAGCTAAATCTGAGCCCAAAAACGGGAAGTTATTACGTTCCTATTCCTTATATTACAATCAGTTACACCTTATTGAGAGCGGTCAACTACATTATTATATTGGAGCCTCTATCAACCCCTTTGAAATGGCACGAGCGACGGTGTGATAGCGATTCGATGTTTCAAGCTTTGTTGCGGCGTTCTGAAGATGAAATACGACCGTGCGTTTGGTAACACTGAGTATCATTCCTATTTCTTCGTTGGTTTTACCAAGTGCAGCCCAGTGCAAACATTCAAGCTCGCGTTGAGTGAGCTTTACGGTCGCAGAAAGAATACTTATTGCTGGAGAGTTTACTGCTTTATAAATATTTTTCACAAATTCTTGCGCACGCGAGAACTGAGCCGCGCTTAGAGAACGGCACTGTTGCTCAAGTGTCGCGGTCAATATTAACACCGCCGTCGCCTCATTTTGCTCATATACTGGAAAACTCACACTGTTTACCAGAGGCATGTTTATATTGGAACTTAATAACGCGGTGACTAACTGCTTTTTTATATCACTTGGAAATTTAGAAAAAAGAGCGTCTATTCGATCACTACTAAAGCCTTCTTGCTTGGAAATTCGAATCAAACCTGTTGCTCGCTCACTGTATTTAACCCGGTCTCCACTAGAACCTTGAATGATGATCAAGCGCGGCAGTTCTCTATTTTTGTTTTTGCTAATAAACAAAAAATGTTGGAAACCAAACCCTTTACACAAGTTACTACAGGCTTGATGTATTTTTTCACTACCCAGCGATGGGAGAAACGAAGGGGATTTGGTGTCTTGCATCTCTCTTTACTATTAAGTTAAAGCACCTCATTCTCTAGCGAGATCACTTGTATATTGAGCCTAGAAGGCTGTCCGAAAATAGAGAACCTGCTGCGGAAAAACCATTTTGGCCAGAAGTATATCACTTTGCAACAGATGGAATATATTCGGTTTTTGGATCCATTATAAAAAACACCTCTGACATGAAATAAAGTACATCTGGACTGGGTATTGATAAGATGCGCCAGTGAGCATGGCGTTTAGCTGCCACGTGATCCATAACCAAAACTCTGAAAGCAAGTCACCGGGAGAGCCATTTTAATAATGAACGAATCATCCATCGCCAATATATCTCTATTACAACTGGGGTTATCATTTACGCTCGTTATTCCAGTATTAATTATCTTATATCGATGGCATTTGGGTGCGGGTAACGCCGTCTATGCACTGGCCAGAATGTTGATTCAGCTATTAATCGTTGGCTATCTGCTCGCATTTATTTTTAGCGAAGAAAATGTATTAATAATCTGTATAGTGATCACGGTGATGATTATCAGCGCCAGTTGGATCGCACTAGGCCCTGTACATCAGCATCGTCGCAACTTGTATGGCCCCGCTATGATTGCCATCGTTATACCCGGCGTACTGAGCCTATTCATCATTACTCAGGGTGTCTTATCTTTAAACCCGTGGTACGAACCCCGTTACCTCATTCCATTAGCCGGGATGGTCTTTGCTAACGCAATGAATAGCGTGAGTCTCGCCGCCGAGCGTATTCAAGCCGAAATAAGCAGAACATCACATTACCTAGAAGCAAGAACCATTGCCTTTCAGGCTTCTATCATTCCAACCATTAATTCTTTATTCGCCGTCGGTTTGGTCAGCTTACCGGGCATGATGACGGGACAAATTTTATCGGGCGTCTCCCCCCTCATCGCTGCGCGATATCAAATTGTGATCATGTGTATGGTTTTTGGCTCCGCAGGACTGGCCTCTGCTCTATTTTTAACACTGAGCCGTCGGCATTATAAAAAAGACGTTTTCAAATAACATAATAAAAAAATTTGACTCACATCATGGGTGTATATAAGTCAACACGTTACAAGACAAAGCACGATCATTTTCAACCTATGGCTCATCATTGGATGCCTACGCTCTACGGCTTCCTTCCTGATGCTTAATCCTGTAACCTTCAGATATTCCCCTGGTGCTTAAGATTTAGACTTAATCATTATGGGAGTTTCACAGGCTGGCACGGCATTTGAAACGTAACAGGGTCAATTTAGTAGACCCCCCCTAAAAGGGTACTTTTGTCCATCTTTCATTTGCGGCACTAAACTATTTCAGAGAGACACACTCTAACTATAGTATAGCTTCCATATATACAAAAAAAACAACAAGTTACTTATGAACATCCATAAAAAAAAACCTCAATTTTTCATTTTTCTGGAAAGGATCTATAAAAAAGTCACCTGGCTTGCTGCATCGGATATCGTCTCGTATCCAAGGCGTGTAAAGCGAGTTCTTTTTCTTTTCCTGTTGTGCCTGCCCATCGTCAGTTTGGCCTCATCACTCCCTGAAAAACGCTTCTGGGTCACCGATGGCACAGTCAACGCGATAGTCAAAGCGAAGGCATCTATCTATATTGGAGGCGATTTTAATTATGTGGGGCCCAATACGGGACCCGGGGCGAGTCTGAATACCAGTAGCGCCCGACCCAACGCAGCAGACCCCATCATCAGCGGGGGGAAGCCAAACAGTGTGGTCTACGCGGTTCTCGCGGATGGTGAGGGGGGATGGTATGTTGGTGGCAATTTCACGACGGTAGGTACAGACCCCCTGACACAGTCACGCCTTAATTTAGTCCATATCCTGTCCAATTCAGCGATAAACCCCAAATTCAACCCGGCACCCAATGGTATTGTTCGCGCTTTGAGTTTTTCAGATGATGGCAACACACTGTATGTCGGAGGCGAATTTACGAGCATAGGAGAACAAAACCGAAACCGCCTTGCTGCCGTCACGCTCGTTGATGGCAAGGCGACCAACTGGAACCCCTCTATCGATGACGGAGTTGTTTTTAACTTATTACTTGACGATGACAGCGATATAAATAATCGCATATTTATTGGCGGCAATTTTACCTCAGTCAACGGCAATACTAACGTAAGCGGCATAACCAGCCTCAAAACGGACGAGAATAGCGGCGCAATAACTACAGGCTGGCTACCCAGTTCATCGGTCAATACTGGCGGCACTGTTTACACGATGGAGCTGGACGCTAACCGAGGAAAATTATATGTTGGCGGGGAGTTCACCAGCATTGGTAATCAGCCCCGTAACAATATAGCGGCCTTGAACCCCGACACCGGGGTAGCCAATAGCTTTGACCCTGATGCAAATACAAATACGGAGACGGATGGCGATAATGAATATGGACCCGTCTATTCCTTAAGTTTAAACAATGATGAAACCAGACTCTACGTCAGCGGGGCGTTTTTCAATATTGGCGGTGGCACACAAAACTATGTAGCCCGACTCCAAACCACCGACGATACTGATAATTTTGACAATAGCTGGACACCAACAATTAATAACACTGTACGTTCTATATTCGTTGATGATTCCAGAGAAAAAGCAACTGACCGAGTTTACATTGGTGGTGATTTCACCAACGTTGGCAGGCAAGATCGAAGTTATCTTATTGCTTTTAACAATACCGGTCGCCAGACAGGTTGGTTCAGCAATGCGGATGGGCCTGTTCATACCATGGCACTCTCTGCTAACGGGCAAAACATATTTTCTGGGGGAGACTATTTATCTATAGGCGGAACCAGCCGTAATAATTTAGCCCAGATTGATGACTCAACGGGAGCAGTATTAATTTGGGCACCTAGTATTAACGACGGCGCTATTCAGGCGATGGCCTTAAACGACGATGAAACGGCTTTGTATCTTGGTGGAGATTTTACGAGCATTAATACCACAACCCGGAACCATATCGCTAAACTACACCTATCTAAAAATGATCTATACAACTGGGATCCCGACATGAACGCCCCTGTTCACGCCATCTCCCTCCTCAATAAAAGCACGCCTATTCTTGATATTGTTATTGACCCCAACCAACCCAATACGATCTATATAGCAACTGAATTCGGCATCTACAAGTCTATCAATGGTGCAAACTCCTGGAGCGAAATGAACAATGGACTCTCAACATTATTTGTTAAAGACTTGGTGATTGACCCCACTCAAAGCACGACACTCTACGCCGCCACATGGGGTGGTGGGGTTTTTAAAAGTACGGATAGTGGTGCAAGCTGGGCCGTCATCAATTCTGGACTCACACAACGGGACGTAAGCACTGTCGCGATCACGTCCGATGGTTCCACTGTTTACGCGGGTACAGAGGGTGGAAATAGAGAAGGTGGGTTATTTCACAGTAAAGACGGTGGAGCAACCTGGGTTCTTCGTGCTTTTGGTAATGTGAGACGGATCGCGCCCGACCCCAATAAAAGTAATTTACTCTATATGGGAACAACGAATGGACTATTCAGAATAGAGGATAGTGGCGAATTTGCGACTGCGACTGATATAATCGGCACACTGGTTGACAAATCTATACTTGATATTCAAATTGACCCCACACCGGTTGCCGACGACACCCCTTCATCAATATTTATTGTTACTAGTGGCACCATATTTTTTAGCGATGATGATGGGGAAAAATGGCTTAGACGCGACGTGGGACTCCCGGTTCGCAGTGTCTCACGATTAAGCCTGGATCACTCAAATCCCTCAATACTCTACGCGGCAACAACGATAAGAGGAGTATATAAAACAACGAACAGCGGTGAAGCATGGACCAGAAAAGTCACAGGGCTTGATAACGAATTCGTATTTTCGATTGCAACCCATCCCAACAATTCAAGCGATGTTTACGCGGGCACCTCCTCTACCTTACTCTACAAAAGTACCAATGGCGCAGATGATTGGGTAGAAGTGCATGATAATATTCCAAATGATATTCTTTTTGCAGGCGGTACATTTTCAAATACAATCACTCACCCGGACTACCTTGCCGCTATCGATACGACAAACAATGCCAATGATTACTTCATGGATTGGAACGCCTCCAGCGACAATACAGTCAACGATTTACTTCTTTCACAGGATGGGGGAACGCTATTCGTAGGCGGTTCATTTACAACTATTGGAGGACAAGCACGCAACCGTATCGCCGCGCTTGGCACCAGCAACGGCATTGCCTTTACGGATTGGTCTCCAAGTATTGATGATGGTGTTGTCAATGCCTTAACCTTAAGTAATAACCAGGCTGTGCTTTATGCCGGAGGCAGCTTTACCAGTGCAGAAGCGTCCACTCGTAGTCGCTTGGTCGCGTTTAGTACCATTGATGGATTACTTCTGGATTGGAATCCAGGCGCATCCTATACAGATACGGATCCAGCGCCCGACCCAGAAACTAACATTAGCGACCTGCTGGTCAGCAATTTTGACAACCTGGTCTATGCCAGTGGTACATTTACAAATATAGGGGGGAAAAGTCGAAACAATATCGCCTCGTTACGCACTACCGTAGAAACCAATAACGCAACGGACTGGACACCTGACCCCGACACAATCAATACAGGTCGACAAACCTTGGTAAGCAGCGGTCAATTTTTGCTTGTAGGTGGAAACTTTGACGCCATCAGTGACACAACCAGTCCCTCCTTTGCAGCCTATTTGTTCACCTCACCCACGGCCAAAGCAGACCCCATAGGCAGAAGCTTTAATTCCACCCAAACCATTACATTAAGCTGTGAGGATAAATCAGAAACCGGTTGCGCAAATATCTTTTTTACTACCGATGAAAATTTAAGTACAGCGACCTGGGAGATTTACACCAACCCCATCACCATCAGCATCCCCACCAAACTTTCTTTTTATGCAGAAGACAATGAGGGTACACGTAATGCGACTCAAACTGAAACCTATACGATTGACAGGAATCCACCAACTGTGTCGGCTGCTCTGCCTTCTGGAACCTACCCCATAACACAGACCGTTCCATTAACCTGCAATGATGGAGACACCTCTGACAGCTCCGTTTCAAGCTGTGCCTCTGTCTTTTTTACTACGGATGGATCGACACCATCCTTCACAACGACGTTCAATGCAAAGAAAAACAGACTTGAATATGAAAAAAATGGCACCTCCGTTCTCTTGAGGAATTTCGCACCAATATTAATCACAGGTACATTAAAATTCGTCGCCGTAGATAACGCGGGGAACAGCAGTGAAGTGATGAGCGAAGACTATGTCATCGAACGGGGTCTGGGCGCAACCGGGAGTTTATCAATAGGGGGGCTGTTTATTTTTATAATATACTTACTCATGCGGCGACATTTATTTCGCGACCACGCCTGAATGATCTTCAGGAATCAAGCTGAGCCAATCATGGCTTTTATCACCAACAACAATAAAAGAATCATTCAATAATGATGACGTACAATTATACCTCAAAGGTAAACCATCCCACGCCATCAATGCTCCCCCCGCTTCATCAATAATAACCTGAGCTGCGGCCGTATCCCATTCCGATGTTTCTCCATAACGAACATAAAGATCGGCAGAGCCTTCGGCAACCAAACAGGATTTTAAAGAAGCGCCTCGAATCAGAATTTCATAATCACCCAGACACCGCTTCAATTTTTGATAATGTTGATCAGATGACCTGATACTGGCAGCAAGGACGACCTTGCCGCCCTGCCAACTTCTTGTTCTGATACGCTCGGGCTCTTCGGCTCTATGTTTTTTAAATGCACCATAATTTTGTGCCGCGTAATAAACCACTCCGGTAACAGGAACATAGATCACACCTAACACCGGTATATGATGGTCAATCAACGCAATGTTAATTACAAATTCATCGGTTTTATTAATATACTCACGCGTCCCATCCAGGGGATCCACCAACCAATAAGTTGACCATTTTTTCCGTTTTTCAAAGGGTATCGCCGTATCTTCTTCAGAGATAACCGGTAGCTCGGGTGTTAATGCTGCCAAGCCCGCCTTGATAATGTTGTGTGACGCCAGGTCGGCATCGGTAACAGGGGAATGATCCGCTTTTTTCACTATTGAATATGCATCCTGATAGATATCGAGAATAGCAACCGTTGCCTGTTCTGCAATGCGAGAGACCGGAGCAAGTAGTTTTATAATTTCTTTTGTTTCCATTGAAATCATCCCGTCCTATGTTGACAGATAGTGATGCGCGTGACACTTAATCCTATCGTTGCATAAAAAATTAGGCTCAGTTGCTTTTAGAGCAACGGTTCTGCGTCACAATTTATGCAATGATAGGGTGTGACATTATCACACAGACAATGTGTTAGGATAGCCAGAATGATTAATTGGCATAATATAAGTACGGTACTGCTCGATATGGATGGTACATTGCTGGATCTGCATTTTGACAACTATTTTTGGCAAGAATACCTGCCTGCAAACTATGCGCATCGCCGTGGGCTGGATTGGCTGACGACACAACGCATTCTCATCCCCAAATTTCAGAAACTCGTAGGTAGTTTAAATTGGTATTGTGTCGATTTCTGGTCAAAGGAACTCAACCTTGATGTCGAAACCTTAAAACGAGAAGTTGCTCATCGTATCTGCTTTAAACCCACAACGCTCAAGTTTCTTGGCTGGTTGAAAAACCATGGCAAACGTTCCGTACTGGTCACCAACGCGCACCCCAAAAGTTTAAGTATTAAACTGGAACACACTCATCTTGACCTCCACCTGGACAACATAATCAGTGCGCATGATCTTGGCATCCCTAAAGAAAATATCAATTTTTGGAATGAACTGCAAAAAATAGAGTCCTTTGACCCTGCAAGAACACTGTTAATCGACGATAATTTAATTGCTTTAAAAACAGCGCAACAATATGGCATTACACACCTTATTGCAATTCTTAATCCTTGTTCAAAAGCACCTCATCAGACTACAAACGATTTCTTTGGAATTACTAATTTTGATGACATTCTGCCATAACCCTAATTTAGAAATAAGGCGATGACTCTCTGAGTAGTTACAAAATAAGTACACATTCGCTATTTTTGAACATCGTCCTGAACTTCCCTCTCTAAATTGAACGTACTATGCAGTGCGCGTACTGCAAGTTCACAATATTTTTCATCCACAACCACTGATATTTTAATTTCGGAAGTGGAAATCATGCGAATATTGATACCTTCATCAGAAAGCGCTCTGAAAGCCATTGCCGCAACACCGGCATGTGATTTCATGCCCACCCCAATGACCGAGACCTTCACAATTTTATTATCACCACTCACTTCACGCGCACCCAATTCCTTCGCTTTTTTCTGCAGCAAAACAAATGCTTTATCGTAATCATTACGGTGTACAGTAAAGGTAAAATCTGTCGTGGCGTCTCGCCCTACATTCTGGATAATCATATCGACTTCTATATTGGACTCGGCAACGACAGCCAATATATTCGATGCAATACCTGGCAAATCGGGGACACCCAAAATAGTTAGCTTAGCTTCATCTCGGTTAAATGCAATTCCCGATATCAGTGGTTTTTCCACACGCTCATCCTCAGCTGTTATTAACGTACCCTGTCCGTGTTCAAATGACGATAATACTCGCAAGGGAACCTGATATTTACTAGCAAATTCGACCGAACGAATTTGTAAAACCTTGGCACCCAAACTCGCCATTTCAAGCATTTCTTCATAGGTCATAAAATCAAGTCGACGCGCCTCGGGAACCACTCGAGGGTCGGTAGTATAAACGCCGTCCACGTCAGTATATATCTGGCATTCATCGGCATGCAACGCGGCAGCCAAAGCCACGGCGGTCGTATCTGACCCCCCACGACCTAAGGTTGTAATATTGCCCAACTCATCGACCCCTTGAAAACCAGCAACGACCACCACGCGCCCTTGCTTTAAGTCTTGATGGATATTTTTGTCGTCAATCGAGACAATACGAGCTTTAGTATGAGTGCTGTCGGTTAAAATGTGGACCTGTCCACCTGTATAGGATCTCGCAGGACACCCTCTCCTTGCTAGAGCCATGGCAAGCAAAGCGATGGTCACCTGTTCCCCCGTAGACAACAAAACGTCCATTTCTCGTAGACTCGGATCTGGGTTCGCACCTTTAGCCAGCGCCAACAAACGATTCGTTTCACCGCTCATTGCAGAAACAACAACAACGATATCATGACCACTTTGTTTTGCTTTGACTATTTTATCGGCTACCGTATTAATACGCTCAATACTGCCGATCGAGGTTCCTCCATATTTATGTACGATTAACGCCATTAGCTTAGTTTTCTACGAACCCACGCGACCACTGAATCCAGCGCTGCGGGCAAGGCTTCGGGATTAACACCGCCTGCTTGCGCCATATCAGCACGCCCCCCCCCTTTGCCACCCACTTGAGAGGCAACATGATTAACCAATTCGCCCGCTTTGATACGCTGGGTGCAATCTGCTGTTACACCCGCGACCAAACTCACTTTGCCTTTGCTCACCGTCGCCAAAACAACCGCCGCACTGCCCAGTTTGTTTTTTAACTGATCTACTGTGACGCGTAAACCTTTAGGATCCGCGCCGTCTAACAAAGCTGCCAGTACTTTAATGCCCTCAACTTCCTTAGCATTAACGCTTAAATCCGCACCTTGTTGACTTGCGACCTTCCCTTTGAGTTGTTCATTCTCTTTTTCCAGGCTTCGTAAACGTTGCAATACCGTCTGGACTTTATCTTTTACTTCATCTCGACTTGCTTTTACCAGGCCTGCAACCTCTCGCAAGGTCTGCTCATTCGCATTCATGCTGGCTATCGCGGCAGCACCAACCACGGCTTCAATGCGACGTACGCCTGAGGCAATACCCGTTTCCAGAATGATTTTAAACAAACCGATGTCACCTGCACGCGCAACATGGGTACCACCACATAGCTCTTTAGAAAAGTCACCAATGGAAAGTACCCGCACCTCATCGCTGTATTTTTCGCCAAAAAGTGCCATGGCACCACTATGACTCGCCTCATCAAAAGATATAAGCTCCGTTTTTACTTCAGCATTCTGTCGAATTTGGCTGTTCACCAAGGTTTCGATTTCAACTAACTCCTCAGCAGTGACCGGTTGTTGATGAGAAAAGTCAAAGCGCAGTCGCTCGGCATCAACGGATGAGCCTTTTTGCACCACATGCGCTCCTAGTTTTTTCTGTAACGCAGCATGTAAAAGATGGGTGGCCGAATGATTCTTCATCGTTGACTGGCGATGTTTCGCCGCCACGGTTGCCATGACGGTTGCCCCTAGATCTAAAGCGCCTTGGGTGATCACACCCATATGAATAATGGCCTTTCCTTGCTTTTGTGTATCTTTAACAATGAATTCACCTTGCTGCCATGTCAACTGACCTATATCGCCCGTTTGTCCGCCCGATTCAGCATAAAAAGGCGTTCGCTCTAACACCACAACCGCCTCATCACCACGATTAAGTTTTTTTACTGATTTGTTGTCTTTATATAAAGCAACAACGTGACTTTCCAGCGCCATGACATCGTAACCACAGAACTCACTTGCCACATCAATATTCAAATTTACGGAATAATCCACAGCGAACTGGCTGGCGGAACGCGCCCGCTCACGTTGCGTCTCCATCGCCTTGTCAAAACCGGCTTGATCGATGGTAATCTGAGCTGCCCGCGCAACATCAGCGGTCAAATCTACTGGAAAGCCATAGGTATCGTAAAGTTTAAAAACAAGTTCTCCCGGAAGAACATCGCCTGCTTGCATACCGGTCAATGTTTCTTCAAGGATAGTCATGCCGTGCTCAACCGTTTCAGAAAAACGGGTTTCTTCTGCCTTAAGCACGTCCTCGATTTGGCTTTGTTGCTGTACAAGATCAGAATAAGCCTGCCCCATTTCATTCACTAATGCCGCGACTAATTTATAAAAAAATGCTTGTTTGCAACCCAACATATAGCCATGCCGTATCGCCCTGCGAATAATACGTCTCAGTACGTAACCCCGTTTTTCGTTAGAGGGAACAATCCCATCCAATATTAAAAAAGCAGCCGCACGAATATGGTCGGAG
Source organism: uncultured Chromatiaceae bacterium (assembly GCA_964421045.1). GTDB lineage: Bacteria > Pseudomonadota > Gammaproteobacteria > JAADHS01 > JAADHS01 > JAADHS01. Next base: position 61,202 of record CAYQVF010000004.1, read on the forward strand.
ATCACTTTTAAAGAATGATTATGCAAATCGTTACAGCCTACTGCCGTGGCGGCCGCTTTGATCAAATTTTGAAATAAATCAATTTCATAATTACTGTGTACCCCTTGCATAACCGCCGCCAGACGCTCCAAACCCATACCGGTATCTACCGACGGTTTTGGCAATAGTTTTACTGAGCCATCCGCCGCACGATTATATTGCATGAAAACCAGGTTCCAGATTTCGACATAACGATCTCCCTCTTCTTCAGGTGTACCCGGAGGCCCTCCTGCAACATCAGGCCCGTGATCATAAAAAATTTCGGTGCAAGGACCGCAAGGACCGGTATCCCCCATCGCCCAAAAATTATCACTTTCGTATTTTTTCCCTGGTTTATCAGCAATGCGTGTGAGCCGGGCTGGATTAATTTTTATTTCATTCAACCAGATATCGGCGGCTTCCTGATCCTCGGCATAAACCGTGATCCAGAGTTTTTCAACCGGTATTTGCAAGGTTTCCGTCAAAAACTGCCAGGCATACCGAATGGCTTCATATTTAAAATAATCACCAAAACTGAAGTTGCCCAACATTTCAAAAAAAGTATGGTGGCGTGCGGTATATCCGACATTGTCTAAATCGTTGTGTTTTCCCCCTGCACGCACACAACGCTGAGCACTGGCTGCACGAACATAGGGGCGCACGTCATCTCCCAAAAAACAATCTTTAAACTGCACCATGCCAGCATTGGTAAACAACAATGTCGGGTCATTCCCGGGGATCAAAGAATAACTGGCCACCACAGTATGCTCACGCTCCTGGAAAAAGGTCAGGAAGGCCTCACGAATATCTGCACTTTTCATTTTGACTTCAATTTTTGTTTAAAACAATAGCGGATGTGTTCTGAGGAAAACCCTCTGTAGTGTAAAAATCGTTGCTGTCGCGCTTGTTCAGCGTGGGTTTTTGGCATATCCCGGCCGAAACGTTTGCAGCGCTGCGCGCCTGCCAATTCTACCCAGTCTACCCCTTCTAAATCCAGGGCCAGGGTAATTAATTCGCTGCTGACGCCCCGTTGCTGTAATTCTCCGCGAATTCGTAAAGGCCCTTGACCCAAACCGATTCGATAACGGGTAAAGGATTCGGCAAAACGAGCATCGCTTTGTAGCCCCTGATCAGCAAGACGATCAATCATGGCCACGACATCCTGCTGCGCAAAACCTCTGGCTCCCAGCTTAAGCACCAGCTCGTGATGGCTATGCTCCCGGCGAGCAAGCAGACGCAGGGCAATCTCCTGGGCGTGCTTAGGAGATTGCCCGAGAACAGACTGACCTACTGCGACCAAACTATTTTGGCCAGTTTTTCCAATCATTTTCGTTAAATAGACCCATTACTCGCCTCACAATGCACATCATATTTTAATTTATTATTCAGCAACACTTACATCAGCAGCATCACCTTCCGCACCCTGCTCATCAGGTAAAAGTTTCGCACGAATCTGTACCTCTATTTCTTTTGCCAATTTCGGGTGCTCTTTTAAATGTTTACGTACATTGTCCTTGCCTTGGCCAATACGATCGCCATTATAGCTATACCAAGCCCCCGCCTTGTTAACAATGCCTTGCTTAACACCAAAATCAATAATTTCTCCTTCCAGGGAAATTCCTTCGCCATACAAAATATCGAATTCTGTTTGGCGAAACGGAGGAGCCACTTTATTTTTAACCACTTTCACACGCGTTTCGTTACCGACGATTTCGTCGCCTCGTTTAATGGCACCAATGCGACGAATATCCAGGCGAACCGAAGAATAAAACTTAAGTGCATTGCCGCCTGTTGTGGTTTCAGGGTTACCAAACATGACACCAATTTTCATCCGAATTTGATTAATAAAAATAACCAACGTATTGGATCGCTTGATATTGCCGGTCAGTTTTCGCAAGGCTTGTGACATCAAACGCGCCTGCAAACCAACATGATGGTCGCCCATGTCGCCCTCTATTTCTGCTTTAGGCGTCAATGCGGCAACGGAATCCACAACCACGATATCAACGCCTCCAGAACGAACCAAGGTATCTGTAATTTCCAGAGCCTGTTCGCCGGTATCTGGTTGTGATACCAGCAGATCATCAAGTTGTATCCCCAACTTTTCCGCATAAATAGGATCCAAAGCATGTTCAGCATCGACAAATGCTGCTGTTCCACCTGCTTTTTGAATCTCCGCGATCACATGTAAAGTGAGCGTGGTTTTACCCGAAGATTCTGGGCCATAAATTTCTACAACCCGACCGCGAGGCAAGCCACCAATACCCAGAGCGACATCCAAACCCAAAGAACCGCTAGACACCACAGAAATATCACGCGCCAGACTGCCTTTATCGCCCATGCGCATGATCGAACCTTTGCCAAACTGCCGCTCAATTTGCGCCAACGCGGCTTGAAGTGCTTTTTCTTGATTTTCTTTCATACTAACCTCATTAAACGGGATTTCTGCGCATCCAGCTCGTTTTGCGTCATGCTGACAAAAGCGGTATTAAGCCGCGCGACCTTAAAGAGAGATAACAATATAAATCAATGAATTATCTAAAAATAAAGCCGTACACTCTATTCGAAAACCAGATGATTTCGTTTGTATTAGCATGAAAACAAGAACTGGCGGCGCTAGTATCCCATAAATTATGCATCACAGTATAGAGAATGGATAATTTATTAAAATGCCCATCTTGCTTGCAGCAAAGCATAAGATTCGATAAACCTGAAAATTTCAGTGGGACGTGATCGAGGCCACCTTGATTTACATGCCAGCTTAAGATAGCCAGCGCCATAATAAAGCCAGTGAAGTACGACAAAACATGTAGGATAAACGCCAGAGTCATTCACTTTTTTCGAGATCTGTTAAATTGAAACATCGGATAACAGAGCACCGAATATGAATATCTTTTCGGCTTGAATAAATCAGCCGCTAACTCTTCATATTATATACCCATGGTGTTGTGAATTTAGATGTTAGCGCGTATAGATGTGCCTTAGGTTCGGTTTTTCTGATTGAGAAAAAACGCAGACCTAGTCGCTCTAAGTTGAGTTTTTTCGATTGAGAAAAAGCCGAAGATGAGGTACAGACGTGCGTGAAAATAGCTAAATTCATAACGCCATGGGTATATACTCATGGTAATTGTAATTCAGGTCGCGTTGCACGACCTGAATTTCAATCACCACGGGCATATAGCACTTGTAACAATTTCACTCGGCGACCATCTGCATGCAATACTTTGAATTCAAAATCCTCAAAGGAAATTTGCTCTCCTGTTTGTGGCAAATGACCAAATTGACTCACCACCACACCTCCAATGGTATCAAATTCGGCATCAGATAAATCAACCTTAAAATACTCGTTAAACTCATCTAGCGGTGTTAAAGCCTCAACAGTAAATTGTCCTTTACCATGATCTTTTATGGAAACACCTTCATCAATATCATGCTCATCTTCAATGTCACCGACAATCTGCTCAAGCACATCTTCGATAGTGACTACGCCCGACACACCGCTATATTCATCAACAACAATCGCCATATGGTTGCGATTAGCACGAAATTCTTTTAACAACACGTTCAAACGTTTACTTTCCGGAATAAACACTGCGGGTCGTAACAAATCCCTGATATTAAAATCATCGTGATTGCCCCCCATATAAATTAGCAAGTCTTTAGCCAGCAAAATACCATTCACGTCATCTCGTCTATCACCGATGACTGGGAAACGAGAGTGACCCGACTCGGTAATCACCGCTACGCTTTCTTTAAAGGGGGCTTGTTGTTCAACCACGACCATCTGCGAACGAGGAACCATAATATCTCTAACGCGTAATTCGGAGACCACCAATACCCGTTCAATCATCGTCAATGCATCCGCATCCAGTAAATTACGCTGTTCCGCATCGCGCAACAACTCAACCAATTGCTCTCTATCCTGAGGCTCCCCTAACAAGGCTTGACTGATGCGTTCAAACCAGGATCGTGAAGAACCGTTACTCGATTGACCTTCGCTCATTTTCCTTCCATTTTATGTGACGTCCCCATCCTACAATATTTTTATATCGGCCTAAATAGTTTCACTGATATGGATTATTAAATCCTAAAATTTTAAGGGTTTTTGTTTCGCGGCTTTCCATCTCCAGCGCGCACGCCTCTTCCTGGTGATCATAACCCAATAGATGTAATACGCCATGCACTACCATGTGACACCAGTGCGCGTTATACGCTTTACCTTGCTGAGCTGCTTCGCGCGTTACCACCGTATCACAGATCACAATATCACCCAGCAACGGGAGATCAACCTCATCAACGCCTTCAAAAGGAAAAGACAACACATTGGTCGCTCCTTTTTTACCTCGATATTTTTCGTTAAGTTCCGCCCCTTCCTGCTCGTCAACCACACGAACCGTCAAGTGTATCTCGCCACGGCGCCCCTGCACCGCCAACACCGCATTAACCCAGGTTTCAATATGAGCAGAATCGGGCAATGACGCTGATAACGACACGGCAAGCTGGATATCCAGCTCCAGAGACCCACTCACCTCATTTTCAGGCAAGCTTATTGTTCCTTTTTTTCAGCGTGTGCATAAGCCTGCACAATGTCTTGAACCAAAGGATGCCGCACTACGTCTTTTGCGTAAAATTGACTAAAACCAATTCCTTTGATATTTTTCAATACGTCCACAGCATGCTGTAAACCTGATTTTGTACCGCGCGGCAAATCAACCTGAGTCACATCTCCGGTAATTACCGCCGAGGAACCAAACCCAATGCGTGTTAAAAACATTTTCATCTGTGCTGTGGTCGTATTTTGCGCTTCGTCCAGAATCACAAAGGCATCACTCAAGGTGCGACCTCGCATATAGGCCAGGGGCGCGATTTCAATGATATTATTTTCAATCAGCTTACCTACTTTCTCATAACCTAACATGACATAAAGTGCATCGTAAAGAGGTCGCAAATAAGGGTCGATTTTTTGTGCTAAATCTCCAGGTAAAAACCCTAGCCGCTCCCCCGCTTCAACGGCGGGTCTCACCAAGACCAGTTTTTTAATTTCATCTCTTTCCAGTGCATTTACAGCGCAGGCTACAGCCAAATAGGTCTTCCCCGTACCTGCCGGGCCGATAGCAAAACTAATGTCATGAGAGCGCATAGAGTGAACATAAGCCTGTTGGCGCTCACTACGTACGGACACCAGACGACGATTCGTACGCAACACTATTTCACGAGGACTCATCTCGTTGTCATCTGCTGTCATGCTTGAGTTTCCTAGCTCCAAAATACACATATGAACCTGGCTGCCACTGATCGGACCTTTCTTTGCTTCATTATAAAGCCTTTTAATTATTCTGGTTGCTAACGCCGAAGCCGCTTGCTCACCTTCTATTTTAAAGATCGATCCGCGATGATTGACGACCACACCCAGTGCTTGCTCAACTTGCCGCAAGTGTTCATCAAACTGGCCACAGAGATAAGCCAGGCTTTGGTTATCAGCAGGGGCGACACTAAATTCAGGTATGGGTAACGATGTATTCAAAATTACAGACCGGCCTTACGAGTCAAAGATTCTGAATCACAGGCACGATCAAGTACGCCTCGTAAAGAATTGGGCAACGCTTCCGTTATTCGCACCTCGACAAATTGACCAATGAGGTGTTCAGACCCAGCAAAATTAACAACCCGGTTATTTTCGGTACGCCCAGAGATTTCGCTTGCATCTTTGCGAGAATGACCTCCAACTAAAACTCGCTGCGTCGTCCCAACCATCTGTTGACTGATTTCGGCCGCAAACGCGCTAATGCGTGCTTGCAAATGAGCCAGTCGTTCTTTTTTGATTACCATAGACACATCATCCGGTAAATCTGCAGCGGGTGTTCCAGGGCGCGGACTATAAATAAAACTAAAGGAATGGTCAAATTTCACCGCGTCTATCAATGACATCGTTGCCTCGAAATCTTCCGTCGTTTCTCCTGGAAAACCAATAATAAAATCAGAGGATAAGCTGATGTCAGGGCGCACTGAACGTAGCTTGCGAATTTTCGCTTTAAATTCAAGAATAGTATAGCCTCGTTTCATCAAAGCTAAAATTCGGTCTGAACCACTCTGCACCGGCAAGTGCAAATGACTGACCAAGGCGGGCACTTCCTGATAAACAGCCACCAGACTATCAGAAAATTCTACCGGGTGAGAGGTCGTAAAACGAATTCTATCGATGCCCTCTATGGCGGCTACATAACTGATTAACAAAGCTAAATCGGCATCGCCACCATCATGCAAGACACCGCGGTAAGCGTTCACATTCTGCCCCAGCAAATTCACTTCTCTGACCCCTTGCCGGGCGAGCTCCACAACTTCATGAATAATATCATCGACCGGCCGACTTATTTCTTCCCCTCGGGTGTAAGGAACAACACAAAAAGTGCAGTACTTACTACAACCTTCCATAATAGAGACATAAGCGCTCACACCCTGCGCCTGAGGTCTGGGCAAATGATCAAATTTTTCAATTTCAGGAAACGAAATATCGATCACGGGGATTCGTTGTTCCTGGGCTTTTGTTAGCATGTCAGGCAATCGATGCAAGGTCTGAGGCCCAAAAACCAGGTCAACATACGGCGCACGTTTACGAATTTGTTCTCCTTCCTGGCTCGCAACACACCCCCCTACGCCAATCACCAAATGAGGGTTTTTCAGCTTCATCTGACGCCAGCGACCCAACTGAGAAAACACTTTTTCTGCCGCTTTTTCTCGAATTGAACAGGTATTGAGCAACAGCACATCGGCATCTTCAGCGACACGCACTAACTCTAATTGATGTGATTCTTTTAATATATCCGCCATTTTATCCGAATCATATTCGTTCATTTGGCAGCCAAACGTTTTAATAAACAACTTTTGCGTCATTAATTTAAGCTTTTTTAAAAATTCTAGGTGATTATAACGTAGCCATACCGGTTTTGTTGAGCACATCTTCAATCAAACTTGGAAATACGTGCTTATTCGTGTCATTATGCATCTAGGTCTCTGATTGGTCTTAACGTTTGGCTTTAGACACCTACATTATACCTTTCGTGAGACCTTCTTTGTTTTATTTATTAGTTAGATAGTCGTTGTCTCATTATGAACTTTAACTCCGAAACTTGAGATAAAAACCCAAGCACTTTATTTAGGTATTACAATTATCCCAAACAGGTATAATATGAAAACTATAAAAATAGCACTTGTAGCTTCACTTACTTTCAGTGCAAATTTATACGCCGGATGGCAAGATCAGCTCGATGGACTTCTTGAAAAAACAAAAGAAATCAACCCTGTAACAAGTTCAGACTCTAACAAAAACAAGACGGTATCAACCCTTTCAAACAGTGATATGAGCGGCGCCTTAAAAGAGGCACTTGCAAAGGGTGTTAAATTTGCGGTGACAGGTCTTGGCAAAAAAGGCGGCTACCTAAATAACCCCTTGGTCACCATCCCCCTTCCCAAAAACATGAAAACAGCTGAAAAATTGATGCGAAAAGCTGGCGGAGAAAAATATGTAGATGATTTGATTCTTGCATTAAATAGAGCAGCAGAAGAAGCCGCACCAAAAACCGCAGAAGTTTTTTTAAATTCAATCAAAAATATGAGCATCACCGACGCTAAAAATATTTTGGCCGGTAGTGATGATGCTGCAACGCAGTATTTTAAAACAAACAGCACAAACAACCTAACAACAATAGTGACACCTATTGTCAAAAAAAGCATGAAAAATAATAACATAGCCAAGTACTACAATTCATTTCAATCGTTTTACAAAAAGAATGCCGGTATTTTACAAAATGATACCGTCTCATCATTAACAAGCAAGTTTGGTGTTGATGATTATCTGCCCGGCCAAAAAGACGAAAATATCGAAAGCTATGTAACTAACAAGTCCATCGAAGGCTTAATGACGATGATTGCAAAAAAAGAAAAAGAAATCAGAGATAACCCTATCATGCGAAACAGCGATCTTTTGAAAAAAGTCTTTGGCGCATTTTAAAATATTTTCAGTAACAAATACATTATAACGTCCTTGTTTAAAATTCAGGTTTTGTTTGTATTGTCTAATCGTCTTCTCAGAGAAAGAAAGCGACTCATATCAGGAGAGCCAACCGAAAAGCTAAAACAGAGTCGTTATGACTAAGGAACGTGCACGTTCCTTAGTTACCCGCTTGCTCAATTTTTCTATATAACGTCCGCTCACTGATTCCGAGCTGCCTGGCGAGAGACCGTTTATCTCCAGAGTAGTGTACGAGCACCCAGCGTAAGTAATTTTTCTCCATCTCGTCCAGAGAAATTATTTCACCTTGCCAGGAAACTGGGGATTCTCTTTTTAGAAGGTTTTTCTGGTCTTGAAACTCATCGGGTAAATGCTCTACTCTGATCATTTCACCGCTTGCCATTAAATGAGCCCACTCCAGCACATTGCGCAGCTCTCTGATATTGCCATGATATTCATGCGTTTTTAGCAACTGCAATGCTTGAGCATCAACAGCAGGTGGACTGTCCCCGTGAATGCGTTTCAACAAGGCTTCGACTAACAGCGGAATATCTTCTACACGGTCACGCAACGGGGGCAGGTGAATGGGAAAACTACTGATGCGGTAATAAAGGTCTTGCCGAAACGCTCCGCTTTTTACCATAGCCTTCAGATCACGGTGCGTGGCACAGATCAGACGAAACTCTGCCTTGCGAGGATCCGGACAGCCAACACGCCGGTATGTTCCGGTTTCGAGCAAGCGCAACAACTTAACTTGCAGACTGAGCGGAATATCACCCACCTCATCGAGAAACAACGTGCCACCGATTGCGGTTTCTACCAACCCTGGCTTGCTATTGCTCGCACCGGTGAACGCTCCCTTTTCATGACCGAACAATTCACTTTCAAATAACGATTCTGAAAGTCCGGAGCATTCCAAGGGAACCAACGCTGCTTTAGCTTGCGAACCACCTTCGTGAATCGCTTGAGCGACTAATTCCTTTCCTGTACCCGATTCACCCAGCAATAACACATTAATATCGCTGGGTGCTACCCGCTGTATTAACTCCACCATTTTATTGAAGCGTGGAGACCGTCCCACCAGACCAGATTCGAGGGGCTTGCTACTGGCGCTCTTCGTCGCACGCAGCAACTCAATCAAGTAAATGATGTTACCTGAAGAATCTTTTATCGGAAAAGTTTCAACATCAACATGCTCTTCACCATGTGGCGTATGGTGCAGGTGTAATACTCGTTGGCTATGACCCGTAGCAATGGCATTTTTAAGCGGACAGGTTTCGCCCGCCTGATCACAAGGTACCCGATAACCATGGGAAACTTCATAACAATAACGATGTTCTGCTGCAGGTTCCTCACCATATAAGCGCCGGTAAGCCGCGTTGGCTGCAACAATATGGTAGTCCACGCTCAAGATAATAGCCGGCATTTGGAAGTACTCCAAAACCGACAACAGTTGCGATGACGGCGGCGTAAAGACCGATGCCTGATTTTTCATTCACTTCCGTGTCAATAATGACCATTTATATAACAGATTATGTCATATTTGGCGTAACTGTTATACTCTTTTTCAGCATTTGTCTTCTACCATCGCCATCGCTATATTTTGGAATGGAGAGCTGAAAAACCCCTCTGACTAAAGAATGAGAATAAAATAACTTGCGCATCCATTCAGCAGTCAATCAAAACGTTCAAATAGAAACCGAATTTGTGCGCCACTTGCATAAGTTATTTAATTTTCATTCCTAAACCGTTAAGTCATGATAAAAATTTTGAAACAGCAACAACATCTAAGCGAGTATTTTCCATTTTTAAGCCATGCCTCCTCCGAGTTTAGTAAACAATTTTTTCGTAGCGCCTCCCTGATCCATATTCCCGCCGGCCACACTATCGCTTCAGATGGTACAGAGTGTAATCAATTGGCACTGCTCGTTTCAGGTCAGGTCCGTGTCTATAAACTGGCTGACTCGGGTCGAGAAATCACTCTCTATCGTATCAGTAAAGGTGATAGCTGTGTACTGACCGCCTCGTGCATAATGAGCAACACACCCTTTCCCGCCATCGCGACCGCAGAAACGGATGTGGACGCGGTACTTGTCCCCTCAAGACAAGTACATGGATGGATGAGCGAATCAAAACCCTGGAATACCTTCATTTTTGGTTTAATTGCAAAACGATTGACGGAAGTGATCGCCGTGCTAGAAGGCGTCGCCTTTCACCGAATGGATGAACGCATTGCCGCCTACCTGATTGCCATTGCATCACAAGGCCAGACTCTCAATATCACCCATCACGAAATTGCTTCTGACCTGGGTACAAGTCGAGAGGTGGTGAGTCGCATTCTCAAAGAATTTGAAGGCAAAGGGCTGATCAAAGGAGCTCGTAGTAAACTGACCGTGGTTAATCTGGCTGGCTTACAAAATTATCGACAATAGCCTGTTCTCAAACATTGGAAATGCGCCCTCTCTTTATTACATTTTATTTTTTTGAGAAAGGTGTTTTAGTCACAGACAAGCGCTCAAACCTTAGCTTATATTGAACCTCGAATATTATAAAATTAAGAGAAAAAGGAGAAACATCATGCAGAAAAATGTTGGAAAAACTGATAAAAACCTTCGTATTATTGCCGGACTCGCTGCAATCGGTGTTGGAGCCTACTTTCAAAGCTGGTGGGGCGCCATTGGCCTGGTATTTATCGCCACAGCACTGATAAGCTGGTGTCCACCTTATGCATTACTGGGCATTAACACCTGTAAAACAAAATAGAGCTTAACTGCACCCATGGCGTTAGGTTATAGGCATTCACGCGGCACCTGCACTTCAGCTTTTCCACGGCGCCCTGCCCTGCCTTTATACCCGGTTCTTTGGGTGCTAGCACCTACATCCCCCATATAGGCAATCAGAACGTTCAAATAGAAACCAAATTTGTACACCGCCACTTGCATAAGTTATTGCGTTTCATTCCTTAGCGAAAAAACGCATTGATGCTCGGACTCTATAATTCAAATAACAAGCCAAAAAAATAATTTTTACCTCCCAAGTCAACTTCATTGCCAAGTACATCATCTATCTCTGCGGTGATTTTTGAAAATTCAAAAATCAGGTAGGTGTTATCAATACCAAAGTCACGCTGTAGCGCATTGGCAGATCCGATATCAAGGCGATCTAACAGAAATTGTATTCCGGCTTTGTAATAGACTCCGTTCGTTTTACCTTTACTTGTCTCACCTTCATTGACCTTTTGTTTGTAAGATGTACGAGTCATGCCGCCGCCAATATACGGTACAATAAGTTGGCTCTCGCTAAAAATAGCTCTTAAAGTAACATAAGCACTGACCGGAACAAGAGTGTAATCAATCTCGCCTCCGACTTGATTATTCAGGGGTAATACCCCGCGACCATTTAGAGACAGGTAGCTCGCCTCTAATCCAATCTCTAGTTGACGTAATATTTTATAGGCTAACGCAACACTGTATTGTTTCATATAATCGTCGTCGTAAAATTTATCCCACTCTTCCAAGACTGGATGAAATTGACCAAATTTAATTTCAGTAGACCAGTAAGGTCTGGTTTCATCTGCCAGTGCTTTTGTCGTGGCTACAGATAAAACAACGCCGACTATGCAAATCAGTAGATGAGACCTGCAAAAGCAAATAAAGTGTGAAAATAGGGTTGTTGGCGGATTCATAACTATATTCCTAATTGTATTTTGAGCGATAAGGCAGCCTAAATTCCTATTAGCTTGTCGAAATTCAGTCGCTTTGCTTCTATTAGCTGAACAACGATGCGATCATAACAAATGGCATCAAAGCAATACGAACCAACACTCTCAACAATGGCCGTTTGGCAATGTATGCGGCAAGTGGGGGACTATGCTTATAATAAAATTGAACGAATGCGCGACCTGGCGGATGTGTTAAAAGATGCTTATCTCGAAAATTGCGCAGAGCTTGAACCTGCGGCGCACTATAAAAACCATAGGCTGCTGTAGCGATAAAGCAACCGTCATTGGGTAAATCAGGAAAGGCTTGCGTGATCTCTGGAGTGACGGTTAATTCATTGGATAATTCACTGTGGAATGCTTGACCCAGCGTCACTTCTTTTTCTTCGGATAGGGTGCTTTCATTATCACTTTTTCCGGTGCTATCGTATGTAGTGATAGCGATATAGTATGTCGGCTGGCTAGTGGTGCTAATAGCAACAAGATAGGTTGCACCATTGGCTAATCCTGTGATGGTATAGGACGTGACATTGCCAACAGCGACCTGTTGCTCTTGCGTATCATTCAAACCATAGTGAATATTATAACTTGTCGCACCGGGTTGCGCCGTCCAATGCGCTGTAAATTGGCCATTGCCAAAATCGAGACGTAATAACTCGGGTGCTGAGGGCGCGGCCTGATTGGGAGACAAATCTGTAAGACGGAATGTGGTTATATTAGCAACATCAATAGGCGATGGCTTCGCCCCCCCTTCTGCGTCGATACCGTTATAAGGTGAGCCACTGCTGTCTGAGTCATAATAAACTCTGTAGCCTCCTGGTCTGGTTGTATGGGTGACCAGATAAGCATTATTTTTTCCCCAAGTGATTTCGATAGTAGGCGAGCCCACTGATAGTGTCGCATCCATCGCGCTCGAAATTTGTACCGGGTACGGAAAAATATCAGCCCATTGCCCACCGTAAGCACCCATATCGGCATCACTTTCATCAATAACATCCTCGCCAAACCCTTGGTCAATACAAGGTGATTCTTCTATCAAATGAAAATCACTTATTGATGTATTAACAAATAAAGGATCATTGCCGGTGATCGCATTGGTTCCTTGCACTCCTGGTTGGTCATTATCATAAAAACAATTGTAAGATATCGAACCTAATGCATTAATGCTGTCAATTGCCAGTGTATTTTTAGAAAAAATATTATTTTGTATCTCTACAGCTTCATTGTTGTACACAACCGCACGATCTAAATCAAAAAACGTATTGTTTGCAATTTCGATAGTGAAATTGGAATTACCTAAAATCGAGATACCCACCGTCTCTATATCTACAGTCTCGTTTACTGCATTGAAAACATTGTTTGTAATCAAAACATTGGAGCTATCTAGTAGTTCAACAGCGATATCCCCCTCATTTAAAGTAAAGTTTTGCAATGTTACATTGCTGACTTGGTTCATTCGTAGTAGCGGGATATTTTCATCATTGACCTTAAGTATCGTCCTTGCTGTTTCCTTGCCGCGTAGGGTAATGTTGCTAATAAGATTAATATTTTCTTCATAGGTTCCGACGTCAACAATGATTGTATCCCCAAGCGCTGGTGTTCGGGCTATTGCGTCGATAGCGCCTTGTATAGTGCCATAATCATCTGGAACATTGACATCTTGAGCATGCGCAACCGCTATAAACCATTGTATTGCCAAGATTAGCAAAAATGTCATCCATCGCACTGACTTGAGTCCTTTCATTATTTACAGTGAACTTTAATTTCAATTCGTAGCGTCTATTATATACACCTAAATTTTAAACGCTATGAGTATGGAGTGTGTTTAGAAACGTGCGCGTCCTTAGAGACGAAAAAAAACCCCTTGCTGTATTGCGCGGGGTTTTAGTTCGAGGCATGAAAAAAGTTTTACGTTGCAACAGGTCTTAATGCCGCTGCTGGAGCGATGGATAATGTACTAGATTGTTTGTTTTGAATAAGCTCAATGGGTGTACGTTCTAGTTTCAGATCATCTCGAACCGTGATATTAAGACCTTCGCGGAAACACTCTCCAGCAATGACATTTTCACCCGTTTGCTCCAGTAACTTTCCTAATAACATATAGGTTTCAGGGCGAGGATCCAAATCGACACTTTTTTCAAGATAGGATCGTGCTTTAGACCATAAATGGTTACGCAGTGCTAATCTTCCTAGAGTGAGTAGCAGTATCGCGTTGTCAGGGCGACGCTTGAGCCAGCGTTCTGCGGTAGCAAGCTGAGGTGCAGGCGCACCGCTATCAACTAACCCATAGAGGTGCACCAGATTGTCGTCCCAAGCTTGTTTGATTTTGTTGCGCAATATATTCTCAGGTCTTGAACCTTCACCATTTTCGAGCAGGTAACGGATATAGAGAGACAGAATCTGTTTGTCTCTTCTCATTTCACTAGGAACCAGCCCCCAGGCATCATCCAAAGCGCGGCTGTCTTCTCCCGTTTGAGATGCCTTGCCAAGCACATGAGCAAAGGTGCTGCGAGCCAAATCTAAAGCTTCCGTAGAGGTGAGTACTTTATAGGTCTGTAAGTCAGAGATGATTTCAGCGAGATCTTCCCAGGACTGGCTTTTAATGTAGCAATCTTTAAGCTCTGCTAAAATAAGGGTGTTTTGGGGATCTTTACGCAAAAGTTGTTGCAACTTGCTCGCCGCTTGATCCAATTTTCGATCCGTAATCAGGAGCTGGGCTGCTGTAATTTCAGCTGAGATATCTGAGATCGAGGTTGTACTTTCTGCAAGCCTTAAACATTTGTCTCGAACTTTTGTGTTGCCCAGCTCCTGTGCTGCTCTTGCAGTACCCAAATAACTCAGTGCCGCTGTTTTTTTGTGTTTCATGGCTTTGCTTAAGAGTTTTTGCGCAGGTTTCCAGTGGCCTTGTGCCAATTGTAGAAAGCCTTGATTGAGCGCATTGTTCGCTATTTTTTCGCGTCTGTTGCTCGTATACTTACGTATGGTTTTAGGGCTTCGTATTGCGGTTATAAGTAGCCTAACTCCAATATAAAAAATAATAAAGCCTGCCAGTAATGCACCGAGTGTCAGACCAATAGGCGCATTAATCGTTTTTACATCGTCTATTTGAATCATGACATGGCCAGGATATTTTTCAATTTCCAAGCCTAAATAGACTGCTCCCAGTATAACGACTATCGTTAGGATTAAGAACCTCATGATAGCTTGCTCCCCTTAGTTACCTTAAAAAGTTGCCTTGAAAAAAGGTGTGTTGTTTATTGTCATTCCGCCCGAATAAAGACCGGACAATTCTAACCCCTTATGAAAGAGAAGGTTTTATTTCTCTTAATACTCTTAAAGAATTTGAAATATCAGGCAAGGTCGGATCCAGTTTCAGTGCGTCCAGGCTGTTTAAATCCTTGATAAATTTTTGAGTAGTCCCATCTTCCGCATCAAAGTAACGTTGTGTCCAGTCTCTCGCCGCAGCGATACTGCTATGAAAATTGGCATCGTCCTGCCGTAAAAGTGCCAAACGCGCACTTTCAAGCTTTAATTGCAGATTTTGCTGTAGAAAAAAAGCATGTTCCGGGGGCAGTAAAGGGGCTATAACCTCTCCACCTTCTGCGATGGTGACACCGGCACTTAAACCTTGCCAGGCGGCACTGGCAAAACCTTTAATTGCAAGTAACGAAGTCGAGGCAATACTCTCTTCTTTAGCAACCGCGGGCGCCTCCGTAGCCAATGCTTCCACCGCAGGTGTTGCTTTGGTAACAGTGTTGCGTAATTTACCTGCTTCGCCAGCAAGACGGTTGAGAATAAGTGACGTGTTATGTAAATCTAACGTTTTAAGACTCTCCAATGCGGCAATGTCAGTATTAACCGCTTCGCGTATTTTTGTAAGCTGCGGATTGTCAATGTTTTGTAATCGTTGCTCAGCAGTACGTAAAGAGGTGATGGCCTTTATCGGGCTTCTTTCCAATGAAACCTGATTGTTGGCAATGTTCAGAATGTGTTCAACTTCGTTCAATGCCCAGTCTGTGCGGTTGTTACCGATGGCTTGAGTCAGTTCTTCTTGTGATTTCTGAACTATTAATTGCAGTTTAGTTTGTTCGTCTTCTGTGGATTTAAGGCGGGTATCCAGGTTGGCGATGGTTGAGTCCAGGCGATTTTGAACTTGCAGCTTCAGCTCACTAAATGAACCTTTTAGTTCGGACAGGGTACCATCAGTTTGTGTGATGACATCCTTGGTTTTTGTTGTGGCTCGATTAAGTTCACCTTTTAGAAGTTCGCGAGTTGTCGCGACCAATGCTGCTGTATTTGCGTCCTGTTGTTTAACGTTGCTGGAAATATTATTGATATTGTTTTCTAGCTGGGATAGAGATTCCTTTATCTCGCTTTCAAGTTCTCGTTGTGCTTCGGCAACAAGTGTTTTAAGTTCTGCTGTGGTCTTGGCGGTGCGGTTTTCAGAGGTTTGTTCAAGGGCGCTCTGAACTTGATTTAATTCGGATTGATCAAGCCCCGTGGTGCCTGCCAATTCACGTTGGACGGTTGACAATTCACTCCATAGAAAAACCCCTACAATAACAGCAACCAAGGCAAGCACAATGGCCGTTGTCGCAAGTCCGCGGCCACCAGATGTGCTTGTCGGTGTTTCGTCTGCGCTGCTGGGTCGTTTTGGTGCAGCAATACCCATATTGCGGGTTGATCCGGAGGCATTCGCTTCAGGGGGAGGGGCATTCTTTGTGCTATTTGATTCAGTCGCCGTTGAGTCTGAAGGCTTAGCCTCGGTTGGTATTGGTTTTTCGCTCATTGAATCTGTCTCCCCCTAAGTGGGTCTCGAAAATATAATAACGGTTTATAAAAATACTTTTTTTAATGTTTCGATTATTGCCGTATTACCTACGGGTGCTGCAATCAAAGGTTTGTGCTTGAAACCAAGCTGTTCCGCTACAACAACGGCTCTTGAACTCAATACAACCAAGCGCAAATTCAATAACCAGGGACGAAGTACCTCTTCAGTCATTATATATAAATTTTCTAATCCTTCGTTACTGGTTGAAACAGCAATATTAATGCGGTTTCGTTGTTCCTCACTGAGCATGCTTGCTATTTTTTGAGTTGGCATACGTCGTTGATAGACTTCCGCGTAGGTTACCGATGCACCCCGTTTTTTTAAAGTCTCCGCTAAGTATTCTCTGCCACCACTGCCTCGAAAAATAACAATATTTTTATTTTTTACATATTGCAAGTCGTTGAGCGCTAACAAGCCCTCACTATCAAACCGTTGATCTGGTATCAAATCAACATGAAGCTGCCCATGAACAACCAATGATGTGGCTGTACTCTTGCCTACGGCACCAATCAATAAGTTTTGCGGCCAACTTAAATGATTTTTTTTAAACCATCTAAGGCCATAAGTGACTGCATTAGCGCTGACAAAAAGTGCAATATCATAAGTATTAAAGTTTTTAACTACGGCGCTTAGTGAGCCGCTCTCGCTTGCTTTAACCACTTCCAGCGTAGGGAAAAGGGTGCACTCCCATCCCATGTTTACAATATTTTTACAAAGCTCAATGCCTTGGTCAGCAGGTCGCGTTACTAGAACACTCTTGCGTACCACGATCCTGAACTCCCTATTTCTGAGTGTCAGCCTCAAACTTTAAACTGAGCTGAGCCATTTTTCTAGTGTTTTCTTAAAAATAGTATTAAAAATTTCTTTATTTATCCATTATAAAGTGTTTTTAATATTTTATCTGCACCTTGCTTAAGTAAGTCCTCTGCGACGGTAATGCCGATGGCTGTGGCATCTTCGGGTGCTCCGCTGGCATCACTTCTGAGTAAAATACGGCCATCAGGCTGGCCAACCAAACCTCTTAAAAAAAGTTTGTTATCAGTAAGTTCCGAGTATCCGGCAATGGGCACCTGGCAACCACCTTCTAATTTATGATTCATTGCACGTTCTGCCGCAACACGTATTTGGGTTTCTCTATGGTTAAGCGGCATTAATAATGAAAGCGTTTTATCGTCATTTTCTCGACATTCGATACCAACCGCGCCTTGCCCTATAGCGGGAAGTAATGTGCGGGTGTCGATGCGGTCGCGAATACGCTCATTCAATTTTAAACGGATCAGGCCTGCGGAAGCTAGAATGATCGCGGCATATTCACCTTGATCAAGTTTTTTGAGTCGACTACCGACATTTCCTCGTAAGTCTTTGATGGTTAAATCAGGTCGTTTTAGCTTAATCTGGCATTGACGCCGTAAACTGGAGGTGCCGACAACCGCGCCTTGTGGTAAATCCTCAATGGATGCGAAATCGTTAGAAACAAAGGCGTCAGTAGGGTCTTCGCGCTTACAAATGATGGGCAGGTGCAAGCCCATTGGCAGCTCTACCGGGACATCTTTCATGGAATGAACCGCAATATCCGCTTCATTCTCCAAAAGGCTTTTTTCTAGCTCTTTGACAAACAAGCCTTTTCCACCTATTTTAGCGAGCGGACTGTCCAGTATTTTGTCCCCTTGAGTGGTCATAGTCAGGAGTTCTACGGAGAGTCCAGGGTGCGCCTGCTCAAGACTTGCACGCACATATTCTGCTTGCCACAAGGCCAGCGGACTTTTTCGTGTTGCGATGCGAATAATTTGTTTGCTCATGGTCGTTTCAAGTGTGCTTTCGAAAAACACTAATGCTACCTTGCATTGACTTAGAGTTCTAGTGCGAATTATAACCTTTTGATTTTATAATTAAATTTGGAGAGCCTTGTGTCAGAAAATAAACCAAAGAGAAAACTATGGGGAGGGCGCTTTAGCGAAGCGACTCATGTGGCCGTAGAAGCATTCAATGCTTCTGTGGATTTTGATCAACGATTGTATCGCTATGACATTCTTGGTTCTCAGGCGCATGCGCAGATGCTGGCTAAGGTGGGTGTGCTGACAGAGGATGAGTGTTCATCGATTTGCCAGGGTTTAGATCAAATTTTGTTAGATATTGAAGCTGATGAGTTCGAGTGGTCGATTGCTCTGGAAGATGTCCATATGAATATTGAAGCAAAGTTGACAGAAAAAATAGGCATCGCCGGCAAAAAACTCCACACAGGGCGTTCGCGTAATGATCAGGTGGCCACCGATATTCGTTTATATTTACGTGATGAAATTGATAATGTGATGACGCAGCTTGACCGTTTAAAAAATGGACTGCTCGACCTGGCCGAAAAAGAGGCGGATACGATCATGCCCGGGTTTACTCATTTACAGGTCGCTCAGCCGGTCACTTTTGGCCATCATTTATTAGCCTGGTACGAAATGTTAAAACGGGATGGGTTGCGGATGAGGGACTGTCGCCGACGTGTCAACCGAATGCCATTGGGAGCGGCGGCTCTGGCAGGGACAACGTATCCCATTGATAGAGCCTATACCGCTTCTTTACTCGGTTTTGATGGGCTGTGTGAAAATTCATTGGATGCCGTCAGCGATAGAGACTTTGCCATTGAGTTTTGCAGTGCTGCGGCGATTCTTATGATGCATTTATCCCGATTTTCAGAAGAGCTGATCATCTGGTCATCGGCTCAATTTAATTTTATCGAATTACCTGATCGTTTTTGCACTGGCTCTTCCATTATGCCGCAGAAAAAAAATCCGGATATACCCGAGCTGGTCAGAGGCAAAACCGGGAGAGTGAATGGTGATTTGATTGCCCTGTTAACTATAATGAAAGGTCAACCCCTAGCCTATAATAAAGACAATCAGGAGGATAAAGAGCCGCTGTTTGATGCGGTTGATACGGTGAAAATGTCGGTGAGTATTTTTGCTGATATGGTGCCGGTAATGATGGCCAATAAAAAAAACATGGAAAAGGCAGCGCTGCAAGGATTCTCAACCGCAACAGATCTAGCCGATTATTTAGTACGCAAAGGCCTGGCTTTTCGTGATGCGCATGAGGTGGTAGGTCAAGCGGTGCGTTATGGCGTTGAGCAAAATAAAGATTTGTCGGAGCTGTCTCTAGCAGAGTTGCAAAAGTTTTCTACCGACATAGAGCAAGATGTGATTACGGTGCTTAGCTTGGAAGGTTCCGTAGCTGCGCGTGATCATATTGGAGGAACCGCCCCCTCACAAGTGCGAGCGACAATTGCAAGGGAGAGAGCGTTGTAATAGGTGTACTAGCTTTGCTTGGTGTTTTGTATCAGGTTTTGTTCTGTATTATGGATCAAACGCATCATATCATCCCCTTTGGACCAGCTGGAGACACCACTTTCAATAGAAATACTGGGTATGGGCTCTTGATTTTTAACTGGTAATTGACTGATTTTTTTAGTTATTTTATGAACCAGAGTATTGGCAGCCTGTTCTCCGGTCTCGGGCAGTACTAACAGGAATTCATTCGCCGTTAACCGGCCGACCATGTCGGCCCAACGCATTTGATCACGAAGAAAGCGAGACAAGAGCAGCATAATGTTTTCTAGTTGATTAATATCTTCTGCTTTAATATTAATGCGGAGCCGAATCAGGGAAAGCGGATTGTTATAACGACGGCTGCGCGATACTAAAGGTTCCAGGCCTTGCATCAAAGCACTTTTATTGGGAAGTCCCGTCTGCGGGTCACGCGTAGTGACTTTGGACAGCTCGTTTTTCAAACGGTCACGCTCTTGATAGATCTGAGTCGTTTTCGTCACATCCAGGAAAAACCAAATTGAGTGATCCTTTTCATCGACGGATAGATTATACCAGCACTTATAAAAATGTTTTGTATCTGTCGCCTTGCTATGTATTGTCATTTCTTCTTTTTGATTCGTTATGACTTCTCTAAGCGTTGTCGGTAATGAGTCAATATGGGTATTTTCAGGCGGGTGGTTAATATGGAACAGGGTTTTAAACGTTTTATTGAAAAAGACGATATCCCCTTTGGTATTAACAATCAACACGCCAACAGGGGCGGCCTCTAAAGATAAAGTGGCTAGTGTTGAGTCTAGCGGGTTGCTCATTGTTGATGTACTCCATAGCGATGAAAAGACGACCCATATTTCGTATTTCTAATAAAAGAACCTGGATGGATGAGTCTCAGGTTAAACCCAAAAAAACGCAGTTGATCCACGACCTATAGCATAAGATCTTGATTTTCCTGACTGCGCAAGAAAAAGTTTTATCACCTGGTTAAGTAAGGTGACTACGATTTTCCCCACTACGTAATTCGAATCAAGACCTTGCACCCTACATTCGCATCCCATTGCGTTTTCTAGGTTAAACGTTTTACCGGGTGCCTGTACAGCCCAAAATAGGCGATGTGCGTTGTCAAATCATAAACACATCAATTAATTAGTGCAATACGCCCTCGAAAATAGGTGTCAGGTGTCACAAATTTGTTGAATCTTCGCGTGCTTGAGCCGATAAGTCATACAGAGTATGACCCTATGTTAAAAAGCGAAAAACCAACTTTAGAAGAAATCAATACGGTTAAAAAGCGTTTTATGGCGCTAAATAGAGAAAGATTACAGCGTACGCAGAGCGCTTTGCGGGAACGACAGCGTGATTTTCTCGAAGTATTACCGTTATTGTTTCATATTAACCACCCCTCTTTGCCTGGATTTATTTCTAAATCCACGCCAGCCGGGATTGCTGAATATCGCCCCTCTGATATTGCGATTAAAACCATAAAAAAATTTGCTAAAAGTTTTGATCAAAAAAGAAGAGCATTATTACGCTTCGATATTTATTCACTATTTCTTATGGGTAGTGGTGGCACCGTGGCGTATTCTAAAAAAAGTGATTTTGACATCTGGGTTTGTCACACCAAAGAACTTGACGAAGAGCGGCTGGAACAACTTCGACAAAAAGGATTAGCGATAGAAGAATGGGCGATGAGCTTTGATCTTGAGGTTCATTTCTTCTTAGTGGAAGCGGAAACTTTCAGTAAGGGTGTTCACGAAGATATTTCAGCAGAAAGCAGTGGTAGTGCGCAACACTATTTGTTGATGGAAGAGTTTTACAGAACAGGGCTGTTACTGTGTGGTCGTTATCCTTTGTGGTGGATTATTCCACCGGACCAAGAAAATAATTATGAAGCGTATGCTGCATCTTTACGGGCAAAGCGCTTTATTACGAAAAATGAATATATAGATCTTGGTGCTCTGCCTGGTGTGCCTGCGGAAGAATTTTTTGGTGCTGCGCTATGGCAACTATATAAAAGTATTGATTCGCCTTATAAGTCGGTGCTTAAACTTTTATTGATGGAAAGCTATGCTGCGGAATATCCCAATATTAAGCTGCTGTGTCATCTATTTAAGCAAGCTATTTACGAAGGAGAAATAAATCTTGATGAGCTAGACCCTTATATTATGATGTATAAAAAACTTGAAGATTATTTGGAACAGAGAGAGGAGAGTGAGCGCTTGTCCTTATTGCGACGCTGTTTTTACTTCAAGGTTAATGAACCACTCAGTGTTCCTGATCAACGCCGAGAAGAAAGCTGGCGGCGAGATTTAATGAAATCCGTCACGCGATCCTGGGCGTGGCGAGAGGATTATTTGGCGATGCTTGATTCTCGCTCTGAATGGAAAATTGGGCACGTCGTCAAGGAACGAGCGGTATTGGTCAAAGCGCTCACATTTAGTTATAGATTTTTATCAGACTTTGCTCGAAAGCACGCTCAACTGGCCTCTATCAACCAAAAAGATTTAAATATATTAGGTCGTAAACTTTATGCTGCTTTTGAAAGAAAGGCAGGGAAAGTTGAAATTATCAATCGAGGAATTTCCAATAATCTCAGGGAAAGCCATTTATCTTTTTATCGCTCAGTGGGACAGGATGGTAAAGAAAGTTGGTTGTTGTTTACAGCACCCCTTAAAGAAAATGACACGATAAAAGAGCGGCCTTTGCGACGATCGCACAGTCTTATTGAGTTACTTTCCTGGTGTCATTTCAACGCCATGATGAATAATAATACGGTACTGGCCATGCAGAGTAATGAAAGTGATTTTACGTCTCGAGAACTAAAAGAACTGTTATTTTCGTTTCAACGCTTGTTCCCAGAAAAAAATGTCATCAAAACCGAAATATCAGATTTTATGACAGGTGCGTTGGCATTACATGTGGGCATATTTGTGAACTTGGGCATCGACCCCATGAAAGAATACGCTCGTAATGGCCATCATTTGATGAGCGATCATAACGATGCATTGAGTTATGGCGGTTTGGGAGAAAATTTGGCATTGAGTTTTGATATGATTACCATTACCACCTGGAAAGAAGTATTAACATCACGCTACACGGGCGCATCAGGTTTATTGGAATGTTTGCGGGAATATGTGAGATGGACACCAATAACCAAAGGGGTAACCCCGCCCGAATTATTTGCTCAATGCTATTCGTCAGGGAGAGCGATAACCATAAAAAAACGTATCGAAGAATTATTTCGAGATGTCGTTGCTTGTTTTTACCAATCGGAGCAAGGCGGAGATTCAAGATACATTCTTTCTGTAGAAAATAAATTTTACATTGCTGATATAGAAAATAATATTTTAAATTATGAAGTGGCTCACTCATACCCTGAGTTAATTGCCCAACTGGGCGAACATAATGATCGATATCGACCTGTTGTGATAGACCGGCAGGCACTTCAAAAAACGCTACTTCCTTCCTTGTTTTCGTTTAATCGTCCGGGTGTTGTGCAGCTTTTTTATCAAATTTCGGGTGTACTTACCGAAATTTATGTACTGGATGAAAGAGGTTCATTATTTTTTCAAAAAATGTCTTTTGTTGATGGGCGCTCAGTACTCTCTCATTTTTCTCTATTTTTTGACTCGATATTAAATCGTCAACGATATGAAATCGTAGGCTTTGAAGAAGAAAACCTGAGTGAAATAAAAGGCATCGAATATTTTGAAATCATATCAAAAGTGGGGTCGCCTGATCCTGGCATTGCCAGGCGTGAATTACACCAAAGTTCAAGGCCAACTCGAGTGTTTAATATACAAGTCATTGGGGCAGTAGTTGATCATATCCCAGTGTTTCGGATTTATTGTAATGAGATAGAGTTTTCTTCAGCAGAATATGGCCCTGCTCTTTTCAAAAAAGTGGCTCAACATGTGCTGTCGCTACGTAAAAATAGAGAACCTTACCCCATCTATATTACAGATATGGATATGCCTCATGCCATGTTAAGTCATGCTGGTGTTGATGAGCACGTACAAACTATTTATTTTTTGAATTACAAACGGAAAATCGAGCGCCAGCTTAATGATGCACTGGCAGAGCAGGTACAAATATAGAATGCTGCTCATGCTTGAGGCTTAAAAACCTTTTTTTGGGGTTTTTTCAGCGGCAAATTCCAATATATTTTGTTGATTTTCTGCCTGTTTTTCAGCCGCATTCATGATCGCTTTCCATGTCTGGTTTTTTTAACTGTAACAAACAAACCGGTCGGTATTTAAGATAAATATTTTTATTTAATTATGGGGTTCTGTGTCAGCAGAGTGTAAAAAACGTCAAAGTGCTCCTCTGGAAACGACTGACATTAAAAACTATTAACATAATATAATTAGAAATTTAACAGCCGCTTAGATGCTTCTGCCCTCACAGGGATGCGTGTCAATCTGTTATTTCGCTGCTGTAGAAACAAAATTTGAAATATAGGTATCTCGCTTTTTTAAAAATCCCAAAAGCAATTCAGGATACTCAG
>CAYQVF010000005.1:0-83631 GCA_964421045.1 uncultured Chromatiaceae bacterium
CAGGTGCTATTGTTATTGGAAAGACGAATCTTCCTACAATGTCATTTGATTGGCAAGCTCATCATCCACGATATGGGATAACAACAAACCCTATAAACCCAAAGTACAGCCCAGGAGGCAGTTCAGGCGGATCTGCTGCTGCAATATCTGGGGGGTTGATAACGATAGAAATGGGTAGTGATATTGCTGGATCACTGAGAGTGCCTGCTGCGCTATGTGGAATTGCTACCTTGCGGCCAACAGAAGGTGTAATTTCTTTAGATGGACATATGGCTATTCCCATGAGCAAACCACTTAAAAATTTACTTTCGGCAGGCCCGATGGCTCGTAATATTGACGATTTACAGCTTATATTTGAAGTTATTTCAGATTTAAAACGACCTAGCTCTATACCTGAGTTACAACGAATAGCGGTGCAAACAATATTTCCAGAAACTACAATAAGTAAAAATGTGTTAAATACCATTAATGTTTCTGCTCAAAAAATTAAAGACTCAGGTATTGAAGTTGTTGAAATAAATTCCTCAATTAATTACAAAGAGTCGTTAAAAGTTTGGTGTTACATCTGCGGTTATGAGCTTAAAAAAAGTACTTTGGGTTATGCGCCAGCTCAATTGAAATCATTTTTTGGCTATCTTTTTAAAAAACGTTATGGTGACCATTCTTTTTCAAAAAATCTAGGCGCAGGTATGGCGCTTTCAAAAAAGGAATATTTGTGCGCATTGGAACGGCGCGTTGAATTAATGGACGAATTTGATCAGTTTTTACAAGGCTATGATCTTTTGATCACTCCAGTATGTGGTTCAGATGGCTTACCTATTTGTAAAACGGGCACAGATATTTTAGTTGATAATGTTTTGGTTTCTTATCCCGAGCCATTCGCAACCTATAATTGTGCTACAGCGACTTTTGGCCATCCTATCGCAGTTATAAACGCAGGAAAAAGTTCTAATGGATTGCCTGTTGGAATACAATTACACGGAAGGAGGTATAAGGACCACCAAGTTTTGGAGCATGCTAAATTGTTACAAGATATTTTAGGGAATTAGAAGCTTATACAGTGGTGGAAGTTGCATGCTAAAAAAGTAGCTAATCGGGAGTTGAACTTTAGCCACAAATTTTTAACTTCTTCCATTACGCTCTCTTTGACATCTACTAAGGAATGGGTACGCAATAACTTCCCGTTTTGGAATATCATCTTCAACTTGTCTTTGCCCGTTCTTCAATCTCAAAACCTCAAAATAAGAGAGACTATTCCTGCGCTTTTGCTCAATCAGAACGAACAAATACAGGCTAAATCTATAACGCCATGGGTATATATAGGAAAGATAAACCTTTCCCGTTTATTGGCCTGCTCAATCGACCCATTCTAAATAATATTTGGTCGTGAACCGGTGGCATGGGGATGATTATTATTTTTAGTTAACGGCATAAGGGGCATGTCACCAGTGACATGCCCCTTCACGAGATCAACAATGAAAAATATTTCAGACTTTAATTCGCATTACTGCAATTAACCAAATCAGTTCCTGAAGCATTGCCATTCTCATCAATCCCCGTAGAGCCAAAAGGACTGATATAGCCTGGTGGCGTAATATCTTTGGAGGCGAGATCAGCCAACAAGACCGGCAAAATAAACTCCACTTTATCTAAACCTTCACTACCTGCAACCTGCGTCGTCGCGGTCAGCTCGTATTGAACCCATGAAGCAAAGTCTTTTCCGTAGATGATATCGAAAACGGCAAACCCGGTTTCATCGGTGGTCACCGTGGCGGGTACGCTGGCCACATTGCCTGGGTCTAATTGCCCATTACCATTTAAGTCTTCACCCGTATCCAAAATACCATTCAGATCGGCATCATTATCAGCCAGTAGGGAATCTTCGCTTTGGCAGGTTGCACTCGGAACAGCAAACCAAGGTGCCTTCGGTTCTCCCGTATCGGGATCTGAGCCCAGAAAACGTCGACCCTTGATATAATTACTCGGCGTCAGCGTCAGTTTAACGTCTACGTTGGCTCGGGCATTACCGGCAGAGTCCGTTACTAGGACATTATAGGGTTTGCTGTAACGCGTAGCATCCAGGGCTGACATCAAATGGCTGGTACCGAGACGCACAAACAGATCGGACTGAGCCACCGTGATGGCGACCGTCGTACAGAGTTCGCTTTGATCACACGGGAGAGGAAGATCTGTGCGGTTTTCTACTTCCGCTTGGATAATGATGCCATCCCGAGCGGTGGTCACAGCGGTGGAGGTATAGACCGTCGAAGCCCGCCCCAGGGTATCTGTCGTGTCAGTGGAATTGGAGATGGCTCCATTACTGTTGTCCTGAACAATGTTAAAGCGGATCGGAATTTTTTTGACCAAGTTGTTGTTTGCATCACGTACCACGGCGGTAATCGCGTCATTTTGGCCATTAGGCCCAATGGTGGCTGAAGCTGCCTGTAACGTCAGCTTGGCTGGTGTCGTAGCGATAAAATCGATGCTTGCACTGGTTGTGGGGCCGTCGTTCACAAAAGCGGTGATCAGTGACGGGCCGGCATTGGTGGAGCTGATGGTGACACTCGCCTGACCATTGGCTATTGTCGCCGAAGAAGCGGATAAGCTGCCCCGTGTGGCCGAAAAATTTACGACTTGCCCATCTGCTACAGGGTTGCCGCCCTGTTGCCAATTAAGAATAATAGTATGTGTGACACCAATATTTAAATCGGTATCGGGCAACGTCAAGTCGAATTGGTCAGCGGAGACATTGATGGTATATTGCGCAATCGAGCCAAGCGAGGAGACGGTAATTACATCTGCCCCACCTTGTGTGCCCGTTAAGGTTACTGGAACTTCACCGCTGGCACCGGTCATTAACAAGTTTGTGCTCAACGTATTGTTGTTAGCCGAGCTGACTGTAACCGTTTTGTTGGGAATGCCATTACCCTCTGAATCTTTCAGAAAAATAGTTAAGTCAATTTCATCATCGAACACAACAGAACTTTCGCCACTGATACTGATGGTTGTACCGGTTACCGTGATGTCTACATTTGCGCTTTGTTCTCCCGCAGTCGCTGTAACGGTGATGGTGCGGTTAGCAGGATCGCCCGCCGTTGATAAGCTGGCTGTTGCCAAACCGGCGGCATTAGTGGTTCCAGAAGAAACCAACAGGCCCCCATCCGTCGCGCTAAAAGTCACGATTTCGCCCTCTACTAAAGCATTATTAACATCCTTTATTTGGGCAGTTAACTGAACTTCAGAGGAACTGGCAGAGCCCAAAGTCGGCGTGCTGGCAAGCAAAATAATGTTAGCCGCTTTCGAAATAACAGGGTCGGTAACCGGGTCTGTTATGGGATCAGTGATGGGGTCGGTATTGCCTGGTGTTGTAAAGGCATCGCCGCCACAAGCCGCCACGAGTACGCTGAACCCTGCCCATATCACAGGGCGTAAAACCTTGCGTAGTTTTCCCGAAAAAGGGATGGGCTTAGTTTTGAAATCAATTTTGGTTTTCATTGCCATTCGCCTCTCTATACCTTTAACGTAAATTCAAATTTTCTTTCAGAATTTTTGGAGTGATAAAAACGAGTAACTCTTCTTTATCATTAACCTTAAGATCATTGCGGAACAACCTTCCAAAATATGGTATATCTCCGAGCAAAGGTATTTTTGTTACGCCATTGGTGCTCGTTTTTTCCAATATGCCACCTAACACAACTGTTTCTCCATTTGCGACTAAAACCTGGGTTTTAATTTCCCGAGTATTGATGCTAGGCGTACCCAAAAAGACGGCACCAACACTGTCTTTGTTCACATTGAGATCCATAATGACCCGATCATCCGGAGTAATTTGTGGAGTGACCCTGAGGCTCAATACTGCTTTTTTAAACGAGACGGTTGTTGCACCACTTGAGGCCGCTCGCTGATAGGGAATTTCTACGCCTTGCTCAATAAAGGCTTCTTGTTGGTTCGAAGTAATAATTCTCGGATTAGACAAGACCTCACCCTTTCCTTCTTTTTGCATCGCAGAGAGTTCCAGGTCAATCATGAAATCCGGACCTAAAATTCCTAATGCAAACTGTCCTGCGGTATTAATACTGGGTAGAGAGACGTTGAGTCGATCGGTCAATGAAGGCAGCGCAATCGGTGCAGCATTACCGCTGGTTGCTAGGTTCGTAATGGCACTCGACGCCATAGTATCGACACCGGTTGAGTTGCCAGAAAAACCAATCATGCCGTCACTGCTGGGATTAACGCCTGTTACGCCAAATTTAACACCAATTTCATGTGTGAAATTATCGTTGGCGATGACGACTCTGCTTTCAATTAAGACCTGTCTTATGGGGATATCAAGTCGGCTAACAAGCGCTCTGATTTCTACAATTTTCCCCACCGTTTCCATGAGCAACAGCGTATTGGTGCGATCATCGACAGAAACACTGCCGCGTTCTGTTAACATCGTATTTTCTTGTGCTTTTAATAAAGCGGCGATCTCGGCTGCTTTTGCATAATTAATTTGAATGATTTCAGACTGCAAGGGTTCCAGGTCACGCAATTTCGCTTCCGCTTCCAGCTCTTGTTTTTCACGTGTCGCAATTTCTTCTGCGGGGGCAACCAAAATGACGTTGCCCATTTGTCGCATCGCCAACCCCTTTGTTTTTAAAATTAAATCCAGAGCTTGATCCCAGGGTACATTTTTTAACCTTAAGGTGACATTGCCATTAACGGTATCACTGGTCACCAGATTTAATCCGGTGAAATCGGCAATAAGCTGTAATACGGCTCTTACTTCGATGTCCTGAAAATTAAGTGATAATTTTTCACCTGTATAACCAAACTTTTCTTTTTCTATTTTTTTCTTTTGTTCGACCGTTAGCGGACGTACTTCCAAAGTAAAAATATCATCTGATTGAAATGCAAGATGCTCATAAGGCCCTTGAGTTGCAATTTCCATTTTTACACCGCCGGCTTTTGGGAAACTTTCAATAAAGTTGACCGGTGTTGCAAAATCAATAACATCTAAACGCTGTTTCAATCGCTCTGGTAGTTTGGTATTTGAAAAGAAGGCAATTATTTTCCCGCCATCTTTAGTCACATCAACCACCGATGCTGCGCTTGAAAAATTAACCGTAATTCGACCTTCACCATTTTTTCCACGACGAAAATCTATATGTTTTATGGATTGCTCTTCATCTTTGTTTGCGTTTTTTGTCGCAGAATTAGCGATGACGGAGGTTGGACTATCCAGTGTAATAAAAACGCTATTACCGTCTACACGAGTATCATATTTGACCATGCGAATGAGATTGAGAACGACTCGAGTTCGACCTTGTGCCTCTACCGCTGTGATATTTCTCGCCGCCCCCAAGCTGATCGAGGTCGATTTTTTTTTCAACCGGGATACGGTTTTGGGGAAATCCAGTGCTATGCGAGCAGGTTTATCTATACTGAAGCTGTTCGGCATAGACACCGGTTTTTCCATTGATATCTTGATTAATACGCGATTACCAGGAAGACTAGAATAGCCTACATCGACTAATGCATTTCTCCCTTCTTCAGCAAATAAAGATTGAGGTAGTGAGACTACCAACAAGGTTAAAAATAACGCACAATAACGCATTAGCGTCATCACTGGACTCTTAACTTGGGTCACCATCCCTCTCCTTTCAATGAACATAAAATATAGACTCCCTTATTTTAAGGATCAGTGCACCAACAACGTGCTCAGTTGGTGTATAAAAAAATAAATCAACTTTAAACCTGATATTGAATTAGGTTTAATTTAATTTTCCAATGTTAATGCTGCTGCGCGCTTCTGCCAGCCTCCGAGTCCATCAGGCAGTAATTCGGTCAGTGATAAACCTTCTTCCTTTAGCACTATTATTTTTCCATGGTTCTGTCCCATGTAATTACCTTCTTGCACTCGATAGACCATGCCATCCGGAGCTTTTACGATGGCCCATCTACCCTCTTTTCGTGATAAAATTCCAACCATGCGTAAAGTATCCAGAGGGAATTTTTCTAGTAATTCTTTTCGACGATTAAAGTTAGGTTGTGGTCCTTTCGATACTCGCTTCACTGACTCATGGCTTTGTGATGCATCAACCCATTTGGTGAATGGATCACGATACCGGTTGGCATTGTATTCATATAAGCCAAAGGGTTTGAATTGTGGTAAGGGTTCTATTCGGCCTTTTTGAGCGTTACGCGTCTCTTCTACATACATCGTGAGATCTGAAATGTCAGATACACTACACCCCATCAAAGCAAGTAAAACCAGGCTATATAAAGTTTTATGTATTTTGAAATTTATTATGCGCTGCATTTCAACATCCTTGCCTTTATGAGTCTTCATCATCAGATTCATCCAAGTAACGAAAAGTTTTTGCGGTTGCTTCCATAACTAATTTTTCAACACTCTTTTTATCTCCCTTGGCAGGCCGGATTGCAATTTCCTGCAATGTCACAATTCGAGGTAAGGCGGCAACGTCACTGATAAAATTGCCAAATTCATGATAATCTCCCAATACTCTAATTTTGATCGGCAGCTCGGCATAAAACTCAGCAGGAATTTCATCTTTAGGTTTAAAAAGTTGAAATTCCAGTCCATTAGCCAGTCCAGTCTGAGAAATATCGACTAATAATTCAGCAACCTCTGTTTTACTGGGAAGCTGTCTTAACATCGCGCCAAAAGAACGTTCCATTTCTTCCATTTGTTTGACGTACAAAGGTAAATTAACGGCTTTATTTTGCTTAAATGTAAATGTTTTTTTAAGTTCAATTTCTTTTTTTTCTATATTTTCCAGCTCTGTTAATTGCTTTTGGGTATCAAAAAAATACCCTGCAGACAACACGCCTACACAGACCACCACAATAACCAGTACTTTGAGAGAAAGCGGCCAACTACCAATATCATTGGGGTCAATGTCCGTAAAACTAATCGCAGATAAGTCCATTAGCTATTCTCTTCTTCTTTTAATTTATTTCTTAGGGAAACGTTTAATGTAAATTTACTATTACGTCGGCCGCTCTTTTTTTTGCTTGATTCAATAACTCTCAACTTGGGCTCTGAAAACCAGTCAGACCCATCTAAATTACGCATAAATGCAGAAACACGTGCATTTGATTGAGCGTAACCCTGAATGGAAAATACGCCGTTAGATTGTTTAAGGCTGGTTAAATACACACCATCAGGCAGTGTTTTTACCAATGCATCAAAAATATGAACTATTTGTGGGCGACCTTGTTGTAGCTGCTGAATGACCTCCATACGATCGAGGAGATGTTGTTTTTTCTTTTCTAACGTATTAATTTCTTTTATGAGCAGGTCAACTCTTTTTATCTGCTCTTCGAGAAATGCATTTCTCATGTTTTGATGGTCTAGTCTTTTTGCAGCTTCCAAATGCACTGCACCAATAACCGTTAACATCACACCTACAGAGATACCAAGCACCGTAAAAAACTTTTTCTGACGCTCTTTTCTTAACGTATCGCGCCAAGGTAATAAATTAATAGTCGTCATGAGCTAAAACTCCGCATAGCCAGTCCGCATGCAATGAGTAGTGAGGGCGCATCCGCACTCAGTGCCTGGGCTGAAATTTTTGAAGACAAAGACATGCTGGTAAAGGGATTGGCGATACTTGTTGAGGTACCCAGTTTTTCTTCTGTTAGCTCATCTATGCCTGGAATTGAAGCACAACCCCCCGCTAAAATAATGTGATCTACGCTGTTATATTGCGTCGATGAAAAGAAAAATTGTAAAGATCGACTGACTTGTTGCGTCATCGCTTCTTTAAAAGGAGATAACACTTCCAGGGCATAGTTGTCCGGCAGACCCCCCTGTTTTTTTGCTATCCCGGCTTCGTCAACAGAAAGCCCATAACGTCGTTGAATTTCTTCCGTCAGTTGTTTTCCGCCAAAAACCTGTTCGCGTGTATATATAATGTTAAAATCGTGAATAACGTTCAGTGTCGTCATGGTGGCACCCACATCGACGACGGCTACCGTTTTTCCCGCGCCATGATCGGGTAATTGTTGACCCAGTAGGGAAAAGGCCGTTTCTAGACAATAGGCTTCAACATCGACGACCTTTGCAATGAGTCCACCCAATTCAACAACGGCAACACGCACATCCACATTTTCACTTCTTGAAGCCGCTAATAAAACATCGACCGAATCAGATTTTTTTTCTGATGGGCCTATGACTTCAAAATCCATGTTGACTTCTTGAAGAGGGTAGGGAATATATTGATCAGCCTCCAATTCGATTTGTGCTGCCATCTCTTTGTCGGATAAAGTATCCGTCATTGTGATAACCTTAGTGATTACAGCCGATCCAGCAACGGCAACGGCTGCGAGGCGTGATTTGGTCTTTGATAATTTAACTGCACGAGATACCGCGCTACCAACGGCGTCAACATCTGCTATATTCTTTTCTACAACAGCTTGAGGAGGCAGAGGCACGACAACATAGGATTCAACTCGATAGCGTGAACCACTTTGACTCAGTTCAATGAGTTTGACTGCTGTAGAACTAATATCCAAACCAAGGTAATTGTTTGGACTCGATTTGAGTAATGGCATCATTTCGATTTATCATTCATCCTGAATTGAGATATAAACGATGTTTTCGCAAGACAAGACGTATGTTAATCATCCGCTTAAAACATCACCCTAATACACTTCTCTACGGGTTATCGGTAGAGGGAATAGAAACATTAGTGGCAATCATGAGCGACTATCCTGAAATGCCAAGCAAGTCATGTAAAAACCTATGAAAAAATTTAAACAATTAGTCAAAGTTGGCTTTAAGAGCCTGTTATTACTTTTATTTCTCGGAAGCTTGGCTGTCGCAGGTGTTTATTTTTACCTGGCTCCTGATCTACCTTCAACCGCAGCTTTAAAAGACGTTCGATTTCAGGTGCCATTGCGGATCTATACTGAAGAAGGGGTTTTATTAGGTGAATTCGGTGAAAAAAAGCGTCAACCCGTTCGTTTTGAACACATCCCCGAACAAATGGTCAAGGCACTGATTTCATCTGAAGATAGCCGTTTTTTTGAACATCCCGGAGTGGATTATCAAGGATTAATGCGTGCTGCGTGGGTCTTGCTCACTACGGGTGAAAAAGCGCAAGGGGGCAGCACGATCACCATGCAAGTTGCAAGAAACTTTTTTTTGAGTCGAAAAAAAACTTACACACGAAAAATAACCGAAATATTACTGGCGTTAAAAATTGAACGCGAGCTCACAAAAAGCGAAATATTAGAGCTTTACTTAAATAAAATTTACTTTGGCAATCGAGCTTATGGTGTCGCCTCAGCAGCACAGGTCTATTACGATAAAAAATTAGAAGCGCTCTCGCTGGCTGAAATCGCAATGATTGTTGGTCTGCCCAAGGCGCCGTCTACATTTAATCCGATCGCCAATGCTGAACGCGCACTCCTTCGTAGAAATTATGTTCTAGGTCGTATGCATATCTTGGCATATATTAATGATGAAACCTATGAACAAACTATTGCTGAGCCCGTTACGGCTAAACTTCATCGCCAGACTACAAAAATTGTAGCGCCTTACGTTGCTGAAATGGTTCGAAAGCATATGATTAAATTGTATGGCGACGATGCCTATAGCGCGGGATATAAAGTGATAACCACCATAAAAAAACCTTTACAGACAGCGGCTAACCAGGCATTGCAACAAGCCTTGTTTGATTATGATGAACGTCATGGTTATCGAGGACCAATCCGGCATTTGGACTGGGTAGGCAATGCTAGTCCGCAGGAGTGGCAAAAGTATTTAACCAAAGTAACGAGTATTGGCCCGCTTAAACCCGCTTTAGTGATCGCCATGGAAGAACACCGTGCACACTTATTTTTCAATGAAGAAAAAAGTGGGGTCATAAACTGGAGTAACATGAAATGGGCAAGAACCTACCTGAGTGACAATCGTCGCGGTCCGACGCCTAAAACCGCAAGCGATATCCTCAAAATTGGCGATATTGTGATGGTGACAGAAACGGCCAAAGGCGAATGGCGACTTGCCCAGGCTCCGACAGTCAGTGGCGCTCTCGTCTCTCTCTCGCCAGAGGATGGCGCTATTCGAGCATTAGTCGGTGGATTTTCATTTTATCAAAGTAAATATAATCGAGTCACACAGGCAAAACGCCAACCTGGCTCTAGTTTTAAGCCTTTCATTTATTCTGCTGCTTTGGAAAGTGGTTTTACGGCGGCCTCTCTTATTAATGATGCGCCTGTTGTTTTTGATGACCCGGGAATTGAAGCGGCATGGCGACCCGAAAATTATAGTGGTAAATTTTTTGGGCCAACACGACTTAGAGAAGCGCTTACCCGTTCCCGCAACCTGGTCTCAATCCGCTTGCTCCGCAGTGTGGGTGTAAAAACAGCATTAAGATATATTGAAAATTTTGGTTTCGACACCGCACAATTACCCCGCGATCTGTCACTTTCTCTTGGCAGCGGGGTGGTGACGCCTCTGGAATTGGCAAGAGGTCATGCTACTTTTGCTAACGGTGGTTTTGCCATTCAGCCTTATTTTATAAAGAGAATTGAAGATGTTAAGGGTGAAGTTATTTTTGTAGCGAACCCGCCTGTTGTTTGCCCTCTATGTGAGACGCTCCCTACTTTACCCGTTAATCCGGATATTGATGATGAAATTCTGGATCCAGTCCCAGAAATTAATCTCGCACCGAGGACAATTTCTGCGCAAAATGCATACATTATTTATTCGATGATGAAAGATGTCGTGAGGCGAGGAACGGGCAGGCGCGCCTTAAAACTGGGTCGACAAGATATCGCTGGAAAAACGGGGACGACCAATGATCAACAAGACGCTTGGTTTGTTGGCTTTAATAGTAAGTTACTCGCTATTAGTTGGGTCGGGTTTGATGCGCCGAAGCCTCTAGGAAATCGTGAAACAGGAGGTCGAGCCGCTCTGCCTATGTGGCTCTATTATATGGAAAAGGCACTCAATGGTGTTCCTGAATCCAGCCCTGAACAACCTCCGGACATCATCACTGTTCGCATCGATCGAAAAACTGGCTTGCGTGCGCACAGCAACACCCCTGACGCGATATTTGAAGTTTTTCGCGGTTCGTATATTCCCAAAAGAGGACTTAAAGCGGGTGACGCCCAACAAATAGACATTACGACACCCGATACCGAGCCTTTATTTTAAAGCCGTTTTACTTATTATTTTCTCAGTGAGTTGTAAAGAGTGCAGTTACGGTTTCACTTGTCCTCTACATCGTGGATCAATGGCGTTTTTTAGGTTTAAGATCGGGTTGTGTCCTAATTCATCAGAATTGAACTTCATTGTGTCTCGGTTCAATAAGCATATTGTCATTTTTTAAGGTTTTAATGTCTCTGGAGCCAAACAAAATAGCTCAAATTTTTTGCATAAGGAGCACAATATGATTAATGACAGCGCAAAACGTATATTTAAAAAGAGTCTGATAACACTGGCACTCCCTGCTACATTCACTGTGATGGCCGCTTGCGCCGGTGACGGTGTTGAAATAACGTCAATGAAAAAAGAAGGGTTTTCAGATAGTTCAGCGACGACAGAAGCGCCAATGGCCGCACACTCTTCTTCGCTAGATGGGTCTGCTCACCTTCTTAATACATCGAACGAAAGTAGCGAGACTAAATCAACAACAGGGTTTGAAGAGACGGGAGTTGCATTGCATGAAAAAACCGAACGGGTTGTCGTCGAAGTCGCTAAATCAATGGAGGAAACAAAGATAAATAGCGCTACCGATTTTGACGCATCGCCAGAAGTGACAGATTTTGTTCATCTCATCGAAAACAACAAAGAGGATAAGCAACCCGTTATAGAACGTGTTGAGACGAGCGTCAATATTGCAGTGAACGAGGTTGAGGCTATAGCTTATCCTCAATATCGAGTGGTTAAGTTCAAATTTAACAGTGCTGAAATCAGTTCCTCTGATATGGATAAGTTGACCGAACATGCCTTGTACCTAAGCCGCACTCCCAAGGCGATTTTGACGGTCAGTGGCCATGCGGATAGTCAGGGTGATAGCTTGTATAATCAAGTGCTAAGCGAGCAACGAGCCCAACAGGTCGCTGATTTGTTGATTCAGATGGGTGTTCGTCCGGAACAAGTTAAAACTCAAGCTTTTGGTGATGACCAGCCTCTAGATAAGTTAATGGCTTATAAAGATAATCGCCGAGTAGAACTGGCTTATGAAGAGCCTGCACTCCTATCCAGTCGTACAAAAAGCCGCACAAAGTAATATGTAAAACGAGCCAGCAGGCGAAGGGTCACCGTATCTTTGAGGTGAGGTTCGTCTGCTGGCCAGCTCCAAAAGAGGGGAGCCGTTATACTGCTCCGCCGATCATGCGGGAAGAGGACATACCTTTATGTTGTCGTGAATTTTCACAGCTTTTTAGTATGGCGTATAGGCGGTCTTTCAGCTGTACTCGCCATCGTTTCAAGGGTTCAATGTCTTCTGATGAATTTATCGATTTTTCACATCCGCTGATTTTTTCATCTGTAGCGTGGTATTGATTGAATAGCCGAATAAATTCAGCATCACTGCTTTTGAGATATTCGATTTTTGTTTTAAACTCAGGAAAATCATTACTTAGGTGATGTCGTACGTTGTACATCTTCAACCTCCGTTATGTCTAGTTTTTTAGTTTAAACCAGAAGCATCGCACGAGCCAGTGTCCGTCGTCAACCAGGAAGCCTGCTTAATTTTTATGGAGAAAGGCAAGGGTCGCCTTTATTATTGATGACCTCTGTAGGTTCTTTCTAATTTATTGTTAATTAAAGAATTTATAAAAAAGTTTTTTAGTGTCGATAAGGTAGGTTGGCATAAAACCAAGTACGTCAACATGGCGTCCTCCGTTTGGAGCACAACTCAAAAGGGAAAGTTGAATGCCAAATGACGAAATTATTTCGTGCCTGTTTTTTAGCTTGGAATTTCCGCTTTCTGTTCACGTCCCAGCAATTGAGAAACTGCATCTACCGGTTTGCGAGCACAATATAATACTTGGTAAACTTGCTCGATGATCGGCATATCAAGGCCATATTTACTCGCACAACGATGTGCTTCAAGCGCGGCCTGATAGCCTTCAACCACTTGATCAATATGGGTTATGGCGGATTGTATTGTCTCTCCTCGTCCAAGCGCCAAGCCGAATCGACGATTGCGTGACTGATCGTCAGTGCAGGTCATTAATAAATCACCAATGCCGGACAGCCCCATAAAAGTTTCTCTCGCACCGCCTAAAATAACGCCAAAGCGTGCCATTTCGGCGATCCCACGTGTGACTAATGCGGCACGGGCATTAGCACCAAAACCAAGCCCATCTGAAATGCCAGCTGCAATGGCAAATACATTTTTTAACGCACCGCCCACTTCTACACCAGTCATATCAGGGCTGGTATAAACCCGAAAATTTTCATTGTGAAAAAGTTGGGCGAAACTTTCTGCCGTAGTCTGATCAGAGGCTGCAATAGTGACCGCTGTAGGCAGTCCTGCAGCCACTTCTGCAGCAAAAGTGGGGCCGGAAATCACACCATATGGAAATGGTTTGTCCATTTCTTCAAGAAATACAGTATGTAGCAATTTCCCCGAGCCACTCTCAAAACCTTTTGTTGCCCATACACAATGTGATATTGAGCAGCCAGTCGCAATAATAGCCTGCACTACCTCTCTAAAAGCATGACTAGGGACAGCAATCAAAATGCGGCTGGTTATGGCCAAGATTTGACTGATTGAGTGATTGAGTTGCAGTGTATCGGGAAACAACACGCCAGGTAAATAACGTTGATTGCAGCGTTGTTGAGCCATTTGCTCGACATGCTTGCTATGATGTCCCCATAGATGAACGTTATGCCCGTTTCTAGCTAACACCAGAGCAAGTGCTGTTCCCCATGAGCCTGCACCCAGTACGGCGATGGGACAGCTCATAATACAAGTATGGATTTGAGTAAGGAATGGGGCAATTGTAAGATACCAAAATTACATCAGATTCTGTTTTCGGAAAAACTGGCCAAATAGCTGGGTCGCAGTAGACTTAGTCTGTTTTCGGACAGCACTCCTAGTGCGTCGTTGATTGCTCAGCTTGTTCGCCTGCCTGTATTTGTTGTTGATGTTGGGCATATATGGCATCAAAATTAACAGGGGCAAGCAAAAGCTGGGGAAAGCCCGCTTTTGCTATTAAATCAGA
The DNA here is from genome assembly GCA_964421045.1 of uncultured Chromatiaceae bacterium. Classification (GTDB taxonomy): domain Bacteria; phylum Pseudomonadota; class Gammaproteobacteria; order JAADHS01; family JAADHS01; genus JAADHS01. The sequence goes on from CAYQVF010000005.1 coordinate 14,197, forward strand.
GATGGCTTCACGGGCATAAGGGAACAGTATATTGGGGCAATAGCTTCCTACCATCTGTCCTAATTCTTCGTCTGCAAAGCCTTCAATCGTGAAAATACCAGCTTGCTGAACTTCAATTAAATAAGCAGTTTTATCGTCTAATTTCGTTGTTACTGTCACCGTTGTGATGACTTCGTGAACATGGTCGCCTATTTTTTTTGCGCTGTTTCCGAGCTGAATATTGACGTCCGGCTTCCATTCACCTTGGAATATTTGAGGAGAATTAGGTGTCTCAACAGAAACATCTCGGGTGTAAATTTTTTGAATCTGAAAACGAGACTGATTGCTTGCTGCTTGATCCGCTGTTTCAGACATGTGATAACTCCTAAATTTTAGAGAGGCAAAATAAAATAATGATGCGCAAAAAAGGTTATTTAATTAAAGGTAAATTAGCATTTTCCCACGCCATCATCCCTCCTGCTAATTTGTAAATCTCTGCAAATCCCTGTTTTTGTAATACGCCCCCTGCGCGAGCAGAGTCTTGCCCCGAGCGACATACAAGTAAAACCGGATTACTTCGAGATTCAGACAGCTCTCCCAATCGTGATTCTAACAAACCAACCGGTATATTTTTAGCATTCAGAATATGGCCTGAGTTAAAAGTGGCCTCATCTCTCACATCAAGTACAATCGCGTTATCCTGATTCATTAATCTGACCGCCTCATTAGGCGGGATGTCTTTAAATCCTAATAAACGTCCTCGAAATTCTGTCATGATCAAAGCAAAAAAGATGAAGATAAATAGCGATGATAAGATCCAATGATCTACAAGAAAACCAAAAAAGTCACTCATTCAACAAACCCTGTGATTACAACTAAAAAACAATGGCGTGCATTCACGCTTCCAATGTGCCACGGGCATAGTCTAACTCAAATGAGTTCGTTTTTTAGGATAATGGGTCTATTTTTAACGAAGAATGAGAGGAAAACTGAATCAGTGTGGCTTGGTCGCAGTAAATCAGTTTGTTCTCGAACAGTTTTCTAGCGTAAACTGAAGCTCGCTACGAACAAGCAGTATAATTTGAAATTATAAATCATTAAATGTAATAAAGTTAAAGGCCTTATGAAAAAAACTCGACCTGTCATTTTATTAATTCTGGATGGTTGGGGTTATAGCGAAAACCGATACGGTAACGCAATTCTCGGTGCAAAAACACCCACCTGGGACAAGCTGTGGTCAAATTATCCCCATACTTTGATAAATTGTTCTGGCGCTGAAGTTGGATTGCCTAGCGATCAAATGGGCAATTCAGAAGTGGGCCACCTCAACCTGGGTGCTGGAAGAGTTATTTATCAAGAATATTCGCGTATTAACAAGGCACTTGAGGAAGGTTCTTTTTTTACAAATGACAGTCTGTGCCAAAGTATTGACCAAGCGGTAAGTCAAGACAAAGCCGTACATATACTTGGATTATTATCTCCAGGCGGGGTTCACAGTCACGAGCAGCAAATTCACGCTTTGGTTAAACTAGCGGCGGATCGAGGGGCAAAAAAACTCTATGTGCATGCTTTTTTAGATGGCAGAGACTGTGCCCCCAAAAGTGCGGCTCGCTCTCTTCAGCTCATGGAAACGGTATTTGAGCGTTTGGGGCAGGGTCAGTTCGCCTCTATTATTGGCCGGTATTACGCAATGGATCGAGATCATCGTTGGCCAAGAATTCAGCTTGCTTATGATCTAATCACAGCAGGCATAAGCGACTATACTGCAACAACGGCGATAGCGGGTCTTGATGCGGCCTATGAGCGAGGAGAAACGGACGAGTTTGTAAAAGCAACGCGGGTCACATCAAACAATGCTGAAACAATACGTGTTAATGATGGGGATACCGTACTTTTTGCAAACTATCGATCAGATAGAGCCCGACAAATGACTCGCGCGTTTATTGAAAAAGAATTTACAGGTTTTACTCGTCAGGTCACACCTGAACTTTCATCATTTGTAAGTTTAACGGAATACCAGAAAGACTTTCGGTGCGTGGTTGCTTATCCGGCAACAAGTATTCGTAATGGCTTTGGAGAATATATTGCTACAAAAGGCCTCAGACAATTGCGTATTGCTGAAACCGAAAAATATGCTCATGTCACCTTCTTTTTTAATGGCGGTGAAGAGGCGGCATATAAAGGAGAAGATCGCATATTAGTCCCTTCACCTGATGTTGCCACCTATGACCTTGAACCCGAAATGAGTGCTCACGAGGTTACAGAGAAACTATGTACAGCGATCGCCAATAAAACCTACGATACGATTATTTGTAACTATGCGAACCCTGACATGGTGGGTCACACTGGTGATTATTCGGCCACTGTAAAAGCCATTGAGGTGATCGATCAATGCTTGGGTATGGTACTTCAGAGCGTCATTGCGGTTGATGGCGCAATGCTGATCACCGCCGATCATGGCAACGCTGAACAATTATATGCTGATGAAAACCGATCACCTCATACCGCTCATACGACCAACCTCGTTCCGTTGATTTATGTGGGACGTTCTGCCGAATTGGCAGCTCGCGGAACACTCGCAGATGTCGCACCGACTTTGCTTGATTTGCTCGGGCTGGAGCAACCGGGCGAAATGAGTGGATGTTCACTGATTAAACCTCTCACCAAATAAAACTTGTATTTCAATGGCTAAACCACCTATGCTGCCAGGAGACTATTCCCGAATAGTCTCGGAGAAGACGGTAGGGTCACAGCAGGAGCAAAAAATGGGAATATCAAAGCAAAGAAAATCAATCAAAAAAATTATTTATTATCTCGTAGTGGGGGTATTTTTAATAAACAGTCCAACTGTTCTCGCTGAGCGTACTGTCCCTAAATCGCCACTGCCACTTAATGAGCTGCGTGCATTTACCGAAGTTTTTGAAAAAATTAAAACGGATTACGTTGAACCCGTTGGTGATGCTTCGTTGCTTGAAGGTGCTATACGAGGCATGCTTTCAGGATTGGACCCACATTCATCTTATTTAGATCCTGACGCATTCAAAGAGCTACAAGTTGGAACTTCTGGTGAGTTTGGTGGCCTTGGTATCGAGGTCGGGATGGAAGATGGCTTTATTAAAGTCATCGCGCCTATTGATGATACTCCTGCGCAAAAAGCAGGCATCAAATCAGGTGATTTGATTATTCGCATTAATGAAACTCCGGTAAAAGGGCTGACTTTGAACGAAGCGGTTAACCTTATGCGAGGAAAGCCGGGTAGCGAGGTGAATTTGACGGTTGTTCGAAAAGAGGCGGATAACAACCCGCTTACGTTCACTATTTCACGCGCCATCATTCAGGTTAAGGGTGTTAAATCAAGAATGCTCGAGCCAGGGTTTGCCTATATTAGAATCACCCAATTTCAGAACCATACAGGTGAAAATGTTATTGATGCGCTCAGTAAGCTACAAAAAGAAAGTACCGATAACCTGAAAGGGCTAGTACTTGACCTGCGTAACAACCCGGGCGGCATACTAGGTGCTGCGGTTTCAGTCTCTGATGCTTTCCTTACAGAAGGCTTGATTGTGTATACCGAAGGCCGAGTGAAAGATTCTCAGCTTAGGTTTAAAGCGACGCAATCTGATTTGCTCAAAGGTGCTCCGCTCATCGTGCTTGTTAATGAAGGATCGGCATCGGCATCGGAAATCGTCGCCGGTGCTTTGCAAGACCATAAACGAGCGCTCATTATGGGAGAGCGGACTTTTGGTAAAGGATCAGTACAAACTATTTTACCGATGAATAATGGTTCTGCACTGAAGCTGACCACTGCGCGTTACTACACCCCGGCAGGTCGATCTATTCAAGCTGAAGGCATCATACCGGATATCAAACTTGAAGATTTCAAGGTATCAAAAACCGAAAGAAATGGTTTGAGCATGTTAAAAGAGGCGGATTTGTCCAGGCATTTAGTGAAGCCTAAAAATAGCGATAATTCGACGGAGAAAACAAATGAAAAACCTTCGTTGGAAAAAAAGAAGCCAGAAATGGCCTCATTAACAGAAACAGATTATCAGCTTAGTGAAGCACTAAACTTATTAAAAGGGCTGGCTATCTTCGCACGTTAATAGGCGAGCATCTTAGCTGAGAGTCGGTTTAGGAGCATGAGACTTTACAGGGCCTTTACTTGGCGTAACTTGTGCATTATTTGTAAAGTGTGACGTTTTTGTAATCTCTCAAAATCGTCATTTCTTCTTTACCCTCTCTTTTGGGGCGCGCCAGCGCCCTATTTTTTTGCCTAAAAATCGGTGTACGTGTTTGAACCCGATAACCATGATTACTCTCGGTATTTAATAGTGTTTTTTGGCATGTACCATGCATTATTGTACAGTGTGACGTTTTTGTAATCTCTCGAAATCGTCATTTCTTCTTTACCCTCCCTCTCTTTTCGGGGCGCGCCAGCGCCCCATTTTTTTTCAAAAAATCTAATCTCAATAAACCAAATATCAGGTAATTGACTGAATTATAGTTAATTTTTTATGGTGGTGATGTTATTTCACCTAAAAAACACGATTGATCCCGAGCGTATGCGGGAACAACGTTTACCTCCAAAAAGATAATCACGATTTTCTACGCTACGTTATTTAAACCCCTATTTTGTGTTTTACATCGGCGTTTTTTAGGCTTGATCGTAAGTATAGAGAGGGTTAAGTCAAAAAACGGAGCAAAAATGTTCAGGTTCAATGGGAGGCAAGGGTGCGTGTTTAAGGGGATAAAAGCACACAAAACAAGGGTGTAGAAAGAAAAGCGCTTGTCAAATAAATGACTGAACGCCAAAATATTGGCGATTACCCGGCAAAATTTTGTCACCCTGGTTGACTGTTACGTCCTTTCGCGACTAACAACAGGATATCGGTACCGACAAATAATTCTTTAGAAAATTTATACATTTTTTTATTTCCTGTATCTATCTCCATGGCATTATGAATTCACTCTCTGGCGTTAATGACCCTTCCAATAAGTCGTTCGATTATTAGCTGTATTGATAAGTTATGTTCTTATATTATAAATACCTGTACATGGTTCAAGTGTTAACATGCAAAGCGTTAGCGTGCGCAGATACATCTTAGATTCGGTTTTTCTGATTGACGACGGCATGGATGCGCAAAAGACAACACCTCAAGAGTCGGGTATAAAGGCAGCGCAAGAGCCGTTGCAGAGTGAAAGCCGAAAATGAAGGTGTAAATATACGTAAAAAAGCCTGTAATATTAAGGCTAAATGGGTATATTGTGAGGGGGTGTTAAGGGTTTTACAAAAACCAGTATCTCGTCAATTCGGGATAAAATGGATGCCCTCGACCTGATCTGCCACATGTTATAAAATTTAGATCACTTCTTTAGAGGGGGGGAGGTATGAGGCAAAAAGGATTAACATATACTTATATAGTCATCATTATTAATGCCTTAATGTGGATGTCACCTGTAGTAGCAGATCCCAATCTGAAAATTCTTTTTCCTGCAGATGGTGCGGTTTTCCAGGAAGGGGAGCCTATTCCTGTTAAATATGAAATCAAGCCTAACCCTGGTGGCGATCATTCTCACATTTATATTAATCATAAGGAAGCAGGCATTTTGCGTCGCAAAAAGGCTACTTTTACTCTCAGCCCTTTGCCCGTCGGTAAGCATTCAATTTGTCTAAAGGTTGTCAATAAAGCGCATACCCCCATTGGTCAGGAAACCTGTATTAAAGTTACGCGATTGTAAACGATGCAATGGGAAAACCTCTTCTATGCGCTTACTCAGTTAGTCCATAACTTTGGTGCTCTAATGGTTGTTGGCGGCGCGTTGAGTGGATTCAAAATTCAGGTCGATAATCTGGACCTAAAGAGAAAGTTTGCCTGGTTGGTGCTGATTGGGTGGGGCGTACAAGCCTTTAGTGGTTTGTTATTTGGTGCGATCAGCCTCTATTTTTATGGCGAAACACCAGATTTACATTCAACGGCGCAGATCGCTTTAATGATAAAATTGGTCTGCGTGGTATTAGCTATTTCTCTGGTGTTGTTTTATATAAAAAGTGCAGAAAATTGGAGCAGCAAGGGGCGTTATCGTGTTTGGTATGGGTTAACGGGGTTGGGTGCAACGGCGTTAACGTCGGCTGCTTTTTTGCGATGGTTTTCGTAGTTTATGGGTAGAATAAAAATAAAAACCTTTGAGGATAATGGTATACGTAGTTCGAACTACCTTCTAGTCACGCTTTTGTTATTGGGGCTAATTGGCGGCGCTGCTGCCGGTGAACACACGAATTTTCTTGGTATCAAATTGGTAGATATCCCCTCGGGTAGCTTTGAAATGGGGTCGTGTATGGTGACCGAGGGGATGCAAAAAGAAAACCGTAAACGTGTTTTTCTTGGTTTGCCTGTCGTGGGGCTTGGTTGCGGTATTTTGGATAAAAACGTAAATGACAATGAGACACCGCAGCGCACGGTAAAAATCCCGGGCTTTAAAATAGCGAACACACCGGTTACCGCTGCACAGTACAAAAAATACCTTAATGCGATTGGTGAGGTGGATAATAAAGACGATTGGGGGCTTTATACCGAAGAATTTAAACGGCTTAACTCTTTTGATGATAATGCACCCGTGGTACAGGTTTCATGGCACGAGGCACAGGACTTTATTCGCTGGCTGAATGAGAACAAGGCCAAAAACGACCCTTACACGTATCGCATGCCTTCAGAGGCGGAGTGGGAGTATGCCTGCCGTGCCGGAGGTAAACAACGTTATTGTGGCAGCGATAATGTGTTTGACATTGGTTGGGTCAATCGTGAAGGAACAGAAAATCAGCGCGAAGTTGCTAGCAAAGCGCCTAATGCCTGGGGCGTATACGGTATGTCTGGCAGTATTTGGCAATGGGTGGAGGATGTCTATCACGATAATTACGTGGGTGCACCAACCGATGGCAGTGCATGGAATGCATTAAGTATGGATGACGATGAAATATTGCAGCGGGAAATCGAAGCGGTAGGTCAGTCTGCTCGCAAGGGAGAAATAAAGAAAGTCGAAGCGGCATTAACAATTGAGCGGTTGAGGTATGATGCGGGTATTAAAGATCGTCGTGGCGGACAACTCAAAAGCGAAACTCTCGCTGCACGTGTTTTGCGTGGTGGCTCTTGGCGTTTCAGCGAAAATTTTGCTCGCGCAACCTATCGTTTGGCCGGTGAGCCTGGTAATTGGTACTATGGAAACGGCTTTCGTGTTGCTGCATCTATACCGGTAGAAATTAAAAATTAAGTATATATACCCATGGTGTTTTAATTTAGATGTTAGCGCGCGCAGATGCGCCTTAGATTCGGTTTTTCTGATTGAAGAAAAATAAAAAATTAGGCGCAGCTATGCGTGAAAGCGCCCGCGCCTAATTTTTTATGCAACTATAGGGTTAATGCCGGGTTTTCAAATATGATGGAGATATCACAAAGGAGGTAAGCATTGTTACCGTTAACACCGCTTCATTATTCCATTAACAAGTTAGCTGTCGCACTTATATTTATCGCTTATGTGTTTACACCAACCGTGAGTGCTGAAGAATTCACCAATTTTTTAGGAATGAAATTTGTCGAGATCCCAGGTGGTAGTTTTAAAATGGGAGCGGCCTCGAAAACGTTTGACGTGAACCCCAATGAATTACCGCAACACACCGTCGAGGTCTCATCCTTTCAAATTATGTCGACGGAAGTAACCCTGGCGCAGTATAAACGCTACATTATCGAATCAAGTATGATCAATATTCTTAAGGACGAATTTATGAAAGCTAATGGGCATGACGATAATGCTCCGGTCGTATTCGTCTCATGGACAGATACCAGCTACTTCTTGCATTGGTTAAATCAAAACAAGCCGGATAGTGATAGGGGAGAGTACATGTTGCCTACTGAGGCTGAATGGGAATACGCCTGTCGCGCTGGCGAAAATAATCTTTATTGTGGCAGAGGAACAGCGAGTGTCGTCGCCTGGTATTCATCGAAAAGCCTTGCTTACCAACAACCCGTGGCGCAAAAAAAGGCAAATATATTTGGGTTATATGACATGAGTGGTAATGCACGCGAGTGGGTCAAGGATTGTTATCATGCCAACTATGAAGCCGCGCCCACAGACGGTCGGGAATGGACTCATGATTGCCACGTTGGCAAGCGTGTTGTTCGCGGTGGTTCGTGGGACGAAGACCTAGAAGCTTCTCGCGCCACTGACCGTCTTATGGCGAGCGTTAACAACCGCACTTCGTCTGTTGGTTTTCGTGTGGTGCGAAAAGCGTTAAGGTAGTATACCTGCGGCGTTAAAATTTAGGTGATGCCCCACGCTACGAGCTGAATTGCCCCTATATCGCTCTAAATTTCTCCATCGCTTTTGCCAAAATTCGGTATCAGCACTCAGTTGAAGTTAACTGCGGCACAATGGCTTTAAGTTCATTGAAAAATGAAATCAATTGCCTCTATGCTCCTTTTATTTTTACAATGTTACCATGCGTGCTCGTTATGACCATTTTTTTTGCCGCTGGTGTTGCGTTAATCGGCCGACACGACTTAGGAATGAGACACAATAACTTATGCAAGTGGCGCACAAATTGGGTTTCTATTTGAACGTTCTGATTGCCTACAGGGATGTAGGCAGGATGCGGAAGCTTTGAGAAAAAACGCAGCTCTAGTGAGCTAAAGTGCGTATTTTTTGATTGAAGAACGTTCAAAGGAGCCGAAGTTGTGATGCCAGATGCATAAGTTATTTTATTCTCATTCCTTAGCAACAAAGGGTGACTTGTTATCGCTTGGCAGAGATAACTGATTTTTTTAGGTTTAAGACTAAAAATTATGCTTTTTTGAAGCTTTTTTATATATCAAACAATTCATAAAAATTACTGTAGTAGTTGATCCATTTCATCTTCCAATTTTTGTATTTGGTTGATGATTTGAACAAATTTTGCTCCATAGTCAGTAAAATGGTATTCAACTCTTGGAGGGATTTCAGGGAAAGAATGTTTTTTTAAAATTCCAAACTTAACATTAATTTTTAAGCAATCATTTAATACCTTCGTGCTTAATCCCTCTACACTTCTGACCATTTCTCCCGGACGATTAATCTCATTGGAAATAAGATCCAAGACAGTGAGCGACCATTTGCATCGAAAAATAGATTCGATTAAGCCCCCCGTTTTTCCTGGAGAAATTTTTCTTGAAGGCTGAGTGCTTGAGTTCATCACAATTACTACCAAAAAGTGCTTACCTTACAAAAAAGTGCATACTTTTCAGGCAAGCATCAACTATGTACATTATCGTTCCAAGGTGAAACATACAATGTTTTGATCTTAGAAACAATTCTAATTTATATATTTGGAGTCATGTAATGTCAGAAAAAAATAATGAAATTGTGTATGTTGTTGGTGGTACTAGCGGAATAGGCATGGAAACAGCAAAACTTCTTTTAAAGAAAGGACTCAGCGTTTGTATTACTGGAAGAAATCCAGAACACCTAGAAGTAGCCGAGCAACAACTTAAGCAGTTAGGTGATCTGGAAGTTTATCAAGCAAATTTATATCAAGTTGATGATGTCGAAGCATTGGCTCAAAAAATTGATCAAGAAATACGACATGTAAAATATCTTGTGAATGCGGCCGGTTGTTTCACTCCTAAAACGTTTCTTGATCATAAATTAGAAGATTTCAACTGTTACCATGATATCAATAAGGCTCTATTTTATATTACCCAAGCTATAGTTAAAAATATGCAGAAGAATGGTTCTGGTTCTATCGTTAATATTGGCTCTATGTGGGCTAAGCAAGCTATCAAGGCCACACCATCTTCAGCTTATTCCATGGCCAAAGCAGGTATACATGCATTAACTCAACATCTTGCAATGGAATTTGCAGATGATAACATTCGAGTCAACGCCGTATCACCAGGGGTTGTACGTACTGCCGTGTATGAAAGCTTTATACCTAAAGATCAGATCGAAGCAACGCTAACTTCATTTAATAGTCTTCACCCTATAGGACGCATTGGTGAACCTATTGATGTAGCAAACGTGATTGACTTTTTATTAACCGAAGAGAGTGCGTGGGTTACTGGAGCTATTTGGGATGTTGATGGAGGAATTATGGCAGGTAGAAATTAGTCTAATAGATTTGTAATCGCTCAGACCTGATTTGACAGTTACCCGTTTTTTTAGGGTGTCTGTTAGTTTAGATTTGAGTCAAATTTTTGATAAATTGAATTATTGGAAACCAGTATTCTTGCTCAAAGACATTATGTAAATTGTTGTGGTTTGCACCTTTAATCTTTACAAATTTCTTTTTTACTTTTGCCTTATCAAATATTTTTTTACCCATTGAGTAAGGAATGACGCTATCATCTGTTCCATGAATAACTAGGAGTGGGGAATCAATATTTTCAATTTTCGTAATATTATTAAATGAATCTCCGGCCAATGATGATATCGCCCATAACCCTCCTGCCTTTGCTTGCTCTTTTCCACTTGTCAGGGGGGTAACCAATATGACTCCACCTACTTTTTTGTTTTGAGCGGTATTGATAGCCACTGTGGTTCCTATCGAACGGCCAAAGATGATGATATTTTTTTTAGAGAAGCCCATGTGTTTGACTGCATATTGGAATATTGCTTGTCCATCTAGATATATTCCTTTCTCGCTGGGATCACCATCGCTCTTCCCGTATCCCCTATAACTTACACCTATCACATTTACACCAAGCTGACTAAATTTAAGCAAGCTTGGGATTCTGTGGTAAATATTCCCCGCATTGCCGTGAAAGTAAATTACAAGTCTATTTGATTCAGATGATGGCAAATAAAGAGAGGTGATTTTTACTTTGTCTTTTGTACTAATGGTTATCTCTTGAATTCCGTGAGGCAGTTCATCTGTTGGTATAACATTTACATTGTCAGGGTGAAACGAAAACTTATTTATAATTAGCTCACACCCAAGCACGGTAAGCCCAAGTAAGATTAAAATAGAGAATGTACCGATTATTTTCATATATACCCATAGTGTTTTAATTTAGGTGTTTTCACGCACATCTGTATCTCATCTTCGACTTTTTCTCAATCTAAAAAACTCAACTTAGCTAGCTAGGCCTGCGTTTTTTCTCCATCGGAAAAACCGAATCTAAGGCACATCTGCACACGCTAACACCTAAATCTATAACATCATGGGTATATTTTCGTACAAAGTTATTGTGTTCCATTCCAAAGTGATGTGGTTATATTAACTCGGACACTCAATTTCACATAAACTAACATTTAAAAATTGAGGAATGAACAAACAAGTTAAAAAGAAATATAACAGAAAATTTAGAGAACGATCGGTCAATATGGTTATCAGCTTAGGCAAATCAGTCGCTCAAATTAGGTACAAATACGACAACTCTTTATTCATGAGTTAATCATCCAAGGCACTGGATAAAAACACAAATAACAAAGCTCTGTTTGATCAATACATTCACAATGGAGCTGAAATTCAAATAGTGGAAATTTTTACCGGGAAATCCCAGTTTTGAACTCCGAAACTTGGGTGTTAAATTCTTTTCGAAAAAGGAATAAAGGCCGCTACGCGGTGGCAGTACTTTTTATATTCGGGGTGAGCCAGCATCAGTCGCTGTTCTTCCAGTTTAGCGCCAATAATGAAATAGATCGCAACCACAGTATACAAATTAATGGAATTGACGCTTTGTTCTGGCGTCGCGAACATGACCAGCATCATCGCTAAGTACATGGGGTGCCGAACATAACAATAAATTCCTTTTTCAATAAAGGGGTCGATGTTACCAGAATTGTTGCGTAGTCCCAAAAATATCCTCACGTCAATGGGCATCAGAGAGGCCAAAAATAGAGCAAGCCCCAGCAGTTGTATTACACGTAACAGCCATGCGATAGGGGCATCAATGCGGTATAAATGCGTATCGGGAAGCGAATGGACAAAGGCGAGCCACAATGATGTGCTAAAAATGGCAAAGATCACATAGCTGAACCGGTATTTTTGAGCGCTTAAGCCTACCTGATAAAGCAATTTTTTGCATCTGTTCTGCGCCAACAGACTATGAATTACAGCAAAAACGATGCCTGATACCCATATAGATGTAACGGAAGTAAGCATTCGGTGGCACTCCTGATGTTCAAAACGCTTTTTAGTTTCGCGATTCGTTTGTAATATTTCCGGATAGCTTCCTGTGAAAAGAATAGGTAATGAGCGTGAGCACGATTGCATGGATGGAGCTAGGGATTAGTTGGGAAAACAATCCGAGATAGCGCCAAAAGAGCCGAGCAAAGGCACTCAGGAGACAAAACCGAGGGCGCGGAATTTTTTCCAAAAAATAAATAGGACGCACACTCAATACCTAGACTTCAAACGCCATGGGTATATTTTATATCAATATTAACTTCCGCTTAGGCTGAGGTCACCCCCTTTTAGTAATACGTCCCAATAAAACTTAGGTAAAATATATTTTTTAAAATAGTACATACTGCGCCGTTCTCGACCTTGGTCAAAAGGGAAGGTTTCCTTTGGGCGAAGGTTATAATCAAATTCGGCGAGTACCAATTTTCCGTAACCTGTGACCAGTGGACATGAGGCATAACCATCATATGCTGCTTTTCCAGTTTGCTCGTTCATCGTCGCAAGTAAATTGCTGGTTACAACGGGTGTTTGACTACGGATCGCGGCGGCTGTTTTGGAGTTGGGGGTATTAGTGCAATCTCCTAGTCCGAAGATGTTTTTGTACTTTTTGTGTTGCAAGGTATGTAAATCAACATCGACCCAACCTGCTTCGTCGCTAATCGGGCTGGTTTTAATAAAGTCGGGAGCTGCCATGGGTGGCGTAACGTGAATGATATCGTAACGGATGATTTTTTCTTCGTTTCCTGCTGCAAAAATGGCTTCTTTTTTGTCGGGATGCAGGGCAATCAAGTTGGTTTGGTAGTTCATCTCCAAACCTTTTCTTTCGATGACACGATTGAGTTCATCTGCGTATTTTTTTACAGGAAAAATTCCTGGAGCCGCAGAACAAAAAATCATATTTGTTTTGTCGCGAACCTTGTTTTTTCTAAAGGCATCATCGGCAAGATAAAGTATTTTTTGTGCCGCTCCAGGGCATTTGAAAGGCGGTGGAGGTTGTGTGAAAATTGCAGTTCCCCCTTGAAATTCTTTAATGGCTTTCCAGGTTAGGGGGGCGATGTTGTAGTCGTAGTTACTGACGATTCCATTCTGACCCAATGATTCTTTTAATCCCGGTATTTTGTTCCAATTTATTTTAATTCCTGCGGCAACCACCAAGTAATCGTAGGTCACGATTTGACTGGAGTTCATAGTGAGTTGATTTTCTTCTGGCGCTATTTCTGACACGCTTTCCTTGATCCATTTGACGCCACGTGGCACGACCTTTTTCATTGGCCGGGCTGTTTTTTCCGCCGAATAAATTCCTGCGCCCACAAAAGTCCAGCCGGGTTGATAATAATGTGTTTCAGCCGGTTCTATAATGGCAATATCCAGTTTTTCTGCTTCCTTTGCTAGGTGAGCTGCAACAGCAATACCTCCGGTTCCCCCGCCAATGATGACGACTTTATGATGTTTTGAATCTTGCATAATACCCTCTTCGTTAAAGAGCGTTACCCTGATCGTGTTTTCGGACAGCCTCTTAGTCCTTTTACATGGTCAGGGTACGCCAGCCCATAAATATGCCCATTAAAACCAAAATAAAACTAAAGCTTTTTTGTAAATATTGCCCCGAAATTTTTTTCAATAAATAGGTACCTATCACGGTACCCATTGAAGCAACCAAAGCAAAAATAAACGTTTCAAATATTGGAATTTCAATTTGACCGAGGTAGCTGATGCCCCCTGCAAGGGCGTTCAGCGCGATTAATACCAGGGAATGGGCAACGGCTACTGGAAAGTGGCTGATACCCAGATAAATCAACGCAGGTACGAGTAAAAACCCCCCTCCGACACCGAAGACTCCGGTTAAAATTCCGATTGCAAATCCGGTGAACGTTGCGGGCACAAAACGATAAAGACCAATACGATCAGCTAGCTTTATTTTACTGACCCACCATGTTACCGCAAAAATTAAAGCAGTAAATAGCCCCAGTTGTAGTTGTTCAGGAAGATATTGAGCTAATATCGAGCCTGAAACGCTACCTGCAATACCTGATAGCCCCAATGTGATGACCAGTTTCCATTGTAAATGTCTCCATACTCGTTGATGAACTAAGGCGACACAAGAGACTAAGGTGACGATCCATAGGCTCATCCCTATGGCTTGTTTTACCGGCATGTCAGCAAAATAAATCAACGCCGGAACGGTGACCATTCCACCGCCAGCACCAAACATACCTAGTATGATTCCTATGCCAAGCGCGGTTGGCCAAAGAAGTAATGTCACCTTGTTGTGCCTCGATTAGGATAGTTCTTTTCCACAGGATTGGTTGCTCGGAACGGCTTCCATTATCAGTTTGGGATTGGCTAAATTTAATGTTTGCATAAATTCGATAAACTGACTTCGAGTGAGCTGTAGTCTTGGGTTATGGCTTTTTTCTTCACCTATTGTCGAGGTGGTTCGGCCTTGATAATCGTGTCCTGGGTAAACGGTTGTATTCTCCGGTAAGGTAAATAGTTTGTTTTGAATTGAGTCGTAGAGCTGTCCGGCATTGCCTTGTTGGAAGTCAGTCCTACCGCAACCGCGAATAAACAGAGCGTCACCGGTAAAAATAGAGTGACCTATTTTAAAACTCAAACAACCCGGAGTATGCCCTGGTGTTTCAAGCACATGAATGGAAAGTTTACCCAGAGTTAATGTCTCACCCTCTTCTAATGCTAAATCGGCACATGCCACGCCATTTTTTTTGGCGACGCCTGTTTTACACGCCGTTTTTTCACGTAAATGACCGCTTGCAGTGACATGGTCGGCATGAACATGGGTATCCAGCGTATATTTTAAATCCAGTTTCAGCTCAGAAAGCAAGCTCAGATCCCGGTCAATTTGAGTCAGTACCGGATCGATGAATACGGCTTCTTTACTCTCTGGATCTGCAACAAGATAGCTATAGGTCCAGGTGTCGTAATCAAACAATTGCCTTAAAATCATCAGGTTTGTCCTTGTGTTTTTGAGCTATTGTAAAGCGAATTTTCTCATTATGCGGGTAGCAGCATTATTTGCGCCAAATAAGCTGAATGGGTTAAAAATAACTCTATTCTTATGATTTATAAAAATAATTCTTTCTTGGGTTGGAATGGTTGTTATCCGCACGCTAGTCTGTATATGCCATTTTTGACGGTATCTTTATAGGAGGCTGACAAAAATGACATGTCATGATCGATTTGATTATTTTATTGTAAATGTTCCCGGTGCCCATTGATTGAAGTTTTTGTTTTTATCGGTTACACCTGAATTGTATAATAGTGATCGCTTGAGCGACGTTCACTTCAAGTACACTTTTTTTGTCACATGCTTAAATTTAAGTCCTTTCAATTCATCTGGGTCTAATGGTGTCGTGCCGTCAGGATATCCATTTTCAATCTCAGGTATGGACATCGATTTAATGTCTCTCATCTTAGAATCCGCAGTTGGACGAGCTAAAGTGTGCGTTTGTGGTGGTGCAGGTCAAGGCGTTACAACGTAGAGATGCGTCGCCACAAATTAATCAGGATAAAATGGCGGTGGTTTGATCTTAAAACCTGACTAGGAGAGGGTATGGAGGAGGTATGCAACATAGGAGACAAGGCCGGGAGGCGAAGCAAAGGAAGTGATTGCGCGTCTATCCCTAAGAATGATATAAAAGAACGCTTTTAGGCGGCGCACTAATAACATTTTTTCAGGGAAGGGTCATGATGGATTTTATCGTAAAAAGTGGGTTACCAGAAAAGCAAAGATCGGCCTGTATCGTTGTTGGTATTTTCCAGTCCCGCAAACTGACGGCAGTTGCCGAGCGTATCGATGCGGCCTCAGAAGGTCATCTCAGCAATATTCTGCGTCGCGGTGATATGGAAGGAGCCATTGGCCAATCCCTACTACTTTATAATGTCCCTGGAACCTTGGCTGATCGAATTTTATTGCTTGGCTGTGGTAAAGAACGAGAACTCGACGACAACTCATACCGTAAAATAATCCAACAAACGGTGATGAGATTGAAAAATACAAGCGTAACAGAAGCGGTTTGTTATCTCTCCGAGCTTAATATTAAAGGCCGGGATATGCACTGGAAGGTACGCCAAGCGGTTGAAGTTACTGCGGATATGACCTATCAATTCGATCAGCTCAAAAGTACTAAAACAAAAAACAAGCGATCCTTACGTAAATTCATACTCACCGTACCCTCGCGACGGGATTTGACCAAAGCAGAAAAAGCAACTCTGGAGGGGAGTGCCATTGCTGCAGGTGTTGATTTGGCCAAAACACTGGGTAATTTACCCGGTAATATCTGTACCCCCAGCTACTTGGCTGACCAGGCAAAAAGCATGGCAAAAAAAAACCGGGCAATGAAGGTCGAAATTTTAGAAGAAGCCGACATGAAAAAACTGGGCATGGGAGCCTTGCTCAGTGTTAGCCAGGGTAGCCGACAAGCGGCTAAACTCATCACATTAGACTACCGGGGCGGCGCTAAAACAGCCAAACCTATTGTTTTGGTAGGGAAAGGCATTACTTTTGACTCCGGTGGAATTTCGCTTAAACCGGGTGGAAAAATGGATGAAATGAAATATGACATGTGTGGTGCCGCCGCCGTTATGGGTGCCATGGCGGCGGTTTCCATGCTTAATTTACCCGTGAATGTGGTCGCGATTGTTCCGGCTTCCGAAAATTTACCCGATGGCTTGGCTTCTAAGCCCGGCGATATTGTGACTAGCATGTCAGGACAGACTATTGAAATATTAAATACTGATGCAGAAGGTCGGCTCGTCTTATGCGATGCACTGAGTTACGCTGAAAAATTTGATCCTGCCGTAGTGATTGATGTTGCCACCTTAACTGGTGCCGTGATTGTCGCCCTGGGACGGCATGCAAATGGTCTGCTGAGCAACCATCCGCCCCTGGTCAATGATTTAAACAGTGCCAGTAAAATCACGGGAGATCGCGTTTGGGAACTGCCTTTATGGGACGAATATCAAGATCAACTAAAAAGTAATTTTGCGGATATGGCTAATATTGGTGGACGCGAAGGCGGTACCATAACCGCAGCTTGTTTTTTGTCACGATTTACTAAAAAATATCATTGGGCTCACCTCGATATCGCTGGTACGGCCTGGAAATCGGGCGAAGCAAAAGGTGCGACGGGGCGACCGGTTTCGCTCTTGATGCAATATATTCTGGGTCGAGCCGGGAAAAAGAAAAGTTAACAACACGATTATGCAAGTCGATTTTTACTTATTAAATATTTCTGAAGCACGAGAGGGTGAGCACTTTGTTTGTCGTTTGACAGAAAAAGTTTTTCGCCAAAAACACTTTATTTATATCCATACCGATAATCAAAGTGCAACGTCGCGATTAGATGATCTGCTCTGGACATTCAGCCCAGGCAGTTTTTTGCCACACGTTCTTGCTCACCACACGACAGAAGACGACAAGGTAAAAATAACCCTGGGCCACGCAGATATTCCGGCCACCGCCCATGACGTGTTAATTAACATGGCAACAAATGTTCCTTTAGCGCACACTCAATTTTCTCGTATTGCCGAAATTGTTTACAACACCGAGTCACACAAACAGCTCAGTAGAAAGCGCTACCGTTACTATCGAAAACAAAAATATGCGGTATCCTCACATGAAATGTCAATTTGACAAACAAAATTTATGAACAATCAAAGATACCGTAAACATCAAAAGAAAAAATAAAGGCCGTGTACAATAAGGCCTTAAACACTTTACCGTTAAACTGAGCAAACCAAAATTAATATGGAAAAAACCTATAATCCATCTGAAATTGAATCAACCTGGTATCAAACCTGGGAAAAAAACCATTACTTCAAGCCCAGAGGAGGAGATGCACCTCCCTATTGCATTATGATTCCCCCTCCCAATGTGACGGGTAGTTTACATATGGGGCACGCTTTCCAAAACAGCATCGTCGATACGTTGATTCGCTTTCATCGCATGAAAGGTGAAAACACGCTATGGCAAGCCGGCAGCGACCACGCGGGCATTGCTACACAAATGGTTGTGGAACGACAACTGGCCTCTGAAAACTTGACACGACACGACTTGGGTCGTGAAAAATTTGTTGAACGCACCTGGCAATGGAAAGAGGAATCTGGCGGCACTATCAATAATCAGTTGCGGCGCATGGGCAGCTCTCTGGATTGGTCACGAGAACGTTTCACTCTGGATGATGGCTTATCAGAATCAGTACAGGACGTTTTTATCCAGCTCTACAACGAAGGGCTGATCTATCGCGGCAAACGGCTGGTTAACTGGGATCCTGTTTTACATACGGCCGTGTCAGACCTGGAAGTGATTTCAAAGGAAGAAAACGGTTCAATGTGGCATATGCGCTACCCATTAGCGGATGATGACGGTCATGTTATTGTTGCCACCACCCGCCCTGAAACGCTGCTTGGTGATGCCGCTGTAGCGGTACATCCTGATGACGAACGATATCGCCATCTGGTCGGAAAAATGCTGAGACTACCGCTTGCTGGTCGTAATATTCCCATCATTGCTGACGAGTATGTTGACCCGGAGTTTGGCACAGGCTGTGTAAAAATAACACCGGCTCACGACAATAACGATTATCAGGTATGGCAACGGCACAATACCACACCTGCACTTCAAGCCTTGCCATTCCATGGTTTAATCAATATTTTCACTATTGATGCCAGCATCAAGCAGTCGCCTCAAGACGATGGACAACAACACAATGAACTGAACTCCTCCCCTCTGTTTACGGTCGAGCTCATCCCTAAATCCTATCAAGGTCTGGATCGTTTTGCTGCACGAAAAAAAATAGTGGCCGATTTAGAGCAAGCAGGCTTGCTTGAAAAAATTGAAAATCATCGCCTGATGGTGCCGCGTGGTGATCGCTCACATGCGGTGATTGAACCGCTACTAACGGATCAATGGTATGTTAAAGCAGGCCCGTTGGCCGAACCTGCAATTCAAGCCGTGGAATCAGGAAAAATTAAATTTGTTCCTGAAAATTGGTCTAATACCTATTATGAGTGGATGCGCAATATTGAGGACTGGTGTATTAGCCGCCAAATCTGGTGGGGGCATCGTATTCCGGCCTGGTATGACGAGACTGGAAAAATTTATGTTGGCCGTAATGAGGCTGAAATTCGGACACAACATAATCTCGATCCTCAGGTTGTGCTGACTCAGGATCCTGATGTGCTTGATACCTGGTTTTCCTCTGCGCTGTGGCCATTTTCTACATTAGGCTGGCCTGATAAAACAGATGAATTAACAACCTTCTACCCAACGAGTGTTTTAGTCACCGGCTTTGATATCATTTTTTTCTGGGTGGCGAGAATGATTATGATGGGGCTTAAATTTACGGGAGAAATTCCGTTTAAAGAAATTTATATCCATGGTTTGGTGCGCGATGCCCAGGGACAAAAAATGTCCAAATCAAAGGGCAATGTTCTTGATCCCATCGACCTGATAGATGGGATCGACCTCGAAACGTTAATCAAAAAACGAGCTTCCGGTCTGATGCAACCCAAAATGGCAGAGCGCATCGAAAAAGAAACACGCCAGCAATTTCCAGACGGCATACCGGCATTTGGTACCGATGCATTGCGCTTTACCTTTGCCGCTCTGGCCTCGACCGGGCGAGATATTCGCTTTGATATGGGACGCATAGAAGGCTATCGAAATTTTTGCAACAAGCTGTGGAATGCGGCTCGTTATGTGTTAATGAACTGTGAAAATGAAAACATTGACTTGACTCATCTTGAATATGGCCTGGCTGATCGCTGGATTATGTCCCGGCTACAAACCACAATCCACAATGTGAATCGTCATCTGGACAGTTATCGATTTGATCTTGCCGCCAATGAACTCTATGAATTCACCTGGAACGAATATTGTGACTGGTATCTTGAATTAGTGAAACCAGCTCTGACTTCGACAAACAGCTCGATGGCTATTCAAAATGGAGCCAGGTTGACTTTGGTCAGCGTACTTGAAACCGTTTTACGTTTGGCTCATCCGATCATTCCGTTTATCACGGAAGACATCTGGCAGCGCGTAGCACCGCTGATAAAAATACAAGGCAAGACCATCATGATGCAAAACTACCCCATTGCAGATAACAACAAAGTAGACCAAGATGCCGTTGCTGACCTGGAATGGGTACAAACTTTCATCCTGGGCGTCAGAAAAATTCGGGGTGAAATGAATATCCCTCCGAACAAACCGCTTCCCGTGCTTTTAAGTCATGGGAGCGCCAATGACGAAACACGCCTTAACGCAAATACCCACCTTGTCACTGCGCTGGCAAAATTGGAATCCATTACCTGGCTCAACAATGACGATGACGCACCGGAAGCGGCTACTTCGTTAGTCGGGGAAATGAAACTGCTCATTCCATTGGCGAATTTCATAGATAAAGACGCTGAAATCGCCCGACTTGAAAAAGAAATTTCAAAAAGAAAAGCAGATTTAACAAAGATTGATAACAAACTCTCTAATGAACGTTTCGTAGCCAAGGCACCAGCCTCTGTGGTTGAAAAAGAAAAAACTCGCAGTATCACACTCCGTCAGGAAATTCATAATCTTAATGAACAGTTTCAACGTATAAGCGATTTGTAAGCCACGCAAAAAAACCACTCAATAACTGATATTTTGCTCTATACCCATAAAATATAGAATGGTGATGCTCTCCAGCCGCACTCAAGATTTCCTCAGAAAACGCCGCTAACTAACATAAGGGAATGCGTCCTCCTTTTTTTGATACTCGGAGGACATTTGTTCGGCCACAGGCATAGGCATGATTGATTTCACTGCCGCCTGACCTACCTATTTTAAGGGGGACAAGCCATGAAACATTTAACACATACAACAATAGTGATGCTATTGAGCGTTTTCAGTATGAATGCCACTGCTGGAGGCATTACCAACATCCCGGCAAAGTCACTGATCAATCACGACGAGTCTGGTGCCAACACGACTTCAACTCGACTTGACCGTATTCTTAATACCATTGGTGGAAGCGTATCCCGTGCCGCCTTTACCCGTGCTGTTGTCAACCGAGAACCTATTGATACCGTCAAGACCATCAAAAACAATTTACGACATCTTTATTTTTTTACCGAACTCAAAGGTTTTATGGGAGAGACGGTTTTTCATCGCTGGGAGTTTGATGGTGAAGTTATCGCAGAAGTAAAATTTCAAATCGGTGGTTCCAGATGGCGTGTCTGGTCAAATACCAATATACTACCGAACTTACTTGGCGAATGGAAAGTTTCTGTCGTTGATATCACCGGGCGAATCATCCAGGAAGCTATGATCAATAGAGAGTAAAAACTCTATTCTGTGGTGATTGAAACTGAGGGGTAATATGAATTCAGGTATTTTTCACGCACATCTGCTTGCGCTTAACACCTGAACGCATAACGCCACGGATATATCAAATCTCTCTGGTCGCCAAAAAAGTAATGTCGGGCCATCGTTCCTCGGTTAACTGTAAGTTGACTCGAGTCGGTGCAATATAAACAAGATGCCCCGTGCCATCAAGGGCAAGGTTGTCGGCCGCTTTCTTCTTGAATTCTTCAAGTATTTTTGTGTCCGGACAAACGACCCAGCGTGCGGTATTTACAGTAACCGCTTCAAACACGCAGTCCACTTTATATTCATCTTTCAATCTTTGCGCAACCACATCAAATTGTAAAACACCAACGGCACCGAGGATGAGATCATTATTACTCATGGGTTTGAGTAATTGTGTTGCGCCTTCTTCACAAAGCTGTTGCAAGCCTTTTTGCAGTGCTTTCATTTTGAGCGGGTCTTTCAAGCGAGCACGGCGAAATAATTCTGCAGCGAAGTTGGGAATACCTGTAAACTTTAGTTCTTCACCCAAAGTGAACGTATCGCCAATTTGAATCGTTCCATGGTTGTGGAAACCGATAATATCACCGGGAAAAGCCTCTTCCGTATGTCCTCGATCAGCAGCCATAAAGGTAATGGCGTTAGAAATTTGCACATCGCGTCCAATGCGCACATGCCGTAGTTTCATTCCCTTGTTATAACGCCCTGAGCAGACGCGTAAAAAAGCAATACGATCTCGGTGTTGAGGATCCATGTTGGCTTGAATTTTAAATACAAAGCCGCTGAAATTTTCCTCGTCAGGAGCGATTTTACGTGTTTGTGTTGCGCGCGACAGCGGAGTCGGCGCCCAATCAGAAAAAGCATCGAGTAATTCGCCCACACCAAAGTTATTAATTGCGGAGCCAAAAAACACCGGGCTGAGTTCTCCACGCAGATAAGCCTCCTGATTAAACTCGTGGCTCGCACCGCGTACCAATTCGATTTCCTCTCTAAGCTCATCAGCTAAAGTTCCCCACAACTCATCAAGACGAGCATTGTCCAGGCCATTAATCACTTCACCGGCTTGAATTTTACCGCCATGCGTTGAGCTAAAGAGGTGAATGGAATCATTATAAAGATGGAAGACACCTTTGAAATTTTTCCCCATGCCTATTGGCCAGGTAATCGGCGCACATTGAATGTTCAAGACCGCTTCAACTTCGTCCAGTAAATCAATAGGGTCGCGGCCTTCTCGATCTAGTTTATTGATAAAAGTAATAATGGGGGTGTCCCGTAAGCGACAGACCTCCATCAATTTAATGGTTCTCTGCTCCACTCCTTTGGCGCTGTCAATCACCATCAAAGCGGAGTCTACTGCGGTTAATGTGCGATAGGTATCTTCAGAAAAATCCTCATGACCTGGCGTATCAAGCAAATTAATAATGCTGTTTTGATGAGGAAACTGCATCACCGAGGTTGTCACCGAGATGCCACGCTGCTTTTCCATTTCCATCCAGTCAGATGTGGCGTGGCGAGCTGCTTTGCGCCCTTTAACCGTCCCCGCTAACTGAATCGCCCCCCCAAACAACAGCAGTTTTTCAGTGAGCGTAGTTTTACCTGCATCGGGGTGGGAGATGATAGCAAACGTGCGTCGCCTCTTGATTTCATTAATAAAATTGCTATCCACCATACCCTTAATGCCTTAGTTTGTACCCATTGTGAAAATTACCTTTTCGGGATTAAATTCCGAAAAGCTCGTTATTTTACTTGATCAAAAATCTTACGCACCGACAAATTCAAACAGCTTTGTAAAATCATGTTTGTCGGCGGTACGTAGTGCCGCAATATACTGATCGCGGCGCTCGTTCATTGCCTCTAATTTGTAGCCTCCTGCCCAATCAATGGCAGGTGTATCCATGAGCTTGGTGAGTATTGCATCCGCCATTATGCGTGCATGGCGACCATTTCCATTTGGGAATGGGTGGATCAATACCAGCTTGTGATGAAAGCGTGCTGCAAGCTCTATTGATGGATAGGTCTCATGCTCTATCCAGTAGCGTGCATCATCTAATAGCTGTCGCAACTGAACTGCGATCTGGATCGGATCGACACCGATGTTCTTTTTTTTACGGAATATGCCCGCCCACTTCCAGACTTGCCCAAATAACCGTTTATGCAAATCGCGCACAAACCGTTCACTTAAAATGTCTGTATGGCGTTGCTTTTTAAGCCACTGCATGCCTTCGACGATGTTTGCTTGCTCCAACTGATCAAGCTCGCCTCTGGTCGTAATATGCGCAAAGCGAAGCCCTTCCTTTTCATCGGGATCAAGGGGCGTTGCGCCATTTGGTTCATCTAACCCATTACTCATTCATCATTCCATAAATCAGAGGGCATTTTTTTGATGATCTCAGAGGCAAGACGATCAACTTCAAAGGTAAGCTGTTCGTCACTCAACGCTTGCGCTTCAAGCGCCATCTGTGTGGAGGCCGCTTTGATCCGTTCTTTTGCCTTTAAAACAGCGCGACCCTTGATCACACTTTCAATTTCTTTTTCAGGAATGATCGCATAAACAAAGCGACAATCCATAGCTTGTGCCATGCTTTGCATACTTTTGAGCGTGGCACTTCCTGTTAGCTCGGCAGATTCCGCTTGTGAAACCCGCCCTTTGGTTACGCCAAGGCGTTTTGCCAATTGCGAGCCTGACATGCCAAGCGCTTTACGAACTGTTTTAAGCCAACCTTCTGAAGAGGGCATTGCGTAGCCCCCAAACTGTTTTAAAGCTTGGTTCACCTTGTTTTGATATTGCTTTAAAACTACCGTTTCAATGCCCATCGGATGACCTTCGTCTATAATTTAAAGCATTATTGGTTTAGATAAAACTATACTATAGATAGTTACAAGTCAATATAAAGCTAAACAATAAATGCAGTTAAGTTTAGTTATATGTTGATTTGTCTCTTTCTTGCTTTCGGGCGCAATTTACCCGAAAGCGCGATTTTTTCGTCCATTACAGTACAGGGTGCTGAACTCATTTCCTGAGCTCAATGCTTGCCTGTTCCCTTAATGCGCTCAAAATACGTAGTTTCCGTTGTTAGCTCTTCGGCATAGTCCGTTAGGAGGTTGTCCGAGAATAGCAAAATCGTGCTTTTAAAATCCTTATTTATCAATCAAAATTTCATATTTATGAACATGTGAGTTCTTGGACAAGCTCCTAGGGACGAATAACACCCGTTATAATTTTATTCTAAGGCTTTTCTGGCATCTTCCAAATTATCGCCAAAGTGAGCGAGCACATCGCCTGCGTGTAGTGGTCGAGTCATTCCTTACTATTCAAATAAAAATAGGACTATTTGTGATGCGAATAGCCTAGCTAATCGCATCAATGTAGTGTATTGCTTTAGTTGAAGTTGGAGAGCGCCAATTTCAACTAAAGCAATATAGGATGTGGTGAGGCATTTTCCGTTTCGATTAGGCATAACAAGGAAAAACTGAGAGTGAAACGATGTGATTGGGCAAATTCTAATCCCCTGGAAGCTGAGCACCATGATAAAGAATGGGGCGTTCCGGTTCATGATGATCGATTGCTTTTTGAAATGCTTATTTTGGAAAGCGCTCAATCGGGACTCAGTTGGGCTACAATTCTTCAAAAAAGAAAAGGTTATTTAAATGCATTTGATAATTTTGATGCGCGTAAGGTTGCGAAATATACGGATAAAAAAATAGAGCAGTTACTTCAAAATAAAGAAATTGTCAGACATAAGCTAAAAATCACAGCAACTATAGTGAACGCTAGAAAGGTTTTGGATATACAGAATGAATATGGGAGTTTTGATGCGTACATTTGGTCGTTTGTCGATGGTAAGCCCATTAAAAACTCATGGCGTAAGTTATCAGATGTACCAACAAGTACACCTATTTCAGAAGTGATGAGCAAGGCGCTAAAGAAAAAGGGGTTTAAGTTCGTTGGGCCAACGACTTGCTACGCTTATATGCAGGCCGTCGGAATGGTCAATGATCATCTGCTCTCATGTTTTCGATATCCTGAAATAGACTCGCTGTGACATCATGAAAAATTGACGAGGGGATATAAGCACCCCGCCATTTACTTTTACATTTCGAGTGATCGTGCTTGTGCTGAGTGAGTGCAAGCATTTGCAGGGTTTAGGTAAAGTGGAGGGGGTAGCGACTTATGACAAAAAATAGAAAACTGACAGACTTAAAGAACATTGGAAAAAAAATTTCGGGGCGTCTAAATGAAGCAGGTATTTTTTCTGAGGAAGCGTTGCGCTTTTATGGTGCTGCTGAGGCACATATCATGATTAAAAAAAATCACCCAAATGAAACCTTACCCGTTTGCTACTATCTGTATTCATTTGAAGGGGCATTATGCGATAAGCATTGGAATGACATTGGAGAAGAGAAAAAGAAAAAACTTAAAAATGATGTTGGGGTTTAACGGAAGAGGTTAGGAGAGGAGGTTGTCCGAGAATAGCAATCATAGCGAGAGCAAGCTATTTTGTATCTACAAGGGGCATAATGTCTAGATCTTAAGGTCTTCACCATGAAGGCCTATATATACCCATGGACGGTATATATTTCGGAAAAACCGAATCTAAGGCGCGTCTGCACGTGCTAACACCTAAATCTATAATGCCATGGGTATACAAGGCAAAAACATAGCCATCAGGGGGGGGGTCGTATGCGGTTAAATATGAATAGTGCGTTTATCTACAGCCAGTGCGGCTTCGTGAAAGGCTTCAGATAAGGTTGGGTGGGCGTGAATGGTGCGTGCCAAGTCTTCAGCGCTGGCCTGAAACTCCATAGCGATAACGGCTTCAGCAATCATTTCAGAGGCGTTGGCACCGATAATATGAGCGCCCAGTAATTCGTCCGTTTCAGCGTGTGCTAATAACTTGACCATGCCCTCGGTATCCCCAGCGGCATAGGCGCGACCGTTCGCTTTAAACGGAAAGGAGCCGCTTTTAAATGGAATACCCAATTCGGTGAGCTGTTGCGAGGTTTTGCCGACCCAGGCAATTTCGGGATGAGTATAAATAACCCAGGGTATTGTATTGTAGTTCACATGACCGGATTGCCCCGCAATACGTTCGGCGACCGCGACACCTTCTTCAGAGGCTTTGTGCGCGAGCATGGGACCACGCACTACATCGCCGATCGCGTAGATGTTGGCTAAATTACTTTGGCCGTTGTCATCGATGTTGATAAAGCCGCGTTCGTCTAGCGCCAGACCCACTTCTTCGGCGTTGAGTCCCGAGGTGTTGGGTATGCGACCTGTTGTGACCAAAACTTTATGAGCTTTGATTTCTTTTGTTTTTCCTGATTGGTTGTAACTTATAGTGACGGTTTTTTTGGCCACTTTACTTGAAAGCGGTTGTGCGCCTAGCTCGATATTAAGCCCTTGGGCAGAAAAATATTTTAATGCTTCTGCTGCGATTTGGGGTTCCACATTGGGGAAAAACTGGTCACGGCGAATCAATACGGTGACCTTGCTACCTAGCCGCTGCCAAACACTGCCTAGTTCCAGGCCGATGACCCCCCCTCCAATGATAACCAGTTGTTTAGGGACTTCTTTAAACTCAAGTGCTCCGGTAGAGTCAACTATAAGCTCATGGTCAACAGGAGCGAATTCGACATCACGTGGCTTGGAGCCGGTGGCGATAATAATATGATTAGCCGTGAGTGTGGTTTCTGGCATTGTGTTATCCGGGCGGATGACGTCCACTTTTTGAGACCCTGATAAACGCCCTGTGCCATGAAAAAATTCGATTTTATGTTTGATAAAGAGCGCAGAGACCCCGCCTGTTAAGGTGCTAACAATCTCGTCTTTACGTTTGAGCATGGTCTTGATGTTTATGCTGGCTTTGCCAATGGTAATGCCATGAGCGGTGAGTCCGGAAGCGAGTTCATGATATTTTTGTGATGAGCTCAGTAATGCCTTGGAAGGGATGCAGCCCACATTGAGACAGGTGCCGCCTGGGGACGCTTTTCCTGATTTATTAACCCATTGATCAATGACGGCTGTTTTCAGGCCGAGTTGTGCACAACGAATCGCCGCGACATAGCCCCCCGGCCCTGCACCGATAACAATGACATCAAACTGTTTCATCTTACGCTCCTAGATTTGCAATAACAGGCGAGCCGGGTCTTCTAACATCTCTTTTACAGTAATGAGAAAGTGTACCGCCTCCTTACCATCGACAATGCGATGATCATAAGACAGGGCGATATACATCATGGGTCTGGCCACAATATCCCCCTTTTCAACAATGGGACGGATTTGCGTCTTGTGCATACCAAGAATACCACTTTGTGGTGGATTAAGAATGGGTGTAGACAGTAAAGAACCAAAAACCCCACCATTACTGATCGTAAAGGTGCCCCCCGTTAAATCATCAATAGAGAGTTTACCTTCTCGAGCTTTTATCGCGTAATCTGTAATTTGATGTTCCAGCTCGGCAAAGGACAGGGCATCGGCATTTCTGACGACGGGAACGACTAAGCCTCGAGGGGAACTTACCGCGATGCTGATATCAAAATAGCCATGGTAAACAATATCATTGGCGTCTATGGATGCATTGACTACGGGGAATTTTTTAAGGCCTTCGACGACCGCTTTAGTGAAAAAGGACATGAATCCCAGTTTTATACCGTATTCTTTTTCAAATTTATCCTTATAACGACTCCGCATATCCATGACGGGCTGCATGTTGACTTCATTAAAAGTAGTCAGCATGGCCGCCGTATTTTGTGCCTCTTTCAATCTTTCAGCAATACGGGTACGCAGGCGTGTCATCGGTACTCGACGTTCTTCTCGAGAGGCGCCCAGCTGTGTGGGTGCGCCGGGTTGTACCGGCGGCTGTGCTGTAGACGGAGTTTTATTGTGGCTTAATACATCAGCTTTGGTGATGCGTCCATCTTTGCCCGTGCCGACAATATGTTCGGGGTTGATACCCTGCTCGTTAACCCGTTTACGCACAGCTGGACTTAATTTAGCATGGGTTGATGATTCCGCAGACGCACCAGTTGCAGTGTGTTCGACGGGCACGGTGGGTCTTGTCGCTTGCAGGCTGGCCTTGGCTTCGCTGTCTATGACGGCAAGCACTTCTTCACTGCTCACTGAAGCGCCATTGGCTTTTTTTATTTCAGTTAAAACGCCATCTTCCGGGGCGACGATCTCTAGCACAACCTTGTCTGTTTCCAACTCTACAAGGATCTCATCTCTGAGAACAAATTCACCACTTTGTTTATGCCAGTTAATCAGCGTTCCCTCCGTAATAGACTCAGACAAAACGGGGACTTTGACCTCGATCAACATTGTTGTTCTCCCTTTACAATATTATTTTGAATTTATCGACAGTGCCTCTTCAATCAAATGGCGTTGTTGCATGATATGTTTTTTCAGGTAACCCACTGCAGGTGCAGCCGCCGCCGTGCGTCCTGCATAGCGTAGTTGTTGACCGATCTTGAGTTTATCTCTTATATGGTCTTGAATGAAGCCCCATGCGCCCTGGTTTTGTGGTTCTTCCTGGCACCAGACAATGTCCTGAGCATTACAATATTGGGTCATGATGTCCTTTAATTCAATATCTGGAAATGGATATAATTGTTCGATTCTGACGATAGCGGTATTTAAAACTCCTTGTTTGTTCTGTTCCTGGAGTAAGTCAAAATAGACTTTACCACTACAAAAAATTACTTTTTCGACTTCTGAAGGCGCGGTAACGTGGGTATCATCAATGATCAGTTGAAATGGGTGTGAGACCAGATCGTCCAGTGTCGAGGTTGAGTCTCGATGCCTTAATAAACTCTTGGGTGTCATGACGATCAAGGGTCTTCGATAGGGTCGTAACATCTGCCGGCGAATAAGATGAAACATTTGGCTTGGTAAGCTGGGTACGAGAACTTGAATATTGTCTTCAGCACAGAGTTGCAGGTATCTTTCCAGTCTTGCTGATGAGTGTTCTGGGCCTTGGCCATCGAAACCATGCGGCAGATACATCACCAGACTGCTCAGACGATTCCATTTAGAGTGACCAGAGGAAATAAACTGATCAATAACCACTTGAGCGCCATTGGCAAAGTCGCCAAATTGAGCTTCCCATATAGTGAGGCATTTAGGGGCTGTCGCACTAAAACCATACTCAAAGCCCAGTACGGCCTCCTCAGAGAGCAGTGAATCAATGACGGTAAAGCTCGGTTTGCCGTCATTAACATAGCGTAGCGGGACATAGGCTGCCCCTGTTTTTTGATCATGGAGTACCGCATGACGATGAAAAAAAGTGCCTCTACCGCTGTCCTGGCCCGATAAACGCACAGAATAACCTTCTCTAAGCAGAGTGGCATAGGCCAGCGTTTCAGCAAAGCCCCAGTCTATCCTGGCCTCTCCGCTTGCCATATTTAGTCGCTCTTCCATAATTCGAGCGACCCTGGGGTGTAGAACGAAACCCTCAGGAAGTAAGTTCAGTTGTTTTGCCAAAGTCGATATAACTTGTTGTGATGTTTGTGTATTAACAGCGTAGCGCCAGTGGGTTTCAGCATAGGGTGTCCAGTCGGTCATTACGGCACGTGCTGTTGCATTGATGTTGGGTGCGGCGGTTTTACCGTGGTCTAGCAGTGCTCGATATTGTTGTTGCATATGAGTAATGTCATCTTGTGTAACGACACCTTCTTTAACCAGATGTTGAGCGTAGATATCGGGTACGGTTGCATGTTGTTTTATGATTGAATACATCATGGGTTGCGTTGCTGATGGTTCATCTGCTTCACTGTGGCCGTGCCTGCGATAACAGAATAGATCGATGACAACATCTCTGCCAAATTCATTGCGAAAGTCAAAAGCAAGCTGTGCTGCAAAAAGCACGGCTTCCGGGTTGTCGCCATTGACGTGTAGTACCGGGGCTTGAACCATCCGGGCAACTTCAGTGCAATACGGAGTAGAGCGGGCATCCAGATGATTGCTGGTGGTAAAGCCGATTTGATTATTAATGATAATATGCAAGGCGCCACCAATGGTAAATCCGCGTGCTTGAGACATGTTGAAGGTTTCCATGACTACGCCCTGACCCGCAAAAGCAGCATCGCCATGAATTAATATGGGCATGACTTCGGTACGTTTTTTATCCTCTCTTCGGTGTTGTCGGGCGCGTACAGAACCGGCGACGACAGGGCAGATGATCTCAAGATGCGATGGGTTAAAGGAGAGAGCAAGATGGAGATCTCCGCCGTCTGTTTTAATGTTTGAAGAAAAACCTTGATGGTATTTGACATCACCTGAGCCTTCATTGGTACTGGGGTCGAAGTGTCCTTCGAATTCTTGGAACAGCGTAGCAGGAGATTTACCCAGTATATTGATTAACACGTTTAAACGACCGCGGTGTGCCATGCCCATTACCACTTCTTTAGTCCCGTTTTTTCCTGCTGATTGAAGGAGGTGGTCGAGCAGAGGAATCAGGCTTTCACCGCCTTCCAGGGAAAAACGCTTTTGCCCAACATATTTGGTATGCAGGTATTTTTCGAGGCCCGACGCGGCAATAACACGAGATAAAATGCTGCGTTGTTGAGCTGGGTCGGGTCTCAATTTGGCGCGCGACGACTCAAGGCGTTGCTGGATCCAGCGCTTTTGGGTGGTGCTGGAAATATGCATATACTCAGCACCAAGGTGGCCGCAATAGGTCTCTCTCAAGTGATGTATGATATCTCGCAGAGTGGCTTGTTCGACACCAGCAAGTGAGCCCGTATTAAATACCGTATCCATATCATTTTCGCTCAAGCCGTGAGATGCCGGGATCAAGTCAGGCAAAGGTGGCGATTTTTTGAGTGAAAGAGGGTCGGTTTTTGCTTCTTGGTGGCCGCGAAACCGATAAGCATTGATAAGTTGTAACACGGCGACTTGTTTACTCTCGATAGATTCGATGACCTGGTTATAGTCTTGATGTGTTAAAGAACGAGGCCGGTGGCCTTGAAAAACAAATTCATTACGGATAAGGGCATGATCAACGTCGGTAATGGGTGGGTCATTTGGTTTTTTGAACGTGTCAAAATAACTACGCCAGTTTTCATCTATGTCATTGGGGTTTGTTAAATAGTTGGCATACAGCTCTTCAATGAATGCAGCATTACCCGCAAATAAATAGCTATTGTCCAAAAAGTCTTGCATTCCTTTTTTGTTCTTCACTGTAACGACCCTGTTTTATAAAGAAGACCAAATTGTGTCAAAATCCCCTGATTCTTCAAAGTTATTTTTGTCTTGTTCTTTGTTGAGAGAGGTTGTTGTATATTGAAATTGTTTAAACCATTTGTTGGATTGTATGAGCCTTGAAAGCTGAATGAGTGTTTCACCTTTGTTTTGATGTAATAATACCGTATTTCCTGTATGAAAAAATGAAGACGTCATGATGGTTTCAGGCCGGTTTATCGCCTTTATCGTGGGTAGTATTAAAGCATAGCTGAAGTCTTCTGTTTGTTTGCTTTCCTGTTTTAATTTAATTCGTACCGCTTCTGCTGTTGGTGTTAACACTTCTGCGCCCATAATAACAATAGCGTCCTCTTTTTTCATCCAACGAATGATGCATAGTGTGTAATTTTGTGGTTGGTCTGGGGATTCAACAACACAGAGCAAATCATCGACATTTAATGGCACATGTTCTTTTTGCTCCCAGAGTAAGCAGTACCCTCCCGCGCTTTCATCTATTTTTTTGAGCAGATAGCGGTACTCTGGCGTGCCTATTGTGTCTGGTGAGTCTGGGCTCAAGTCATCGTTTATTGTTGCTGTAGCTTGTACACGTTGGCCAAAGTCCCACAGGGTGTTTTTTTGACCATGGAGAGGGTCAGGTGTTGTTTCTTTTGCTGAAAAAACAGCAGGACGTTGCCAGTTGTTATTTTCATTTGAAAGATTAGAGATATAACGATGTATCGAGGATAATCCTATAGAGACTTCAACTGAACTTGATTTTTTGTGTCGGGGGAATTGGCGTTTTGATAATAGCTCCCAGGAGAGCAGCAAGCGTTTTAATGTCGTTTTCGACAGGGCTCGGGTTGCTTCTTCTTGCTCTCCAACGTGTAAATGACCGGCTTGGTCGGTAGAAAGCAATGACGACTCCCTTATTCTTTTTGTTAGTAATGAGGTGTCTAATATTAAACACGGTTCATTTTCAAGGTCAAGCTGACTATGGAAGCGAGGTGGGTGATCTTTGTTGGGGTTGACAGCGAACAGACCGGAGGCTTGTGTGTCTGTATGTGATTCACTGAGCTTGCAAAAAGGAGCCCAGTATTTAAGTGAATGTTGAATGTTCAGAGTGTCTTCCTGCGAGAGTTGATAAGGGTTGGCCAGTGCAAGAAGGAGTGTCTGTAGATAGATATTGTCTATCGTTTTTGTTTTGTCTTTGCGAAGATGGCGTGTAGTGACTACGTCAGTATTTAGATTATGAGTACGCGCGAAAGAATACAGTGTGTGTAATTCCAGCCATAACAGAGGCGGTGCGGAAGTATATACCAGATATTCATTAGTTAAAGTTTGGTGCATATGAAGCAAGGTATGGTAGATCGACGGTAATAGTAGAGACTTGCTGGTAAATAAGCCGCCATGATTGTGGATGAGGTCGATGATGATTTTATAGCCCGTCGTTAATTCTGTTAATATTTCTCTGGCAAGGTGTGCAACTTTAATATTCTTCATGGAAAGTGTTGCCGAAACGTGGGTGTATTTTCCTTGTAAGGACGCGATGATCTCTTCTATGGCGGGGGTTATTTTTTGCAGAAAATAAAATCGTTCTTGATTTGGAATAATGGTGCTGTTGGTTTCGCGCAAGGCATGGTAAATATGCCGGCTCAGTTCCCCTATGTGCGCACGTGGCAGGTTGTTGTACCATTCATCAACATGCTTGGCCTGAGTGTTAAAACGAGAGGTTTTAACTGGCTTTTTTTGTTCCGGTACATTGAGCATTAATGGCTTTCCAGTTGTGGCCACTATAAACCTCCGCTGTTTTGACTCTCTGGTTTCTGATAAAATGATGTCTTTGATAAAGGATATAATCGACCAATAAGCTATTTTGTTTAAGAAAATATAAAATTTTAGCAAACATTCAAGCCCAGTGCCGATCGCACCGATATGTTTCTATACTTATAGTGTATGAGTTTAGGTGTTAGCGCGTGCAAATGTGCCTTGGATTCGGTTTTTCCGACTGGCGACTGCGTAGATGTAGGAGATGGCATCCAAGGAGCCGGGTATAAATACTCTTCATCGTGGATCAACTGCGTTTTTTAGGAGAAAGGTAACGCAGAAGCAGTTTATCGAGAAAAAGCCGAAGATGAATGCAGGTGGACGTGAAAATGCCTTAATTCATAACGCCATGGGTTTATAGTCGTTTTATGAAATTATTGAACAACTGGGAGTGATAATAGATTGTTAAATACGGCTTCCACTTTTCGTTTAGAGCAATCATTGTGTATTGGTTTTATAGCTAATCGCCACTCCTCAAGTAAAATAATCAGTGGTATGCTGGTTAAGTCGGGGCATCATATCGATACTTTTTTGGGTCTCCAGGAGGCTCTGCCTCAAGTGACCACGGGGAAGTATGACCTTATATTGATTATGGTCGAAAAGGGGGCAGAGGCTAAACAGTGTGAAGAGTTGATTAGCTTTGTTCGTCAGCAAAAAACTCCTGAAATATATAGCATACCTTTAGTCGTTATTACCGAATTTGATAGTGCGACGACCCTCGAAAATTTGTTTCTGGCGGGGGCAAGTGATGTCATTGTTTTGCCCATTAGTGAAGCAGAATTACACAATAAACTGCATCAGGTTATTTTTTTGGTTCCGGAATCTATTTTTGAAGGTCGTCGAAGTGAGAAAGAGCGATTAAAAACTGAGGATGTAAGCGAGTCGGGCAAGTTAACTAAGAAAAATGCAAAGCCATCAAGGAGGGTGGGCTGGTATATTGTTGTTTTCTTAGGGCTGGTTCTTGGGTTGATGGCGATTATCAATATGGGTAATCGCACGCAGGCACCAGAGCGAAAAGACCATACTGTTCAAGAAACGGCGGCTAAAAAAGAAGTTAAAGAGGTTGTCAGTCAGCCAGAAATCGTCATCAAACCTGCCGTTGAACAACCAAAAGAAGTACGTAAGACGGCCATTTTAATCTCAACAGTACGTCCTGAGCTCGGTAGTCTGATTCAAAATATGGACTTTTTTGGGCGAGTAGTGGGTGAAAAGCAATGGGCAGTTCGCTCAAAGATTTCCGGAAAAATAGCCCGTGTTTTTGTTGATGTTGGAGAGCGAGTTTCTAAAAATCAGGTGATTGCCGTTCTGGAAAGCAAGAAGGCGGTGGCCGAGTTAAAAAATGTCCAAATTAGTTTGGGCAAAGCAAAGGCCTTCTTACAGCTTGCGACGGATAAATATGAGACAACGCTTGAGCGTTACCGTCAAGGACAAGGTAACAAGCCGCGTCTGCGTGAGGCTGAAGTGTCTCAAAATAATGCAAAAACGGAGCAAAAGATGGCCGAGAAAGCCTACAAAAATGCCCGTATAGCATTGGAAAGTACAAGAATTACTGCGAAATTTGACGGAGTTATATCCTCGGTATTTTTTGAAAAAAACCAGGTGGTAAATAAGGACGATATTTTGTTTGACCTGGAAGCGTTGTCAAAAAAAAGGGTGGAATTCTTTTTAGAAGCAAAACAAAAGCCTGATATTGCTGTAAATAATAGTGTGACCGTATTTACTGATAGGGATGAAAGCGCGTCCCTATCCTGGGGTGAGAAAATTGTGGCAGTTGAACCGGTAGTGAATGCATTAGGCGTCACCTCAGCATGGCGAGTTCAATTGACACTGACAAACGATCGTTTGCGTTATGGTCAGCAAGTGCATATCAACTTACCCATTATTGAAAAAAAAGCGGTTGTTAAAGTTCATATAAACAGTGTAATCAATAAAAAAACCCAACCGTTCATACCCATAAACAATAAGGGTGTGGTTAAATATCAACCTGTTAAACTAGGTTTGCAGGTGGGGGACTATGTGGAAATAAAGCAAGGGTTAGTGCTTGATGATGAAATCATTGTATCTCCAGAGTTGCTTGACGAAGGGGTGTCAGTGAAAACCCATTGAGCCTAAAGTTTTACACTGAATCAGCCGAAAACAAATTGAAATCGCATATAAAATTGATGCATGCTCTGACCAGGTGAACTTGTAATGAGGCGTTATTAGCGTAGCGACCTACTGCATGGGTGCTTAAGTGAGCGCATGAAATCGTCTGCTAATTGCATGGATGGCTATTGGATTCGCTCGTCTTTGCTGTTTGGTTGGATATGCTTGATTAAACTTAGAATCCGCAGTTGGACGAGTTGAGGTGTTGCAGGTCAAGGCGTTACAACGCAGAGATGCAGCATTACAAAGGTGCAATTCAGCTCGTAGCGTGGCTCACCCCATGGGTGAAAAAATAAAGCAACGGTGGCAGCTTACATTACAGTTAGTTACATCTTAATTGCGAGCGGTCAACTACGGATCTAGGTTAAATAACAAGGGAGTTGTTTATAAGCTATGATTCAAGCACGTGCTTTACGTCTGGTAGACGGCGTTTCAGATTTAATTGCTTTACCCGAAGTCAGTCTCAAGGTTAATGAGTTAGTTGATGATCCTACCTCGTCGGCCGCCGATATGGCTCAAGTCATTAGCCTGGATGCGGCCATAACAGCAAAATTGCTGAAAGTTGCTAACAGTTCTTTTTATCGCTTTCCATCAAAAATTGATACGGTATCCAGAGCGGTGACGATCATTGGAACGAGAGAGCTTAGATTTTTGGTTTTAGCCAGTTCCGCTGTGCGTTCATTTGACAAAATAAATAATAAAAACATTGATATTGCTTCGTTTTGGCGCCACAGTGTTTATACTGCGGTTGTTGCGCGACTGCTCGCGACTAAATGCAATATATTACATAAAGAGCGACTTTTTGTCTGTGGCTTGCTTCACGATGTGGGTCGGCTAGTCATGTCGCATCGTATCCCTGATCTTGTGCAAGTGATGCAGTATCGAGCAGAGACGGCCAATATTCCAAGATATAAGGCTGAGCAGAGTGTCTATGAAATCGATCATGCTCTCGTTGGCGCCGAGTTACTCAAATCATGGGGCTTGCCGGAAAGTTTGCAAGAAGCGATTAAGCATCACCACGAACCTGAAAAAGCAACGGATTTTATGCTAGAAACTTCAATCGTGCATATTGCCAACAGTCTTGGCAAGTTGGGAGAATTGGGTGGTACCGACTTAAGTCAGTGTCCGATGATTTCGCCTGTTGCATGGGAGGTGACGAAGTTATCGCCAGAGGTTGTAGAATCTGTTTTGCAGGAGGCACGAGCACAATTTTTGGAAGCGCTATTGTTATTTTTGCCCGGCGTTGCTGTAGCAGCGAATTGATATTGGAGAAAAATGGTGGCAATACAGTTAGATCAGGCCAGGCTCACTAATTTAAGGTGGTTGATTCGCCAGGAAGGATCGGTAACGCAACTGGCGGCAAAGCTCACTATTTCACCCATTTATATTTTTAATGTATTGGATGGTCAATTTACTATTGGTGATGCGCTTGCCCGAAAAATAGAAGGCATTTATGGCTATTCACGAGGTTGGATGGACGGCAGTAATGATATTAAAATCAGCGCCGAAGCAGTGGTTCCTGTTCTAACGCTTGACCAGGCAAGGCAGCCTGCACAAAATGAAGGTGGCAATGAATTGCTCTCAGATTTCATGAGCACTTTCGAGGATGCCGCTGTTGAAAATGGGCTAAATTTAACGCCAGAGCAAAAAGAAAAATACTTGTTGGATACCGAGAAAAGTGTTTCTGACAAAAAGCAAAAATAATATGAATGAAGTTAGGTTCAGATTAAATATTGCTGCACATGAATATGAAGCATACTATGCTGGTAGAGTAAAAAATGTAGTGGTCACCATGCCAAATGGAAGTCATTTACAGTTCCCCGCGTCTAATCTAAGAGCTTATTCTCGCCATGATGGTGTGCATGGCGAATTTGTTCTGCGGTTTGATGACAGCAATAAACTCATTGATTTGTTGCGGTTAGCGGATTGAGCTTTCTCCCTGGTACATTGTCAAAATAGCTTTGACGGTGTATTAGAGGCTC
The DNA here is from genome assembly GCA_964421045.1 of uncultured Chromatiaceae bacterium. GTDB lineage: Bacteria > Pseudomonadota > Gammaproteobacteria > JAADHS01 > JAADHS01 > JAADHS01. The sequence goes on from CAYQVF010000005.1 coordinate 51,813, forward strand.
AGCATGTTTTTAACAATTTGTTTGGCGCCATCGAAGGTGTCAGGTTCACAAAATACAGGGTATTTTTGCGTTGTTAATGCAGAAAATTCTGTTTGAAAGTGCCCCTGGAAGAGTTGTTCGCGAGTGATTTTTTGGCATAAACCGTTTATTTCTAACCAAGAGACTAAAAATGACTCTTCTGGCCAATCGCCACGTTTTACATACAGCACCGGTTTTTTATTGCAGGCCGCTTCAGTGAAAATACCATACCCTGGTTTGGTGATCACACAATCCACCGAACACAGCAAATCAATATAGCTATAAGAAAATTGATCTATAGCGATCAAATCCTCACGTTTGCATTCTGTTGTGTCTGGCACCAGCCATATTTGCCCTGGGTAACTTGGCCATTGATCAAAAGGAAGGTTGGTTTTGACTCCGCCAAGCGCAACTAGAGTTAACTGGGTATCTGTTACATTCATCTCTTTTAGTAAATGGTCTTTAACTGACTGACCTCGTTGAGCAATGGGGTGAACCTGTATTGAGTTTTCAAGCCAGTTCATTGGCATGCCAGGTGTTATTTTGTAAAAACGGTCAGCGGCATTGTAACTGTTTTGTATTTGTTGATAAATGTCGTCTGCAGTTGAGTTGTTTTTACAGTAAGAATAAAAAATATCAGCCCAGTTTAGAGAGCACATTGCAATACAGGGGTAAGTGCTATTTTGAGTGGCAAGCAAGGGTAAATAAGCAATATTTGAAATCAATAAGTCGGGGGATAAGGCGTCAAAAAAGAGCTTACAGGCGTGTTTCTGTTTCTCCCAATGTTGGTGTAAGTATTGGTACTGGATCATGCTTTTTTTAGCGAGAACATCAAGGCTTGAAGCCATCATCATGCCAAAGTCCCATGATCGCTCTATATGCCGACAGCCGGGTAGTCGTTGTTTGATGATGGAGGGTGAAATCCCAGAAACAACGGTAATTTTAGCATGAGGAATCAAGCGCAGCAGTTCCTTTATAACCGGTATCGTTTGGGCTAAATGACCCAGGCCATGTGCAGAAACAGTAAATACAAAATGGGGTTTGTTCGAGTTCATATATCTGTCCAATGTGTGACGAAGATCACACTGAGAGCCTGATTGAAATATAAGATTAATGTACCATTTTTTGTGTTTTTATACTCATCTGGGCTAGCCCTGCGTACACTTATCCAGTAAAATAGAGGCTGTATTTTGAGTGGAGAATGCTATGCCAATAAATGAAAGTGGGGTTCCAGAACGCCGCATGCGTTCTGTTACAATGATTCAAAAGCTGGTTGAAGTCCGCAGCGATATGTTAAGTCTCTATAATGAATTAGCCGAAAGAAAACCCTACCATGATGTTGGAGAAGATTTTCCCGAGGTATTGGCTGATTTTTGTGCATCATTAATTGATTACACTGCTAATGCCCATTTTCAGCTATATCGGTATTTTGCAGAAAAGAAAGAAAGGCGGCAGCGTATTATCGATGTAGCGGATAAAATTTATCCGCGTATCGTTGATATTACACAGAGTATTCTAGATTTTAATGATAAATATGATAGTGATCAACAACGACAAAATTTATACGACCTTGAAAAAGACTTGTCTATTTTGGGTGAAGCTTTAGCCGAACGTATTGAGCTGGAAGATAACCTTATTGATGTCTTGAGCAGTTCTGGAAAATAAGCTTGTGTGAAAGAACTGACGTATGAACAACTTTATCATCAATGTGACCTCAGTCAGCTTAATGTCAGCTCAACGGACGAGCTGAATACCTTTGATGATATTCTGGGACAGGCCAGGGCGCTGCAAGCTATTCAGTTTGGTATTGGCATGCCTCATGACGGCTATAATATCTTTGCTCTGGGTTCTCAGGGTGTGGGTAAAAAGGCGCTAATTTCTCGCATTCTTGGTCGTGAAAGAAAATCGGTGGCATTTCGTACACTGCGAGACTGGTGCTATGTACATAATTTTTCTGCCCCTCATCGGCCCTTAAAACTTTCTTTCCCTTGTGGCCAAGCCCATGCTTTTAAGGCGACTTTCGGCGCTGCAATGAAAGCATTGGATGCTGCGATTCCGGTTTTAATTAATGAAGCTGGCTATAATGTGCAGGTGAATTCTTTTTTTCAAAAGTTGAGACAGAAGCATGAAAATTCGCCAGAGGTCAGTCACTATCTTGGTGCAGTAGTAAACGATGTATTAAACAATATCGAAGGCTTTGCTAAAGATCATGATCCAAGTAAAAATGGGTATGAGCCATGTTACTTAAAAAATCGCTACCGAGTTAATGTGATAGTTGAACATGAGGCGCAGTCAGAATTACCGGTTATTTATGAAGACCATCCATCCTATCATAATTTGATTGGTTTTTTTGAGCAGACCTCGGTGATGGGAACGGTTTCTACCGATTTTACTTTGATTCGACCTGGTGCGTTACATCAAGCTAACGGCGGTTACCTGGTTCTTGATGCGTTAAAATTATTGCAATTTCCGCATGCTTGGGCGGCGTTAAAGCAGGCTTTACGAAGTAAGGAAATTCGTATTGAGTCGTTAGATAAAGTGCGTAATTTAAGCTGTAATGCTTCTATTGACCCGGAAGTGATCCCATTAGACATAAAGATAATATTAATGGGAGAGCGCTCTGTATATTACTCAATTTATGAAACAGATAGCGATGTTGCTGAACTATTCAAAGTGATAGCAGATTATAACGATACTTTGGCATGGACTGCGGAGAATGAAAAGAATTATATTCAGTTGATCGTCCGGCTTATAAAGGACAATAAGCTGCTTCCTTTTTCTATGGCGGCGGTGGGTCGAATCGTCGAAGCAAGTGCGCGGTGTGCCGGTTCCAGTCGCAAACTCTCTGTCCATATGGGCGTGATTCAGGATCTATTATTCGAAGCGAATTATTGGGCTCAACAAAATAAAAACAAAATTGTCGATAAAAAAAACGTGACTGAGGCTTTAGATCAGCAGACCTTTCGTGGTGACCGGGCAAAAATGGAATATCAAGATGAAATGCTTTATCACGATATTTTAATCGACGTCTGTGGTGAGCGTGTGGGGACCCTGAATGCACTGACCATTGTAGAAAATGGCGGTACTGGTTTTGGTGTACCTTGTCGTATTACCGGTGTGACTCGCTTAGGCGAGGGAGAAATTATCAATATTGAACGTGAAATTGATATGAGTGGTGCTATCCATTCCAAAGGTGTTGCTATATTGAGTGCATTCATCGGTTCCCGGTTTGGGCAGCAACAATGGTTGTCTTTTTCTGCCAGCTTGGTTTTTGAGCAGCTATACAATGAAATAGATGGCGATAGTGCATCTTTGGCTGAACTTTGTGTCTTATTTTCCTCTTTAGCCTTGACGCCCTTTAAACAAAGTATTGCGATAACCGGATCAGTAAATCAGCATGGTGAGGTACAAGTTATTGGCGGAGTCAATCAAAAAATTGAAGGTTTTTTTGATTTATGTCAAGAACGAGGATTGACAGGTGAGCAAGGCGTTATTATTCCTTGTGCCAATGTGGCAGATCTTATGCTGCATGATCACCTGGTTGAAGCTGTGAAAGCCAATCAGTTTCATATTTATCCGGTGCGCTGTGTTGACGATGCTCTGGAAATATTGAGTGGCTTAGTTAGTGTTGCGATGAACGAAAATGGCGAATATGTACCCGAGACCCTTCATTATTTGATTCATCAGCGTTTGAAAAAATATTCCGAATATCGGCATGAACATGGTATAGCAGGGAAACAAAGTGACGCAGATGAATCGGATCCGCTTTATCCCTGACAGGTATACAGGATGGTTACAACAGTACAAAAAATACCCGATTTTTTAGAAAATAAAACTATAAACTGTGAAAATTGGTTCGATACCTTTGAGGTTGAATATTCACAAGAAGAGTTAGCCGCGCTTCGCCATGCCTATCATTTAGCAGAGAAATTTTGTTCCGGTATCAGTTCGATAACGGGAGAACCTGCCTTTCATTATGCTTTGGCAGTGACTGCCATTCTGATTAAAATAAAATTAGATTACCAAACTTTGATCGCCGCCCTTCTTTATGAAACCGGGATACATACTGAGCTCAGCATGAATGACATTCGACAAGGCTGTGGCGAAGATATTGCCAGGTTAGTTGAGGGCGTTGAAAAAATGGATGCGATTCATTTTATACAGATGGAGCCGCAGGAGTCGTTTAACGATGCCGCTCACGCAGAGATGTTGCGTAAAATGTTATTGGCTATGGTTGAAGATGTGCGCGTTGTTCTCGTGAAACTGGCTGACCGTGTGCAGTGTATGCGTACCTTGCCTTCAACCTCCGTACCGTATCAAGATCTAGTGGCCAGAGAGACTTTGGACTTGTTTGCGCCATTAGCAAATCGTTTGGGTATTTGGCAAATGAAATGGGAGCTGGAAGATTTGGCGTTCCGCTATATTAACCCTGATTTGTATAAAAAAATTGCTCGTCTGTTAAATGAAAAACGAATTGATAGAGAAAAATATATAGGAAAATTTACGACAACACTGGATAGCGAACTTAAAAACCTGGGTCTCGAAGCCAGCGTAACAGGGCGTCCCAAACACATTTATAGTATTTATAAAAAAATGACGCGTAAGGAAGTGGGCTATAGTCAAATTTATGATGTCAGGGCGGCTCGAGTTATGGTTAAAGAGCTCAAAGACTGTTACGCCGTTTTAGGTGTTGTACATAGTTTATGGCAATATATTCCAGGTGAATTTGATGACTACATTGCGACGCCAAAAGATAATGATTATCGATCTCTACATACGGCTGTGATTGGTCCGTTCGGGAAAACAGTTGAGGTGCAAATTCGTACCTATGATATGCATCAACACTCTGAATATGGTGTCGCAGCACACTGGCAATATAAAGAAGGAGGGCCAAGAGAAGGGCGTTTTGAAGAAAAAATAGCTTGGCTAAGACATCTGCTGGAATGGAAAGATGAAGTTAACGATTTAAGTGATTTTGTTGAAAAAGTAAAAACCGATGTTTTTACAGACCGAGTCTATGTGTTTACGCCAAACGGTGATGTTATTGATTTGCCTAGTGGTTCGACGCCTCTGGATTTTGCCTATTATATCCATAGTGAGGTGGGTCATCGGTGTCGGGGCGCTAAAGTGAACGGTCGTATGGTGCCCTTGACTTATACCTTAAAAAATGGCGAAAAGGCAGAAATTCTTACCGTAAAGCACGGCGAACCGAGTCGAGATTGGTTAAATAAGCATTCAGGCTATTTGACTTCGGCAAAAGCACGATCAAAAGTGAGTCACTGGTTTAAGCAACAAAACATTGAAAAAATAGTATCCTCTGGACGGGATGCCATAGAAAAAGAAATGGATCGACTGGGGTTAAGTTCATTGAGTCTTGAGCGACTCAGTAAAGCAATGGATCTGCGTCCTGATGCGCTGTATGCCGCTGTAGGCCGGAATGACATTCGCTTGGGGCGGGTGACTCAGGTAGCAGAAAAATTATTAGGTCGCAGTGGAAAAAAACAACAAGCTTTGCTCATACCTCAACGAGGAAGCGCAAAAATACAAGAAAAAACGGATATTCAAATTTGTGGTGTAGGTCATCTGTTAACCCGAATATCGCGATGTTGTAAGCCCGTTCCTGGCGATGAAATCATTGGGTATATCACCCGAGGAAGAGGTGTCGCCATACATCGAACGGATTGCATTCATGTGTTACGTTATCATTCTACTTCACCGGAGCGACTGATTGAGGTACGTTGGGGTCAAGGAAATGAAAAAACCTACCCAGTTGGTATTGCCGTGACGGCCTATGATCGATCCGGGTTATTACGGGACATCTCTTCGGTACTGGCCAATGAAGGCATCAATGTTTTGTCTGTAGAAACACACTCCATTGCTAAATCACATATGGCACAAATGAATTTAATTTTAGAGGTCAGCGATTTGGAAAAATTAAGTCGTATTTTAGAAAAAATAACGCAATTACCAAATGTGGTCGGTGCAAGGCGAAAAAGATAATGTCAATTTTTGATCTGAATTGTAAAAAATGTGCTCGGTTGTCTGGATTTTTGGAAAACTTAAGGCAAGATTATCCAGATTACCATAATTTACCGGTTGCTCCTTTTGGGGTAAAGCAGCCTCAATTACTCGTTGTGGGTTTGGCGCCGGGTATGCATGGTGCCAATGCGACAGGGCGGCCGTTCACCGGGGATCATGCTGGTATTTTGTTGTATGAGACGTTGTATCAATATAGCTTCAGCATCGCGCCCGTGTCTGTTTCAAAAATGGATGGCTTGAAATTAATCCAGTGCTGTATTACTAATGCGGTTAAGTGTTTACCGCCGGAAAATAAACCCTCCACGTCGGAGATTAACGAGTGTAATCAATTTTTACGTCATGAGATTACATCGATAAAAAAGGAGGCGGTGATTCTTGCGTTGGGCACGATTGCTCATAAGGCAGTACTGCGTGCTTTTGATTACAAACAAAGTAAATACAAGTTTTCTCATGGCGCTCAATATCAGTTGGACAATAACTTTATTTTGCTCGACTCTTACCATTGTAGCCGCTATAACACGCAAACGAAGCGTTTGACCACTGATATGTTTCAGCAAATATTTCAGCAAGCGCGAATAATTATTGATGCATTTTGATAGTGCCGCTTTTCTTGGTCAATTGACTACTCGCCCCGGCATCTATCAAATGCAAGGTGCGAAGGGCGATGTTTTATATGTAGGGAAAGCAAAAAATCTAAAAAAAAGGGTGGAAAGTTATTTTTCGGGTCAGCCTTTGCCGACTAAAACCATGATGATGGTGAAGCAAATAGTTAATATAGATGTGATTGTTACTCATACCGAAAGTGAGGCATTATTGCTTGAAAATAATCTGATCAAGGAATATAAACCAAAATATAATATCTTGCTAAGAGATGATAAAAGTTTTCCTTACTTATTTCTATCAACAGAACACGCGTTCCCACGCTTAAGTTTTCATCGTGGTGCAAAAAGAAAAAAAGGCCGCTATTTTGGCCCTTACCCGAGTGCGGGAGCAGTCAGAGACAGTTTACAGCTTTTGCAAAAAGTATTTCCTGTGCGTCAGTGCGAAGATAGTTTTTATCAAAATCGTTCTCGACCTTGTCTTCAATATCAAATAAAACGGTGCGCTGCACCTTGTGTTGATTTAATTAGCCAGGAAGCTTACCAGGCGGATGTTAATCATACGATTCTATTTTTAGAGGGGAAAAGTCAGCAGCTGATAGAGCAGCTTATTAAGACCATGAATAGTGCGGCAGAAGCATTGCACTATGAAGTAGCGGCCCGTTATCGCGATCAAATAGCGCAGTTGCGCCGGGTGTCTGAAAAGCAATATGTTTCTGGAAGTGGTGGGGATATTGACGTGGTTGCCTGCGTTTCAGAAGGTGGGATGGTCTGTGTACAGGTCTTTTTTATTCGTAGTGGACGTAATCTGGGCAGTAAGACTTTTTTTCCAAAGCAGGCCAAAAATGCGACTGCCGGGGATGTGCTTGCCGCTTTTTTGCCCCAATATTACCTAGGCAAATCCCCGCCCTCAGAAATCATTATTAACTGTGCCTTGGCTGATGAAGTGCTTTTGTCCGATGTGCTTGGTGAGCAGGCGGGGTATAAAGTCATCGTGAAGTCCAGAGTGCGCAGTGAGCGTGCTCGTTGGCTGACTATGGCAGCAGACAATGCCAGAGAATCAATTGTAATGCAGCTGACTAATCGTGCTGGAAGTCAAAAGCGACTTGAGGCACTGCAAGAGGTATTAAAGCTCGACGAATTGCCACAACGATTAGAATGTTTTGATGTCAGTCATACTCAAGGAGAGGGGACGGTGGCCTCGTGTGTGGTTTTTGAAATGGGAGAGCCCTATAAAAGTGATTATCGCCGCTTTAATATCAAAAATATTACTCTAGGAGATGATTACGCGGCGATGCGTCAAGCTTTAAAAAGACGTTATCAACGGCTTAAAGAAGAATCTGCCAAGCTGCCTGATATTTTGTTTATTGATGGCGGCAAAGGGCAGTTTAACATTGCAAAAGCGGTTCTTGAGGAAGTGCAGTTGAATGGGGTGATGTTAATCGGCGTGTCAAAAGGAGAAGGGCGAAAACCTGGCCTGGAAACATTACATATTGAGGGGTTTGAGGGTGGGGTAAAGTTGCCGGCTGATTCACCTGCCTTGCATCTTGTGCAGCAGGTACGTGATGAAGCGCATCGTTTTGCGATTACGGGTCATCGCCAGCGCCGTGCTAAAATACGGACGACCTCTACCCTGGAAGGTGTTCCTGGATTAGGTCCTAAAAGAAGAAGAGTCTTATTGAGCCATTTTGGCGGTCTCCAAGAGGTTATGCGTGCTGGAATCGATGATCTCGCGGGTGTGCCGGGTATCAGTCGTCAATTGGCACAAAAAATATATGATTTTTTCCACGTAGAGAGGAATGGTTCGTAGCATGTTTACTTTGCCAACAATGTTAACGTTTGCAAGAATTGGGTTGATTCCTGTTTTTATTGTCGTTTTTTTTCTGCCTTACGAATGGTCACATATTGCAACTGCATTAATCTTTGGTTTAGCCTCAATTACGGACTGGGTTGATGGTTATCTCGCCCGAAAATGGAACCAAACCTCCGCATTTGGCGCTTTTTTAGATCCCGTTGCAGATAAACTAATGGTGGCTGTTATCCTAGTTCTATTGGTTCAAGCGAACCCAACGCCCCTGTTGGCCATCCCTGCTGCGGTGATTATTTGTCGAGAAATTGCGGTCTCCGCATTGCGGGAATGGATGGCTGAAATAGGCGAAAGAACTCAGGTGTCAGTTTCGACAATGGGAAAATACAAAACAACTTTTCAAATGATTGCTTTGTTCATGCTTTTATATAGTCAGGATATTTTAGGCTTGCCTACGAAGGCATTAGGGTTAATCATGCTGTATATTGCTGCGGCACTCACCTTATGGTCGATGATTGTCTATATTCGTGCAGCATGGCCAATTTTACTAGCAAACAATGAGACTAAAGGCTGAAAATTGTGTGATTACATTGGCAACTGACTGATTATAAACAAAGTTCATTCTATTGTCATGTTTGCTCTTGACAGATTTTTGTTTGCGATTAGAATACCTACTTCTTGAGAAGTAGCGCGGGAATAGCTCAGTTGGTAGAGCACAACCTTGCCAAGGTTGGGGTCGCGAGTTCGAGTCTCGTTTCCCGCTCCAATTCTCAAATATGCCTGTGGCGTTTGAGATTTAGGTGTTAGTGTGAATCCTATTTATTTCATGGTAAGGTGAAATGACGAGGTGTAGTCTGCCATTGAAGAGGGCGTGCAATTAAATCTAAATCTCAGGCATGGGTATAGGTTAGTAAACTGGTGGTACTGGGCTGGGTGGCAGAGTGGCTATGCAGCGGCCTGCAAAGCCGTGGACGCCGGTTCGATTCCGGCCCCAGCCTCCAATCACTCGTAGCGTCACCTCGTGTAATTTATCGATCATTGTCTATTGTTTAGGGTTCTTTCTCACGGATAGAAACAAGCAAGAGGGTCTATTTTAACAGCCATCACCTGCTATGCCCGGGTGGCGAAATTGGTAGACGCAAGGGACTTAAAATCCCTCGGAGGAAACTCCGTGCCGGTTCGATTCCGGCCCCGGGCACCATATTTTTTACAGCGCTATTTGCCTTGACGTTCTCTTTCACCGTGTGAGTCTGTGTCGTTCTTTAATAACCCGCTTTGATGTGATCTATTGTGATTTGTAAAAATGTACGCCACTGTTGTTCCATGGCGGGTGTGAATTCAGGATCAAGTTCGGCAAAGACCGTCATTAAGCTGTCAAGCCAATAGATATATAAGTGTGGAGAAATATCTAGATTATGCCGGGTGTGGCTGCTGCGTATTTTATTGATCGCTTGTTTGGCGACGACATTATCTTCGGGAAAGAGTAGAGATAAAGCAAGAGATTGTTCTAGCAGATTGTATTGTTTTTTTAAGTTTGTATTGGCAAATTTAGCAGAAATTTCTGGTGAGCTGGCCATGAGAATCTCATAAAACCGGGGTAAAAATTCTGATTTGGCAACAACACGACCGAAGCTTTGCTTCAGTACGTGAGGGTCGGTACCGGCTGCAGTCATGTTATAGATCCCTTTAAGTTATTGCTATTGGTATGAGTATAGCGACGTCTGTGTTTTAAATTAAAGGACGGTACAGAGATTAAGCCTTAAAAAATGCCATCGAACCTTAATTTCAGGTGTTTATTTTGGCTTCGTAGCTGGACAGCGTATTTTCAAGTAGTGTTGCCACTGTCATGGGTCCCACTCCGCCAGGTACGGGCGTGATCCAACCCGCTCGATTCGCCGCGACGGCAAAATCAAGGTCCCCCGTGATTTTGCCGTCGTTACGCCTGTTGATTCCAATATCAATGACAGTGGCGCCGAGTTTAATCCATTTGCTGTTGACAATGTCGGGTTTGCCTACGGCAACCACAAGAATGTCTGCTTGCGTGACGTGTTTTTCAAGGTTTTCAGTGAAGCGATGGCAGGTCGTGACGGTGGCTCCAGCTAATAATAGTTCCAGTAACATCGGACGACCCACATGGTTCGATGCACCAACAATCACTGCATAAGCGCCTTTTATTCTTGTTTCAGTGTGGTGGAGTAAGGTCATCACGCCCGCAGGCGTACATGAGCGTAAAGTAGGTAATCGTACGGCTAAACGGCCAATGTTATAAGGGTGGAAGCCGTCTACATCTTTTTCTGGATGGATAGATTCTATGATTGTTTCAGTATCAATGTGTGGAGGCAAGGGCAATTGCACGAGAATGCCGTCGATGGTTTCGTCTTCGTTTAATTGTTCAATCAGCGTGATGAGTTCTTTTTGAGAAATGTCTGGAGAGAGGTCTATGGCTTTTGACGCTATTCCCGCAGTGGCGCAGGCTTTGCGTTTATTGGTGACATAAATTTCTGACGCCGGGTCGCTGCCAACCAGGAGCACCGCGAGTCCAGGTGCGCGTCTTCCTGCTGCTATATGTTCGTTAACGCGCGATTGGATCGTTTCACGTATTCCGAGAGCAATGGTTTTTCCGTCTATAATACGTGCTGTCATGCCGAAGTCGAATCGCTAGGAATGAAAAGAAAGCGCGTATTGTAACGATTTCTTGCAAGCGATGCCAAAGTAGTTCGAAAAAGACCTTTGAGCTTAGAGTTGTAATAATAAACTTAGCGGCGTTTGGTGCAGCGAAGAGGGTATACGATCACGTGGAGAAATTGCGTAAATAATGTTAAAATTCAACGTAATTTTGTATTGAGGAGCTGGTTTGTGTCGGGAAAAACGCTTTATGATAAGCTATGGGAAGCGCACGTTGTTCGAGAGAATGAAGAGGATGCTTGCCTTGTATATATAGATCGCCATTTAATTCATGAAGTGACTTCTCCTCAAGCTTTTGAAGGATTACGTCTGGCCGGGCGCAAGCCCCGGCGGGTTGCGGCGAATCTGGCTATGCCTGACCACAATATACCCACAACAAATCGTTGTCAGGGCATAATCGATCCCGTTGCCCGATTGCAAGTTGAGACGCTGGATAAAAACTGTGAAGCTTTTGCGATTGAAGAATTTCGTACCGATGACCCGCGTCAAGGTATTGTGCATGTCGTTGGGCCGGAGCAGGGTGCAACTTTGCCGGGTATGACCGTAGTCTGTGGTGATTCTCACACCTCTACCCATGGCGCTTTAGGTGCCTTAGCACATGGTATTGGGACTTCTGAAGTGGAGCACGTGTTGGCAACGCAGTGCTTGATTCAGAAAAAATCTAAAAATATGCGCATAGAAGTTAACGGTAAACTGGGTGTGGGCGTGTCAGCTAAGGATGTTGTTTTGGCGATCATTGGTGAGATAGGCACCGCTGGTGGTACGGGTTATGCTATTGAGTTTGCCGGTGAAGTGATCCGTGAGCTCTCGATAGAAGGTCGCATGACCGTTTGCAATATGACAATTGAGGCCGGTGCTCGTGCGGGTATGGTCGCTGTCGATGATAAAACGATAGAGTATGTCAAGGGTCGGCCTTTTGCACCCTCTGCGGCGGTATGGCAGCGGGCTGTTGAGGCTTGGCGTGATTTACATAGTGATGATGACGCCCGGTTTGATAAAGTGGTGCAGATTGATGGGAGCGCTATTCAGCCTCAAGTGACATGGGGAACTTCGCCAGAAATGGTTCTATCTGTGGCGGATGTCGTCCCCGATCCTCAAAAGGAACGTGATCCTGTCAAGCGGGGTGGTATAGAAAGAGCCTTGGCTTATATGGGGTTGACAGCCGGCACCGCGATGACGGACATTGCTATCGATGCGGTTTTTATTGGCTCCTGTACGAATTCCCGTATTGAAGATTTACGTCAAGCAGCAGCGGTGATTCGAGGGCGTACCATTGCGTCTCGCGTAAAGCAGGCTTTGGTGGTTCCCGGCTCAGGTTTGGTCAAACAACAAGCTGAAGCGGAAGGTTTACATGATATTTTTACTACGGCTGGTTTTTCATGGCGTGAACCGGGTTGTTCGATGTGTCTGGCGATGAATGCCGATCGTTTGCAGCCACAGGAACGCTGTGCCTCGACTTCAAATCGAAACTTTGAAGGCCGTCAAGGTCCAGGAGGGCGAACACACCTTGTTAGTCCGGCAATGGCCGCTGCGGCTGCGATAGCTGGTCATTTTGTTGATGTGAGCGTAGGGTAAAAGAGCCGGGTGTTTGAGGTTTTTCGCTACGGGTTAGTTCATGTGACAAAAACACACAACGACCCATTTTTTTGATCCTAAGGGTCTGTAAAGAAATAATTTAGCATTCTGCGCCGGGTAGCATTTTGTCTCTAAAGCGCTCAAAGGTGCACATTCCAAGGGCACTTCTTTCAGGGTAAATGCTCGTTGTATGTCATCCTTTGAGTAACACGGGCGACGGAATGATAGGCCAGCAGAATGTTAAGTTATTTATTCACAAGGCCTAACTACTAATAAGGGAGTATCATGCGCAAGCCTATTTTATTACTATCGGGGTTTCTTCTTTTAACGCTCTTGATTGCTGCTTGTAGTAATTCGGAGATTCGCAAAGATTCTCCAGCATCGACATTGCTGGGTAATGACGCCTACTTGAAAGTCAATATCTGGTATGAACATCCCCTGAAAATTCTCTCAACCAACTACCATAAAGGCGTTATGTTAAAAATAGGAGATAAATTTAAAATTATCGATGTCAGTGGTAAAAAAATAATTTTCAGTGATGAAAATGGCATCGAGTACGCCATTATTTACAACCGAGGACATACTCTGGTTAGCATGGCTGATCTGTTTTCTCGTACTTTTGGTAAAGTCAGTGTGCTGGAGCCGGGAGGCGCTTTTTCAAAGTTTTCCGAAATGGAGCAGCAAAATATTCGTCAAGGTAAGGTCGCCAAAGGGATGAGTAAAAATGCCGTTGTCATGGCTTTCGGTTACCCGCCCGAACATCGTACTTCGACCAGAAAAGCGGATGTCTGGACGTATTGGCGAAATAGATTTGTTACAAACAGTGTCACCTTTGAAGACGATAAAGTGGTTTCCTTTCGCTGAACGAGGAACATAAAGGTGGCGCATATTCACGTGCAAGTAAGTTATAAATTATCAACGAGCATGCTATGAAAAACAATACAATCTGGCCCCCTTGAGATAGGCATGGCACGCTGTATTTCCCTTTTTCTGTGTTGAAAAAGGCTAGAAAACACGGCCTTGTGAGCGATTTTCAAGTTATTTGAGTGAGACCTAGATATTGTAAATACGAGCATTTTCAATATCTAGATGGGAATGTAATATTTTTAGGTGTGATATATGGACGCTTTTGTAGAAACAACAGGCATTGTGATGCCATTAGACCGGCATAATGTTGATACTGACGCCATTATTCCAAAGCAATTTTTAAAATCGATCAAACGAACCGGATTTGGTGCGAATTTATTTGATGAATGGCGTTATTTAGATCATGGTGAGCCGAGTAAAGACAATAGTCAGCGTCCACTGAATAAAAACTTTATATTGAATCAGGCACGTTACCAGGGTGCAACGGTGTTATTGGTGCGTAGCAATTTTGGCTGTGGGTCGTCACGTGAGCATGCGCCATGGGCTTTGCTGGACTATGGTTTTAAAGTTATTGTTGGCTCAAGTTTTGCAGATATTTTTTATAATAACTGTTTTAAGAATGGGATTTTACCCATTGTATTAAATGAATCGCAGATCGATGACTTGTTTAAACAAGTCATCGAAAAAGAGGCTTATTCGTTAACGGTAAATCTTGAACGACGTGTTATTACCGCCCCAGGCGGGGCTAATATACCTTTTGAGATTGAAAAATTCAGGCAGCATTGTTTACTCAATGGATTGGATGATATTGCTCTAACCATAGAGCATATTTCGGCTATTGAAGCTTACGAGCAGCGTCGCCGAAAAGAAACACCTTGGTTGTTTGCGGGTGACAAGGGATGAAGTATGACCAATAAAATAGCAGTTTTGCCAGGGGATGGCATCGGTCCCGAAATTGTCAGTGAAGCGGTCAAAGTACTGAATTGTTTACAATCAGAATTTGGTTTGGCTGTCGAAATGGAGAACGGACTGATAGGGGGGGGGGCTTATGATGAAGTAGGTCACCCTTTTCCTGACGCAACACGTGATTTAGCACGCGCTGCTGATGCGGTGCTGCTGGGGGCGGTTGGTGGTGTGAAATGGGAGTCTCTTGATATCTCTATACGCCCGGAAAAAGGGTTATTGGCCATACGCTCGGACCTGGGATTGTTTGCGAATTTACGCCCCGCATTATTGTATCCACAGTTGGCTAGCGCTTCGACATTAAAGCCTGAAGTTGTTGCTGGATTGGATATCATGATTGTGCGAGAGCTGACTGGTGGTATTTATTTTGGACAACCCCGTGGGGTACGGACGTTGGATAATGGTGAACGTCAGGGTTATAACACGCTCATTTATAAAGAATCAGAAATAAGTCGTATTGGTAAGGTAGCTTTTGATATCGCCCAAAAAAGAGGGAGAAAAGTTTGTTCTGTTGATAAAGCAAATGTTCTAGAGTGTACTGAATTATGGCGTGAGGTGATGATCGATGTCTCTAAAAATTATAGGGATATAAAATTGAGCCATATGTATGTTGATAATGCGGCTATGCAGTTAGTGCGAGCCCCTAAACAGTTTGATGTGGTGGTGACGAGTAACTTGTTTGGTGATATCCTCTCTGATTGTGCTGCTATGTTGACAGGCTCCATTGGTATGTTGCCATCCGCTTCTTTAAATGAGTCTGGTAAGGGGATGTATGAACCTATTCATGGATCGGCTCCCGATATTGCAGGCAAAGGTTTGGCGAATCCGCTAGCAACACTGCTCTCTGTTGCTATGTTGTTACGTTATACCTTGAATGAAATGCCGTTGGCCGATCAGCTTGAGCAAGCTGTGAATCAAGTGCTGGATGAAGGGTTGCGAACACCCGATATCTATACTGATGGCATGAATAAAGTAGGAACAGCTCAAATGGGTGATGCGGTTGTGGATGCATTAAGAGAGGCTGCAAAATAATGAGTACATTGTATGATGTTGCGGTTGTTGGGGCAACGGGTGCGGTAGGGGAGACGATGTTGTCTATCCTCGCTGAGCGTAAGTTTCCTGTAAACAATATCTATCCATTAGCGAGCAGTCGATCTGCAGGTAAGCGTGTTCAATTCAAAAATAAAAATTTGATTGTAAAGGATTTGGCCGAGTTTGATTTTTCCCAGACGCAGATCGCATTATTTTCTGCTGGGGGATCCGTTTCCGCTGAATATGCGCCTAAAGCGGCGGCAGCGGGTTCGGTCGTGATTGATAATACTTCGCATTTTCGTTATGACGATGATGTTCCGTTGATTGTACCCGAGGTCAACCCCCATGCTTTAATGGGATATAAGGCACGTAACATTATTGCGAATCCCAATTGTTCCACTATACAAATGGTGGTGGCATTAAAACCAATACATGATATTGCGACCATTGAACGCATCAATGTGTGTACTTATCAAGCGGTGTCAGGAACAGGTAAGGAAGCGATCGAAGAATTAGCAGGGCAAACGGCCGCTTTATTGAATGCAAAAGAAATTGAAACCCAAGTTTACCCCAAGCAAATTGCATTTAATGCTTTGCCTCAAATCGATGTCTTTATGGAAAATGGTTATACCAGAGAAGAGATGAAAATGGTGTGGGAGACACAAAAAATATTTGAAGATAAAAATATCAAGGTCAATCCGACCGCCGTGCGCATCCCCGTATTTTATGGTCATTCAGAAGCATTACATATTGAAACTAAAGAAAAAATTACGGCGGAAGCCGCCCGAGCCGCGTTATTAAAAGCGCCAGGGGTGGTGGTTATAGATGAGCGGAAACTAGGGGCTTACCCGACAGCAGTAACTGAGTGTGCGGGTAAAGATCCGGTGTTTGTTGGTAGAATCAGAAACGATGTTTCACTTTCAAAGGGTTTAGATTTGTGGGTAGTCGCCGATAACGTACGCAAAGGGGCCGCATTAAATAGCGTCCAAATCGCAGAGTTATTGATTAAAGACGGCTTGGCTTAAATGCTCGACACTTTAAATCTTTGCGCTAAAGAACTGGTTCTGTTATATTTTTTGTGGTCTGAATAAAAAACAATGCGACAATGCTGCAGTATATTGGATAGAAGACACAGGTATTGGCCTGGGTTGTTCGTTGAAAATGCAGTCATGTTGACTCAGGGAGGTGGAAAATAAGCGTGCGAGTTCTAAAATCCCTTATAGTAGGAATAGGCTTATTCGTTTTCGGTGTGGCGCAGGTCTATGGCTTAGGGTTAGGTGATATTGAGCTTAACTCCAACTTGAATCAGCCTCTTAAGGCTAAAATTGAGTTGTTTGTCGTTGACCCTGATGAATTGAAACAGCTTGAAGTGAAGTTGGCCGATAAAACGGCTTATGAAACTTCCGGTGTTGAGCATGTTCATCTGCTAAATGATCTGATTTTTACAGTGGTCGCAGTCGATGGTGATAAAGTCGTGATTGAAGTCACGACTGAGGCACCGGTACGTGAACCGTTCTTGGATTTTATTGTTGAGGCGAATTGGGCCGCAGGGCGCTTGCTGAGAGAGTATACTCTGCTTCTGGATCCTCCAATCTATGCGCAGGAGCACACGGCTCCCATTGTTGCGGCACAAACAATACAACTGTCTTCAGTAAAATCAGAAACGGCTTCCGCTGCGGCTTCGGAGCCTGAATCTGCAACAAACTCATCTACAGCAACGCAATCCTCTGACCAATTCACCGGGAATGAATATGGGCCTGTTAAAAATAATGAAAATTTGTGGAGTATTGCGGAAAGAATTCGCACGGAGGGTTCCACTACTGAGCAAGCCATGATGGGTTTGTTTAAAGCGAATCCGGACGCTTTTGCTGATAACAACATCAATAATTTACAAGCAGGCTATGTTTTACGTGTTCCGGATGCATCTGTAATTCAAGAATTAAGCCATTCGAAAGCGGCGAAGCAGGCTCGGCAGCATTATAATGACTGGTTGACACAACGACGTCTTGCTGCGGTAGCAAGCAATCAATTACCTGGTAATGGTGCCGGTTTGGCAGCGCGAGCTGAAACCAGCGATGCCCAGCTTTCTTCAGTGGGTTCAGATGCACAGCTTCGTCTTGTTAGCCCTGAAGAAGGTCAGGACGGATTGTCTGGAACGGGTAGTGGCGGTTTGTCTGTTACGGATTTGGCGAGAGTGCAAGCTGCAGAAGCTGACATAGCAGCTCAAGCATTGCAAACACGAATTCAAGAACTGGAGAGTAAATTATCTCAGAAAGAGCGTTTACTCACCTTGCAAAATGATGCCTTATACGAATTGCAGCAGCAGTTAGGAGGCCAAGAAGATTTAGTAGAAGCTACTACCGAATTTACTGATGCTGATGCGGCCAATGACCCGACTACAATACGCTCACCTAGTGAAGTGGCAGCCAATGTTGAGACTGCTGAATCCACAGCAGAAACAATAACAACGCCAGAAGAGGGGGTAACCTCGGTCGCGGATGTTGAGCCAGAGTCTAGTGCTGTTGTGACGGCACAAGTGGATCAACAATCAGTAGTAGCAGAAAATAATTGGATGGATCTATTAGAAAATACCAATGCGCTATTGATTGGTGGTGCCGTTTTATTGCTGATTGGTGCGCTAATTTGGGGTTGGGTGCGACGCCGACAATTAGTGGCTGAAGAAGAATTTGATGCCGAGGCGTACGGACTCTTGCCTGGTGAGTTGCAAATGCCAGAGGGTGACGGTGAAATTGGCATTATGCAAGCTGAAACGGAACGGCCAGAGTCGGTTTTAAGCGACTCTCGCATTGCGCCAGAAGAAGTTGAAAGTAGTGATATCTTTGCAGAAGATTCGACGGCGGGTATCGATTCTTTTGAAACGGATGATGCCGAGGTTGATCCTCTTGCCGAAGCGGATGTTTATCTTGCCTATCGTCGTTATGGTCAAGCTGAAAATAGAATTAGATCTGCGCTAGAACAAGATCCTGAATCAGAACGTCTACAAATGAAACTGATGGAAATTTATTATAGCTCTGAAAATCAGCTTGCTTTTGAGGCTGAAGCTGAAGCTATTTTTGCACGACAAGGTGGCGATGAGGCAGTCTGGTCACAAATAGTCGAAATGGGTCGTGAATTATGCCCGGATCATCCTCTTTTTGGTGAGACGAAAGCAATAGATACGGCTGAGTTAGATAGCCTTTCTTTAGATGAAGACATTGACTTGGATAGCTTTGACCTAGATCATTCTGGTGCTGATGCGCAGTCTCAGGATGATCTGTTTGCAATAACGTCAGATGATGTTTCGACTGAAATGCCTGCCGGAGCGGATGATCATTCTGCCCCGCTTGATTCACTGATAGATAGTGAAGTTGAAGATCTAAATGGGATTGAAGACTTAGTCGTAGATGCAGGTAGCCTTGATGATCATGTTGAGCCTTTAGCCAGTCTTGATGAGGTGTCGATTACTGATGAAACGCTCGCTGAAACTGACAATGAAATTGCTTCTTTGTTGGAAGGTTTAGACAGCTTCGGAGAAGAAGTCCCTGACTCTCCAGAGAGTAAAAATATTGCGGACAGTCGTGTTACTGATGAGTTACCAGCCGGGGCGGATCAGTCGCAAGACCATTTTGAAGATATTCCTTCCTTTGACAAAGAGGGCGCTCAAGCTGAAAGCCAAGTTAACTCTGAGGCCGAATTGTCAACGGATAATGTTGTGGATTTTGATTCATCAGAATTTGCTCATTCTGGTCGAGTGGTTCATGGTGGCGGGCGTGATTTACCTTCGGACTTGGACTCGAAAGCGGCGGATGCTGGTCTCGATAAAAAAAATATAAACGAAGGTTTGAGTAGTGACATTGCTGCACAAGCTGAAGATACAAACGTTGATTTTGTAGCGGGTCTGGATTTAAGTGGTTTGGGTGGCGATATTACGAGTGACGACTTTTCATCCGAGTCAAAATATTTACAAAATGATAATGAAGACAGCAGTGCTGCGGCTGATATCATTCCAATGCCAGGAACAGAAGTTGTTGATAGTGTGTCGGCAAGTGTGGGTCAGACTGATGTTCGGAGTGGTGACTTGTTTGGTGGCATGGATGCAATAGGAACGAAGCTGGATTTGGCACGTGCCTATATTGAAATGGAAGATAGAGTGGGCGCGCGTGATATTCTGGAAGAAGTGTTAGAAGAAGGCAGCGACGATCAGAAGCAGGAAGCAGAGACAATTATGCATAGCATGAATTAAGGAACGTGTACGAAATAACGGATCTATACCCGTGGGTGGTATTTGAATTTAGGTGTTAGTGCGTGCATATATGCCTTAAATTCGGTTTGTCCTATTGAGGAAAAACGCAGGCCTAGCTGGCTAAGTTGAATCTTTTCGATGGAGAAAAAACTGAAGACGAGGTGCAGATGTGCGTGAAAATACCTAAATTCATAGCGCTACGGGTATACCTAAGGAGGTTGTCCGGGATCGAGATCATGTAGTCGTTAATCAGAATGAGCCAATAAAAAATGGCCAAATTATTCCATGCCTATTTCTGACAGGCATCTTATTCACCCCGTTATTCGGCTTGTTTCTCTAATCATTTTTGCAGGCAGCGTGTCTCTAGGGCACGCTGGAAATATTGTCCTTGCTGTGTTGATTATTTCTTGTTTATATCTTGTGCTGGGATTGTCTTATCTCTCTGGTGTGGGCAAGTTACTGCGTCGAATGAAGTGGTTTTTCATCTCTATTACTATTTTATACTTATGGTTTACGCCAGGTGATGCCATTTTTTCAACTGGGCCGTTGTGGTCTATTTGGTTGCCGACCATCCAGGGTCTACAACAAGCATTGCATCGCGTTACGGCATTAGTTATTATTATTGCAGCGGTCAATTTGCTGTTGAAAACAAGCTCTAGAGCGCAGTTATTAGCCGCTATTTATAGTTTAGCATTTCCCTTTCAATTTCTAGGACTATCAAGAGAACGTTTAGCAATCCGTATGAGCTTAGTTCTTGCTTTGGTTGATGAAAGCGCATCACTCATGAAGGAGGTGCGGGAGCGCGTAAGGCGTGATGTCAATAGTAAAGCAGCTTACCTGGGCAAACTTGCCGGAGCACTTTTCCTAGAGGCGATACAACGCGCTGAAGCGAGTCCATTAATTCAGGTTGAAATTGCTTTAGATGATCGACCTCCTTTTTATCAGTGGCTACTGCCATTTTTTTTGCTATTACTGTTCTGGTAATAAATTGTTGATTCGTGTGAACATGAATATCTTTTCTGTCGCTCCTTTTTTCATCTAGACGATACGCTTGTATTGATGCCTAAGTTATTCCGTGCACGTTTCCACGATACTTGTTATTCTTGAACTTGTACTATGGGAATAAGGTATAAGAGAGATAGTGGCTTAGCAGACAATGTCGAGAGGTTAAATAGGGAAGTTACTATGTGCCTATTCCTAAGGCTGTGTTTTAATAAATTTTAGGTGATGGAGAAGTAGTGTTACATGGCTAAACTAATAGGCGCCATTATAGGTTTGATGTGGGGCGGTTTGTTGGGGTTGGTGCTGGGTGTTTTTATTGGACACGTGGTAGGCCGAGTTCTGACTCACGTACTTCGTGGTGGAGGCCAACATCAAGTAAAAGTACAGCATGCCTTTTTTGAAGCTACATTCTCTGTGATGGGACACTTGGCCAAAGCAGATGGCCGGGTAACAACAGAAGAAATCCAGGTTGCACGCCGTGTGATGCAAAATATGAAACTCGGTGAGGAAGCAACGCGCCAGGCGATGGCGCTATTCGCTCAAGGTAAGTCCGCTGATTTTGACCTTGAAGGCGTGTTGTTGGATCTACGTCGGGTTGGTGGATTGCGGCATCGCCATCTAATGCAAATATTTATTGAAATTCAGGTGAGTGCGGGTTATGCCGATGGTTCGTTAGGGAATGCTGAACGGGCTGTGCTCCTTACGCTTTGCAAAGGTTTGGGTTTCACTGCCGCAGACCTAGAACGTATTGAATCAAGGGTAAGTGCCGAAATCCATGGCCACCGGGTCGGTGGTGGCCTTTCTTTGGCCGATGCTTATGCCATACTCAATATTGAAGAAGCAGCAATTGATACTGAAGTTAAACGTGCCTACCGCAGGTTAATGAATCAACATCACCCAGATAAGCTTGAAGCCAAGGGTTTACCGAAAGAGATGATGAAAATTGCCGAAGAAAAAACGCATGAAATTCGAACTGCCTATGAACGGGTTCGTAAGGAAAGAGGGTTTAAGTAAGGGCAGCCTCAAAAATTAGTTTACATTTATGACTTTCCACTTACTCATTGTAGCCCCTTGCCTACAAGAATGTAGGCAAGGGGCGTGAGCATGAATGCAGAAAATAGCACCCAAAGAGCCGGGCATAAAGGCGACTCAGGAGGCAAAGCCGAAGATGCAAAAGCTTTGTTCGTCAGTTACACGCTCACTATCGCCATTCCTACAAGGGCGATTGAAAACCCATAAATGTTAGCTAAATTTTTACGGTTACCCTAAATGAAACTTATTCCTATTGTTTTAAGCGCCTTGTTTTTATTGATTGTCACCGCTTTTGCTTTTTTAGCCTGGCAATCCAAAACTGTACCCAAGTTGGGTTTGTTAGAGGGTCGTTTGGCACCTTGTAGCCATACTGAAAATTGTGTCAATAGCATGATAACAAGTAGTTCATCGGGTATTGGGCCTATACGCTTTAAAGGTGAATACGATGATGCCTGGAGTCAAATGAAACAGGCCATCCATACTCTGGGCGGTAATATAGAGCAGGAACAAAATGACTATCTCTGGGCTACATTTCGTAGTCCATTATTTTCTTTTGTTGATGATGTTGAAATATTAATGGATAGGCAATCTCAATTATTTAACATACGTTCTGCATCCAGAGTAGGTCATTCTGATTTTTCAGCCAATCAAAAACGAGTTGTAGCGTTGCAAAAAGCATTTATAAAATAGGGCGTCCGAATAGCGACCAATATGATTCAGTTGAACAAGCTTAGCGTGGTCTATAATCGTGGCGCATTGACGGCGCTGCATCCTACCACGATTGAATTTCGCCGTGGCG
Source organism: uncultured Chromatiaceae bacterium (assembly GCA_964421045.1). Taxonomy (GTDB): domain Bacteria; phylum Pseudomonadota; class Gammaproteobacteria; order JAADHS01; family JAADHS01; genus JAADHS01. The sequence continues at coordinate 74,474 of CAYQVF010000005.1, forward strand.
AGTTTACCGTTTTATTAGGTACTTCCGGGGCGGGAAAATCGACACTGTTGCGTAGTTTGAATTTGCTCAATACACCGACCAGCGGTGAGGTGAGCGTAGCCGGTGTGTGCATTAACAGTGCCCGGGCACTCCGTAGTCATCGACGCAATACCGCCATGATTTTTCAACAGCATCAATTAATGCGTCGGCAAACGGCACTGTATAATGTGCTCGTGGGGCGTCTGGGTTACTACGCTTCACTGCGCAGTTTGTTGCCTATGCGTGAGATAGATCGACAATTGGCGTTGCACTGCCTGGAACGGGTGAGTTTGTTAGATAAGGCGCTGGAGCGAGTAGACCATCTCAGTGGCGGCCAAATGCAGAGAGTAGGTGTCGCCCGTGCTTTGGTGCAACAGCCCAAGGTGCTGCTTGCCGATGAGCCGGTGGCCAGCCTTGATCCGAGTTGCGCGCATCAGGTGATGTCGTTGTTACAAGGTCTCTGTGCCGAAAAAAATATGACCACCGTGGTGAGTCTTCACCAGGTGGAACTCGCCAAAATTTATGCTCAGCGTATTGTGGCGTTGGTCGAAGGGCGAGTGATCTTCGATGGTTGTGTTGATGAACTCAATGATGATATTGTCAAAAAAATATACTCGCTACCGTTACCTGGGAGTTATTAATTTGGTCAATAATATCAGGTCAGTTTTGTTATTTTTGGCGATGATCTTGTCTTGCTCATTGATGGCAGCCGATAATAACCCGACAACGCTAAAAATAGCGCTGCTCCCCGATGAAGATGCGGCCACCTTGATTAAAAAGCATCAGCATTTCAAAACCTACCTGACTGAATACCTGGGACGGAAAGTCGAGTTGTTGGTGACGACCGATTACTCGTCAATGATCGAGGCAATGCGCCATGCACGTATCGATTTGGGATATTTTGGTCCATTGAGCTATGTCATCGCTCGCTCTCGCAGTAATATCGAGGCTTTCGCCGCTAAAATGAATCATGGCAGCTCGACTTATCAGGCGGTGGTGATTGGTAGTGTTCGGAGGGGCGTGATGAGCTTAAATGACATCAAGGGAGGTGATGTGGCTTATGGTGATTTGGCTTCCACTTCATCTCACCTGATTCCTAAAAAAATGTTGCTGGATGTCAAGTTGCAAGCGGGTAAAGATTATCAGGCACACTTTCTAGGGGCTCATGATGCGGTGGCGATGGCGGTGCAACGAGGCCATGCATCGGCGGGTGGTTTATCGAAACCGATATTTGAAATGTTGCTGGAACGCGGTGTGATCGATGTTAGTAAAGTTCGGGTTCTAGCTGTCTCAACGCCCTTTCCACAATACCCGTGGGCAATGCGCAGCGACCTGAACCCGGTATTGAAGGCGCGCATCAAAAAGGCCTTCTATCAGCTACAGGATAAAGATATTCTCAAGACGATGAAGGCCGAAGGGTTAGTACCGGTGAGCGATATCGATTATGACATCGTTCGTGAATTAAAATCGGCGTTGGATCTTTGATGTCTGTTCCCTACAATAAAATTCTCCAAAAAGAACGGCAGCAGCGACGAAAACTAAATCTACAGCTTGTTTTGATCGCGCTGGTTATTGTTGTATGCGCCTATGTTTCGGAATTGTTCGATGGGCAAAGGCTTATGGCAGGTGTACCCAGTCTGTTGCTGATTTTTAGCGAGAGTATCCCACCTGATTTTAGTGATTGGCAGAGTTGGCTCCGTCCATTGTTCGATACTCTGGCAATGAGTATTGCAGGCACTGCTTTAGCGATGCTGGTGGCTGTTCCATTGGGGGTGTTGGCCGCTCGTAATACGACTCCGCATTTACTAGTTTATCAGTTAGTACGAGGCATGCTTAATTTATTGCGTTCGGTGCCGGAGTTGATCATGGGCATTCTATTTGTTGCGGCAGTGGGCTTTGGCGTGTTGCCGGGGGTATTGGCGCTGGCCTTTCACTCTATTGGTATGGTAGGGAAATTTGTCGCAGAAACCATTGAACACGCAGACCCTGGGGTGATCGAGGCCATTCGCGCCACCGGAGCCAGCCCTTTTCAGGTGATGACCCACGGTGTACTGTCGCAGGTCATTCCACAAATTTGTGATGTGACCCTCTATCGTTGGGAGTATAATTTTCGCGCCTCTACCGTGATGGGTATGGTCGGTGCAGGCGGTATCGGTTTTGAACTGATGAGCGCCTTGCGCTTGATGAATTACGACGAAGTCAGTGCTATTTTGCTGTTGATTTTTCTGCTGGTAACCTTTGTCGATAGCTTGGGGGCGAGATTGCGAAAAAGGGTACAGTAACGCGGCATCTGCGTCTAGTTCTTGCAGCACTCATACCAATAAAAGAGCCTTTACTCAATGCTATTTTTAGATTTTATACTTTTGTATTTAATGGAAAGCTAACCCCCCGGCTTGCTGACGTGTTCGCCATACTGCATAATTAAACCATATTGCTTCTTTGTGGAGAATTTTTTATGCCCGCTCTAACTATAAAAAACATACCAGATGAGATCTTTACATTCGGTTGAAAGAAGTTGTACGAGCCCATCACAGGAAGATATCGAAAAAATGGAAATGACAAGCAGCAAAAAAAAACCAGTTTATTTAACTGAATACAGCCATGGTGCGGGTTGCGGCTGCAAAATTTCCCCAGCGTTATTAGAAAAAATACTGCATAGCGAGCAAGTTGCTCCCGTGTTTCCTAACTTACTCGTAGGCTATGGTCATTGTGATGATGCTGCTGTGTTTGATCTCGGCGATGGCTCGTCAATGATTAGTACCACTGATTTTTTTATGCCTATAGTCGATGACCCTTTTGAGTTTGGCCAAATCGCGGCTACTAATGCCATTAGCGATATTTATGCCATGGGGGGGACCCCTTCAATGGCGATTTCCATTTTTGGTTGGCCGATTAATAAACTGGGGCTGGACATTGCTGCACAAGTGATCGAAGGTGGACGCCGTGCTTGCCATAATGCGGGTATCCCCCTGGCGGGTGGGCATTCCATTGATACCCCGGAACCTATTTTTGGTTTGGCGGTCACCGGGAGAGTGAATAATCAACATTTAAAACGGAACGATCAGGCACAAGCCGGTTGCCAACTGTTTCTTACTAAACCTTTGGGTATCGGTATCCTTACCACCGCAGAAAAGAAAAAATTGCTGAAGCCAGAGCATGCTCGTTTGGCACCTGAAGCCATGTGTCAGCTCAATAGTATAGGGGTTGCCCTTGCGGCTCTATCAGGTGTGAAAGCAATGACCGATGTTACCGGTTTTGGTTTACTGGGTCATTTGCTGGAAATGTGTGAAGGCAGTGCGTTGCAGGCAAAAATTTGTTATGACCAGATACCCAAATTAGCGGAGGTTGAACGCTATTTAAAGTTAGGCTGTTCCCCAGGCGGGGCGCAACGTAATTTCGAAAGTTATGGCCACAAGCTGGGCGAAATGTCGACATTACAGCAACAAATTTTATGTGACCCGCAAACCTCGGGTGGTTTGCTGGTCGCCGTTTGTCCTGATGGTGTGGATGCTTTTTTAGAAATCACCCAAAAGTATGCTTTACAGTTGACCTGTATCGGTGAATTCAAAGAACGTAGAGAGCGTACCGGTTGTTATATCGAGGTGATTTAAGATATGTCCATAACGCTTCCTCAACGTGATGACTACCGGCAATTGTTTCTGAATGAAACGCCATTGTTAGATGTTCGTGCACCTGTAGAGTATGAGTCAGGTGCCTTTCCTGTTACGAAAAACGTGCCGATCATTGATAACGATGAACGTCAAGCCATTGGTTTATGTTACAAGCAACAAGGACAGAAACATGCCATTGAACTGGGTCATCAACTCGTTAGTGGTGATCTCAAAGCACAGCGAATCACAGCCTGGGTTGACTTTGTACAGCAACATCGCAAAGGGGCTTTGTATTGTTTTCGTGGTGGTATGCGCTCTGAAATGACTCAGCGCTGGATTTATGAGCAATCGGGTCTTATTTATCCCCGAATCAAAGGTGGCTACAAGGCCATGCGCCGTTTCCTGCTCAATGAGTTGGATATCTCAATAGCGCAGCTTGATTTTACTCTACTCAGTGGGCGCACTGGTGTGGGTAAAACCAACTTGTTATATACGATGACCCGACAGATTGACCTTGAAGGTATCTATCGTCATTGTGGTTCGGCATTTGGAAAAATAGCACAGCAACAACCGAGTCAGATTGATCTTGAAAACGAACTTTCTATTATTTTAATGAAGCATTGTCACCGGCAGCACCGCCATCTTTTATTAGAAGATGAATCTTCTAATATCGGTTCTAGGCGTATTCCTGATGTTTTACTGAAAAAAATGGCGATGGCTCCCGTCGTTGTTTTAGAGTCACCGCAGGATGATCGAGTTGAACTTATTTACCAACAATATATTGTTGATTCCTGTCAACAACACCAAGCACGGTATGGTATAGAACAAGGTGTTCGGTTATGGGTAGACAATTTGAGCTATGCCTTGTTAAAAATAAAACGTCGTTTAGGTGGTGCACGTTATGCTGATGCCAAAGCCATGCTGGACGCAGCGTTAGCTAAACCATACGAACTCGCTATAGCTGAACACAAAACCTGGATCGCTTTTTTACTTAATGAATACTACGATATCATGTATGATTATCAACTAGAAAATAAAGCTGATCGTGTGCTGTTTAAAGGCAATAAGCAGGAAGTGAAAGCCTACTTTAAAAAATATGCTTTCTGAAAACGTATAGAATTCAAGTGACCTGGGTACTAGAACTTACAAAGGGGGCAGAAAAATTATTTCAATATTAAAGTTTTCAAAAATCGGCTACTGATGTAACCTTGATCATTTTAGGGTCTGTAAAGAAATAAGTTGGACTGATTGCGCCGGATATCGTTTCGTATTCAAGGCTCGGAAATGGGCGCATTCCAAGGGCACTTTTTCCAGGGCGCATACTCGTTGTATGTAACCTTTTCCGAAACGCCGAAGATGGAAGGCTAGACAAGCACAATGTTCAAGTTATTTCTTTACAGATCTTTATCTCAAAGTTTTTGTATCATAGCAAGAACGTTCTCCGGGGGGCGCCCTATAGCCGCTTTGCCATTGGCAATAACAATGGGACGTTCTATTAATATAGGATTGTTAACCATCGTATTAACAAGAGCATCCATTGTCAGCTCAGGATCGTCCAGATTTTCACTTTCGTATACTTTTTCTTTTCTTCGCATTAGGTCTCGAGGATCTTCAATGCCCAGCAATTTAATAATGTGCTTTAATTCTTTTTTATTCGGTGGTGTTTTCAGGTATTCAATGACCTGGATTTCTGCATCTGAAGCATGTTCTTCAAGTAGTTTAAGTGTTTGACGGGATTTTGAACACCGCGGATTATGATAAATAATAATGCATCCATTTTCCATAATATTCTCCAAAATAATTGACCCTAATTATCGTTGAAAAAGCGACAAAAAGCGAATGATGTTATTGTTCTGTCTACCTCATAACGGGTTGTTTCGTAAGGGTATAAAAAACAAGGTAAATTACATTAGCCTGTCTTATAACGAATCTTTAGTATGAACAATGATCGATTTGTTGTCTGTTTTTTCACCAAACGAGGGGTTATTGTTTCGCCTCATTTTCCATTGAAAGTTATAAGTGCCGGGTTCTGATGGCGCTCGAATAACAAATTTAAATGTTTTGAAGGCGCCGGGTTGAGTTTGCTCTTTTTTTGAAAAATCAATTCTATTGACGAGCCAGGTTAAATTATGGGGCGGATTGCGCGACATTAAAAAAACATTGCGATCAGTCCAGGTTTGGTTTCCGGTGTTTTTATAAATAATACTGACTTCATAGTTTTCGTTCGCCATCATGACTTGGTCGATACTTTGCGCGATAAACTCCGAGTCGTAATCATGGTTATAGACAGCGATGCGACGGCCAACTTGAATTTTTGTGTTGGGGTTACTTTCTCCAAATTTTCCTTTACTGCGATGGGACATTTTCCAATCGAAATTATAAGTGCCCGCTTGTTGAGGAGCGGTGAGTGTGAAAATAAAACTGGCAATTTCACCTGGTGGAACGCGGGTGTTTTTTGGGAAGTAGATTCGTTTTTTCCCCCATACTTTTTTTGATATTTCAGAGGTCGCTTCTAATTCGTAAAAACTGTCGCTGTTCCAGGTTTGTGCGCTGGTATTTTTGAATTGAATAACCACTTTGAACGTTTCACCCGGGTTAACATGATCCGGTACTAACTGAGAGAGGAACTTGCTTTGTGCCATTGTTGAATGACTGAAAAATAACAACATGAGCGTAAAAAGAAAAAACCTTATTTGATCGTGCTGGGTAAAACGAAGAATTTTTGGCATTATTTTATCCTAACTTATTTTGAGCATACGGCTCTAATCGCTAAAATATCAGTATGACCTTGAATGACTTTTTCTACGCCATCTTGACGGAGTGTTCGCATGCCTTCCTGTAAACACGTAGCCACGAGCTGTTTGACAGTTGCCTTGGTAAAGATGTCGTGTTTCACTGCATCGGTGCCTATGAGTAACTCATGGACGCCAATGCGACCCCGGTAGCCGCTTTCATCACATGTTTTGCAGCCTGTTGTTTTATATAATGTAAATTGTTGCTCATCGTTACTGTATTTTTCAGTCCACTCGACTCGTGTTTGTGTATAAATTTTATTAATGCTGTCTTCATCTTCGAGATCTTTAACATATTCAGTGCAATATTCTTTCACCAGGTTGCTTATTTCTTCTTCGCCAGGTGTATAGGCTTCCTTACAGTCTTTACAGAGTCGTTTGGCTAATCGTTGTGCCAATATACCCAGCAAGGCATCGGCGAAATTAAAAGGATCCATGCCCATATCCAATAATCGAACAATACTTTCCGGTGCGCTATTAGTATGCAATGTGGAAAAAACTAAATGACCGGTTAACGAAGCTTCTACACCGGTTGCAACGGTTTCTTGATCTCGCATCTCACCGACCATAATGACATCTGGGTCGGCGCGAAGAAAGGCACGCATTGCATTGGCAAAAGTGAGATCTATTTTTGGGTTGACTTGCATTTGGCGTAGTCCCTTTTGAGTAATCTCAACCGGATCTTCAGCCGTCCATATTTTGCGTTCAGGTGTATTAATGTGACCCAATACAGAGTGCAGGGAGGTGGTTTTACCAGAGCCGGTAGGCCCACAGACTAGAAACAATCCATAAGGTTTGGATATTGCTGTTTTCAGTAAAGCTAGGTTATGTTCGCTTACGCCCAGGTCATCTAGAGGGATAGGTATGCCGCCCGCTAAGATACGCATTACTACATCTTCCTGTCCATTGACCGTGGGTAAGATCGCGATACGCAATTCTAGTTTGCCCCCATTGGGTTTTTTGAATTCTATTTTTCCATCTTGAGGGCGTCGTTTTTCTGAAATATCAAGGCGTGCCAGTATTTTGATACGAGAAATAAGTGCGTTTTTATATTGCGCAGGAACTTCATGATATTTTACTAAAGTACCATCACGACGAAATCGTACCATTACCTTGCCTTTGCCTGGGGAGGGCTCTATGTGGATATCTGAGGCATCAAAGGCTTGCGCATCAATAATAATTTTGTTGAGTAGTTTAACAACGGCATTATCTGCTAAATCGTCCTCATTCGTATCTTCTTCATCTTCGGAGGAAAAGGCTTCCAATTCTATGCCGCCATCATCCATGATCTCATCAAGAGATTCATCGTTTGCTTCATTACCGGCATAGTACAGAGAAATAGCTTTACTTATATCTTCTTCCGTTGCCATCACGGGTTCGACATATTTATTGGTATGGAAACGGAGCTCATCCAGAGCTTCCCAGTTCATCGGATTTTCCAGTGCAACTATAAGCTTGTCTTTGTGCAATAAAATAGGAAGAACGGTGTGTTGGTTTACGATGTTGTAGGGAACGGTTCTAATTTCTTCGCCGCCGATATCAATTTTGTCTAACTGAACAAAAGGAATGCCGAGTTTTTTTGCTAAACTTTGTTGTATTTCAGCCGTGGAGACTAAACCTTTTTCAATTAAAATTTCGCCAAGAGGAATGCCTGTTCTATTTTTTTGTTCTTCTAGTGCTTCATCAATGAGCTCTTGTTCAACTAGTTTTTCGCCAACTAAAATCTCTCCCAGCTTCATATGAGGCAGTGATTTTTGACGGTTTAGTGCGATCAGCAAATCTTCGGTGCTGGTGATGGCCTTTGATGCTAATATTTCATTGATCTCTGCTTGTTTTTTTTCTTCGGCAGTCAGTGGTGTTTCGGTTGTACTAGTCGCATCGGAGGTTTTTAATGTTAGATGTTCATTACCGACCTGGCATTGTTGAATCGATTCTAATGGGATAAAGGAGTGTTGATATTTGTTTTGCATGAATTTGGGGTAGAGATAAACCCCTATGTCATCTAATCTGTAGCCTACCGTATCTCCATCCAGTATGGAGTTATCATGAAAAACTAACTTGAATTCTTCAGGGGTTAATCCCTTATTTATGGGCTTTGGTGTGGGCAGGTGAAGCATCTGGATGGCTGATATTGGAATCTTAATGGGGGCAGGTTTGCCTTTGAGTACCAGAACTACGAATTTTTTTTGTTGTTCGAAGGCGGACAATTTACCATTGATATTAGTACCATTGCGCAGTGACACAATAACCAATTCTCCCGGTTGGACTACCGAGCTGGGGTTACTTTCGCACGTAGGGGGTGTGGGTAAAATTGACTCTTGTTCCATTGTGTTTTTGAATTGCTTCCGTGTCAGTTATTACATGTCAGTTTCTTATTATCGACATTCATGGTGTTAGACTTGAGTTTTCCAGGTTAAGCCTCAAAAACGCAGTTAATCCACGGTGTCCGGTTTCCTGGGTGCAAGCTCTTGATTCGCCTGACTATGCAAAAAAAGTCTCATCGCCAGTAGAGTAAGGTGACCTCTATTTCCCCCGCTACGTTATTCAAATCAATCTCTTGCACGCTACTTCGCGCCCGCATCCAACTGCGTTTTTCAGGTTGAAGAGGCTCATTGCTCGGGCTGTAAAAGCAGATGGCACAGCTAAGGCCGCGCCAAGAAGAAGAAAAGAGGGTGAATAGAGGAATGGAAACATAGTCCGATTAATTTTTGTATAATTAGGGGATTAGGTGTAAGTA
>CAYQVF010000006.1:0-45739 GCA_964421045.1 uncultured Chromatiaceae bacterium
AGTATTTATATCCGGTTTATTGGGTCTAAGCTCTAGATTCGCATCCAACTACATTATTTTTTGACTAATCCTCTATCATGCGTCACTATGAAACTATGGATACTAATAATGAAAATATGCGTACTCAACCGGTAAAACGCTTTGATCGAATGCATATCGTATTGTTTGTTTTGCTGACCGTCGTAGTAACTGCTGCGCTCTCGTATTGGGCTTTTAATGCCTATCTCTTTCCCACCCAATTCACCCCGGTTACGCTGAATAACAAAGAACAACGCGTATTAGATAACAAGCTAGAGCGCCTTGAATCGTTTGCTATGCGCAAAAAACAAGACATTCGACAAAACGTTAATGATTCAAGCGAACCTCTTGAGCCTGAAGCATATAGTGAAGAAGGGGCATCAAGAGAAATCTCTTTAACGGAAAATGAAATAAATGCTTTATTGGCAAAAAACACCGACTTAGCAGATAAGTTAGCTGTCGATTTATCAGAGGACTTGATTAGTGCAAAATTATTAATGCCCGTTGATGAAGATTTCCCTATATTAGGCGGAAAAACGCTTAAAGTACGCGGAGGTATTGAACTTGCCTATCGTGAAAAACGCCCTGTCGTGATGTTAAGAGGCCTCAGTGTCATGGGCGTACCGGTACCTAATGCATGGTTAGGCGGATTAAAAAATATTGACCTGGTGCGAGAATTCGGTGGCGAACAAGGCTTTTGGAAATCTTTTTCTGATGGCATCGAAACAGTTCAGATTGCGGACGGCGAATTAAAATTGAAATTAAAAGAGTAAGGAATGCATTACAGTAAAAAAATAGCAGCTTGCAATATTGAACTTTTCGCTGGTAAAAGCATTTTTATTATTATGACCGGGTTATCTTGTCGATAACATCGAGTCAATATTGCAAGCTGCACAATCAGTTATTTCATTCTCATTTATTATTTTTATCCGGCTAACAACAATGTAAACCGTTATAACTGAGGATAGAGCAGGATTGATGCCATAAAAAATAACCTCTATTAGAACATTCACTTATAGAAAGTTTCGACATTTCATTCTAGAATCCCAGCCAAACTGTAAAAAATTCTGACGACATTTCATTCTGGGTTCCAGAAAATACGAGTAGCTAGCTTTATCCTAGAAAAAGCCGTGAAATAATTCTGAGTCAGTCTTTTATAAAATTATAGACTTAATCTAAAGATCAGCCTGCCGCTATATCTATAGGCATACAATTGCAGAGTTTTTCATTTCATAACTGCGTTGAAAATGCCCCGCAATAGCTCGACAATTATTTACCCATCATCCTAGCGACACAATGAATAGGATGTACACTGAACTAAATCAAGCATCACAAGCATAAGTCAATATTAATTTATAAGAATAAAAGAGGCTTTTAAGATGCAAAACAGGCAAATCAATAAACTCACAAGTATTTCACTCTGGGTCACTCTGGCATTAGTCATCTCAGCCCCTGGCCAGGCGGAACAAGCTGACAGTCCATTATTCATTGAAGGTACAATTAAAGTTGACGCGGAAAAACTTATACAATTGGCTCAGACCTTACCCACCCTCATATTAATTGATTCCCGCATAGCCGGTGATCGTCACGAGGGATATATTGAAGGCTCCATTAGCTTGCCAGACGTGACCACCACCTGTAATCATCTAGCTAAAATAATTCCCCGGCTTAATAATCCTGTACTTTTTTATTGCAACGGAATCAAATGTGGCCGTAGTAAAAAAGCGATTAAAATTGCTCAGTCATGCGGTTATAAGAACATATATTGGTTCCGTGGCGGCTTCAAAGAGTGGAGTGACAAAGGTTATCCCGCTGTAACCCAGGATTAACCCTCGACAATACTTAGGAATGAGAATTAAATAACGTATGCAAGTGGCGCACAAATTTAGTTTCTATTTGAATATTCTGATTGAGAAAAAATGTAGCTCTAGTAAGCTACAGTGCGTATTTTTTAATTGAAGAACGCTCAAAGAGAAATCGAAAAGTTGTGATGTCAGATGCGCAAGTTATTTTATTCTCATTCCTTAGGCAAAAAAAATGAATATTATGCCTCAGCATTTTTCAATGCGTACCAGTATGGTGTTAACTATCGTAGCAATGGGGCTGATTGCCATGTTGCTGTCTGTGTTAACAGGTAAATTTTACCTCTACCTGGCGCTGAAAAATCAACAAGCGGCTTTCGAAGAATTAGTTGATCTAGAGACACAAAAAGTACTCGATGACACACGTAAAAAAGTCGGCCGACTCGGTCTGGCTTTACAAAAAGAAACTTTATTCCGCTCTGCTTTTCAAAACAAAGACCGAAATGCCTTGGAAAGCAAGCTTAATGATAATTTTCATCGTTATTACGTCACTACAGGGCAATTCAGCTTAAACAAGCTACTCGTTTTTGATCTTAAATTTCAATTGGTTGCTTCTTCATCCGAAGGTGATTTCACATTTCAAAAAACAATCAACCCTTGCCCAAAATTAATTAATATCGCCCACCAACGCACCGGAACAGAACAGCTAAAACCCATATTCGAACTCTGTGTCAACGACGGACAGTCTTTTTTAGCAGCATTAATACCGATTGGTGGTTTGATTGTAAAAGGCTATATGCAGGTGGTCATTGACCCGTCACTCAATCTTCAGCAAGTCGAAAAAGCCTTTGTCATGCCTCTGGAGTTGAGATATATGAATAACAAAGTCGCTTATCAATCTAAAAATTGGCCAAAACAAAATGCGTTAAAAGATGTATTACTCGTCAACCACATTCTCAAAAATAAGGAAGGATTGGCCATATTGCAACTCAGCCTAGCCTACGATGTAAAATTACTGAGCAATAACCTAAAGCAGAGTCAAAATTTAATTTTACTGGCAACGGCGGCAGTGACAGCTATTGCAGCACTACTAGCACTGATTCTTTTGCAGCTGACAGTGCTTTCACCTATGGGTCGATTAACTAAACATCTCGAAAAAATCAAAAAAAATAAAAGCCACCTTGCTGACGAACTTATCATTGGAGGAAGGAATTTAGAAGTCAACAACCTTGCAACGGGATTTAATACCCTAGGAATAGAGCTCCATAGCCTATATAACAAACTAGAACACATGGCTTATACCGACGAATTGACAGGATTACCTAATCGTACGCTTTTTTACGACCGGCTTAAACATCTGACGTTAATTAACCTGAATAAAGAAAGACCTTTTACCGTTTTCATGATGGACTTGGATCGTTTTAAGCTGGTCAACGACACACTAGGTCACAACGTGGGAGATCAATTATTACAGGTGATCGGCAAACGCTTAAGCGCAATAATAACACGAAAATCAGATATTATTGCGCGTTTGGGTGGAGATGAATTTGCCGCTATTTTCCCACAAACAAAAGATACAAACAGCGCCATCATCATGGCACAGCGTATTATTCAAACCATAGATCAACGCATATTAGTTGAAGGTCACAGTCTCAATATTGGTATCAGTATTGGTATTGTTGTCTGTCCTTATCATGGAAAAAATAGTAATGAGCTTATTCAACGCGCAGATGTTGCGATGTATCATGCCAAGAAAAACCAGCAAAATTATGCCTGGTATGAACCCAGCTTTGACATCCATAATATTGACACCTTGACATTAAACGGCGACCTTAAAAATGCGATAAAAAATGAAGAACTCGAACTTCACTACCAGCCCAAGATTGATATGCAAAATCAACGTATTAAAAGTGTAGAAGCACTCTTGCGCTGGACCCATCCTGAACGAGGATTTATTTCTCCGGAACGCTTCATTTCGATGGCTGAACAAACAGGCCTTATTCACCCGTTAACCGTTTGGGTTCTCAATAAAGCATTGCAACAAGTAGCCCAATGGAGCCAACAAAATATTTCACTTTGTGTTGCTGTTAATATATCTGTATTAAGCTTACGTGACAGTACTTTGATCACTACAGTTAAAGATGCACTTCAAAAAACCGGCGTTGCACCGGAAAAATTAACACTTGAATTAACAGAGAGTGCGATCATGTCTAACCCTGAACAGGCTTTACACACGTTAATGGAACTTGACGACATGGGCGTTTCTTTATCGGTAGATGATTTTGGCACAGGTTATTCATCATTAGCTTATCTCAAAAGATTACCTGTAGATGAAATTAAAATCGACCGCTCTTTTGTTATAGACATGGATAACGATATTAATGACAAAGTCATCGTACGCTCCACCATTGATCTTGCCCACAACATGGGGCTCAAAGTTATTGCTGAAGGTATAGAAACTGAACAATCATGGAACAATCTGGCAAAAATGGGTTGTGATTTGGGGCAAGGTTATTTCATGAGCCGCCCCCTTAGTGCTGAGGCCTTAAATACATGGTTGAAAAACTCATCATGGGGTTTAAATACCAGCACTGCAATCTCAATAATAAAAACTTAGGGCAGTCGTAAAGATCAGTTTACATTTATGGGCTTTCAATTGCCATTGTAACCATGGCGAAAAGAAAAAATGAGTGGAAAATCAGAAATGTGAAATAATTTTTGAGGCTACCCTTAGATCACTTTGTAGCACTTCACAAATAATGATAAAATAGTCGGCTTCATTTACTAGGCTAAAGAACATGTCACAGATAGAACAACTCCTTAAAGAACGTATTCTTATTTTAGATGGTGCCATGGGTACAATGATTCAACGCTATAAGCTGGAGGAAAAAGATTATAGAGGCGCTCGGTTTGCTGACTGGCCTTCAGACCTTAAAGGTAATAACGATCTACTCGTGCTCACCCAACCTGACATCATCAAAGCGATCCATACTGAATACCTGGAGGCCGGTGCCGACATTATCGAAAGCAATACCTTCGGTGCTAATGCCGCGACCCTGCGCGACTACGGCATGGAATCTTTGAATTACGAGCTTAATGTTGCCGGTGCTAAAATGGCTCGAGAAGCCTGTGATGCCATTGCCACACCTGAGCGACCCCGGTTTGTCGCTGGCGTGCTGGGCCCTACCAGTCAGACTTGCTCTATTTCACCTGACGTGAATGATCCTGCTGCCCGCAAAATCACCTTTGATCAATTAGTAACAGACTATAGCGAAGCCACTCGCGGACTAATTGATGGGGGTTCGGACACGATTTTAATCGAAACCATCTTCGACACTCTGAATGCCAAAGCTGCAATTTTTGCAGTGAAAAGCGTTTTTGAAGAACGTGCCATGGAATTACCCATTATGATATCCGGTACGATTACGGATCAATCGGGCCGAACACTGACAGGTCAGGTCACTGAAGCTTTTTACAACTCGCTCGCTCATGCCAACCCGATTTCAATTGGCCTAAACTGTGCCTTAGGCGCTGAAGAGTTACGTCAATACGTTGAAGAACTCTCACGTGTAGCGAACTGTTATGTCAGCGCTCATCCCAATGCGGGTTTACCCAACCCATTGGCAGAGACCGGCTATGATGATACCCCCGAAAACATGGCCGGTTTTATAAAAGAATGGGCAGAGAGTGGTTTACTCAATATTGTTGGCGGTTGCTGCGGAACTTCGCCTGACTTCATTAAAGCCATTGCAGAGGTTGTCAAAGATGCTGCGCCACGCCAAATTCCAAACAACCCAACCGCCAGCCGACTCTCTGGCTTGGAACCGTTCAACACCAGCAAAGAATCCTTGTTTGTTAATGTGGGAGAACGCGCAAATGTTACAGGGTCTGCCAAATTTAAACGACTGATCCTCGCTGGACAATTCGACGAAGCGCTGGAGGTTTGCAAGGAACAAGTCGAAAACGGTGCTCAAATTATCGATATCAATATGGATGAAGCGATGCTGGATGGCAAAGCGTCCATGATTCACTATTTAAATCTTTTGGCTTCTGAGCCGGATATTTGCAAAGTACCCATCATGGTTGACTCGTCAAAATGGGAGATTATTGAAGCCGGCTTAAAGTGTATTCAAGGTAAAGGCATCGTTAATTCCATATCACTTAAAGAAGGCAAAGAACAGTTCATCACCCATGCCAAACTCATTAAAAAATATGGCGCGGCCACCGTGGTAATGGCCTTTGATGAACAAGGTCAGGCAGACACGCTGGAACGCAAAATTGAAATTTGTAAAAATTCTTATAATATATTAGTCAATGATGTCGCTTTTCCGCCAGAAGATATTATTTTCGACCCCAATATTTTTGCAGTCGCAACCGGTATTGATGAACACAATAATTATGCTGTCGATTTCATAGAAGCAACCCGCTGGATCAAACAAAATCTTCCCCATGCCATGGTCAGCGGCGGGGTTTCCAATGTGTCATTTTCATTTCGCGGAAATAACCCGGTTCGTGAAGCCATCCATGCGGTATTTTTGTATTACTGTATCAAAGCTGGCATGGACATGGGTATTGTCAATGCCGCACAGCTTGCCGTTTACGATGATTTGCCTGAAGAACTACGTGAACGGGTTGAAGATGTCATACTCAATCGACGTAATGATGCGACGGATCGTTTGCTTGAGATTGCCGATAAATATAGGGGCGATGGCGTACAAGCAAAAAAAGAGGATCTGGAATGGCGCAGCTGGCCTGTTGCTAAACGGATTGCGCACGCTATGGTAAAAGGTATAGATGGCTTTATTGTGGAAGATACCGAAGAAGCACGCCTCGCTTTTGAGCGCCCTATTCAAGTCATTGAAGGTCCGCTGATGGATGGTATGAACACGGTAGGCGATCTTTTTGGTGATGGCAAAATGTTTTTACCTCAGGTGGTTAAATCCGCGCGTGTTATGAAAAAAGCAGTCGCACATTTACTTCCCTTTATAGACGCTGAAAAGTCGTCAGGAGAATCAAAAAATAACGGCAAAATTTTAATGGCGACGGTTAAAGGTGACGTGCATGACATTGGCAAAAACATAGTCGGTGTTGTTTTGCAATGTAACAATTTTGAAGTCATCGACATCGGTGTCATGGTGCCAACCGCTACCATCCTGGAAGCAGCAAAAAAACACAACGTTGATATCATTGGTTTATCGGGTTTAATTACCCCTTCGTTAGAAGAAATGACTCATATTGCTAAAGAAATGCAGCGTCTGAAGTTCAATATCCCGGTGATGCTCGGCGGTGCCACCACTTCAAAAGCCCATACTGCCGTAAAAATCGCACCTGGATATGATCATCCTGTTGTCTGGGTAAAAGATGCTTCACGCGCTGTTGGCGTCGCACAAAGTTTAATTTCAGACCAGCTACGTGACAATTTTGTTGCTGATCTCAATAAAGATTATACAGAAGTTCGAGCACGTCATGCCAGCCGACAAGCGGCACATAAATGGCTCAGTCTAACCGCAGCTCAAGATAACAAGACAACACTGAATTGGCAAAACTATCAAGCCACAACGCCCAGCTTCTTAGGCACCAAGATATTTGATGATTACCCACTGGCTGAATTAGTAGAATACATCGACTGGACACCCTTTTTTCACAGCTGGGAACTTAAAGGATCTTATCCTAAAATATTACATGATGCTGTAAAAGGAGAAGAAGCGAGCAAACTTTTTGCCGATGCACAAACAATGTTAAAACAAATTGTCGCAGAAAAATGGCTAGGCGCAAAAGCGGTGGTCGGTTTGTTTCCAGCCAATAGTGTAGGCGATGATATTACCTTATTCAAAGATGAATCACGTAGCGAATCATTATTACGCTTCCACAATCTACGCCAACAACAAGAAAAAGTCGCAAATAAACCAAACCGTTGCTTAAGCGATTTTATCGCACCCAAAGAAAGCGGTATCAACGACTACATTGGTGCTTTTGCTCTAACCACGGGAATAGGCATTGATAAACGGGTGACTGAATATGAAAAAAATCATGACGATTATAGCGCCATCATGCTCAAAGCTCTGGCCGATCGCTTAGCCGAGGCTTTTGCAGAACGTCTACATGAGCGAGTACGCAAAGAATTCTGGGGACACCAGGCCAATGAAAACTTGAGCAAAAATCAATTAACCAAAGAGGAATACCAAGGTATACGCCCCGCCGCCGGATATCCCGCCTGCCCTGACCATACCGAAAAAGACCTGATCTGGGATTTGTTACAGGTCGAACAAAATACCGGCATCTGTTTAACCGAAAGCAAGGCCATGGTACCCACCGCAGCGGTAAGCGGATTGTATTACAGCCATCCAGAATCAAATTACTTTGCTGTTGGAAAAATTAACAAAGATCAGGTCATAGACTATGCAAAACGTAAAGGCATTAGCCTCAAAGATATGGAATACTGGCTGGCACCAAATTTAGGATACACTCCAAATTAACAAAAAAAACAGGGGTCTCCGCCCCGCATAACAGCTCTTGGGTTGATTCAATTTTTTTGATGCCTTTTTAAGGAATAAGGACGTAATCACGTCCCTATTTGGCATTTCATCTGTGTTTGTTGAATCGTCATTTTCAGTTCATTCTTTTTCTAAATTTTCCACCAGCGTTCGCCTCCTATACACCACCATCAGAATCAACATTAAGGAAGCTGCTGCGATAACTGCTGGAAACAAAACCGTACTTATTGAGTACTGTTCTAACGCCATAATGACAATAAGGTTACGCACCATAAATATCGCAAAAAAACTCAGCTTTTCTTCGTAGGGGTAAATATATGCTTTTCTGAATGTGGGTCCAAAACCAATCACATCCACCGTCGTCAAGATAACAACTGCCCATAAAGGGTCAGAGGTGATATACCATAATGGCAAAGAGGCCATGGCTAAAATAAAAAATAGCCAATCTATTTTGCTGATCGTATTATCCGATTTTTTTGTATATGCCAACACAGCAACATAAATACTGATAAGACCTGAAAGACCGATAGGCCAAGCACCCGCGCCCCCCTCTTCCGTAAATAACGCGAAAAAAACAATGCATGTCGTCGAGCCCCAAATAACCCAGGAAAAAACATGAGGCACAGTTTTTCCCCGTAAAATTGAATAGATATAGGGAGCAAATGCGATAAACGTAAGCACAATAGCAACCGCACCAAGAAACTCTTTATGCATTTATGGATACAATCCACGATAATTCAAGTTTAAGCCTCTCATTGTCGATATCTAAAAGTGGCAGCGCGAATATAACCATTTTGCCTCAACCCAAGGTTGTTTCGTAAAAGGATATACGGAAGAGTTAACAACGTGATCAAACAACAAATCAATTTGTTTCAGCCTATATTTCGCAAAGAACGAAAATTGCTTTCGTTTCATGCTTTGTTACAGGCCAGTGGCGCAATTATATTGTTGTTATTAGGTCTATATGGCTGGGGCTGGCAAAAGACTCAGCAACTACAATCCGATTTTATATCATTACAAAAGCAATCTCAAAAACAAATCACCCAACTAAATGCAATCGGTATTAAACGGCCTGATAACCAGCCAGAGCTTTCACTACAACAGAAATTAACCCAACTAGAACAGCAATTGCTCGTCGAGCGCAAAACGGTAGCACAATTGGCTCAGGTGCGAAACAGTCATAGTCAAGGTGTTTCTGGTTATTTGGAAAGTTTTTCCCGTCAATTACCCAAGGGGGTTTGGTTAACGAATTTTTCAGTTCAGGCAGGCGGCCAAAATCTGATCATTAGAGGCAGCGCCCTCAAACCCGCGTTAGTCCCCCTGTTTTTAGAACAGCTATCAGCTGAAGCTACGCTCTCTGGCACGCATTTTGGTTTGTTACAAATTGAACGTCAAAAGTCGGATGAAAAGTATATCCATTTTACCGTATACACCGGTACAGACGCGCCTGAAGAGGCGGAACAATGAAAGAAAAAATAAGCCAGGCTTTGCAGAAGGGAAGCGAATACTTTGAATCCTATTCATTACGTGAGCGTGCTCTAGCCTCCATCACAATTCTCACTATATTCTTTATAAGCTGGGATACCTGGTTAATGACACCTGAAGCCATGAAGCAAGAACAGGTACTCACTGAAATGCAAAACCTCAATCAAAAAATAGAGGGCATTGCGACACAATTGACTGCGACAGACACGCAGCCACCGCGCCATCAATTATTACAAAAAAAACAACGTATTGATGAAATAGAGCGTATTTTAAAACAGCTCAGACAGCAACAAAACAGTTTGACTGGAGAATTTATTGCGCCTCAAAAAATGGTTTCGGTACTGCGAGACCTGTTGGAAACACAAAGTAGCCTGGTCTTAACACAACTCCGCAGCCTGGGTACCCGTCCTTTATTTCCTGATAATACAGTTGAGATTGAAAAAAAAATTAAAGATGAAGCCACGCCAAGAAAAACCTATAAAATTTACAAGCATGGCGTACAAATTATTTTTGAAGGTGACTTTTTTAGTACATTGCACTATCTACAAGCGCTCGAAGACATGCCTTGGCGTTTTTATTGGGATACGGTGAATTATCAAGTCCTGGAATTTCCACAGGCCAGAGTGACGATTACCATACACACATTAAGTCTGGATGAGAGGTGGATCGGTGTATAAATCCTTATTCATTATTTGTATGTTAACGATGAGCGTTATCACACCTGCTCAGGCCGAATTGGAGGATCCAACACGCCCTCCCATTGGAAACAGCAATAAAACAGCAATCACAATAACTCCGGTGCAACAAAACGAAACCTCATCATGGGTACTCCGCTCAACCCTGGTTTCTTCACAACGGCGCACCGCCGTTATCAACGATCATGTCGTCACATTGGGTGATGACGTCGATGGTGCCACAGTTATTAATATTCAACAAGGACAAGTTCAATTGCGAGTAAAAGGCAAAAATATAACACTGTCTCTGACTCAAAAAGAGGTTAAAACCGTCATTTGGCACCACTCACCTCAAATTTCCAAAACCGCTGCAGAGTAAACTTGATATGATTATAAACTCATTATTCTATCGCCGATTTTGTATGATAATCAGCATGCTGATTGTTTGCGCTTGTCAAACGGTTCCGCCGCGAGGTAACAGTGTCGCGCTTGAAATTAAAGACAGCCTGGCAGAAAGTGTAGCGCAAAATACCGCGGTCACAGCGCAACAGACATCGCCCTCCTCCAACGTCATGACAGTTCCGAAAAAAACAAAGCTCAGCCCCATTGACTTAAGTCCACCCGAACACCGTTTTGACATTGATGTCAGTAACATTCCTGCACGAGCCTTCTTTATGAGTCTAGTGAAAGATACCCCCTACAACATGATCACCCATCCCACAGTAGAGGGCAGCATCAGTTTGACGCTGAAAAACGTGACCATAGATGAAGTCATGGAAACCGTGCGCAATGTCTATAATTACGACTACAAACGCATTAGAAATGGTTTTGAAGTGATGCCCGCCCAATTACGATCACAAATTTTTAAAATAGATTATCTTAACGTCATTCGTAAAGGTCGGTCGCGAGTACAAATCAGCTCCGGTCAGATTAGAAACAATCGACCTTCTGGATCTTCTAATCCTTCTAATAATTTGAATTCACCTAATTTCAACAATAACGGTAATGGCAACAGACCTACAAACTCAAACAATAGAAGCAGTATATCGGGCAGTCAAGTCGATACGTCATCCGTATCTGATTTCTGGAGTGAACTGGCTCTTGCATTAGAAGCACTCGTTGGCAGTAATGAGGGCCGTCAAGTGGTTATTAATCCTCAATCTGGTATTTTGGTTATCCGCGCTATGCCAGCAGAGTTGCGCTCGGTAGCCACTTATTTAGAAAAAACACAAAATGTCATTCAACGTCAGGTTATATTGGAAGCCAAAATTCTCGAAGTCGAATTAAACGATGGCTTTCAAGCCGGTATCAACTGGTCTGGCATTGCCGATAAGGGATCCAATTCCATTGTCGCGGGTCAATTTGGTGGCAACACGATTTTCGAAACAGGTTCCAGCAATATACAAGGAAAAAGTAATGCCCTTGATCCCAGTGATCTGAACAGCATTCGTTCCGATGTCGCATCAGCTTTTGGTGGGATGTTCGCGCTGGGTCTTAATTTTGGTAATTTCAGCAGTTTTTTGGAGTTTTTGGAAACTCAGGGCGACGTGAATGTTTTATCCAGTCCTCGCGTTTCCACTGTTAATAATCAAAAAGCGGTGATCAAAGTCGGTACCGATGAATTTTTTGTAACCAATATCAAAAGTCAAAGCAATTTGTCCAACTCAACAATTAACAGCAACCAATCCATTGATGTTGAGTTCACTCCTTTTTTCTCAGGCGTGGCACTTGATGTGATTCCCCAGATCAGTGAAGATGGCGTTATTACCTTACATATCCACCCTTCAGTCAGCGAGGTCAACGAACGCTTTAAACAAATCAGTCTGACCAGCGCGGGGCAATTGAGTGTCCCCCTTGCGGTCAGCACTATTCGTGAATCAGACAGCATTGTGCGCGCTCGCAGTGGTCAAGTCATCGTAATTGGTGGGCTCATGCAAAACCGGACTCGAGATCGAGTCTCCTCCGTCCCGGTGTTGGGTCACCTCCCGCTAATTGGCTCCCTCTTTCAGCATACTAAAAAAGTAACGCGAAAAAGTGAATTGGTCATTTTACTACGCCCCTGGGTCGTCGATGAAAATTCAACCTGGCAACAAGACCTCAATCGCACCCGTCAGCGTTTTGACCAGATTAGTCAATCGGCATCAACCCAGCCTCATGTTATACCGGAGACATAAGTCATGGCTAAACGTCTTCGCCTGGGTGACCTCCTGGTTAAACATAAACTGATTTCCGAAAAACAACTCACCACCGCCCTTGAAGAACAGAAAAAATCGGGTCGTAAATTAGGCCGAACACTGATCGAAAACGGCTATGTTAAAGAAGACGATGTACTCAAACTGTTATCTCGTCAACTTGACATTCCTTATATTGATCTCACACAATTTCAGTTTCAAGACGACGTTGTAAAATTAATACCAGAAACCGCAGCCCGCCGTTACCGAGCCGTCGCACTGAAAAAAACCGGACAAGGCGTGCTAATAGGAATGGTCGATCCTACTAATATTTTTGATTACGATGATCTTGTCAAAATAATAAAAGACGCCGTTGATGTGGCCGTCGTCAAAGAAAGTGAATTAGCCAACGCCATCGACCGAATTTACCAAAGCGACAATGAAATTCAGAGTCTCGCCACCGCTGTAGATGAAGACCTGGGAGACTCTGTGTTTGATCTGGGTCTGCTCAACCAATCGGTCAGCTCCTCTGATGCGCCCGTTGTTCGTCTTATTGAAAAAATGTTTGAAGATGCCATAACTGTAGGTGCATCGGATATTCACATCGAACCCGATGCTACGGTATTGCGTATTCGACGCCGCATAGACGGTGTATTACATGAGCAAGTGATGGATGAAAAAGCCATTGTACCGGCATTGGTCTCGCGATTAAAATTGATGGCCGGCCTAGATATTGCCGAGCGCCGGTTACCCCAGGATGGCCGATTCAACATTAAACTCAAACAGCGTGAAGTGGATGTCCGTTTTTCTACGCTACCTACCCAGTACGGTGAAGCTGTCGTCATGCGTTTGCTAGATCAATCTGGAGACATCCTCAGCCTGGAAAATATAGGCCTGGCTCCAGAACTGCGAGCCCGCCTGGAAAAGGCAATCCATCGGCCGCATGGACTGATCCTGGTCACAGGCCCTACCGGCAGTGGCAAAACCACCACGCTCTATGCTGCACTCAATACACTGAACTGCCCTGAGAAAAAAATAATCACGGTTGAAGACCCTGTGGAATTTCGCTTGCCGAGAATCAATCAGGTTCAGGTCAATTCAAAAATTGGTCTGGACTTTGCTCGGGTCTTGAGAACAACACTGAGACAGGACCCAGATATCATTCTGGTGGGTGAAATACGAGATAGAGAAACGGCAGAGATTTCCCTGCGTGCAGCGATTACCGGGCATATGGTTTTATCTACGCTACATACCAATGATGCGATTAGCACTGCCGTACGACTCATCGATATGGGTATAGAAGGGTTTTTAGTCGCCTCAGCGGTACAAGCCATTATCGCGCAACGATTACTCCGTCTCATTTGTGAAAAATGCATCACACTGAAAAAACCAGATCCAGGTGAACAAGCCTGGATCAATGCCGTAGTCGAAAAAGAACGTGCTACAACATTGCATTTTTATCACGGTGCCGGTTGCCCTGCGTGCAACCACAGCGGTTACCGTGGTCGCACTGCGGTATACGAAATGTTAGAAATTACTGACGATCTGGCTGATGCCTTGCGCCAACAAGACTATGCGGCCTTCAAACAAGGTGCAAAAGAACAACAACAGTTTGTGCCACTACTAAATAACGCGTTAACCCTGGCCGCACACAAAAAAACCTCGCTCAGCGAAGTGATGCGCATCAGTGGCTGGCAAACGTAGCATTAACCTATGCCTCTTTATCAATACAAAGCACGCGGCCACCGTGGTGATGCCATTACAGGCAACATGGAAGCCGTCAGCAGTGATGCGGTCGCCACCCAATTAATCGAAGGGGGACTAACGCCGGTTGAAATCACCCCGGTCAAAGTCAGCAGCAATGAAATAAAACTGGACGCATTTTTTCCTGAAAAAGTAAACGATACAGATTTAATCCAGTTTTCACGACAAATGCATAGCCTCATTAAAGCCGGTGTACCGATGTTAAGTGCACTGCATGGTTTAACACAATCAAGCAAAAACAAAACCCTGATCAAGACCCTGCAAGCGGTCACCAGCAGTCTTGAAAGCGGTCGGGATCTGGCGACTTCGTTGAGCGAACATCCTAGTATATTTAATCCATTTTATGTTTCAATGATACGCATCGGTGAAGCCACCGGCCAACTTGAAGAAATTTTCACCCAATTAGCCTATTACCTGGAACGCGACCGGCAAACCCGTAAGCAAATTAAATCAGCACTGCGCTACCCCGGTTTTGTGGTGACGGCGATCATTATCGCCATTGTTATTATCAATCTATTTGTATTACCTACTTTTGCGAGTGTGTTCAGTAAATATGGTGCAGAGCTGCCCTTGGCCACGCGTATTTTACTGGGCACCTCAGAATTCACGGTGACCTTCTGGAAGGAACTATTAGTCGGCTCTATCACTGCATTTTTCGGCGTCCGTCACTATATCAACAGCGATAACGGGCGTTATCATTGGGATAAATACAAACTGAAAATGCCACTCGTTGGTAATATCATTTATCGTGCTACCCTGGCCCGCTTTACTCGCTTGTTTGCCATGGCCACCCATGCCAGTGTACCGCTTATTTCAGCGCTCCAAATCGTCGCCAAAATATTAGATAATTCTTACATGGAGGAGCGCATTCTC
Source organism: uncultured Chromatiaceae bacterium (assembly GCA_964421045.1). GTDB lineage: Bacteria > Pseudomonadota > Gammaproteobacteria > JAADHS01 > JAADHS01 > JAADHS01. Next base: position 15,282 of record CAYQVF010000006.1, read on the forward strand.
GGCATGCAAACGGGGATAGAACGCGGTGAATCCATCACCCGCACAGCAACCACCACCGGTATGTTTGATCCGCTGGTATTGCAGATGATGGCTGTGGGTGAAGAAACCGGTAACATCGATGCCCTCATGGCCGAAGTGGCCACATTTTATGAAGCCGAAGTCGCAGACGATATCGACAAACTCAGTTCAGCAATCGAACCCATTCTCACCGTCATTATCGGCGGCATCGTCCTGGTCTTGGCCTGGGGCATTTTCCTGCCACTATGGAGCCTCGGCGACGTTGCAATTTAATTTTGAGTCTGCGCATCCCGTCACAGGATTAAAGTTTTTATTACCCCCTCCGATAATAAGTTTATAAAATAGTATTGTGCTATTGAGTCTATGTGAAAAAATACAATCGGGAGAAAAACATGGTCAAACAACAAGGTTTCACATTGATCGAATTAGTCATGGTCATTGTTATATTGGGTATTTTGGCAGCAACAGCCCTGCCCAAATTTGCAGATCTTTCTACGAACGCCGAAGAAGCGGCTGTTGCGGGTGCTCGTGGTGCGGTGAATTCTGCTATGGCGATTAGTCATGCTCAGTGGCTCATTGACAGCACAACCGCCAATATCGAAGGCGTTGCTGTTACCTGGGTTAACGGTTATCCCGATCACATCACTATTGATCCTTTGGCCGGTTTGAATATCTCTGATTTTACAATCCAAGATGATAATACGACTACCCCTCCACAAGTAATTATTTCAAGGGGTGCAGCCTGCTTTGTTTACGCCGAATCGGCAGCCGCCAATACCGCCCCGGTGGTCTCGGCAGTGGGAACATACAATGCTGCTGGACCAAGCTGTACCTAAGCCTTTCTTGGCGATTATGACTAACAAGGTCTGGTGTACGCCCATAAAACACTCCAGATTCATTTTGTTAACAACGCCATAGCGTTCAAGTATTAAAAAACCGGATAGCCACCTGCGCCTATCCGGTTTTTTAAAATGACGGCACACCATAATTTTTCCAATGATGATATTAAAATCACAATTTCACCGTGGAATCTTCGCGCTGCTCTTTTTATTAATACTCCCCCTATTCATTTGTCTGGGCAATAATCAAGCGCATGCCGCAATCAATTTTGTACAAACCGTTGCACAAGGTGCCTCTGCATCCAGTTCCTCTTTTAGCGCAACCTCTGTTCTGAGTGTCTCTTCCAATGTTAGTGCTGGTAACAGCCTGATTATAACGATGGCGTTAGATCAGGGAAGCGGGGTGGGCGTGACTTGCAGCGATAGCAAGGGCAATAGTTATACGATTGACCTTGACAGAAATGATACCGTGATGCGTTCGATCACCTGCTCAGCACATAATGTCACCGCACTGACCACCGCTGATACGTTCACTATTACTCACCCTTGGATTTGGGGTCGAGTCATCAGTGTACATGAGTTCTCTGGCCTGAGTGCGAGCGCAACACTAGATGGCAGTAGCGCCACTGGAGGAAGCGTTGTTTCTACAAATTCAGGAAGTACAAATACCAATCAGGCAGATGAACTGCTTTTTGGCAACATCAGTGTAGAAGGCCCAATTGCCGACGGGTTCACATCTGGCACCGGTTACACGCCCTTGTTACCTCGCACTGGAAATGCATCGGTTCCTTTATTTTCGGGTTCGCCTTTAAGGACATTAAATGCCCAATATCAAATTGTATCTTCGACGGGAACCTATTCCAGTACGGGTACATTAGCTATACCCCGTTGGTGGATTGCATCGATTACCACTTACAGAGCGGCGGCTCCCACTATCACCCTATCCGGCACCTGCCAGCAAGTAGATCAAGCAACCAACTGTTCTGACACAGGGACAGTGCGTGTAGCAATTAATGGTACATTGCAAACACAAACACAACCGATAGTCAGCGGAAACTGGACGATTTCCGGTGTAACCGCCCCAGCAAGCGGCGATGTGATTACCATTTTTATCGATGGTGCATTAAATATCAGAGAGGCCGTGGCGGTAAGCAAGTACGATGGCACCGGTAACATCACGGGAATCGAGCTGATTGAAAACCACTTAAGCATCGGCAGCGATGACAACCAGACCCTTACCAATGCCGATCTCAGCCAATACGATAACTCAGTCAGTAGCGACGAAGATATTTTTCATGACGTCAACGCATTGAATGATTTGACGGTCGATATAACTGGGTCATTGACCGAAGAGAGACTCTACATCAAAAACGGCAATACCTACCAACCCTCCGGCAGTGTTTCCACGCATGATCTAGAAATCAACGGCACCCTCATTGCGAATAGTAACAGTATCAATTTGAGCGGCTCCTGGGATAACAATGCCATCTTCACTGCAGGTGCCTCCAGTGTGAATTTCACTGCCGGGGCTGGCACTGAAACGATCGACTCAACTAACGCGACCACCTCCGGTTTTTATAATGTCAGCGTCAATGATTCCGGCGGGGCAGCAACCTATCAGCTTGAATCCATTTTAAACGTAGGCAATGATTTCACTATAATCGATGGCATTGTCGATACCAAAAATGGATCAAATTACGCCATTAACGTGGTTAACGATTTTTTACAGTCAGGCGGGTACGTTCAGGCTCGTTCATCAACACTTACCGTGGGTCGCCATTTTATAGCAAACGGCAGCGAGTCCAATACGGGCTATAACGGGGCTAATCTTGTAATGAATGGCACAGGCTCCCTCAATTATAATAATCTTTCTTCGCCCTGGAACAATGGCTTTAATAATTTAACAGTGGGGCAAGGCGGGAATACCACGACCCAGGCCAATATCGAATTGAGCGTATTAAATATACTCACTGTGGGTTCCGGAAGCTTGACGGGGAGCGGCAATTCATCTGATATCTATCTAAGGGGTGCACCGAACCCCTTGTCTTTCAATGTTAATTCAACTGTCAGCATCGACACTTTGTATTTTCATGGTAATGTCACACAGAACATTCCATCCTTGCTTAATGGTTATGACAGCCATATTCGCCTCAGTCGTAACAATGCCAATGTCATCCAGAGTGGCATCATCACCCTTAATGCGGGTAATAATCTCATTCTCGACGGTGATAGTTTTTCCAGCCGGATCAGCACCTACAATACTGGTGGTTTTGATCTAAATGTAGGCGGGTTTATTCGGCTTGGCATTGGCGGTGATACCGGAACTAAAACCTTGAATGTGACCAACAGCAATGTAACCGTCGATGGTAATATCGATATTCGTTCTGGTGCTACAACGTTTATTTCGACCAATTCCACCGTCTTTTTGAATGGTACAGCGGCACAAACAGTGTTAAGCAGCGGCGAGAGCTTCAATAGTTTGACCGTCACCAACGCTTCAACTGCTGGCGTGCGTTTTCTCGACGCCCTGACCACAGTCAACCTCACTGATAATACTGCTGGATCAACGCTGACCTTCGATACAAGCGTCCCTCATACCGTGTCTGGTACTCTGACTCTAGACGGAACCAGCAGCAGTGAAATTATGTTGCAAAGTAACCTGGCCGGAACCCGCTTTACCTTGAATGTCACCAGCAGTACACAAACTGTCTCCTATGTTAACGTGACCGATGCTGAGAGTTCGAGCAACGACATCATTGCCAATAACTCAACCAATGTCTCGAATAACGATGATGTCGATCCATCACCGCACTGGATTTTTCCGGTTCCCATTACCCTATCAGGCACCTGTAAACAACAGAATGAAACGAGTAACTGTGCCGATGGTCGCACTATTGCTGTAGCGGTTAATGGTACGTTGCAGGGACAAACGACCACCACGTCAGCCGGCTCCTGGACTATTTCTAATGTGGCTCAACCTGCCTCAGGTGACATTATTACCGTCTACATTGATGGGGTCATGGATATCAACGAAGCGGTTGCGGTGACCCGGTATGATGGTACAGGTAACATTACCGGAGTTGAGCTTATTGAAGAACACTTGACTATTGGCAGTGACGACAATCAGATTATCAGCAATGCCGACCTGAGTCAGTACGATAATTCCGCTAGTGGCAACGAGGATGTTTTTTATGAAGTCAATAGCGTAAATGATTTGACGGTTGACATCACCGGAGCACTGCTGGAAGAAGAATTGTACATCAAGAGCGGCAACACCTATCGTCCGGACTCAGGAAGTTCGGGTAACGTCACAACCCGACATGTCAAAATTCTCGGTACTATCACCGCTGATGGCAATACTCTGACCGTCAGAGGTGATTGGGAAAATACCAATGGTACGTTTAATCCGGGTACCAGTACCGTTGATTTTACCGGCAGTGGTACCATCAGCGTTGATATCACTAATTGGTGGATCAATGAAAAGCGCTTCTACAATGTCAACGCGGCCGCTAATGGTTCTACGACGACGATCCTGGCAACTCGAGGTATCGTGGCCACAAATATCATGACATTGGGGACAGGTACCGTTGCAGGAGGCACCATCATACTCAGTAAGAATGGTGGTACACCGCTGGTCACCTCGGGGGCGACATTAGCCAACTCCCAATTCAAATATAACCCATGGAGTAACCCAGTCAACATTACAAGTACCAGTTACCCGAGTTTGTGGCTTGCGGCGGGTAGTGTCGATACTGATTTTATACTGCTGGGGGATATCAGCTGCAATACTCTTATCTTAATGGGAAATTATGTAGGCGGGACATCAACTCTAGATACAGCTAATAATTCACTAAGCTGTAATCAGTTACAAATTGGCAATACTTCCAATAATAAATACGGAAAACTATTGCTTAATAATTCCGTAACAACGATTAACGGTGATGTTAATATTAATGCCTCCGATACTGGGGGCACGAATGAAATTGATGCCGGGAGTAGCAACCTCAATGTGCGTGGCAACTGGGTCAACAACGACACGTTTACCGCAGCGACATCCACCGTCACTTTTGATGGCAATGTTAACCAATCTATCACCTCTTCGGGCTACAGTTTCAATAACCTTGTTATAAGCAACACAGGCTCAACATCACAAAACAATGTTTTTCTCAATGAGGCATTAAATATTAACGGTGATCTGACGATCACCACGGGAACGCTGGATACCACGTCGGCCAACAGTTACGCGCTCTCGGTATCAGGAAATTATGAGCAATCATCAACAACCAGCCAGCTAGAAGCAAATAGCTCAACAATCACAGTGGGCGGGAGTTTTACAGCCGATGGCACAATGGATAGCACCAATTTTAGTAACGCATCGCTGATCTTAACCGGCACAGGAAATCTGGCCTACACCAACACAACGGCATGGTTAATCACCAATGGATTCAAAAATATTACTGCGGGGCAAAACGGAAACACAACCACAATAAATAGTAGTATAGCCATCGCCAATTTACTCACCATCGGATCAGGAACGTTTGGTGTAAACAAAAGAAAAATTTATTTGTTTGCTCTGGACGCCCTAGCTTTTGATCTTAATTCCAATGTCACCAATGTAGATTTGCGTTTTTTTGGTATAGGGAATCAAAATATACCGACACTCACTAATGGCTACGAAGCGAATATTGAAGTAGCAAACAATGGACTCACGGTAAGCCAAACCGGAAATATTGTCATCAAAAATGGCAAATATTTACACATTGGCGATAATCCTAATCGAGATATGACCTATAACACCGCCGGTTTTGACTTAAGCATCTCAGGAAATCTCATTATTGGCGCAGGAAATGATACGGCGCTAAAACGTCTAGATGGCAGCAATAGCACCATAACAATCAGCACAGATTTGGACATCAAAACTCAAGGTTCAGGTACCGTCCAGGCTGATTTCATTTTAACAGGTTCAACACTCACTCTAGACGGCTCTACAGCACAAAGTATCACCATGAGCGGCAGTGTTTTTAATAATCTCACGGTGAATAATAGCGACGCTGTTTCCGGCGTTACCTTCAACGATTCCTTCACCAGCAACAACCTTACCAATACCACAGCCAGCTCGAGAATAACCTTTGCTGGCGGCCAAACCTATACCATTAACGGCACGCTGAACCTCAACGGTCAGGCAACAGGCACAGAAGTGATATTGCGCTCAACCAGCGCCAGCCAGTACATTCTCAATGTCACGGCCGGGCCGCAGATCGTGCAGTATGTGGATGTACAATATTCAGCCGCCTCGAGCAACAACATTACCGCCTATAACTCGATTAACAACGGCAATAATGATGACACTACGAGCAGCCCTTATTGGATTTTTGATACCACATTGATTGTCACCAACACCAACAGCAGCGGCAGCGGTAGTTTAAACTGGGCAATGGCTACTGCACTGAGTGGTAACACAATTCGTTTTGATACAAGCGTGTTTCCCCCCGCTACCCCAGAGACAATTAATCAAACAACCGCCCTTCCCCCTATCAACCTCGGCAACATCAGTATTGATGCCTCTAATGCAGGTGTTGTTCTTGATGGCGGCGGCACAGTTGCTGACTGCATAACAATCAACTCGAGCAACAACACCATCATGGGCATGCGTATTCAAAATTGCACCGATGACGGCATCTATATCGCCAGTGGCACAAACAACACCATAGGTGGAGATAACAGCAACGGCGCGGGGCCATCAGGCCAGGGCAATATTATTGTCAGCAATGGTGATGACGCTATCTATATTGTCTCGGCATCTAATCATGTTTACGGCAATTACATTGGTACCGATGGCAGTGTGGGTTTAGGCAATGGCGTCGACGGCATTCATATCACTGGTGACTTAAATATCATTGGCGGCACAGGCACAGGCCAACGCAATATCATTTCAGGCAACAATCGTTACGGTATTCTCATCTCTGCTGCCAACTCCAATACCGTGCAAAACAATTATATTGGCACCGATTCAAACGGCACGGTAGGTTTGGGTAACAGCAATCATGGCGTGCGCATAGAAGCCGGCTCGCAATCCAACATTGTTGGCGGCACAACAGCGACAACGCGCAATGTTATTTCAAGTAATTTTCATGGCATTTATTTAAATGGCAGCGGCACCAATTCTAACGTAATCAGCGGTAATTATATCGGCACGGATGCCACAGGCCTGCTCGACCTGGGCAATACCGGCCAAGGAATCCAATTTACGAGTGGGGCCAGATTCAATACCATCGGTGGCACCACTATAGGCACGCGTAACATCATCTCCGGCAATGATGGCAATGGAGTGCGTCTTTGGGGTGCCAACAACAATACCATATCAGGCAATTACATCGGTACGGATGTTAGCGGCACAGCGCCATTGGCTAACAGCTTGATAGGGGTGTATGCCATGGCTAACGCCTTATCCAACACCATTGGTGGCACTGCTGCGGGCAGCGGCAACATCATCGCCTGGAATATATCAGATGGCATCCGGGTCACTAGTGGCAATATCACCGTGCTAGGCAACTACATCGGCACCAATGCCAGCAATATCGCAATGCCCAATGGCGGTGACGGGATCAATATAGGTGGCAGCACCGTCAATCTGGGCAACGCCAGCGAGACACAACCCAATGTTATCGGCCCCAATACCGGCTATGGCATTAATCTACGCAACAGCAGCGGCATCATTGCGCTAGCGGGAACAATCGATATCAATGACGACACGCAAGTAAGTACAGGAACACTCAACATGGGCGCTGCCACGGTCAACCTTTCAGGAAACTGGAATCACAGTGGCGGTACAATAAACGCCAATACGTCTACCGTTGAGCTTGATGGTATTAATCAGCAGATTAATGGATCAACAGCGTTTTACAATCTGAACAAGCTGGTCAGCAGCGCCGATACCCTCACCTTTGAGGCGGGTCAAACGACAACAATCAACGGCACGGTTACGCTGAATGGTGCCAATGGGCAACTGCTGACCCTGGCTTCAAGCAGCGGCAGCAGCGCCTGGAACTTTGTGGTGAATTTGGATGCAACAAAAGCCATCGATTATGTCAGCGTCTCATGGTCCGATGCCTCTGGTTCTGATGACAGCCAAAAAACGATCAGCCCCACTAACAGTGTCGACAGCGACAACAATATCGACTGGTTTGCCTATCCTAAAGCCTACTATCAACTGGATGAAACCGTTTGGGGCAGCGTCATAGACAGCAGTGGTTTTAACCAACACGGCAGCATTATTGGCAGCGTCTCACCCAGCGATACCGGCCCAGTGGTCGCAGGCAATCCGGGCAGTTGTGGCTACGCCGACATCGATGCCAATACCAGTCTACTCAGCTTTGATGCCATTGACACCGGCATCAATATCGAAACCGACATCGGTGACACCGGTACGATTAATTTTTGGTACAAAAGCAATACCAACTGGCAAGGCGGCGCAGACCGACAATTGCTCGATGCTTCAACCGCCGCAGGGAAAGCCTTCTACCTAACGTTAAAGAATACCGGGCAACTGTTTTTCGGTACCACCGACAGTGTTAACACTAACCTGGATCTTGTAGGGAACATACAAAACTTTACTGCAAATACTTGGGTACATATCGCGGTCAGTTGGGATTTGCCCAATAATCAGCTCCAAATTTTTATCAACGGGACTTTAGACAAAACAGATTTTTCATATTCCAGTAACGGCATCATCAGTAACCTGAACAGTCTCTATATCGGTGACAACCGCAGCAGTTATCAAAACGGAAATATGACACCGAACTCAGCCAACGGTGCTATTGATGAACTGCGTATTTATGATGAAGTGTTATCAACGTTAAAAATACAAAGTGACCAAGCGGCAACCCATTCCTGTAATCCCACCTTGCCTGCACCGGTCGCCGAATGGCGTTTAAATGAACTCAGTTGGGATGGTACAGTGAATGAAGTCGTGGATAGCGGGATCAATGCTTTACATGGCGTTCGTCAGGGGGGAGCAACGCCCACTACCGCGAAATCCTGTAATGGTGCAACGCTGAATGGAACGAGTGATTTTCTTGAAATTGAAGATAATAATTTATTGAATATCAATGATAAATTGACCGTGATGGGCTGGTTTAAAGCAGACAGTTTACCGAGTAGTGGCCAATTGAAAGGCATTATTGTTAAAAATTTAAACTACGAACTTTATCTCGATGAAAACGGCAACATTTATTGGTGGTGGAACAATGCCAGTGACACCAGTCGCTCATTAACCAGCAGTGGGGTAACGATTACGACAGGAAGCTGGTATCACGTCGCCCTTGTTTATGATAATAGTGGTTCACAAAAAATCTATATAGACGGTATCGAACGCAATAGCGATACCTTTTCTGAAAATTTAAAAACAACAGCAAACACACTGAAAATTGGCGCTACTGCAGGCTCCAACGGTCGTTACTTTGACGGCCAGATTGACGAAGTTCGTGTTTATAACGCCGCCTTGAGTGCCTCACAAATTAACGTCGCGATGAATCAAACCTATACCTGCGCAGCGGATATTATTGCCTACTATAACCTGGATGAAGCCAACTGGGGGGCCGTTGCCGACAGCAGTGGCAATAATAACGATGGTAGTATAATCAGTGGCATCGTACCTCGCAACAACGCGCCGGTCATCGCCGGGAACGTCGGTACTTGTGGTTATGCTGACATACCCGCTAATACCAGCGCCACTATTTTCGATGCCATCGATACCACCGTTGATGTCAATGACGACGTTGGTAATACTGGTACTATTAGTTTTTGGTACAAAAGCAACACCCAGTGGAACGACGCCAGCGGAGCTGACCGGCAACTTCTGGACGCCTCCAGAACAAACAAATACTTCTATCTGAGCCTGGATAAATTTGGCATATTGCATCTGGGACTGGAAGATAGCAGTGATTTTGATGTTCGTCTCGCGGGAAATACACAAAACTTTGCCGCCAACACCTGGGTACATCTTGCCATCACCTGGGACTTGAACAATGATGTACTGCAAATTTACATCAATGGCTCACTCGATGTTGCTCAACAATACACCACTAGCGGTATCCTGGGACAACTGGACACGCTTTATCTCGGAGATAATCGCAGCAATTATTTTACGACTTATATGACTGAAAATTCGGCCAACGGCGCCATGGATGAAGTGCGTATTTACAATAACGTACTCAGTGCCAATGACATCATCAACGACCGCGACAGTACTCACCCCTGCCCACAATATCTCGATCACTTCGTCGTCGTCCATGATGGCCAGGGCATCAACTGTGCAGGAGAAGATATCAGCGTCAGCGCCAAATTCATCGACGGCAGCACGTATACCAGTTACATTGGCAGTATCACTCTGGATACACAAAGTGGTAATGGCACCTGGACACTCACATCCGGTGCAGGCAGCTTCAACGATGCCCTCCCTGACGATGGTATAGCCACCTATACTTACGATATCTCAGACAACGGTACCGCAACCTTCAGCCTCAGCTACCTGAGTGGTACGGCCAGTATTGATATCGATAGCTACGATGGTTTTATCCGTGATGATGACAGCGACAGCAATCTTGTCTTTTCCGCCAGTGGTTTTACTGTTACCGCCATAGCGTTAAATAACCCACCTAGCTTACCTATCGACCTAAGCATCGCTAATCAAATCTCGGCGACCAACTTGAGTCTGTACCTGGCTGCTTATGGCACAATCGCGAATAACAGCACTTGCAGCATTATTGAAAGTTATAATGGCGTAAAAAATATCAATTTTTGGTCGAATTACAGTAATCCGACCAGCGGCACCGTTATGGTTAACATAGAGGGCAACAATATCGCCACTAACGAAGGTACCAGTGCGGCACAAAATATTACTTTCACACAAGGTCAGGCTGAAATCATGGTTAATTACACCGACGTGGGGGCCATTTCAATTGAGATGAAAGATGCCACCAACAGCGACCCTAATTTACCCGGTGGTATCAAAGGTGCTAGTAGCACTTTTGTCGTCAAACCCGCCGGATTTATTTTAAGCAATATCGTGAGAACCAGCGACAACCTTGCCAACCCGGCAGCCAGCGGTGCAAGTGGTGAAAAGTTCATGGCGGCGGGAGAACAATTTTCAGTCACCGTCAGCGCCGTAAACAATGATGGTGACACCACGCCCAATTATGGCCAGGAAATCAGCCCAGAAGGCATAGCGTTAACACCCACGCTGATTGCTCCCAGTGGCGGCGCAACGGGTACGTTCAGCGAGTATATTTCAGGTGCCGGCTTTGATGGCTTTGTCTCAGGCATCGACACGGGAAGCTATAAATGGACAGAAGTCGGCATCATCAGCCTCATTCCTCGTGTTGCCGATGGTGATTATCTGGGCACAGGTGACATCACCGGCACCACCAGTAATAATATCGGACGTTTCTACCCAAGCTATTTTATGACGACCAAAACCAATGGCAGTTTCGCCAATACTTGCACCAGCAGTACACCGTTTACCTATCTCGGGCAAAGCTTTTCCTATCTGTCTCAACCCACGGTAACGGCAACTGCGAAAAACTCAGCAGGTACCACAACGGTTAATTATAGCAATGCATTTGCCAAGCTCACAACCGGTGGTGTTTCGCTAAATTATCCTGGTGCTGATAATACACAAACAGACGAAAATGGCAGCATAGCACTAACCTTAAACTCGTCAGAGGGGAGCCTGGCTCGCCTTGATCATGGTGACGGTTCACTCACCTTCACGCTGGGCGCTGGCAGCCCTGACAATTTTGTTTATGATCGAAGTGCGGGGCAAGTCGCGCCCTTTATGGCGGACTTGAGCATTCAACTGACAGCTGTTACCGATGGCGAAGCAAGCGCTAACGATTTATCATCACCCAAGGACATCAAACCCGCAGGTAACCTGCAACGTTTTGGCCGAAGCTATGCTCAGGATGCCTATGGCACTCTGGCTCAAACTGGCGACAGTTTGACACTGAACATGGGCACACAATATTTCTCGGGAAGTGGCAATTGGCTATACAATACGGATGACTCTTGCAGCGTATTCAGCTACAGCACACCTACCTCGACAGAGATCACCGTCAGCGCATCACCGAGCAGCGCCGTAACCGTCAACAATGGCATCGGTAACCTGACATTAAGTATTACAGGTGATAGCGGTGACAGCGGAGGCAGTAGTCAAGTGACAACCAGCTGGGATACCTGGTTACGCTACGACCTAGATAGTGGCGGCCTTTATGACGACAGTCCCTCTGCGACAGCAACTTTCGGTATTTTCCGCGGTGATGATCGTTACCTCGACTGGCGTGAAACACCTTGATGGTCATGTCCACAATCGAAATAAAATTCACTGATTCTTTAATCTAAAAAACGCTGTTGGACGCGAATGTACCCCAAGGGCACTTCTTTCAGGGCGCATAGTGTGAAAAATGGATTCGAATAACATAGCGGGAAAAGTCAGAGGTCAAACGACAAACTATATGGGCACTCTCAGTAGGGCCGCTAATTCTTTTTTATTCTGGATGACATCTTGCAACGAAAACTGGTCTAAAACATCGACAAAGGCTTTTTGGGCAGCTTGCAAACCTGTTTTCAATGCACAAACCGAGGCAATAGGGCACGTATTTTTTTCCATATTGAAACACTCTAGTAAATCAAAATTAAGCTCAGTATGTCGTACGACATCACCTATATTAATTTCCCCGGGGTTTCGCGCCAAAATAAGGCCGCCGCCTCGTCCACGCGTTGTCAAGATAAAACGATGTGTGGCCAAGTTATGCACCACTTTCACTAAATGGTTTCGCGAAATAGCATAACTGTCCGCTATTTCAGTAATCGTTACAGGGCTATCGGGCCGTAAGCCAAGATAGACCAACACCCGTAATGAATAATCGGTATAGACCGTGAGTTGCATAGATTCTTCATCCCTAAAGAATATACTCGGGGTCATAAAGCAAAGCCCCAGTGAAAATAACAAAGGCGCGAATTAAAATGATCCCCTTCGCTTGTGCACGGTGCTCATTGCGCGCAGTGCCGTCCGCATCTTCTTTTTTTAAAATTTTCAATGCGGCTAAAATCTGAAAGAGATAAAGAACATAGAGCACCAGTACAACAAAAAAGTGCATCCATACACCAAAGGTCAGTATGTCTTCTCTTTCAATCAGTCGAGTATACCAGTCTCTTGTCAACAAAAGATAGACGGGCATTATAAGGTCAAACGCGATCACTCCACCCATGACGCTAATATGAACAAGTTTATTTTTTGATAGAAAGTAGGCACCGATCATGACCACTAATGTCATAACCGCAACCAGGATCGTAATTTCACCCGCATCCATATTGTTATACCTTAACTGATTATATTTCCCGTCGACCATTTAAAGCATGAGTTAATGTACCGCCATCAACGTACTCAAGCTCGCCACCCATAGGCACACCCTGAGCCAGGCGTGTTGTCTTTACACCGAGTCCTCTCGCCATTTCCGCGATGTAATGCGCCGTCGCTTCACCTTCCACCGTTGCATTGGTCGCAAGAATGACTTCTTTAATTTCGGACTGATCCAAACGATCCGCTAATAATGGCAAACCCAATTGCTCAACGCCTATACCGTCCAAGGGTGAAAGATGCCCCATTAAAACAAAATAAAGACCGTTATAACTGGCAGTGTACTCCACTGCCGCCACGTCTGAAGGGGTTTCAACGATACATAACAGGGTTCGATCACGCTGCGCATTTGCGCAAAGCTGACAAAACTCATCTTCTGTCAAGGTACGACAACAGCGACAATTCCCAACTTCGTCACTGGCTCGGTTCAACGCATCGGCTAAAGTTCGAGCGCCATCACGATCCCGCTCCAACAAATGGAAAGCAATGCGTTGTGCACTTTTAGGCCCCACTCCTGGCAAGCATTTTAATGCAACGACAAGTTGTTCTATTAAAGGACTATGCGCCATAAATAAATACGACTGCAGCTAGAACGGCATTTTGAATCCAGGCGGCAGAGGCATCCCTGCTGTCATATTAGACATGCGCTCCTGGCTGATTTTTTCAACATGGTGTACGGCATCATTGACGGCTGCGGCAAGCAAATCTTCTAACATTTCTTTATTTTCTTGCATTAAGCTGTCATCAATAGAAACCCGTTTAACATCATGACGGCCGGTCATCACTACGGTCACCAAACCGGCACCGGCTTGCCCGGTCACTTCCATGTTCGCCAGCTCTTCTTGCGCTTTTTGCATATTTTCTTGCATTTTTTGTGCTTGTTTCATCAAGCCACCTAGTGGATTCATGTTTTCTACCTCTTTTAAAGGATCTGTCAAAAAACAGACCATCTTATTCGTTATCGCGAGGCTGTACCGAATTAGGTAACACCTGCGCATTAAATGTTTCCTTTAACGCTCTAATATTATCATCTTGCGCAATGGCTTGTTCAGCTTGTTTTAGACGATTCTGTTGCTCTTTTTTTAACTGCTCCGCTGGCGTTTCTTCATTAAGCACAGCCGTTTCTCCGGTTTCTATATGCAAGTTAATATTATGGCCATAATAAGCAACCAAGGCGCTGTTCAAACGTTGCTCAATACCGGCGCTCAACATCGAAGCATGACTCGGTGCCACCAACAAATGCAACTTTTCATCAGTAAAATTTTTAACGACACAATTGGCGGCCAACTGTTTCGCCATGCCATCAAGACCCAGGCTTTTTACAATCTCCGACCATTTGTCAGATTGCCCGCCCTGCTCCGCTGCAACCGGCTTATCAGAAATGCACGCTTGCTGTGACCCATTCGTTATTGCTGGGGATTTGCGAGCAGATGCAACCTGTTGTTCACGAACTTGTGGTCGACTATGACCAGTTTGCATTTTTGCTTGCCCTCTGCTGTTCTGTTCGACTACAACAGGGCAAAAAGTGATCATTCTTAACATGATCATTTCCAGGCCCGTACGTGGGTCGGGGGCCAGGGGCAAATCACGCCGGCCATTCAAAGCAATTTGATAATAGAGCTGTAAATCTTCAGCACTGATCTCATCAGCCATGGCCTCGGCCAAGTCATCTGTTTCATCATTTTTAGCACTCACCTCTAACATTTGATGAACAGCCATTTGATGAAAAAAAGACAATAATTCAGCTAACAGGTGATCAAAATCCGGGCTGTGCTCAGCAACCTGGGCAATGGCATCCAGAATGCTACCGGGGTTTTTCGCAACTAAGGCACGAGCCAAAGTCACGATATAATCACGATCAATGGTACCCAACATAGCACCGGTTTGTTGCTCTCGTAAGCAACCGTTACCATACGAAATCGCCTGATCCATTAAGCTTAATGCATCACGCAGACTACCATCAGCAGATTTTGCAATCAGTTTAACTGCTGCCTCATCAAACTGAACTTGCTCTTCATTTAAAATATATTGAAGATGTTGAGCGATTGAATCTAGGGGTAGTCGCTTGAGATTAAACTGTAAACAACGAGAGAGTACCGTAACAGGTAATTTTTGAGGATCCGTGGTCGCCAGCAAAAATTTTACATGGGGCGGTGGCTCCTCCAGTGTTTTAAGCAAGGCATTAAAACTATGAGTGGAAAGCATATGAACTTCATCTATTAAATAGACTTTGTACCGGCCTCGCGTTGGCGCATATTGAACATTATCCAGCAAATCACGCGTATCTTCGACCTTGGTCCGGGACGCCGCGTCCACTTCAATGAGATCAATAAAACGCCCTTGATCAAGCTCACAACAGCTTGAACACTGTCCACAAGGCTGAGAACCCACGCCCTGTTCACAGTTTAACGATTTAGCTAATATTCTAGCGATCGTTGTTTTACCGACACCCCGTGTCCCTGTGAACAAATACGCATGGTGCAAGCGGTCATGATCCAAAGCATTAATCAATGCTTGCAGCACGTGCTCTTGCCCGACCATTTCCGAAAAATTTCGGGGTCGCCACTTTCTTGCTAGGACTTGATAGCTCATAAACCTGCGCTGACGCTATAATTATGGGATCATGAGATATATTAACAGAGAGTCAGGTTTTTTTCCTGGCATTTCCATCAATGGTGGCGGCTCACACCCGCCCAACTCCAACACCCGAATCAACTGCTGCCGCTGCTCCCTTCCAGGCCTGACGGGGTTCACAATCTATCGTTGCCAGAAGACCGGTATAAGCCACCATAATTGTTGAGTGTACTCTAAAATCGCATTGCACGTTTAGAGCACTCTATTCTATCATGTTCCCTATTGATGTGTCATTATCCTAGAAAATGCAGTTGATCCACGATACATCGTATATATGCCCGGTTTTTTGGGTGTAAACTCTTGATCCGCCTAACTAGGTGGGAAAAATCGGGGCTCCAATTTAAGGTGACAACGCTTTTTCCCGCTACGTTATTCAAATCAATACCTTGCACTATGTGCCCTGAAAGAAGTGCCCTCGGGATACATCCGCATCCAATTTCATTTCCTAGAATCATGTTACATTGCTCTGAAGACAACCCTAAATATCCAATAAGCAAAAAATGAATACCATGTCAGAAAAACCTTGTGCCGAGTCATGCGAGCGCAACAGCCAACCTATTTTTGAAATAATTTCCCCTTTGCTCGCACACACGCAGGCTGTATTGGAAATCGGATCGGGAACCGGTCAACATGCGGTTTATTTTGCTGAACGCATGCCCCATCTCATCTGGCATACTAGCGATAAGCCAGAGTACCACCCCGGGATACAACGGTGGATCAAAGAAAGTAAACTTACGAACGTGCGTCCACCGCACTCTTTTAATGTCAGTCACGATGCCTGCCCCAAACTCCAGGTCAACGCTATTTTTTCAGCCAATACCACACATATCATGAACAAAAGTGATGTCGCAAACATGATCGAACACGTAGGCAAACGACTGCCAAAGGACGGTTTGTTTTTATTATATGGCCCTTTTAGAATCGACGGTCAATTCAGCAGTCAAAATGACGCATTATTTGATCAACAGCTTAGACGCCGTAATGTAGGCAGCAATATTCGCGACATCGAGACTTTGAATCGCTTTGCCAAACAGGCGGGGATGCTTCTTAAGCAACGTTATGCCATGCCAAGAAACAACCACCTGATCTGCTGGCAACGCCAATAATTGTTATCCTAGAGGGGGAATGGCTTCTAAGCCCCATATCTCTTCATTATATTCACGCATCGTCCTATCCGTAGAAAATTTACCACTTGACGCGACATTCATGATACTCATTTTTAGCCATCGTTCTTGATCACGGTAGACAGCAGCGACTTGTTGCTGCGCGTCAATAAATTCACGAAAATCTGCAGCGACCAACCAAGGATCTTCAGAACTTCGAATAGCCTGGATGATCGGGTCAAAGATACCCGATTCAAATTGATTAAAGTGACCACTTTCTAACAGCGTCATCACGCGTTGAAAATCATTATCACCGCTAATAATACGATTGGGATCATAAGAGTGTCGTATTTTTTCAACCTCCTCTGCGGTTAAACCAAACAAAAAGAAATTGTCTTCCCCGACTTCTTCACGAATTTCAATATTGGCACCATCCAGCGTGCCAATCGTGATCGCACCATTCATCATGAATTTCATGTTGCCCGTACCAGAGGCCTCTTTGCCTGCCGTTGAAATTTGTTCTGATAAATCGGTTCCTGGACAAATCACTTCCATTGCCGTAACCCGATAATTCGGTAAAAAAACCAGCTTCAACAACGCACCAACAGAGGGATCGTTATTCACAACAGCAGCTACATTATTAGCCAATTTGATAATCAGTTTCGCCATCGCATAACCTGGCGCAGCTTTACCCCCAATCAATACACAGCGAGCCGTCCAGTTTTGGGTATCGCCTCTTTTTATCCGATCGTACAAATGAATAACATGTAACACATTCAACAGCTGTCGCTTGTATTCGTGGATACGTTTTACTTGAATATCAAACATGGCATCAGGGGAAAATTGAACGCCGCACTCTTCGGCCACTAAGGCTGCCAAACGTTTCTTATTATTCAATTTTACTTCAGCCCACTGAGCTCTAAAACCGGCATCATTAACAAGCGGTGTCAGTTTTTTTAATTGTGCCAGATCTGTAATCCAAGCAGAACCAATAGAGTTATTTAACAAACGAGTTAAATCTGGATTACACCAAACCATCCAGCGTCGCTGTGTCACTCCGTTTGTTTTATTGTTAAATTTTTCAGGCCACAGCTGATAAAAATCATGAAACAGACCTTCTCGCAACAAACGAGAATGCAGTGCGGCGACCCCATTAATGGAAAAACTACCAACAATGGCTAAATAAGCCATACGAACCTGAGGCTCATCTCCTTCTTCAATGATTGACATTCGCCGCTGACGCTCACCATCGCCAGGCCAGCGTTGCGCGACCAAACCTAAAAAGCGCGCATTAATTTCATAAATAATTTCAAGCAAACGAGGTAATAATCGCTTGAATAAACTAACAGACCATTTTTCCAATGCTTCGGGCAATAAAGTGTGATTCGTGTAAGCCATCGTTTTGCGCGTGATCTCCCACGCCTCATCCCATTCAAAACGATGCTCATCGAGTAACTGTCGCATTAATTCTGCAATGGCCACCGTAGGATGGGTATCATTGAGTTGAAAGCAGTTTTTTTCAGCAAAAGTTGAAAAATTTTCACCGTGATCACGAATCCAGCGTCGCATCACATCGTGCATGCTTGCTGCAGCTAAAAAGTACTGCTGCCTTAATCTCAACTCCTTACCATTTTCACTTGAATCGTTGGGATACAACACCATCGTGATATGTTCAGCAGAGTTTTTGGCAGCGACGGATTCGGGATAACTACCGGCATTAAATTCACCTAAATCAAATTCATCTGTTGCTGCGGCCTGCCACAAACGCAAGGTATTCACTGTACCATTTTTATAACCGGGAATAGGAACATCAAATGGAATAGCAAGCACATCTTGTGTCTGTACCCAGCGTGCTCTGGATATTCCATTTTCATCTCTATAGTGTTCACAATGACCACCAAAATGCACTCTTTGGGTAAACTCGGGACGCTCAATCTCCCAAGGGTTACCATCACGTAACCAATGATCGGGTTCTTCAATCTGCCAACCTTGCTCAATTTTCTGTCGAAACATACCGTATTCATAACGAATACCATAACCAACGACGGGCAACTGCAAGGTTGCACAACTGTCGAGAAAACAGGCTGCAAGTCGACCTAAGCCCCCATTGCCTAATCCTGCATCATGCTCAGCTTCAGCAATTTCTTCTAGCTGTAAACCATAAGTAAGCAGTGCTTTTTGTGCCGTATTCTCTACACCCAGGTTCAACATCGCGTTACCCAGCGCTCGACCCATTAAAAACTCCAGGCTCAGGTAGTGTGTGCGTTTACAATCTTTGGTTTCATGCGCATAACGTGTATTTTTCCAGCGCTCTGTCAGTCGATCTCGCAACGTCAGTGCCAATGCGGCATAGGGATAGTGAATGGACGTACACCGTTTATCACGCCCAAGAGTATGATTATAATGTCGTTGAAAATCCTTCTCTAAATCTTTTTGCTGCAAACCCAGAGGGGTTAGATTTTCTGTTAAATCCAGCGTAGGCGTGCCATTTTTAAACCGTTTAAGCTTTACATTCATATTCAGGAGCCTGACTCTTTTTTCCAAAATGAAGCCAAATTATACAACAAAGTAGCGGCTAAAAAGTGCAATTTAAGTGTCCGCAATAGCAACACGACCAAAACAATATTTTATTATTGTGGAAAATAAATAAACCTCTATTGTTTTGAACACAATTTCAATGAAAATGTTATCTACTTAAAAACACTTGATAAATTTATTAATCCGTTTATAGTGTCTCCATCTTAAGACATACGTACAAGTAACTACAATTTATACAACATAAGAATAATATTTTTACTGAACGTCTGTCATTCCATCTATATGGGTAAGGTTAAAAAATGAGAGAGCAACAAGCGCTTTTAGTACGAGAAGCCATACCACAAAACCTGAATTTGCTCATACAGGTTATTGAACAATCCGCCGACCCAAGCATCATCGTTCACGTCGCCTCACACAATATTCTGCACTTTAATAATGCAGCGGCTTCGCTGTTCGAAATTAGCCCCTGCGAAGCCATTAATCGCTCTTTACAACAATTCCTTGCCGTCGAACTGCGTAGTTTGAATGGTTGCTCATCCGTACCGCCGGAGAAAGAACGGCGCACAGGCCAAGGTCATAGACTCCTCGCAGGAACCAAAGCAAACGGAGAGTCGTGCCCTCTTTACGCTTCTTTGGTGCCATTTAAATATGCGAATAAAAATGCGTACCTAATTACGTTGCATCGCGCCTTGCAACTCAATAAAACTGGGCATCTCGTCCCCTCCCAGTCGTATGCTTGTGCTGTCCCTGAGCTGAGTAGTATCGAACCGGCTCCTCATCATATTCACCATGACATGCTAACAGGACTAACCAACCGCACGCTTTTTTTTGATCGGCTTCAGCAAGCTTGTCTACGTACTGAACGTCACGGTATGCTGGCCTTACTCTATTTGAATATTGATGAACTCAAAATTATCAGTGAGGCCTTAGGGCATGATTTAGGCGATAAATTATTAACTCGTTTCGCAAACAGACTCTCAACATGTGTTCGTAAAGAAGATACCGTCGCCCGCTTCAGTGGTGATGAATTCACAATTTTATTGGAAAATATCTCAGATGAGCACCAGGCAAATAAGGTTGCAGCTTATATTTCCAAAAAATCCCAAGCCCCTTTTGAGATTAATGATCGAACTTTTTTTGTTTCAATCAATATAGGCATCGCCATTGCCAAGAATAATCAAAATTCACCTCATGATCTGATCAAGCAAGCTAACATTGCCATGCGTAAAGCAAAAGAAACAGGGCACCGCGCCTACCATCATTATACACCGGCACTTAACAAAGCGGCACTGCAACGTATGAACTTAGGAAGCGATTTGCATCTCGCGACAAAACGTCAAGAGTTTCATATACATTACCAGCCTCAAATTCATAGCCAAACAGGCCACATCAGCGGAGCTGAGGCCCTGCTACGATGGAAACATCCAAGCAAAGGTTTGATTCCTCCGTCTAAATTCGTTCCTATGCTGGAAGCCAATGGTCTCATTACCCATGTGGGTAACTGGCTCATCGACAAAGTTATTGCACAAAAATCGAAATGGTCAGAAACCTACCCTGCGTCAACACAAAACTCCGTGTCAATCAATGTCTCGACTATCCAATTGTCGCGAGGTGATATTGTTCGGACATTAAGCGAAGCACTTAAAAAATATGGTGTTAGCCCAGAAGAAATTACACTGGAAATGACGGAGTCTGTCATTTTAAAAGACAGTGACCAAATTAAACGATTATTAACACGGCTTCGCAATTTAGGCGTTTGTATTGCGCTAGATGACTTTGGCACTGGATATTCATCACTGAGTTATTTAAAGAAATTTCCCATAAGCCAAATTAAAATTGACCAATCTTTTATAAAAAACATACTCCATAAACCCGACGACAACGCGATTGCGACAGCAATGATACAACTAGGTCATAGCTTAAAACTGGATGTTGTTGCTGAGGGCGTCGATTGCCTGGAAAAAGTCAAGTACTTGATGGATTGTGGTTGCGACCTGTTACAAGGTTTTTATTTTAGTAAAGCGGTTCCTGCTTCACGCATTGACTGGGCTTCAAATCAATTAACAGCAGCAAAAAAACACCCTATTTTGTATAACTAATCGCGACATTTTCTAGCACTGTTGTCCATCGGTATGACGTCAGTATCGAGCGGTACCTGGCCTGTCGGCAGAGGGATTAACTGAGATTAATGTTGGCTTGCTCAATTCAATTGGTAACTACTTCGATCTGCCAAAAAGTTATTATCACATAGAGTGTATTTTTCTGTTACTTGTCTTTATGGCTTTGGCACGATTACAGTCCATAGAGGCGCTTTATGCTAATTTACGTGATAGCAAATATACTGACAAAACTGATATACATGAAAAAAGAATGTAACCAGGGAAAACCATTAACATAATTACCTCTGCATTATCCACACGTTGCGATTCATGTATATATGGTGTTGCGAGAATATTGTAAGCAACAGAAAATAAGCCAAAGTTTAATAATGTAGACATTATAAACATGCCTGCTATTAGTATGACTTTTTTCATATTTTATTTTATCTCCCAAAACCAAACTTCTTTGCTTTTGTTAAGGTCTGACACAAGACCAAATAGCAAAATAACTCTGAATCAGTTTTTATGCAACGATAGAGTTAAACGCCACAGGTCTATCCTTTGGCAGCAAGCACCGGTATAATCTCGTACTATGCTCAGCGGAAACTTAACAAAAATGGATGTGGAACTGCGTCCTGCCACAACGGTTCAATATACATTGCGAATGGGTGCTGAGCGACAGCTATTGAACCCTTATATTGGCTCAACCATCCATTTGAATTTTACAGGCGCGATTCATTGTATGAGTTGCGGTAGAAAAACCAATAAGAGCTTTCAGCAAGGCTATTGTTTTCCATGCATGAGGTCTTTGGCTCAATGTGACACGTGTATCGTTCGCCCGGAAACTTGTCATTTTGAGCAAGGAACCTGCAGAGATGAATCCTGGGGGCGACAACATTGTTATCAGCCTCATCTTGTTTATTTAGCGAATAGCTCCGGTCTCAAAGTCGGTATTACCCGCCACACCCAAGTGCCGACGCGCTGGATAGATCAAGGTGCCATCCAGGCCATTCCCTTATTTACTGTAGCCAACCGACTACAGTCAGGTTGGGTCGAAGTTATTTTGAAAAAACAGGTCTCGGATCGTACCGACTGGCGAAAAATGTTAAAAAATACCTCTGAACCCCTCGACCTCGTAGCCGAGCGTAAAAAATTACTTTCGCTTTGTGAAGCTGAAATAGATCAACTGAAAACTCAAATCGGCAACGAAGCAATGCAATACAATGACAACCTCGACATCACTGAAATTCGCTATCCCGTGTTAAATTATCCCACCAAGGTGAGCTCACTTAATTTTGATAAAACGCCTCAAATCAGCGGCCTGTTGCAAGGCATCAAAGGACAATATTTGATTTTCGATACCGGCGTACTCAATATTCGAAAATTTGGCGGATATCATATCGAGTTTACAGCCTAGGAGGCTGTCCGAAAATAGAAATCGTAGCGAGGGCCTCGGTACCCCCTTGTGTGGGGGGAAGCCATTTTGTACCCGCAAGGGACATAAAAGTCAGGTTTTAGCCATAATACGATAAAGTTCAAACACAGCACCGGGCAACAAATCGACACAAGCCGTATACTCTTCGTCACTTAATTCATGATTTTCATCGCTATGTAACAAAGCTAAAGTTGCAATGGGAGCAAGCAAATCTTCTGACTCCTTTGCCACATCACCCCATTTTTCTTGGTAATTTGCTACTCCCAACATAAAACCAAAACACCAACCATCGTAAACTTCATAAACTTCGCCCTCTTCCTCTTCTTCTATCACCAAAGGTTCAAAAGGATGCTGTTCACGCAAGCCTAATTCGGTTTCATGATATAAACGCAGAAAAAGATCAGACATTCGTGCTTTAAACTCACCAGAGCCTTCAGGCTCTCCCCATATATCGCTCAACCACACCGCCGTATTGATCCCACCTCCGCCGACAATAAGAGAGGAAAGATAACCATGCGCCTCGTCTATTTGTAAACGATCACTAACATCACCATCGAGAAGAAAAACATCAAGCTCCGCCAGCTCCTCATCGGAAAGCGGTTTGTCAAATTGAGCAGACATAATAATAGCCCTGAATGGAAAGTTGTAACACTTGAAAAACCGCAATTATAACGCTTAAAGAAAACAATAGCTATTAAGTGCGCCCACCATAATTATTTTAACATTGATTGGTCTTTTTCGCGTGACTCCGCGCTGTAGCTCTAGTCACATGCGCACTATGCTCATTTCGCTACGCCTTGATTCACGCGAAAAATCCTGCAGAAATTGAGTTAAAATAATTATGGCGGGGCACTTATAGTAAACTCCATTGTCAAGACAGTCATATCAAATAGACCATATAAATAAATCATACCTGGAGTAATTGATGGCTCAAAACAAGACAAAAACTACGTTTAATACAAATTTGTTTACATTTTTGGCTGACTCTCCAACCCCCTTCCATGCGGTGCAAACTTCAGTTCATGCGCTAGAAAAAAATGGTTTTGTGGCACTCGCCGAGGACGAAAGCTGGCAACTTAGTGTAGGGAAAAAATATTACGTGACACGTAATCAATCGTCAATTATAGCATTTACTCTGGGCAAAAACTTTAAAAACAGACCTTCAATTAATATGATAGGTGCACATACTGATAGTCCCTGCTTAAAAATAAAACCTAATCCTGAACGAAATAAAATGGGTTATTTTCAATTAGGGGTGGAAGTTTATGGCGGTGCACTATTAAACCCCTGGTTCGACAGGGATCTATCCTTAGCAGGCAGGGTAAGCTACGAAAATAGTAGTGGAGAATTGAAATCAGCATTGATTGATTTCAAAAAACCCATCGCGATTATTCCAAGTTTAGCAATACATCTGGATAAAGACGCAAATAAAAACAGAACGATCAATAAACAAAATCATTTACCTCCCATTTTGGGCTTGTTGTCTAAGGATAAAACAATTAAGTTTGTTGATTTACTGGAAAAGCAAATCGATAGTCAATACCAAGGAATTAGCATCAAACAAATTCTGGCTCACGAGGTATTTTTTTATGACACGCAAAAACCAGCCTATGTCGGATTAAATCAAGAATTTATTTCCAGCGCTCGCCTGGATAATTTACTAAGTTGTTATACGGGTTTAACGGCATTGCTGGATGCGGATGATACACAGACTAATCTACTGATTTGTAGTGATCACGAAGAAGTCGGTAGCGCATCAAGTAGCGGAGCACAAGGCCCCTTTTTAAAATCCGTTCTAGAACGTTTATGCGGAGCTGGAGAATCGTTGACCCAATGTATGCATCGTTCCTTTATGATTTCCGCCGATAATGCACACGGCATTCACCCTAATTATTCAGATAAACACGATGACAATCATGGGCCACTTTTTAATAGCGGCCCAGTGATTAAACTCAATGCGAATCAACGTTATGCAACAAATAGTGAAACCAGCGCCTTGTTTAAAAAAATTTGCAAAAAGGCAAACGTACCCTATCAATCATTTGTTGTGCGCAGCGATATGGGCTGTGGTAGTACGATTGGCCCCATTACAGCGACAGAACTCGGCATTAAAACCGTAGATATTGGATTACCCACGTTTGCTATGCATTCAATTCGTGAACTTGCCGGGGCAGAGGATGCATTTAATTTATACCAAGTATTTATCAATTATTATAAACATGGCGTGTAAACCCATTGGCGGAACACCAAGCAAGAAAAATAATCAAAAATGTGAAATAATTATAATCATTACTTACTGAACTTAAGTCAGTTACGTTTGTCTTTAAAGATGCATAGAAAGCATATACTCGTAGCGTTTGAGGTTTAAATGTTCGTGACACCCTATTTTTATGGCTAAACAAAATGACAAATAAATTTTGATCGCTACGGATATATATTGTGATTCACTATAAAAAAACTTAAGCTAAGGGACTGTAAAGTTATTTATTTACAGCCCCTAAATACAAAGAAAATAATACAATCTTATGTCTGCACAACACGCTATTACCCAGCTACAAACCGATCTCAACGCCGCCATCATTGGACAGGAGGCATTAGTCACCCGCTTGCTGATTGCCTTGCTTGCCGACGGTCATTTATTAGTCGAAGGCGCTCCGGGACTTGCCAAAACGACGGCCATCAAAAGTTTGGCTTCAGGCTTGGAGGGCGAATTCCATCGTATTCAATTTACGCCCGACTTATTACCCGCTGATGTCACCGGAACCGAAATATACCGACCTCAAGAGGGGTCATTTGAATTTCAAAAAGGACCGCTGTTTCATCACTTTGTCCTGGCTGATGAAATCAATCGCGCACCGGCAAAAGTACAATCGGCATTACTCGAAGCGATGGGAGAACGACAAGTCACCGTAGGTAAAAGCACCTATGCCCTACCGCCTCTTTTTTTAGTTATGGCAACACAAAACCCGATAGAACAAGAAGGTACATACCCTCTACCCGAAGCCCAACTGGATCGGTTTCTGATGTTAGTACGTATCGACTACCCTGACAAAGTCGCTGAAAAGAAAATTCTCGAACTGGTACGCCAACAAGCCATTGCTACCGGAGATTCGCAGCCGCCCCCTCAGCAAAAGATGGTGTCACAACAACATATTTTTGAAAGTCGACAGGACATACTCAAACTCCATTTGGCACCTGCACTGGAAGATTATATTATCGAGCTCATCACTGCAACACGACAACCCCAGCAGTACGGCGACGATCTGGCTCGCTGGGTCAGCTATGGTGCCAGCCCCAGAGCAACTATCGCTTTGGATCGTTGCGCCCGCGCTCATGCCTGGTTACACCAACGAGATTATGTTTCTCCCCAAGACATTCAGGAAGTTGCACCTGATATTTTGCGGCATCGTATTCTCCTGTCTTTTGAAGCCGAGGCAGATGGCTTGACTACCGACACCTTCATTAATGAATTACTCAACCGCATTCCTGTTCCGTAGCATGATTATCTCTTCCGGCATCACCGTCACCACCGATGAACTGATTCAGTTACGCGACAAATCAAAAGTGCTGACGAGCAACAAACAACACATCCGTTCCAGCAATGCAGGCGGCTATCTTTCGTCATTCAAAGGTAGAGGTATGGAATTTGATGAAGTTCGCGTCTATGAACAAGGTGATGACATTCGGCATATCGACTGGCGTGTTACCGCACGTACCGGACAGACCCATAGCAAACTATTCAGAGAAGAACGTGAACGCCCCATTTTACTCATCGTTGACCAAAGCCAGAGTATGGCATTTGGCACACGTATCGCCTTTAAATCCGTTATTGCCGCAAAAGCAGCCACTTTGTTAGCCTGGGCTGCTGTTGATAAAAGGGACAGAGTTGGCGCACTGATATTTAATGACCATCAGCATATCGAGCTACGTCCTACTGGCGGCAAAAAAGCGGTTTTACGTCTGATTAATACACTAACAAATTACAACCCCGACCCCACTGCACCTACAACGAATCAATCAACCTGGATAGATACCCTGGTTAAAGCACAACGAATATGCAAACCGGGCACCCTGATTTTCATCCTCAGCGATTTTCGCTTACCCGATGAAAACGCACAACGACATCTCAGTCTATTGCGCCGACATAACAGCATTATCAATATTTTCATCTATGATATGCTGGAAGAAACCGCACCCCCCGCTGGAATCTACTCCATCACGGATGGTATACAACGATGCCATATGGATACCGGAAATGCGGTCACACGACAACGTTATGCCGATCAATTTCAGCATCGCCAACACTTTTTAAATGAACTCAAAAACAAAGGTATTGCAAAATATTTCAAGCTGGCAACCCATGACAATATTGAACAAACTTTAAGCCGTGGCTTAACACAAGCCCATTAGATTATGGATAACACGCTCGACAATTTTCGGGACATTACTCTACCGACAGCCGTTTCATGGTGGCCACCTGCACCAGGTTGGTGGCTGCTCGCCTTGATATTAATCATCGTTATTATCTTATCCACTTCTTGGTTAAGAACAAGGTTATACCGAACCTCCATCCTGAGCTTAGCGCAACAAGAACTGAACGACATCATGTTCAAATACAATGAGGATCACAACAGCACGATATTAATATCTCAACTTTCGATATTATTAAAACGTTACGCATTGCTCTGCTTCCCTGAAGAAAATATTGCCGGATTAAACGGCAAAAAATGGCAACATTTTATTATTCAACATGGGCCTGACATTAAGGATATTAATGCCGAAAAAATTGCTGAGCAGTTGACCACCTCACCTTATAAAAAATTTGAAAACATAGATTCAGATACAAGCAAACTGATCGCTTATTTTAATGCCTGGTTAAAATACACCCACGCTAATAGCAAACATAAGTTTCAATATAATAAACAAAAGAAAAACAATGATTGAATTCACTTGGCCTTGGCTTATTGCCCTGGCGCCCTTACCCTGGATCATTAAAATACTGTGCAAACCTGTTGCGCCCAGCCAAGAGCAAGCGTTACATTTACCTTTTTTTGACGCCTTGAATACACCGCAATTTTCGACAAAATCACAATCAAAAGTGAATCGCTGGACAGCATTTTCCGCATTATTTGCCTGGGTCTTATTTGTTCTAGCATGTACCCGTCCACAATGGGTAGACGAGCCCATTGCACTGCCTTTAACCGGACGAGATTTGATGCTGGCTGTCGACGTATCAGGCAGCATGGAAACCCGAGATTTCGTGCTCAATAAAAAAACGGTCACCCGTTTAAGCATCGTTAAATATGCCGCCAATGCGTTTATTCAAAAACGCAAAGGCGATCGTTTAGGTCTGATTCTTTTCGGTTCGAATGCTTACCTACAAACACCGCTTACTTTTGACCGAAAAACAGTACGTCAATTATTAAATGAAGCCGTGATCGGTATCGCGGGCAAAGAAACCGCGATTGGCGACGCCATCGGCTTGGCGCTTAAACGTCTCAGAGCCGGTGAAGTGCAAGATCGTATTTTAATACTCATGACCGATGGTGCCAATACCGCCGGAGAAGTGGAGCCATTGCAGGCCGCTGAATTAGCCGCCGCTGAAAATTTGCGCATCTATACTATCGGTCTGGGTGCTGACGAAATGATTCTTCAAGGGGGATTTTTTGGCCAACAAACCATCAACCCCTCTCGAGACCTGGATGAAAAAAGTCTTAAACGCATTGCTGAACTAACAGGTGGACAATACTTCCGAGCTAAAAATACAGATGCGCTCAGTAATATCTATGCCGAGCTGGATCTGCTCGAACCCCAATCGTCAGACGAATCTTTTTTTCGACCCACACAATCACTCTATCACTGGCCACTGGCGCTGGCTCTACTTTTTTCTGTTTTAGCGACCCTGCTCTATTTTCAAGTTTTTAACTCACGGCTAAATAACGACCGAGTCGAGCATCATGATTGAAAACTTTCATTTTCTGCGCCCTTTATGGCTGCTTGCTCTTGTGCCCCTGGTTCTTATTTTGGGCTGGTTATTCCAGCAAAAAAAAAGCAACAATAGTTGGGCAAAACTCTGCGACAGTCATTTGCTACCCCATCTTCTTCAAGGCAGCCCCACACCTCAACGACGGCGCCCTTTTTTCCTCCTCGCCGGTATTTGGTTCATCAGTGTTATCGCGCTATCTGGCCCAACATCAGTCGAGCTACCTCAGCCTTTGTTTCAGACAGCACTGTATCGCGTTATTGTTCTTGATCTCTCCAAATCGATGGATGCCCCCGACTTACGACCAAGCCGCTTAAGTCGCGCTAAAATCAAACTTCATGAGCTATTGCAACGCAACAAAGAGGGGCAAATCGCATTGATTGTTTACGCTAACGATGCTTATGTTGTTTCGCCTTTAACCCAGGACAGTGCAACCATTGCCGCCCTGGTGCCCAGCCTGACCACTTCATTGATGCCCGAACAAGGCAGCAATGTGACGGCAGCTCTGATAAAAGCAATAGATTTATTGCCTGATACACAAAATGCACATAATGAAATTATTTTACTGACGGATGGCCTCGACGACCCAGCATCCGCATTGCAAATAAGCCAAAAACTAAAACAGCACAACATCACTTTGTTCATTCTCGGTGTCGGCACCAAAGAAGGCGCACCCATCCCGCTACAGGGCGGGTTTCTTAAAGATAGTCAAGGCAATATCGTCATTCCAAAACTCGACTCCAGCCCTTTACAGCAACTTGCAAATTCCAGCGGGGGTAACTATGCCACTATAAGCCCAGACAATCGAGACATCGACCTCCTGAGCACGACTGCCTTGTCTTATGATACAACCCTGACAATACAAGAAGAACTAACCCACAATGATCAATGGCGTGACGATGGCCCATGGTTATTGTTACTCATTGTCCCTTTAGCCCTGTTATTTTTTAGACGAGGAATTATATTTATCCTCCCTCTTGCCATCATCACACTGCCTCAGCCTAGCTATGCTTTGGAATGGGAAAATTTATTTTCACGCCCCGACCAACAAGGGCAGAAAACCTTTAATCAAAATGAGCATAAAAAAGCCGCGGAACAATTTAATAATCCAGAATGGAAAGCCTCGGCCTATTACCGCGCTCAAGATTATGAAAATGCCGCTAAATATTACCAGGAAATAAAGACCAGCGATGGCCACTACAACCTAGGCAACGCGTTAGCAAAACAGGGGAAACTGAAAGCGGCCATAAAAGCTTACGACGAAGCACTCAAACTCAAACCGGATCATGACAACGCCTTGTTCAACCAAAAACTGGTTAAAGATCAATTAGAAAAACAGGAACAAGAACAAGAACAAGAACAACAAGCTGGAGGAGAAGGAGAAGAATCACCCG
>CAYQVF010000006.1:45839-75680 GCA_964421045.1 uncultured Chromatiaceae bacterium
GAACAAGAACAAGAACAAGAACAACAAGCTGGAGGAGAAGGAGAAGAATCACCCGAAAATGGAGAGGAAAAACAAGATAAAAACAGCAACGGTGAGAATAAAGAAAATTCAAGTCCGTCCGAGTCACAAGATGGCACTGAAAACAAGCCCGACGAACAAAAAAATAGTGAAGCTCAACAAGAACAAAATAGTAGTGAAAATGAACATAACAACAAAAACTCTGCCTCGCAACAAAATAACGAACCCGCAGCAACGCCTGAAGAACAGCAAGCTGAAGAAGCACTCACAGAAAAAAAACCTGAAGAACATAAAAATCAGGACGTTTTAGCCCAAGAACAAAAAGAAAATAAACCCACAGACTCCAATCAAACGCAAACAGAATCTGAACAAGCCCTGGAACAGTGGTTACGACGTATTCCTGATGATCCGGGTGGTTTGTTACGACGTAAATTTCAATTAGAACATCTACGACGGCAAAACACACCAAACAATTCGAAAAATGAGTGGTAAATTAATGATCCAGTTAAAGACCTATATCGTTACTTTTTTCGTTCTCATGTCGGCAACCCAAACCAGCTGGGCAGCTACGGCGTCTATTAATAGAACTATTATTTCTGAAAATGAGACGGTCGTATTAACCGTCGAAACGCAAGATATGTCGGCACAGCAAATTGATCTAAGCCCACTGGAAACAGACTTTGAAATAATAAGCACCTCGCAAAGCAGCCGCATTCAACTGTTTAATGGTGCCGGTTCCTCAAATAAACAATGGCAAATCACGCTCGCCCCGCTGCACAGTGGAACACTCACTATTCCTGCACTTACGGTGGGTAAAGAAACAACGACAGGATTAGAGCTATCGGTACAGGATTTTGATCCCGCTGACCTCGATAAAAAAACTCAAGAGATCTTTCTTGAAACTTCACTGAGCAAAAACCAGGTTTATGTACAAGAGCAAATCATTTTCACCATAAAACTATTTCACAGTACCGCAATACGTAGCGGCTCCCTGACTTCACCTGAGGTAGAGAATGCTGTGATTGAACGCCTGGGAGAGGATATTTCTTATCAGGCCGAAAAAAATGGAACACGCTACTCTGTATTAGAGCGTCGTTTTGTCATTTTCCCACAAAAGAGCGGCGCGCTCACGATTGACCCTATTCGCTTTAGTGGTCAAATTCAGGACAAGCGAACACCGCCGCGCTCACGATTTGATGATTTCCTAGGGCAATCGCTGTTTAATGATCCATTTAGCCCCAGCTTGAAAAATTTTCGCACTAAAAGCACGCCTCAGTCCTTCAAGATACAGGCTCGGCCTGATACAGCGCTAGGAAAAGATTGGCTGCCTGCTCAAAACCTGGAATTAACAGAAAACATTACGGAACAAACAGATCAACTGGAGATAGGACAACCCTTAACGCGCACGATCACAATCACAGCAAAGGGCCTAAACAGCTCACAACTCCCTGAATTACTTCTGCCTGAGCTCGATAATGCTAAAAGTTATCGTGACCAGCAAAGCCAAAAAAATCAGGTAAGCAAAACCGGAATAACCGGAATTAGCCAGCAAAAATTCGCCTTGGTACCCACTGCTGAGGGTACATTACAGTTACCAGAAATTAAAATTCCATGGTGGGATGTTGTCGAAAATAAACAGCGTTTTGCTATACTCGCAGCCCGAACTATGACGGTTGCTCCGGGTAATAACAACCTTGCGGTTACGCCCTCTAACATAGAAAATACGCTGCCCTCTTCGTCCCCTCCAGAAACTAAACCCGCTCTTTCATCGGTATGGATTATCGTAGCGGGTTTATTTTTTATTTTGTGGTCCGTAACACTCTATTTGCTATGGAGAGAAAAACAAAAGCAGACACCAGCCATATCTTCTGAAGCTGATATTTCCGAGCACCTTAGCCTTAGAAAAAAACAGAGCGCAATAGAAACTGCCTGTAATGAAAACAATCTTGAAGCAGCCTATATGTCGTTAATGCGATGGGCAAAAGCACGTTGGCCGGCGCACCCACCTCATAATCTTGTAGCGCTGGCTTCTCTCTGTAATCAGGACGACGCCATATCCGCACTGCAAAATATGGATAGAGCGCTCTACTCAACAGAGCAAGAATCGTGGAATGGTAAGCAATTTCTTACTGAAATAAACTCATTATTACATCAAAAACCACATCGCAATAACAAAAAAGCAAACCCTACGCTCCCCCCTTTATATACCCGTGGCGTCTGAAATTTAGGCCTCATTACCCTATAAAAAACTCAGGCGGCCACTTGCGTGGTGTGATAATATCGCAGTGACGAAAAGGCTGAATTTCTTATCTATATTGTTTTATATGTCGTGCCTATATTGCGCTTTGAGACATCGTTTTCCTTTGGTCGAGTTCCATGGCGATAGACAGGGTTATTAATTGACCGACTACGGTCTATTTAAAATTAATTACATCATGGTCATCAAATGAAGAAATTTTTCCGCTCACTACATTTTTCCTTATATAAAAATCTCGTTTATTTGATATTTTCTTCTCTTTTAGTCGTTAATGCGAAAGCAGATGAAACCCGTTTTTTTCTTGGATCCTCCATCGCAAATACAACTATTCAGGAAAGTGGATATAAAGGTGATACGTCCTTTTCACTTAATTTTGGTTATCGACTCTCATCAATGTATTTAGAATCAAGTGTCACAAACCTCGGCAGTTTCAAGCTGAAGCGATCAACCGATACAAAAATTAATTTAAAGGGCGTTTCACTACTGCTAGGTAAGCAATTCAACATCGTAAAAGGGTTGAATATGAATATACATGGGGGAGCGATATTATGGAAAGCGGATGCAACGCTATTAAATAGATCGGTTGGTGACGATCAAAAGACCAGTGCCATGATGGGGCTTGGTCTTTCATATTTTTTTAAAATACCCAAACTCAGTATTAGATCACAAATACAGTATCTATTTGATATCTCCGAAACTGATATTCTATTATTATCTGTCGGCATAAACTACCATATTTAAGCAACCTTTAAAATGACAGTACAGGAAATTAATATGAAGCATTTATCGTTCCTGAGCATTTTGTTTGTTTGTCTCTCATTGCTCGGGTGTGGCGGTGATCATGGTCGTGATATTATTGCGACTTCAAATCAGATCTCAACCGATAGCTTTGTTGCTAATATCCATATTACTAATGGAGGGGGGGAAACGACCGCTGTAGAAACACAACTCCAACTATCCACGACCTCTGCAGTAATAGACTTAAAAGAGGGCGATAAGCTTTATTCCTCAACCATAGGCCCGGTCGATAGTGTTCGCATTTCTGATGACTTATTTACTAATCTGGCTCAAACTGTCAATCAAATCAAGTTAATGACGAGGTCTTTTGCCAATACTAGTTTCCCAACGACATTATTGTATTTCGAAAACAACGTGCTCGGGGCTTTGTACAAAGAAAACAGTAACAATACGACTTTTACTGTCTCTTTGGATCGGCCAATAGGTAAAAATGCATCTAATTCCAATGTAACTTTACCTTTAGGGTTTTCTATTATCACACCGCAAAGTGCAATGCGTTTTTCGCGTAGCACTGATAATATTGTGATCAGCTGGAATACCATCGATGATACAGCTGCAATGAAGGTAACTGCGTCATTGATTTGTGCGGACAGTCATACCATTATTATTGGACTAGACCACACGCTTACAACAGATACCGGCAGTATAAATATCCCAGCAGGCACTTTTGTCAGCACAGATGATAATTGCAAAATCAGAATACTACTGGATCGTTTTCGCTCGGGTACAATTGACCCACAACTTGCCGTTGGAAGTCAAATTTTCAGTCACCAAAAACGCTTTGTTGAAGTACTTTCCATTCCCTAATAATAAACACTTGCCAGCTCAGAACATAGCATAAGCATTCACACCAAACAAACTAGAATCATTGGAACTACGGATCATAACTCTGGGTCACCGGATAAAATAAAGCCGGTGACCCAGAGTTTACAGCTTCCTCTATGGAGGAGAGAGCGGAATTTTAATTTTTTCGGGGATTACTCTGTAGCAACGATGGCCTTCATGCTTAAGCGTATCCGTCCTTGCTTATCGACTTCAAGAACCTTAACCTGGATGACATCACCTTCAGAGAGTTTATCACTGACATTCTCTACTCGCTCATGAGAAATCTGTGAAATATGAACCAATCCATCGCGTCCAGGCAAAATCGTTACGAAGGCACCAAAGTCCATCAATTTGACTACTTTTCCTTCATATATTTTTCCAACTTCAACATCCGCTGTAATTTCTTCAACACGACGCCGTGCTTCTTCGCCTGCGGCGCTGTCTACGGATGCAATTTTCACGAGTCCATCATCCGTGATATCTATGCTGGTGCCTGTTTCTTCGGTAATGGAACGAATGGTCGCCCCCCCTTTACCGATTACGTCTCTAATTTTTTCTGGATTAATCTGAATGGTAATGATTCTTGGTGCATATTCGGACATTTCCTGACGAGGACTGGAAATGACACGATTCATTTCCTCTAAAATAAACATCCGACCTTGTTTGGCTTGCGCCAACGCTTTTTCCATAATTTCTTTAGTGATACCATCTATTTTGATATCCATTTGCAAGGCGGTGATGCCTTCAGCCGTGCCCGCTACCTTGAAATCCATATCACCCAGGTGATCCTCATCACCCAAAATATCGCTTAATACCGCATATTGATCGCCCTCTTTAATCAAACCCATGGCGATACCCGCAACAGGGGCTTTCAATGGGACACCGGCATCCATTAACGACAAACTGCTACCACATACACTGGCCATTGAGCTAGAACCATTCGATTCCGTGATTTCAGAGACAACGCGAACCACATAGGGATACTCATCCATATTCGGCATAACCGCTGCAACACCGCGTTTAGCCAATTTACCGTGACCGATTTCACGTCGCTTAGGGCTACCCACAAACCCGGTTTCACCAACACAGTAAGGCGGAAAATTATAGTGCAACATAAAGGGATCTTTTTTCTCCCCTTCAACGGCATCAATAATTTGCGCATCCCGATCTGTCCCTAAAGTAGTCACAACCAAAGCTTGTGTTTCACCGCGTGTAAATAATGCAGAGCCATGTGTTCTAGGCAGAACTCCAGTGCGAATAGTGATGGGTCGTACCGTATCTAGCGTACGTCCATCGATGCGAGGCTCCCCCGCCAAAACTCGACCCCGGACGATTTCTTTTTCTACTTTACCAATCATTTCTTTTACCTGAGCCGCATCCCAGGTACTTTCGTCCTCCGCAGATAATTGCGTTGCCACCTCAGCCCGAATCGTCGTTAAACGATCATACCGAGCTTGCTTTTCACTAATACCATAAGCCGCAGTCAAACTGCCTGCTGCCGCTGCACGAACTGCTGATAATAGAGCCTCATCCGTTGCCGGAGCTTGCCAATCCCAGGGAATTACGCCAGCCTCTGCGGTGAGTTCTCGAATAGCTTGAATAACCACTTGCATTTGCTCATGACCATACATCACGGCACCCAACATGGTCTCCTCTGGCAAACCCACCGCTTCTGATTCCACCATTAAAACAGCCGATTCAGTGCCAGCTACGACCAGATCCAGATCCGCATTTTGTAATTCCGTTTTGCCTGGGTTTAAAATATATTGCCCATCAATATACCCCACCCGAGCGGCACCAACAGGACCACTAAAGGGTGCGCCGGAGAGAGCTACAGCGGCAGAGGAACCAATAATGGCAGGAATATCAGGATCAATTTCAGAATCTAAAGAAACAACGGTTGCGATGATTTGAACTTCGTTAGTAAACCCTTTGGGAAAGAGCGGTCGCAAAGGTCGATCAATCAATCGACAAGTCAGCGTTTCCTTTTCGGAAGGTCGCCCTTCACGCTTGAAAAAACCACCTGGAATCTTTCCGGCAGAATAAGTACGTTCCTGGTAATTAACCGTAAGTGGGAAAAAATCGCGACCTTCTTCGGCGTCTTTTTTAGCTACAGTGGTCACCAAAACCGAAGTATCACCCATACTACACAAGACTGCCCCCCCGGCTTGCCTGGCAATTTCTCCCGTTTCCATCGTTACCGTATGACTGCCATACTGAAATGTCTTTTTAATAGGATTCACTTTCTTTCCTTACGGTTCGCTCGAGCTTGATAATTTAAATACAATTAATAAAATGTTAACTAGCGACGCAATCCAAGACTACTAATCAAGTCACGATAACGCTGAACATCTTTACCTTTGAGGTAATCCAGTAACTTTCTACGTTGACTCACCATCCGCAATAAGCCCTGTCTCGAGTGATGATCATGGTTATGCGCTTTAAAATGTCCAGATAACTGTTCAATCCGTGCTGATAATAACGCGACCTGAACCTCGGGTGATCCAGTATCATTTTCTGTTCTCTTGTACTCATTAACCACTTTTTCTGTGGTCGCAGTAGCGAGAGGCATGGGCAACTCCTAAAATATTTAACAACAATAATAAAAACAGCATATTTTACCAATGAATTCAAAGCAATGGCAAGGATACACTCACATAAATTTCATTCTTTTATAAACATTCCTGTAATTACAACAAAAACAATCATATAACAGCTAAAGATCAAGGGTCTGTAAATAAATAGTTTTGCTATTCTGCGCCGAATATCGTTTACCTTCAAGGCACGCACCCCAAGGACACTTCTTTCAGGGCACATACTCGCTGTATGTAACTCTTTGTATAACGCCGAAGACGATAAGGATAGGCAAGCAGAATGAAAAGTCACTTATTTTCAGCCCCTTAGCATCCGTTTCGGTGCAATGCGACCATCTTCCTGGACACAACCCACTCCGATAAAAGCACGGCCACCTTGTCGTAACTGGACGTAACCTTTGCGTGGTGCTTTAGGCACCAATACAGCCTGCCCCTGTGTCAAATAGTAGGCCATATCATCTGATATATTCACGATAGGCAATTGATACAAGGCCGCTTCCATTGGCAAAAGCGATGCATCCAGAGCTTCAACGCCAGCCTTTGCCAGGCGTTCCAAGTCAGAAAAAGTAAGCATGTTTACCGCTGAAAAATTAGCAACATCAAGACGCCTCAGTGCCGAGACATGACCGCCACATTGCAATGCCTCGCCAATATCTTCTGCCAAGGTGCGAATATAAGTGCCCTTTGAGCAATGCACCTCCAGAATCAATTTTTCATTTTGCAACCCGCCTATTTTTATATCAAATAATGTAATTTCGCGGGGCTTTCTTGCTATTGTTTTTCCTTTTCTCGCCAGTTTATATAGGGGTTGCCCATCCACTTTCAAAGCGGAGTACATAGGCGGAATCTGCATCTGCAAACCAATAAAACCCGGCATCACCGACTGAATTTGATCGAGCGTAATATGCGATGCAGCGCACTGTTTTATTATTTCACCTTCAGCATCGCCTGTCGCTGTCGTTACGCCCAGCTTGATCGTGACCTGATAACGTTTATCGGCATTCAGCAAAAAAGCAGACATTTTTGTTGCTTCACCAAAACAAATAGGCAACATACCCGTCGCCAAAGGATCCAGACTGCCTGTATGCCCCGCTTTTTGAGCTGAATACAAACGCTTCACCTGTTGCAAAGCGGCATTGGAAGTAAGCCCCATGGACTTATCTAACAATAAAATGCCATTGACTGAACGTCCTTTACGGTTTTTTGCCACTTTTTTCCTCGTCTTCGCCGTCATCCGGTAAAGATTGATCTGCCGCAATCGCCGAGTCTATTAAGGCCGATAACTCGTTGGCATGCTCAACCACGACATCATAGTAAAATTTTAGCTGGGGGATGGAGCGCATTCGCATTGATTGACCTAATTGGTGGCGAATAAATCCAGCGGCGTTATTCAGCACCTTTAAAACAGCCTCTCGCTCGTCTTCGAGGCTATCTATTAAAGTAAAATATATTTTCGCATGACCTAAGTCTCGACTGACAACAACCGAAGTAAAAGACGCACGTATCAACCTGGGGTCTTTCATTTCCTTGCGCAAAATTAACGCAAGCTCTCGCTGCAATTGGCCAGCCACGCGCTCTGTACGACTAAACTCTCGTGCCATTTCAGTCGGTCACCTGTTACAAAGAGCGTTTCACTTCGACTCGTTCATAGACTTCGATTTGATCACCCTCTTTGATGTCATTGTAATTTTTCACACCAATACCACATTCCATACCAGAACGTACTTCGCTCAAATCATCTTTAAACCGACGTAACGATTCCAGTTCACCTTCATATATCACAACATTATCTCTCAATACACGAATTCGATTGCTCCGTTTTACCGTACCATCGACTACCAAACAACCTGCAACATTACCAAATTTAGGCGAACGAAAAACATCTCGCACTTCAGCCAAGCCAATAATTTCTTCTTTAAATTCGGGCGCCAGCATCCCCGTTAGCGCCTGCTTCACGTCTTCAATGACATCGTAAATAACACTGTAATAACGTAAATCCAATTCGTTGTCTTCGACTAAACGTTTGGCACCCGCATCAGCACGGACATTAAAGCCAACCATGACCGCGTTAGAGGCGACTGCTAAATTAACATCAGACTCAGTAATCCCCCCCACTGCACTGGCAATAATTTTAACTTTAACTTCGCTAGTAGAAAGTTTGGTAAGAGATTCCATCAGTGCTTCAGCCGAACCCTGAACGTCAGCTTTCAAGACAATATTAAGATGATTGACTTCTCCTTCTTCCATACTCGAAAACATATTTTCGAGTTTGGCAGCCTGTTGTTTGGCAAGCTTCACTTCCCTGAACTTCCCTTGCCGGAATAAGGCAACTTCCCTTGCCTTTTTCTCGTCGGCAACGACAACCGATTCGTCTCCAGCATTAGGCACACCAGATAAACCTAGAACTTCTACCGGTATAGAGGGCCCTGCTTCACTCAACATTTTTCCATTTTCATCAAGAACAGCACGCACTCGCCCATATTCCTGTCCAGCGAGTAACACGTCACCTTTTCTTAACGTGCCACTCTGTACCAGTACCGTAACAACAGGCCCCCGCCCCTTATCTAATCGGGCTTCAACTACGGTTCCGCGTGCGGGTATATTCGTCGGCGCCTTTAACTCCATCATTTCAGTTTGTAAAATAATAGCTTCTAGGAGATTATCGATGCCATCACCCGTTTTAGCCGAAACGGGGATAAACTGAGTATGGCCACCCCAATCTTCCGGCACCACTTCCAATGCAGATAGCTCTTGTTTCACTCGATCAGGTTGTGCGTCTGGTTTATCCATTTTATTGACCGCAACAACAAGAGGAACACCGGCAGCTTGTGCATGCACCACCGCTTCTTTTGTTTGTGGCATAACGCCATCGTCTGCAGCAACAACCAACACAACAATGTCTGTCAATTTTGCACCACGAGCACGCATCGCTGTAAATGCAGCGTGGCCTGGCGTATCCAAGAATGTAATACTGCCACGCTCTTTTACTGCAACGTTATAAGCGCCAATATGCTGCGTAATACCACCTGCCTCGCCAGAGGCGACACTAGAGAGACGAATATAATCCAATAGCGAGGTCTTGCCATGATCAACATGACCCATAATCGTCACCACCGGTGAGCGAGAAATAAGTTCAGCATCGCCAAAATCCGTCGCTTCTATCGCTTCCTCGAGCGCATTTTCTTTTAACAGTTTAACCGTATGCCCCATTTCTTCAACAACCAGAGAAGCTGTTTCCTGATCGAGCACCTGGTTTATAGTCACCATACTACCCAAGCCCATCATCAGTTTAATGACTTCAGCCGCTTTAACTGACATTCTTTGGGCAAGTTCTGTAACGGCAATGGTCTCAGGAACTACAACTTCTCTGACGACCGGCGCGGTTGGTTTTTCAAAAGCATGCTTTCCTGTAGGTGCAGCGGGTACAGACTGTCTACCTTTTTGTTTCTTACCCCGACGTCCCGTCTTCCCTTTAGCAACATGAAGCTCTCTACGCCCCCCCCGCTTATCATGACGTCCGCCATGATTTTCTTTTGTTGCCGTACGCTTACTCGCGTCTTTATCTTTGTATTGTGGGGCCGCCTGAGCAGCAGCAACAACCGCTGCAGCTTCAGCCGTCGCTTTGGCTTTTTCTTGTGCCTTCAGCTCCGCTTTTCGAGCTTCATCAGCAACCAGCCTTGCTTCTGCCGCCGCCTGAACTTCGGCTGCAGCGTGAACAACGGCTGTAGCCGCCGCTCTTTCTGCTTCTGCTACTTGTAAAGCCGCTGCCGCTTCTGCTGCCTGTTTTGCCTCTAATTCTACTTGCTGAGGGTCTTTCTCTATCTCTTTTTGCGGCGGCGCAGCCGGTTGGTTTTCATTCTCTACCTGATCTACAGCGTCTTCAGTTACAGTCTCACGTTTAACGTAGGTACGGCGTTTACGTACCTCAACGCTGACCTTGCGACTTTTGCCCGTGTTTGTACTTTGCTTTAACTCGCCCACCACTTTTCGACGCAAGGTGATTTTTTTGACTGAAGCCCCTTCCTCGTTACTCTTCAATGAGCCATCACGATGTTCTCTTAAATATTGCAAAAGCTTCATTTTCTCCTGGTCGGATACTCGCGCATCTTCATTCGCAGCAATCACACCCGCTTCCTGCAACTGACCTAATAGCTTATCTATAGGTATTCCTACCACATCCGCTAACTGTTTTACGGTGATCTCTGCCATGCGTCGCTTCCTCTTGATTTACCCTTGCGCTTCTTGATCAAACCAAGGCGCTCGCGCCGCCATGATAAGTGCTTTAGCCCGCTCTTCTTCCATGCCTTCCACTTCCATTACTTCATCCAGGCATTGCTCGGCTAAATCTTCCTGCGTCACAATTCCATGCACCGCCAGCTTCTTTGCCAGATCATCATCCATGCCTTCAAGCTGCAGCAAATCATCCGCAGGCTCCGGCGCATCACCCACATGCTCTTCCGTCGTTAATGCCTTGGTTATGAGCAAATCTCTTGCTCTATTTCTAAGTTCTTCAACCATTTCTTCATCAAATTCTTCAATAGCGAGCATTTCATTAACCGGCACATACGCGATTTCTTCCAAGCTGGAAAAACCTTCCTGAACCAGGATAACAGCCACATCCGCATCAACATCCAACTCTGCCATAAATACGTTTTGTACCTTATCTGCTTCAACTTCACTTTTTTCTTCCGCTTCCGCTTCCGTCATGACATTCAGCGTCCAACCGGTTAACTGGCTCGCCAGCCGTATGTTCTGTCCACCGCGACCGATGGCTTGTGACAAATCATCTTCTAACACAGCAACATCCATACTATGTGTATCTTCGTCTACAACAATAGAAACAACTTCAGCGGGAGACATGGCGTTGATCACATACTGCGCGGCATTATCATCCCAAAGAATAATATCTATACGTTCGCCACCCAGCTCATTTGAAACCGCTTGTACTCGTGAACCCCGCATTCCCACACAAGCACCAACGGGATCGATGCGTTCATCGTTCGTTTTAACTGCAATTTTTGCTCTCAGCCCAGGATCTCTGGCCGCGCTTATAATATCGATCAAACCTTCTCCGGCCTCGGGAACTTCCAATTTAAACAGTTCAAGCAATAATTCAGGTGCTGAACGACTTACAAATAGTTGTGGACCTCTGGCTTCGGAACGAACTTCTTTCAGATAGCCTCTGATGCGATCACCGGGACGAACCGCTTCCCGTGGAATCAAATTATCCCGAGAAATATACGCATCGGCAATGCCTCCCAAATCTATAGATATACCATTTCGATCTGCCCGTTTAACCACGCCTGTAACCAATTCACCGATGCGGTCTCGATAGGCCTCTACCACCTGGGCACGCTCAGCCTCTCTCACCTTCTGCACTATAACTTGTTTTGCTGTTTGTGCAGCAATCCGACCAAAAGTAACTGAATCAATAGGTTCTTCTATATAGTCGCCTAACGCAACGCCTGCTTGTTGTTGCTGTGCATCATCAAGTAATAATTGACGACCTGGATACTCTAATTCCACCTCGATGCCGTCGATAACGAGCCATCGACGAAAAGTTTCATAGTTACCCGTTTCACGGTCTATGCAAACTCGCGCGTCTATATCTTCTTGGTGTTTTTTCTTGGTCGCTGCAGCCAACGCTTCCTCTACTGCCTCAAAAATGACGCTTTTACTGACGCCTTTTTCATTCGACACGGCATCTACAACCAACAGGATCTCTTTGCTCATTGACACAATCCTCTAAAAAATTTTAGGTACCAAGCGTGCTTTTTCTATTTGTATGAAAGGGATTTCAAAGTTCTCCCCATCGACATTAATAATAATATTTTCTTCGTCGCTGGCGTTAATGACGCCCTTAAATCTACGTCGACCGTTCAAGGGTACAACCAATTTTACATCAATAACTTTGTTTTCAAATTTTTTATAATCTGCCAGCTTAAATAAAGGTCGATCCAATCCGGGTGAAGAAACTTCCAAAACATACTGAGTTGAAATAGGGTCTTCGACATCAAGTACACCACTTATTTGATGACTTACTGTCGCACAGTCATCAACATTCACACCCTCTGCTGCATCAATATAAACGCGCAACATTGAACGTGCACCTTGAGGCAAATACTCTACACCCACATACTCATAGCCCAGCCCTGACACAACAGGCTC
This sequence comes from uncultured Chromatiaceae bacterium, assembly GCA_964421045.1. Taxonomy (GTDB): domain Bacteria; phylum Pseudomonadota; class Gammaproteobacteria; order JAADHS01; family JAADHS01; genus JAADHS01. The sequence continues at coordinate 58,500 of CAYQVF010000006.1, forward strand.
AAATAATTCTTCCAGCAGCAAAGTTATTCGCTTACTCATGCATAACACACCATAAAACAAAAATGGGCCAGAGGCCCATTTTGAAAATATCCAGTATCCCGCAAAATAAAAAGCCCCTTCACGGGGCCTTATATTATACTTAAGGAATATGCACTTTCTATCCAAACAATCCCGTGCACCTTCCTCAGGGCTACAATAAAACCAGCCCCCCCGATTGAACGGCTCATAGTCTAACCCTAAGCCATTCAGGTTTCAACATTTTTGCGCGGAAAGTTCACGAAGTCATTTAAAAAAAACGCCATTCGACCGGTGTAAACGTTGTACTCACCTAAAGCCGGTTATCCCACGCTCAAAGCAATACTGTCGAATGGCGTATTCAGTAACAACGCTGACCTGCTCTAAAATGTATGAGTCAACGGCAACGTTAAATTTCGAAACATAAGACCAACTTAAGCTGATATTATAACGATAAGCTCTTTCGCCTGGAAAGAATAATACAGCCCTCAACATTACAATGTCAATGAATAAATTCTTATAAATTGTTGTTTTTCAATGAAAAACAAATACATACCGAAGTTAAAATCAACCATGAAATAGGTTAAATTAATTCATGCTTAAAACCCAAACCTCTCAATATTGTTTTCCGAAATATGACCGGAAAATCAATATTTATTTTTAATTTCCGAGAAAATACATGGCTTTAGCGATTGGAGTTTGCGGCTATAGCGGCGCCGGCAAGACAACACTGTTACAATCTGTCATTCCTGCACTCATCAAGCAAGGAATGCGTGTTGCCGTAATCAAACATGATGCTCATCGATTACGCATAGATCACCCCGGAAAAGACAGTGACTTACTGTTTCGCGCCGGAGCAGATATTTATCTACGATCGACAGATGAGTCGTTTTTGCGAGAACGAACGTATCGTGATATCCCAATTAATGAAACGCTCCGTAAGCTAGACCCTTACTACGATATCACCTTAATCGAAGGGTACAAGCATTCAGACATTCCCAAAGTATGGTTGCTAAGTGACAAGGAAACTGCCCCACCTGTTGAGTGCCACTCTATTTTAGAGACCCTGGGTCGCCAGGATGATCGGCACGATAGCTTAATGCAGATCATCCAAGAACAAATTATTGAACACCACCGAAAAACCAAGATTTATGCTAATATTTTAATCGGCGGAAAAAGCACAAGAATGGGGCAAACAAAACACCTGATACCTCACCCAGATCAAGGTAGCTGGCTGGATCATACACTGTCGATACTCTCGCCTTACTGTAACGAAATCATCTTAACGGGCGAAGCTCAAATACCCGAGCATTTAACTTACCTAAAACATCTGCCTGATGCCCCCGACGTTAACGGCCCCATGAGTGGTATACTCGCTGGCATGCGCTGGGCACCCAAGGTATCATGGATACTCTGCGCTTGCGACATGCCAATGATGACGACAAAAGCAGTAGAGTGGCTTCTAGGCCAGCGCCAACCTGGAATCTGGGGGGTGTTGCCTAAGCGTTCAACTCAAAGCCCTGCGGAACCCTTACTGGCATTTTACAGCTCTCATTGCGCCCCCCTACTGGAACAAGCGGCTGTAACACGGGAATTCAAACTCAACGTATTAAGTCAACATGATAAAATTCAAAGTCCAATCCTGCCCAAGTCGCTACTCAATGCCTGGTTAAATATCAACACACCTGAAGACTGGAACCCTGACTTATGGAATTAAGCATCACCAAGCCGGACGACTGGCATTTACATCTTCGCGATGGCGAAGCGCTTAAAACAACCGTACAACATACTGCCAGATGCTTTGCACGCGCGATTATTATGCCGAATTTATCTCCGCCAATCACGACATGTTCAGCCGCCGCACAATACAAAAAACGGATTATCGAAGCAATACCCAAAGGAGCACGCTTTAACCCACTTATGACACTTTACTTAACCGACAAAACCACACCTGAAGAGATAAAAAAAGCCAGTGAAAGTGATTTTATTTATGCCGCTAAATTATACCCAGCAGGAGCGACAACCAATTCCAGCGCCGGCGTTACCGATATTAAAAAGATCGACATCGTATTAAATGCCATGACACAACATCGCTTACCCTTACTGGTGCATGGTGAAATCACCGATGCGTCAATCGATATTTTTGACCGGGAAAAAGTCTTCATCGAAAAAATACTTGAACCTTTAAGCAGACAACACCCTGATCTTAAAATCGTAATGGAACATATCACAACACGAGATGCCGCAGCTTTTGTAAAGCAGAGCAGCGCTAACATTGCAGCCACCATCACCGCCCACCATCTGCTGTTAAATCGTAACAGTATATTCGTCGGCGGCATAAAACCTCATTACTATTGCCTACCTGTTTTGAAACGTGAAACTCACCGAGAAGCCTTGGTTGCCGCAGCCACAAGTAATGATCCTAGTTTTTTTCTGGGCACAGACAGCGCCCCTCACGGGCAACATGATAAAGAATCCGCTTGTGGTTGCGCCGGCATATATACCGCCCATGCCGCCATCGAATTATACGCACATGTTTTTTCCGATGCAGGCGCATTAGATAAACTGGAAAGCTTTGCCAGCTTTCATGGTGCTGATTTTTACGGACTGGAACGCAATAAAGAAAAAATTACTTTAATACGACAACCATGGACAATACCCAAAACTTACCCTCTTGGCGATAAAACACTGATCCCTTTTTACGCGGGACAACCGCTAAATTGGTCAGTCAAATCTAATGAGGTGTGACATAATAACTTGGACATCTTACTTGTCTATCCTTTCGTTTTTTGCGCGGCACAAAGGATTACATACAACGAACATGCGCAATCTGTTCAAGTTATTCCATACACGCCCCTAATACACTCGCTGAATGCTATACCCTTGTCTAGTCAAGGCTTGTAAAATTCCGTTATGACCTGGTAAATGCAAGGCACCCACAGCAACAAAGGTTTGCCCTTTTATCAAGAGAGGCAACATTCGTTCTACCATTTTTTTATTTCGATCTACAACCAGACGCGCCATCAAAGTATCAGCGAGGTGACCGCTTGAATCAGCCATATATTCATCGCTCATTTTTTGTATAGCCGGTAAATTTCGCGCCTGATAAAGCTTGATTAAATGATCAAACATCTCAGCATAACCATCATATTCATTAACTACATTTTGCAATAAGGTAATCTGATCCGCTAATTTTAAGGCATCAAAAACTGCAATTTGCTCTGCTGGCGTCTCTAAACCGACGACCTTTTTTTTCTGCTGGTGTGCTTTTTCATAAAGGATTTTGTCCATAAAAGTATTCGATTGTTGCTTCGGCATACTCATCACGCTCATCACAGCCCAGGGTTTTAACGTCTTAACAACCTGTTTTTTTATTCCATGTTGCACGACAATTTTCAGGGTTTTTTGATATAACGCATCACCAATAAGGTCAGAAAGTGTTTGCCCATCGTTAATCAACATCGCTTGAGCGACCTTCAACCCGGACAAGGGACTGAGATCCATTTCCAGAGCAAATTGTTTGGCGCCATCAAATGCAGGGTAAACATGATCAAGCACCGCTAATGCACGGGGATCACCTGAATGGATGGTTCCAAAAACAAAATTTTCAGTCTCCCCTTTGACAACACGCCATAATAAACCTTTGCCATGCTGTGTTTCATTGTCATTACTAGCAAAAACCACCGTTGAAAACAACAGCAAGCTTAGTATCGTTGGCCAAATCAAGCCTTTAATCAAAACCGTCACACCGCACACCTCATCGTATTATTACCCATAGCGTTATGAATTTAGGTATTTTCATGCACATCTATACCCCATCTTCGGCTTTTTCTCAATCGAAAAAAACTCAACTTAGAGGCGAGCAGGTCTACGTTTTTTCTCAATTGGAAGAACCAAACCTAAGACATATTTATACGCGCTAACACCTAAGTTCATAATGCCATGGGTATATATTCACATCACCCTCCCCTGGCTATCGCTTATTCTAACTGAATCACGTATCCTGTGAAGGATGACGCTCGCTAACGAAAAATCCTCTATAGCACGTCGGTTTCGTGGATTTTTACCTGTTGTTATTGATGTTGAAACAGCGGGTTTTAATGCGAAAACGGACGCGCTACTTGAAATTGCTGCCGTATTACTAGAACTGGATGAGCAAGGCTTTTTGCATAAAGGGAAAACCTATGCGCATCATATCATCCCGTTTCCAGGTGCGAATCTTGAATCCAGCGCATTAAAGTTCAATGGCATAGACCCTTACCACCCCTTCAGGCTGGCGATCGCGGAAAAAGAAGCTTTAGAAAATATATTTAAGCCCATACGTAAAGAAATTAAAGCGACAAAATGTACTCGGGCAATCCTGGTGGGGCACAATCCCTTTTTCGACATTAACTTTATTAGTGCTGCAATCAAGCGAACAGGCATCAAGCGTAGCCCGCTGCACCCCTTCAGTACATTTGATACAGCGACCTTAGGCGGCTTGGTATTTGGACAAACTGTTCTCGCTCGCGCCGCCGAAGCTGCGGGGATTCATTGGGACAACGAAAAAGCTCACTCAGCAATCTATGATGCCGAGGGAACAGCCGATTTATTTTGTGATATTGTAAATCGTTGGCAAACCCTCGCACCATTTGATTTTAACCCAGAATGAGCGTTACAGCCTTCTCTCCTAGGCTATTTTTTTGCTACCGCTTCTGTAATAAGAGTCTGTAATTCGCCACTTTGAAACAGCTCTAAGGTAATATCACAACCACCAACTAACTCTCCATCAACAAAAACCTGAGGGAAGGTAGGCCAATCTGAGAATGTGGGCAAATTTTGGTGCACCTCGGGTTCGTCAAAAATATTCACATAGGCAAACTCTTCGCCACATTGCTGTAAGGCCTGAACAGTACGACCAGAAAAACCACACTGAGGAAATTGTGGCGTTCCCTTCATAAAAATCACCACCGCATTACTCTCTACCAATTCTTTAAGCTTTACCATAATATCCATTCTATCCAACCTCTTTACTTTACTAATTTAGTCAAGCATACATGAAAGTCACTCTTATTTCCAGCTTAATACCGTTAAACATCAGCCCGTTAGGAATGGGAACGTCATAACGTCCCTGCTTAACATTTCAACTTTATTCACACGGTATGATAGCAAATCAATAAAGCATGGGGTATTCACGCCTTATTTTTTCTATTTCTTGAGTCAGCCCGGCAGGCAAGTTTAAAGCGATGGAGCCTATATTGCTTTTTAGTTGCGCCATGCTGGTGGCACCAATCAGCGTAGAATTTACAAAAACCTGGCCATGCACAAATGCCAAAGCCATTTGGCAAACATCAAGATCATAACGTTGAGCCAGCTCAATATATCGTTTAACCGCAACATCAACCTGCGACCCAGCACGATGCTCTATACGAGGATCAATCATGAGTCGTGCACCTTCAGGGCGAGCACCATTAAGGTATTTTCCACTTAATATCCCACTGGACAGGGGTGACCAAGCCAGTAAGCCACAGTCTTCATGTATCGCTATTTCACTGAGATCAGGTTCGAAATGACGGCAAAGCAAGGAATATTCATTTTGAATAGAGACGATACGTGGTAAATTATTTTGCTGGGCCAGTTGCAGCCATTTCATCACACCCCAAGAGGTTTCATTTGATAAGCCGATATGACGGATTTTTCCAGCTTGAATTAAAACTTGCAGGGTTTGCAAAACTTCTAAAAAGTTGTCTTCTTCCATTTGAACATCAAATTCAGGGGAAAAATCCCACACCTGACCAAAGTGATACGAACCTCTGTTAGGCCAGTGCAATTGATAAAGATCAATATAATCTGTTTGTAATCTCTTCAGACTGCCCTCAACAGCGAGCACAATGTTTTTTTTATCTATAACATTATTGCCCTCTCTGATCCAGGGTAAACCAGGCCCTGTTATTTTTGATGCAAGAATAACTTTGTCACGATTTAATCGTGAAGCAAACCAATTTCCGATAATGGTTTCAGTACGGCCAAAGGTTTCACTACTGGGTGGAATCGCATACATTTCGGCGGTATCAAAAAAGTTGATCCCACATTCAAGCGCATAATCCATCTGCGCAAACCCTTCCTCTGGTGTGTTTTGAAAGCCCCACGTCATCGTACCTAAACCAATGACGCTGATATCTAATCCAGTTCGACCTAATTTTCGATATTTCATTGTCGTCCCCATGCAGTGTACTGTAACATCGTATCTCTGAAGGCGATTCTAACTTAAAACTAAGTCAAAAAAATGAAAAACTTAATTCGTAAACGCATCATGGTGACAGGAGGAGTTGGGTTTTTAGGCTCTCATTTATGCGAGCGGCTTCTCATTGATGGCCATGATGTACTCTGTGTTGATAATTATTTCACTGGATGTAAAGACAATATCGAACACCTGCTGGATAATCCCCATTTTGAGCTCATGCGACATGATGTCACACTCCCTCTTTATGTAGAAGTTGATGAAATTTTTAACTTAGCCTGCCCAGCCTCTCCCATTCATTATCAACACGATCCGGTACAGACTACAAAAACATGCGTTCATGGCGCCATTAATATGTTGGGGCTTGCTAAAAGAGTCCAGGCTAAAATTTTTCAAGCTTCAACGAGTGAAGTTTATGGCGATCCACAAGTTCATCCTCAACCTGAAGCCTATTGGGGGCACGTTAACCCAATCGGGTTGCGCTCCTGTTACGACGAAGGCAAGCGATGTGCTGAAACACTCTTTTTTGACTATTTTCGCCAACATGACCTGAAAATAAAAATAGCAAGAATATTCAATACCTATGGATCACGCATGCACCCCAATGATGGTCGAGTCGTTTCTAATTTTATTATTCAAGCATTAAACAATCAGCCCATCACCATTTATGGCGATGGCGCTCAGACACGCTCATTCTGTCATGTGGATGATTTAATTGAAGGTTTTATCAAATTAATGAACTCGCCAGACGAAGTCACAGGCCCTGTTAACCTGGGCAACCCCAATGAGTTTACCATTAAAATGTTAGCCGAAAAAACAATTGAACTCACCGGTTCTCGCTCTACTCTGGAGTATCAACCCCTTCCGCCTGATGACCCATTACAAAGACAACCCGATATTTCTCTGGCAAAAGAAAAATTGGACTGGGAACCCCGCATTGAACTGGAGCACGGACTCAAAGACACGATTGCCTATTTCAGGCAATTAATAAAGAAATAAGAAATTTGCGCAAAATAACGGCTATATCTCGCCCATCTCGATTTAATAATGAGCTCAAATAACTCCGGTTTCTGTACGCCTTTCTAAATACCTGCGAAGACGAGAGATACCTTCTGCCAATTGCTCAAGGTTGCTGGTGTAAGCGAAACGGACATGGTGTTCGGCTTGGTAACAACCAAAATCTTTTCCTGGGGTAATCACAACGCCTGTTTGTTCTAATAACTCATAACAGAACTCATAGCTATTATTTGAAAATCTCTGGCAATTGGCATAGATATAAAATGCCCCTTCCGGCTTACCTGCAATTTCAAACCCTAGGTCTGAAATTGCGTCACAGAGGAAATCACGACGCTTTTTAAATTCATCGCGTCGCTTGTTCAGCTCAATTTTTATTTCCGGCAACAAGGCGGCCATAGCGGCATATTGGGATAAGGTACAGGCTGCTAAAAAAATATTTTGCGCCAGTTTTTCAACCGCCTCAACATATGCCTTGGGAGCCACTAGCCAACCAACTCGCCAACCGGTCATACCAAAATATTTAGAAAAACTATTCACGACAAAAATATCTTCGGAAAAAGCTAAAGCCGTGGATGACTGTTCGTCATAGGTCAAACCATGGTAAATTTCATCGACAATAAGGCATGCGCCCTGCTCTTTCACATAGCGGGCGATGTCATTAAGTTGTGACGTTGCAATAATAGAACCCGTCGGGTTCGCCGGAGATGAGATCAATACCGCCACCGTATCTGCCGTCCATACCGTTTGGCATTGCTGTAAAGTCAACTGATGACCCGTCTCCTTACCCACAGGCACAGAGATGGGTTCACCATCCAGCAAACGAACAAAATGTCGATTGCAAGGATAACCCGGGTCGGCCATTAAAACCGAGTCACCTGAGTTAACCAAGACCGAAAGTGCCAGCTGTAAAGCACCCGAAGCACCGGGGGTAACAATAATACGTGCCGGGTCTATTTTCACCTTATATTCACGCTGATAAAAGCGGCTTATCGCCGTGCGTAACTCAGGCAACCCCGCTGCTGGCGTATAATGCATCGTTTTTTCTTGCAGTGCCTGCTGAGCCGCCGCAATGACATGAGCGGGCGAGTCAAAATCAGGCTCACCAATTTCCATATGAACAATAGCAACACCTTGAGCTTCTTTACGTTTTGCAGCTTCAAGTAAACGCATGACATGAAAAGGCTGAATATGGTTTAGCCTTTCAGCAAAAGGTATTTTCAGGTTATCACTCATTGAGCTGCAAAAGATATTTTTTGCAATAAACTCAAATCAACACAGGAAGCACCATAGCCTTCACCACGACGTATTTTAAAGGCCTGATCAGGATCGCCAAGCTGATCGACAACCAATGCGGCTCCTGTAAAATCATCATCTTGTGTATAGCCATTATAAGTAATCACGGTGGGGATACCCGCACCAATAGAGGAGAGATTCCCGTTATAAGAATCCTCCAGCGCAAGACACTGCCTAGCACTCACATTCATTTTTTCAAGCACATAATGGTATATATCAGGTGCGGGTTTTTTGGCAGGAACAATATCGCCCGCTGCGACACATTCAAACCAAGACTGCGCCTCTTCGGCAAAAGCATGTTCAAGCAGCGCTGTAATATTCGCCAGTGTCGTTGTGGTTGCTATAGCCAAACGAATACCGGCTGCTCGTGCTTCATTAATCAACCTTTCTACACCGGGTCGCAGTGGCAACTTACCTTCCTTGAGCATCGTTGTAAAATAGACTGTTTTAGAGGCGTGCAGTTGTGCAATAAAATCATCCAGCTTATCTGGCTTGGCAAAAGCGGTATTATATTCATCCAGGTAAAACTTGATCCGTTCTTTCCCTCCGGTCACTTTTAACAAGTCGCCATACAAGGTAGGTGACCAGTCCCAATCCAACCCTGCGTCTTTAAATGCCTGATTAAAAGCGACTCGATGGCCATTGCGCTCGGTGTCAGCCAAGGTACCATCCACATCAAATATCAATACTTCCATTCATACTCCTGCTCATCGTTATAGTTATATTATAATTTAAGTATCAGCTTAACACTTAGGCGCCACCATTTTAAATCAAGTTAAAATAAGAACGCATTATCTAGTTGATTCAACCATATAACCATGATAGTTAATGCATAAGCTATAAAAAAAACTGTCGCAAAATATTTGCATTCTTTATTTTTTTTTGATATACATGAGTGTTTTTTATGGGAACGAATCTCTACGATGCCAACAGCAAAAAAGAAAATTTCAAAAACTGCGACGAAAAAAAAATTAACTGGCAAAACATCGACAGTAAAAACAAAAAAAACTGCGGTGAAAAAACAGGCCAGTAAAGTGACGGCGACCCACACCGCTGCCGACGGTTTTAGCTTTCATGGCATAGGCCCCTATCAAGAACAAAAAAACGAAGAGTACATGAACGAAAATCAAATAGCGCATTTTCGTAACTTACTCGACGCATGGAAAAAAGAATTGATGGAAGAAGTGGATCGTACTTTGCACTACATGCAAGACGAAGCCGCTAATTTTCCCGACCCCAATGACCGCGCATCACAGGAATCTGACTTTACAATGGAGTTAAGAACGCGTGATCGAGAACGTAAATTAATAAAAAAAATTGATGAGTCCACCGAGCTGCTTAAAACAGGCGACTATGGATATTGTGAAAGTTGCGGCATAGAAATAGGGATACGTCGACTGGAAGCCCGACCTACCGCAACCTACTGTATAGACTGCAAAACGCTAGACGAAATAAAAGAAAAGCAACGTAAATAACCCAAAATCTAATCTCGTATCTTTAGACCATTAGATGTCACAAACTGCAAGATATGCTCATAAATAACGGGGTTTGTTTTTTGCAACGTCGGATCAATAAGCAAGCACTTCTCCCCATCGATAATACAGGGGCGCACACTGGCAGAATAATGCAAACGCTGATCGGAGCCAAAATTTGCCAGCGTGGTCGAAATTCTTTCAATCCAGTCACCTGGCCTGAATCGACGCCCATCTTCTACAACACTTTCAACAACCAACATTCCTTTAAGCATGAATACTCCAAACGATATAAATAACTATGACATAATCCTGAAAAACTCAGTTGGACGCGTCAGATAAATCAAGAACTTGTACCAAGCGCCGTGGATCAACTGGTTTTTCTAGGTTAGAGCCTGCAAATAACTTAACAAATTTGAGTAGGATAGTATTTCGCATCCAAAGCGCTCAAAGGCACGTACCCCAAAGACACTTCTTCCAGGGCGCATACTCGTTGTATGTAAGCCTTTAAGCAACACCGAAGACGGAATAATAGACTAGTAAAAAGTTAAGTTATTTATTTACAGCCCCTTAATATGATCCCCACCCCTTATCGGCACCTTATTCAAAAATATAACCTGAATTTAAATATTTTATAAAATACGTGCGTCCAGTATATCCTCTTGCTAATATTGCCTTTCATATTTAAAGACATCGAAGGGATTCAACTATGAGCCACGGCAATATTAATTCGATACTTAAGGAAGACCGGTTATTTTCACCTCCCACGCCATTTTCCGAGCAGTCGCGAATCAAAAGTAGAGCTGATTTCAATGCCCTTACCACCGATGCCAAAGAAAACAATGAAGTATTTTGGGCTAAACTCGCTAGAGAAAAACTAGATTGGCAAACCCCTTTCACGACCATACTCAATACGGAACACGCCCCCCATTTTAAATGGTTCGAAGACGGTACGCTCAATATTTCGTTTAACTGCATCGACCGACACCTGGAAAACAAGGCGGACAAAACAGCCATTATCTTTGAAGGTGAAAAAGGCGATATGCGCCACATCAGTTACCAAGCCTTGCATGACGATGTTTGTCGCTTGGCAAATGGGCTAAAATCTCTGGGTATCATAGCAGGAGATCGCATTGTTATTTATATGCCGATGACCCCTGAGGCCGTAATCGCAATGCAAGCCTGTGCGCGCATCGGTGCCATCCACTCCGTCGTATTTGGTGGTTTTTCAGCCACGTCACTCAAGGATCGCATTGAAGATGCAGGGGCAACCTTGCTCATCACCGCCGATGGCGGGTTTCGCGGCGATAAAATTGTCGAATTGAAAGCGGCAGCAGACCAAGCATTGGCAGCGGGCTGCCCCAGCATCAAACAGACGATAGTACTAAAACGAACGGCGCATGATATCCATTGGAACACCGACAAAGATATCTGGTGGCATGATATAACGGCCAACCAAAGCACAGAATGCGAACCCACGTGGGTCTCCAGCGAACACCCCTTATTTTTACTTTACACCTCGGGATCTACAGGTAAACCAAAGGGAATACAACACTCTAGCGCGGGATACTTGCTTAATGCTTTAACAACAGTAGAGTGGGTCTTTGACATTAAGGACGATGATATTTTCTGGTGCACTGCAGATGTCGGATGGATCACCGGGCACACCTATGTGGCTTATGGCCCACTCGCGACCGGCTCTACCATTGTCATCTATGAAGGTGCGCCTACTGTACCTGATGGCGGACGATTCTGGAGCCTCTGTGAACGTCATGGTGTCACTATTTTTTATACCGCCCCCACCGCTATTCGAGCCTTGATGAAATTCGGTGATGACATTCCCTTATCCTATAACCTCGAAAAATTACGATTATTGGGCACGGTCGGCGAGCCCATAAACCCAGAGGCCTGGATGTGGTATCACCGTATTATCGGTAAAGAGCAATGCCCTATTGTTGACACTTGGTGGCAAACTGAAACAGGCGCACATATGATTGCACCTGTCCCGGGTGCAATTTCAACTAAACCCGGCTCCTGCACTTTAGCACTGCCTGGCATCGAAGCGGCCATCGTTGATGAAAAGGGTAACGAAATACTTGAGGCTGATGTCGGTGGCTACCTCGTCATCAAAAAACCCTGGCCTTCTATGTTACGCACCATTTGGGGAGACGATCAACGTTACATCGACACTTATTGGGCAAAATTTGAAGGCCGTTATTACTTGGCTGGCGACAGTGCACGAAGAGATAAAGCCGGTTATTTTTGGATTATGGGCAGAATAGATGACGTTCTCAATGTCTCCGGTCACCGGTTGGGCACGATGGAAGTAGAATCCGCCCTCGTTGCTCATGAGCGTGTTGCAGAAGCCGCTGTTGTAGGTAAACCAGACGAAATCAAGGGCGAGGGTATTTTTGCGTTTGTCGTCCTTCTTGGCGATCGTCCTGAAGGCGGTGTTAATGAGGCACTCACTCAAGAGTTGAGGCAGTGGGTCAGCGAACAAATCGGCCCCATCGCTAAACCAGACCAAATTCGTTACACTGACAATTTACCCAAAACCCGCTCAGGTAAAATCATGCGTCGACTACTGCGATCCATCGCTAAAGGAGAGGTCATCACTCAGGACACCTCAACATTAGAAAACGAAGATATTTTAAAACAACTTAGCGGCCAAGCATAAATCTATAAAAAAGCGTGGCTATTTTTTCAACCCGGAGTTAATAACGAACCACTATATAACAACAACTGTGCGCCAGAAAAAATCAAGGTACCAGGGTCATTTTTACTCTCAATCCTAATCTAAACAGAACGTTATACGCACAGAACGAGCTTAATGGGGAATCAGGCTAACAAACATTTTCTCGGCATGAATAAAGTTTCACTCCAAGTATAAGGCCAAATTGTGAAAAAGGACTCCTCAACGACCAACGAAGCCATAGATGTCTGGCGCTTGCTCAAGCTCATGGATCTAAAAAATGCTTCCGACCTTATTCTTACCGTAGGCATGCCGGCAAGTCTAAAAATTGATGGCCGTATTCAAGTCATCAATACAACCCCCCTGTTGAATTCCAATGTCCAGGCGCTTGCTCAATCGTTAATGTCTACCGAGCAGTTCCAGGAGTTTCATATTCACCTCGAAAGCAACTTTGCAATCAGTCACCCCAACGGCGGACGCTACAGGGTGAATGTTTTTCAACAACAAAATAATCTTGGCCTCGTTATTCGCCGAATTTTAACGGACATTCCCACTTTTGACCAACTGGGCTTGCCCACACACCTTCAAGAACTGGTGATGGAACAACGTGGCTTGGTGATTGTTGTCGGAGCAAGCGGTGCTGGTAAATCAAGTTCCCTGGCGGCAATGATCGGGCATCGTAACAATAACAGTCCGGGTCATATCGTCACGATAGAAGACCCCATTGAGTATATTCACAAGCATCATCAATCCATCGTCACTCAACGCGAAGTCGGCATTGATACACACTCTTATGAGAATGCGCTAAAAAACACCTTAAGACAAACACCCGATTTGATTATGATTGGTGAAATCAGATCCCGCGAGACGATGGAACATGCTATCGCCTTTGCCAATACCGGCCACCTAGTTCTAACGACACTGCACGCCACGAATACGAATCAAGCCATAGAAAGAATACTTAATTTTTTCCCTGAAGAAAAGCGAACGCAATTGCTACTTGATCTCTCTTACGACCTTAAAGCCGTTATTGCACAAAGACTCATCCCGGATATCAATAAAAAAGGTCGACATGTTGCGACTGAAATCATGATGAACACGCCGCTCATCTCAGATCTGATACTCCGAGGGGAATATCATTTAATCCCGGACGTAATGAAGCGATCCCTTAATGAGGGTATGTCAACGTTTACCAACAGCCTCTACCACCTCTACACAAAAGGCAAAATAAGCTACGACAACGCCTTACAATACTCCGATGCACCTAATGAAATACGCCTGTTAATTAAATTAAAGGGGCAAGTTAATAATGATGAAACAACACCTGTTACCCCACCCATCTCTTTATTTTAGACATCAAGCTTTTTTTCTTGATCGATAACTTCCCTTCATTATCAAAAGCAGGGGGCTGAGGCAAACTGGAGGGTTCCGCATTATTCAGTATACCCTGCGCACGGATATGCAACATATTTTCAGCTTCCTGTTGCCCCAGAGACTGGGCAACTACGTCCCTACCCGCTGACAATACGGGTGGGCGGCGCGTTATATTATGCGCATCAGTTGCAATCAGATGCACGATCCCATCGTCCAGCATACGCTCTGACCAGGACAACGCCTTTTTACCAAAACGACCGGTTATACTTTGTGAAGTTAGCTGTATCCAGGCACCCTGCTCTACCATTTCAATTAACTGGGCGTAGTATTCATTAATCCAGCGCTGTCTTTCGGGGTGCGTAATAATAGGAATATAACCTGCACTATGCAAAGCAAATACACAATCTTGCATCATTTTAATATGTCCTCGATGAGGAAACTCTAACAATAAATAACGAGAGTGATTTAACGTAGCGATACGTCCTGACTTTATCCCGTGAACTAAATTCTCATCAACGTGAACATCCGCACCGCAAAATAAGGTTAATTCGATATTCGCTGCACGTAAGGCCTCTGCAAAATTTGCAATCGCTTGAGTAATGCCCACCTTGGTATTCTCATACAAACCGGGATAAATATGAGGCGTACAGACAACGGTATGAATGCCATCGTCCACGGCTTGCTCGGCCATAGTCATCGCCATTTCTAGATTTTTGGCACCATCGTCAATATGGGGCAACATATGGCAGTGTAAATCAATCATAATAGCCTAATAAACGTTTTCTGGTTTAAATACAACGAATAGCGTACAAGACATAATTTTAAAATCCAGCCACAAGGTCCAAGTTCGAATATAAGTCAGATCATATTCAATTCGTTTTTCCATTTTTTCCAACTTTTCTGTTTCTCCGCGCCAACCCTTAACTTGAGCCAGACCCGTAATACCCGGCTTGACTCTATGCCTTAGCATATAGCCCCGAATAAGATGTCGATGTTGCTCGTTAAGTGCAACAGGGTGCGGCCTGGGCCCCACAATAGACATCGAACCTTGCAGTACATTTATAAATTGCGGCAGTTCATCTAAAGAGTAGCGCCTTAAAAAAGTACCCACCGAGGTTACTCTCGGGTCATCCCGTGTCGCTTGTATAAACGCCCCATCATTTTCACAAACCGTCATCGTGCGAAATTTCCAAATAACAATTTCTCTGCCATCCAAACCATATCTTTTTTGTTTGTAAATTATAGGCCCTGGTGAACTTCTTTTGATCGCAAGGGAAATCCAAAGCAAGGGCAGCGCCATCAGCATGAGAAAAAGCACCGACAGCACAATATCAGTTAAACGTTTAATACTCCCATCCAGCCCATAAAAGGGGGATTCAAACACATTGATGGCGGGCACACCATTCATCGACACCCACCGCGCATGTAATAAATCAGATATAAAAACATCGGGAATCACGTAAACTGTCACCGGAGTATCCGCCAAAGCAGAGACCAGCGTCTCCATCGAACTTTCACTCTCTTTAGATAACAGCAAATAAACAATTTCGAAATATCCCTCTGTAGCCGCTTGTATTAACTCTGCCCGCCCACCCGCATTAACAAGGTCATCCGGGACACAACCATCACCATATACTTGAATTTTCGAGTCATCTGCGTGATTACTTTGACATATATGCTTGAATAAGCGTTGACTAATCGGTTTCGCCCCCCATACTGCAATATTTTGCAATTGTCCCGAACGTTTTCGACTATGCAATAAAACAGAACTAAAGACCCCCCGCCACAATATGATCCACATCGGGGTAGCAAAAAACCATAAAATAATCACTCGCCGTGGATAATCTGCCGATATTTTAAATACGTAGGCTAAGAGCAAAAGAACAAAAATGACGGTAAACCAAACCCAACCTATACGAGCCAATTCCTGCTTGAGTTCAATGCCTCTTGCCGCGAGATAAAGCCCTTGGTATTCAGCGACCAAAAAAAACAAACTCAGTGTCACGGCTAATACCATCAGATAGGCAGAGTACCATTGGGGGTCATACCATGGGTAGGGTGAAAACAACGATACGATAATTAATGACAAAACAATGCAGCCTGCATCAAGCAGGCGATAAAAGGCACCTAACAAAGAACGGTCCGGACGAAATGATTTGGTTTTTTGGTGAGCAAACAATGGTAAACTCGATACAATATGAATGGTTAACAAGCACGGAGTCTAACATTAATTTCATTTTTGGACTTTAAGTTACGCCGATAACAACCCACAAAAAAACAATAATTATTTTATGATTATTTTTATAAGCGACGACTGAAGCCCATACCAACGAGACCTAAACCAAGCAAAATTAAGACACTTGGCGCTGGGACAGGAACATAACCATGACCCCTTTCAGGGATATACCCATGACCGACTACGACTGTCTCTTCATCAGAAACGGGAACAAAACCATGATCTGGAACTAAAATAAAGCTGTCCTCGGGATAAGGAATCGCGTCAGGATCTGGAAGGTGTTCTAAATGTGGGTCTGTTGCTAAAGAAAAGTCATGACCTGGAGGTAACATAAAGGTATTATCAGGCGCTGAAATGTCAGTTGAAAAAGTAAGCACATTGTTTGTCAAATCCCATACCCCCGCTACCTCGCCATCCATAGTAGACATAATTCCAGTCCCGGCCAAACTGAGGGTGTGGGTATCTCTATCGAGAATATTCAAAGTACTGATAGTGAAACCAATGTCAAAAATATTCCACCCCCATGACGTTTCAGGTGCAAGAGGGTCTATAAGCAAATTACCCCTGAAACCAGCTAGCTCACTATCATATCCTACAAAATAACCGGTCACACTACTGGCCGAATTTCTCGGCATATTTGGATCCCCGGCATCAAAATGAGAGGTAGGCTCAGGGCCAAACCAAAGTTCAGTGGCATCACTATAATCAGTACCAGAGACAATCGTATTACCTTCAGAGAAAGTAACAGTTCCTGTTAGAGGGAGAGCCAATGCATTGCTATTGATAATCATCAAGGTTATCAGCACTATCATTCTTAGTCGTGTCATCATTTCCTTCCTTAGAAATTGAATTAAAACACAAT
>CAYQVF010000006.1:75780-79701 GCA_964421045.1 uncultured Chromatiaceae bacterium
TATTTATATATTGATATAGGTGAATATACGTACTTAAGCAACCCCAAATATGATTTTATATACTCAACTTTGCGATCACTCACCTACTTTTGTACAATTTGATTGCGGAGATAGGTCGGCGCGGCAGCTTCCGCCAAACACATCTCGCCGCGTAAATAATAGGATTTTGCCAAATAGGCAATGTCTTGCGCAACCGGGTATAACTCCGTAAAACATCCTTGCTCTGGCGTACCTGCTTGTGCCAGCATCACGGCATGATATTCACACCAACCACTACCCACGCCCGCCCAGGCACAATCAAAATAAGGCCGAATGGCAGTAGGCTTGCCTAAAGATTCTTCGCCAATCAAGCTCGCTTTCTTACCCTTGATCTGATAACAAGCCCAATACACTTCACTCATTCTCGCGTCTTGAGCCACCAGTATGGACTCAACCTGGTGGCAACGAAAAGCACCTTGCGCCAGTGCCGCCAACGACGAGACAGGTATAACGGGTAAATCAGCGCCGTAGGCAATACCCTGGGTCACCCCCGTCGCAATGCGCAAACCGGTAAATGCACCGGGACCACAGCCAAATGCAACGGCATCGAGCTGCTTAAAACTCAAACCCGCATCGGCTAACAATAACTTGATTTGAGACAAAATAATCGAAGTATGTTGTCTCGGGGCTAACACAAATCGAGCTAAACATTCATCATCAATCAGCAACGCCGCCGAACAAGCCTCAGTCGAGGTTTCAATAGCGAGAATTTGCATATCCTATCCTCTTTTTTTACAACACAAAAAAACTTCAGTATATACTCTATTTATTGCATAAAAAGCAGGCTTATCGGCTTTTAAAATCGCATATTAAAAATAGCAATATCGCGCCTTAGATGCAGCTATAAAAACAGCGAACGGTTTTGAGTCCATTTTTTATGCAACGATTAGGGTATAATACTTTCGCTTTCAATTATTCAAGGTTCAACTGTGCACAATTTTATTAGTGAGTATTCTCTTTTTCTGGCAGAAACCCTAACCGTGATTGCGGGCATCGCCAGCATTATTATATTGATTGCGGTTTTATCCAAAAATAAAGATAAGTCTTTACAACTGGAAATCACGAAAATAAATGAGCGCTACGAGACTTATACCGAGATGCTCAATGCCCATATCTTGAACAAAGAAGAACTCAAACAATATACGAAAGAACAGAAAAAAAAGCTAAAATCTGAAAAAAAGCAAGCTAACAAAGACCATCAACGCAATCGCATGTTTGTACTTGATTTCGATGGTGATATTAAAGCCTCTGCCACACCCAACCTCGCGGAAGAAATTACCGCTATTTTAACCATCGCCAAACCCAGTGATGAAATTTTAATACGCCTATACAGTGCAGGCGGGTTAGTACATGCATATGGCCTCGCGGCATCACAGCTCCAACGCATTAGAAAAAACAATATTCCACTCACTATTGCTGTAGATAAAGTTGCAGCCAGCGGCGGATACATGATGGCCTGCGTTGCTGATCGTATCATTGCGGCGCCTTTTTCCATTATTGGTTCTATCGGTGTTGTCGCTCAAATACCCAATTTCCATCGTGTTCTCAAGAAACACGATATCGACCTCGAACTCATCACTGCAGGTCAATACAAAAGAACCTTGACTTTATTCGGTGAAAACACCGATGAAGCACGCAAAAAATTTGCAGAGGAAATTAACGAAACACATCAACTGTTTCAAAATTTCATCTCTGAAAATCGTTCTCAAGTTAATATTGAAAACGTATCAACCGGAGAACATTGGCATGGCGTTCAGGCCATCGACCTAAATCTTGTTGATGAACTCATGACCAGTGATGACTACCTGCTGGCAGCAAGTAAAAAACAAGACATTTATGAAATAAAATATTGCACCAAAAAGTCACTCAGCGAAAAACTGTCCTTTTTAGCCAGCGACACTGTTGGGCGTCTTAATAGCAAATTGACACAGCATGTAAAAGAAAGTGAATTATCATAAAATTTTCGTAATTACTATTTTAATAGGTTTCTGCATCATAGCCAGGCTGACATAATCTTGCACCATATGCCCTTCCAATATTCGGCTTTTTTGTCCCGCTAACTCGTGAAATACCGAACCTAAGAGCCTGCTTTGCCGAGCAATCTACCTGGAAAACAATGGATTATGACTTGCGTAGGCTTTCCTTTTTGCTGATAGGTTTCCCCCGCATTCTTCATGTTTCCTAGGGATTCTTTTTTCTTTGTATCTATCGACATCACCGGTTGCTTAGTTCGCAAGAACGCTTTAACTCGTTTATTAATGTATTCAAATTGCACGTCTCGATCTGGGTGCTGCTTACCCTCAACTGTTTTTCGATTAGCTTGTAAGCTATACTTGCGAACGAAGTAATTTGCCCAATCTTAGTGCTAATAATAGCTGCAGCGGACAGTTAAGAGCAAAGACGTTATGCAATAAAATATTCAACATGGTAAGTCAAAAGGAAGTATCAAAGTGCTTACAATAATGATCCATGCAAAGGTAAAGCAGGAAATGCTTAATGAGTATCTTGATTTGATAAAGGTGCTCATCAAGGAAACAACGAAAAAAGGATGCCTTAGTTATGCTTTCAACCAAAACAAAAATGAACCGACCGAATTTATTTTATACGAGCAATGGAAAACTCAAGCAGATCTAGATAATCACATTAAAGAGCTGTTTAAGATACTAGGCCCGGCTAAACAAGGCGATCCGATACCAGAAAAACTAATGGATATGTATGAAAAGGTAACACCTGTTTTTTACGATGTTGTTGGTTAAAAGACAGAATACACTGTTATACATAAAGAGAGATATTTTGCTACTCAGAAAGGCTAAAGCCACAGAAGCAGGTTTATTAACAGAGCTTACAGTGAACTCAAAAGCCTATTGGGGCTACTCCGAAGAATTCATGGCTGCGTGCATTGATGAGCTGGTGGTTCCAAAGGAAAAATTAGAAAATCCGAATTTTTGCTATATGGTTGCTGAGGTTAACGGTGAGTTGCTCGGTTATTATGGTTTGGAGCCATTATCGAAAGTAAAAATCGAGCTATCAGCTCTGTTTGTAAAATCAACCAATATTGGATCTGGTATTGGGAAAGCTCTTCTAGCGCATGCAATGAACGTTGCTCTTGATATGGGTGGAACAAATTTAGTCCTTCAATCCGACCCTAATGCTGAGGGGTTCTATATTGCAAATGGTTGGCTTTTAACAGGAAAACAAGAATCATTAAGTTTTCCTGGGCGTTACCTACCGACGTTTAGCATGTCGTTGAGTGAAGGTATGAATGCATAGCGAATAAGGTTAGATCGTGAAAATGACGAGGCACGAGGAGCGATCCACTATCTGAATCGTTTGTTGGACAAGCCCGATTATGTCGTATGACTTCTGAAGATATCTTTTTGGAATGGACTATTCCTCAATGCCTGTATTTTACCGCAAGCCTTGAGTTCAAGCATGACGTCAGAGTTATAGTGACTTTTGTTTTGACTCAAGTTTCGGAGTTCAAAACTGAAATTTCCCGATGAAAATTTACACTAATTGAATTCCAACTCCATTGTAAATTTGTCGAGCTGAAGCGCTTGAGTAAAAAAACTATCAATTCGCTCATCAACTGCCGCCATTATTACGTCTGTCGTTTTTCCAAGTTTCTTTTTGAAACCATCTATTGTCCCACTGATCAGAGCCCTAAATAGATGCCATAGGCGTTGTGCAAAATCTAACGTGTTCAATTGGTCTTTCAATTGGCGGCGAATATCACAAACGCGAAGCTCATCATTCTCTCGCTTGGCATAGACCAACATCAAGTAACGTATTAAAGTGGATCCCATAGTCAAGACAGTAATTCAAAAATATAAGATATAAATATTATGGTTGTAATCTAATTAATCCGTTGTTGATAAGCTG
>CAYQVF010000007.1:0-60927 GCA_964421045.1 uncultured Chromatiaceae bacterium
GTTTGACTTCAATGATATTTCAGTTGCTCATCAGCTCATGGAGAATAATAATGCCTGTGGTAAAATAGTGATCAAAATAGAAACATAACAAGCGACTGTGGTGTCAAGTCTAGATAAAAAATCAATAAGCCCATATAGATTTGTCTCTTACCATGGCATTAAGCATAGTGATAAATTTTCTCATGCAAGCGGTGAGGGTGACTTTTTTATGTTTGCCTTGTGCCACTAATTTGTTATAAAAATATTTGAAACCGGGTTACATTGCGTGGCGCTGAGGGTGGCCATGTAGAGGTGATAGTGTAAAAAGGCTTCTGTTTTGCTCGGAAAGTAATATGAGTACTGAAAATCAAATCGAAATAGACTTTCCTCTTAAAGGAGAATGGCAATTATTGTGTCCACCAGGACACCATCCTTTTGCCTTTGATTTTGTAAAATCAGATACTAACAGAAAAAATTATTCCAATTACAGTAAGGCCAAATTATTTATAAGCCATATCCCTGCCAATAAATATTATTGTTGGGAGTGTCCCATTTATTCACCAATCGATGGCACGGTGTTACAAGTCGGGCATGGGTGTGAAGACCATGAAAGAACCAATATTTGGAAAACAATTACTCTGTGGTATAACGCAACATATAAGTTTAAACCGAAAAAAATAAATGGGAGATTAGATATAAGGCCAAATGTAGGAAACTACGTCATGATTCAAACAGAAAAAGGTTATGTGGTTTTGCTGGCGCACTTAAGAAATGCCTCAATAAAAGTAAATGAAGGACAACAGGTTAAATCTGGTGATTTAATTGGCAATATTGGTAATTCGGGAAACTCAACAATGCCTCATTTACATATCAATATATTTGACCAAATGAATAATCCTTTAAGTGCAAAAGTTCTTCCTTTTGTTTTTAGTGAGTATCTGGAATTGAATGAAAATAAAAAATGGGAAAAACACTCCTTTGATGTTCCAAAAGTTAAATCATTTATAAAAATATAGAGCACAATTAATGTGTATGAAAATTTGAAATATGAAGAAATATTTAAAACCCTCCTTGTATATCGACTGGGAAAGTTCAGAAATTAGCGCGTTGGCTGAATCACTATCGGCGGGTCTCTCTGTTGAAGAAGATATAGCAAAAAACTGCTTTGAATGGGTGCGGGACAATATCAAGCACAGTGCCGATTACAAATTAAACCCAGTGACTTGCAAAGCATCTGAAGTACTAAAATACAAAACAGGATATTGCTATGCTAAAAGCCACCTTCTAGCAGCTTTGCTACGAGCAAATGGAATACCAACGGGTTTATGTTATCAACGACTCAGTGTAGATGATGGCGCACCTTATTGTTTGCACGGTCTAAATGCCGTTTTTCTTAAAAATCATGGCTGGTATCGTATTGATGCACGAGGAAACAGAAAAGGTATCAATGCTCAATTTTCACCGCCCCATGAAAAATTAGCATTTCCAATCAATTTAAAGAATGAAGCTGATCTTCCGGAAATCTGGCATGAACCTCTGTCAGTTATCGTGTCAGTGCTGGAAAAATGTGAAACCTATGCAGAAGTTTATAATAACCTTCCTGATATAGAGTTGATCAAACAATAAATGAGCGCAAGACAACAATGAAAATCGAGATTTTAAATGCTGATTATTTGAATGAAACTCATGCACAAGAAATAGCATTTCTCATGAATTCCTATGCCGCAGATCCAATGGGTGGCGGAAATCCACTTGCAGAAAAAGTAAAAAACAATATCGCAAAAGAACTATCCAAACGCCCTTATGCATTTACTATCATGAGTTATATCAATGGTGCAGCAGCAGGCCTGATCAATTGTTTTGAGCAGTTTTCCACGTTTTCATGCAAACCACTGATTAATATTCACGATGTTATTGTTTTGGAAAAATATAGAGGTCATGGCCTTAGCCAAAAAATGTTAGAAAGAGCAGAAAATATTGCTATATCCAGAGGTTGTTGTAAGCTCACTCTGGAAGTTTTAGAAGGAAATAGAATAGCCAAATCATCATATAGTAAATTTGGTTTTTCTGATTACGAGCTTGATCCAGAAATGGGTCGAGCACTGTTTTGGCAAAAGGTGTTGAAAAATACACATAACAATAAAATCTGAGTCCGACGTCAACCCTTTTTAGGCCATTTTTGTTAGCTCAGTACGCTTCTTTAATGTAAATAAATAGCGGGCTTCATCAACGCTACGTGAGTTAGAAAAAATAAAGCTAATTAAGCGTTACGATATGAAAACAATCCCTCCTCATGTTGAATATGAATTAACAGATCTCGGTAAATCACTACGTGAAAAAATTTGTGCAATGGATAGATGGATTGAGGAAAACATGCTGGAATTTTGTCTACTAACAAAGCTCTGAAAATTAGAGTAATAGGGTGACAACACACGAATAAGGTTAGATCGTGAGAGTGACGAGGCACGAGGAGCGATCCACGATCTGAACCGTTTGTTGGATAAGCCCGATTATGTCGTATGACTTAGGCGCTTCGCTAGAGTCTATAGGAGAGGAAATCAGTCCGGTTGTTAGGGGTTGGATCAATTACTATGGGAAATTTAACCGTTCAGAGCTTAGATTTTCGCTTCAACAGATTGATAATTATTTAATTCGTTGGTCGAAAACTAAATACAAGCACCTGAGAGGGCGCCAAGTGAAGGCAACAAAGAGATTGAGGCAAATAAGTCAAAAGTCACCTTATCTGTTTACGCATTGTAAATTGGGGTTTGCACGTTAGGGTTGAATAGTGGGAGCCGGATAAATCGAGAGGTTTACGTCCGGTTCTAAGAGCGGCAAAGGGGGCGATTCCCTTTGTCGACTCACCTGCGGGGGATTGGGCAACTCATGTTTCTACCGTGACTGTGTTCACAAATATCAGCTGTGTGCGTAACCTTATGAATTCGATAGAGAAAACACAGCCCTTGAAGTATTTCTAAAAATGACTAGAATGAGTAGTCATATTAAGTATTGTTTCCGAGGTAGTTATGAAGGCATCTATAGTAGATCTGAGGTATAAAACGAATGATATTCTGAAAGCTCTTGATAGAAACGAGAGTGTTACAGTTCTTTATCACGGTAAAGTAAAAGGAATAATAAAGCCCGCCAGAGAGAGATCGGATCTGAAGGTTAAAGATCACCCATTTTTTGGAATGTGCAGTGAATCGGAGACAACAGTACTAGAAGAGCTAGAAAACCTAAGAAAGTCTCGTCATGCTTTTTGATACCGATATTTTGATATGGGTTCAAAGGGGAAATGAAAAAGCAGCCAAGCTCATTGAAAAGGATGGGGATAGGTATCTTTCCATTCAGAGTTATATGGAGTTGCTCCAAGGGGCTAAGAATAAAACTCATCACAAATATGTGAAAGATTTTATAAGTGAATTTGAGTTCTCAATTCTTCCTTTTACAGAGAACATAGGGCACCGAGCGCTGATATACGTAGAAGAGTATTCCCTCACGTCAAATATGAGAGCAGGTGATGCCATTATAGCTGCTACAGCGATTGAAAATAATATGATGCTTGTTTCTAGCAATGTAAAGCATTTCAAGGTTATAAATGAATTGCAGCTCAAAGCTTTTAGGCCATAAAACACATAACAAGGTTACGGGCTTCACTTTACTTTAAAATGAAATTATGGGGAAATTTAACCATACAAGCGGCGATAGTTAAATAAAATGGTACCTATATTGAGAAAAGTTTTGCATGTTAACTCGACAGAAAAATTGAGATCTATTGACACCATCAACCCTGCGCTCACGCAAACATCGAGCCAAAAGCATGTTGGCATAAACCTTATGAGGGAATCCCTGCTTTTCAGGGTATTATAATACCAGAGGGTGCATTGAAGTAATGGTATAACAAGTACACACTCACCCATCCTCCACTAATCACCACCACTAACCAGAGTACGATGCCACGATGGACTAAGCTGACGGCGCGCTGAATATCATGAGTCTGAGGAAGATGATGCAAGCCTAGGTGAGGCCGCTGTTGTTGTTTTCCTTGATAAGATGCAGTGCCACCGAGCTGTAGAGAGAGCGCGCCTGCGCCTGCTGCCATGACCGGCCCGGCATTGGGGCTTTTCCAATTGTACGCCTGGTGTCGCCAGCAATATATCGCCTTATTAAACTGACCCACCACCGCATAAGTGAATGCCGTTAATCGAGCAGGAATAAAATTCAAAACATCATCCAGACGCGCCGCTGCCCAGCCAAAATAACGATAGCGTTCATTGCGATAACCCCACATGGCATCCAGCGTATTACTTAAGCGATAAAAAACAACGCCAGGGGCCCCTGCAATCATAAACCAGAAAAGCGCTGCAAATATGGCATCATTGCCATTTTCCAGTACCGATTCAATTGTAGCTTTTGCCAGTTGTGTTTCGTTCAGTTTTTGTGTATCCCGACTCACTAACAGGCTGGTCATTGCTCGTGCCTTATTGATGTCACCTTTGGTGAGGGCATCGCGCACTTGCAGTGCATGTTCGCTCAGGCTACGCCCCCCGATAGCAAGGTATAATAACAGTACTCCAACAAAAAAATCGACGGCTGGAAGCGATGCAAAAAAGGCGGTGATCAAAGTCAAAGGCATTAACAATAGAAACACAGCTAAAACACCACGCCACCGCAGTTGGATGTGAGTACATTTCGCTTGCCATAACTTTTGCTCTATCCACGTTACTAATTGCCCGAAACCGACCAACGGATGCCAATGTTTGCTTTCACCCAAGAGTCTATCGAGCAGCAGCGCAATGATCAGCATCACGGCGGTCATGCCGAAGGTTCCGACCAAGCATCTTCAAACAAACAATCTTGCAACGGTTTAGGCTGACGCCAACCTACTTGTTCTAACATCGGTTTAGCGTAAAATTCAGATACGGGCCCAATACACAATAGCGCAATCGGTTTAGCGCCCTTTGGGCAAGCTAACAATTCAGCCAAGGCAACCGGATCAAATAACGAGACCCAGCCCAAACCCAAATTTTCGACCCGTGAGGCTAGCCACATATTTTGAATTGCACAAGCGGTAGAACACAGTGCCATTTCTTCTGGCAAAGTCCGTCGGCCAAACAGGGTGCCGTCATCCGGTGCCTGCACAACAGCAATCAGCGCGGCGCACTCGCGAATACCTTCTACTTTAAGTTTTAGAAATTCTGGCTCTCTTGCTGACAATACTTCAGCTGTTGCCATTCGCTCTTCATCTACCAATACAGCAACAGCCTCACGCCGTTGAGTATTTTTTATCTGTATAAAACGCCAGGGTTGCATTAAACCGACTGAAGGGGCGGTATGAGCAGCACTTAAAATACGCTGTAAAACGACTGGGTCAATTGTGCTTTCGGGAAGGAAGTGACGCATATCACGGCGTTCACGCATCACTTCATATAATAACTCTCGCTCAGCTACAGAAAAGTGCCTTGCTTTAGCTGGCACCTTCAGACCCACGATGATAAATTAATTCTTCGACGGGTTGGCCACCCACAAAGTGTTCCTCGATAATCCGATCCAGGTTAGCCTCGGTGACATTGTAATACCAAATACCATCCGGCTGAACACATAATATGGGGCCTCCTTTGCAGGTGGCAAAGCAGTGTGTGCGAGTACGTTTGACACGCAATTCCCCCTGGTCGATGCCTGCTGCCTTGAACTTTTCTCCCAGGCTTTCGAATAACGCTTGCGCTTCCCCCTCTTCAGCGCAACGCGGACCTACACAGACCAGCATGTGGCGTTTGTAAGTGCCCATTTTGGGTTTTTCTATTTCATTCATCTCACGTCCTCTATTTGTTGTTGCCAGCTTTGCTGATAATGGGCTATTGCAGTGGGTTCGAATTCGCCATGTTCTCGAACCAAAGATAGATTAAAAACGGCATCGCCAGCCGCATCAACAAAGTGGACACTGCGTAACTGATTACTGCGTTGCACCATCCAGGCCGAAGTTACTTTAGACCAATGGATGTGCAGATGAAAGTGATCATTTTCAATATTTAACCACTCGCCGCGCACTTTAAAATCACCGGCAGATATCATCAATTCCGTTACACCACCGGCCTCATTACGCACCACGGCACGCAAACGTCCCCACGACACGGCCTCTTTTTGAATAAGATGGCGTAAATCGGATGACACTGAAATTGCTTTAAACTCGTCGGCCAAATCGTCCTTACCACCCTTGGCAATGGCTTGAATAATTTGCGCCAACGGCATTTCGAAATAACGTACAGTTTTACGTAAAGACTGATCCGGGTTTGCTCGTATGTATTGGCGAACGCAGGCCTGCCAACCATCGAGTCCCATATTTAAAGAACGACCTTTTTGCTCATTGCTTTTGACCTCGCCGGTCAGATGATCGTATTTATTGGCATATCCCCGCGGCGTAATCATTAACCCTTGCTCCAGGAACGTACTGGTATTGCCGACCAACACCGTCGTCAGCATACCAATTTTGCAGTCGACCATTTCATCGAGGCGCACCATCTGAATGTCTTGTTTATCGCGGTAGGCTGACTTGACAATCGCCACCGGTGTTTCCGGTTTACGGTGTTGTAATAAAATACGCTGTGCCTCAACAATTTGACCCGTACGACGTCCGCTTTTCGGGTTGTATAACGCCACAACAAAATCGCTCTGTGCTGCTGCTTCAAGACGACGTGCAATCACCGGCCAGGGAGTTAATAGATCCGATAATGAAATAGAACAAAAATCATGGGTCAGAGGAGCACCAACCAATGAGGCACAAGCCGACAATGCCGTACTGCCCAATACCACTTCCACCTCGATATTGCTCTTCGGTGTCCAGCCTGATTGCAATAGCACTTCGTAGGTTGGCCCCGCCATACCATACACACCGATATCACCCGATGAAACTAGGGCGACAACCTTACCTTGTTTAGCGTGCTCATAAGCTTCGATACAACGATCCAGCTCTTCCGTCATGCCTTTACGCACCACCTGCTTACCCTCAAGCTGATCTTGCACTAATTTGATGTAAGTAGAATAACCAATCACCACATCGGCCTCAGCAATGGCCTCTATTGCACGACCCGTCATATGTTCTTTAGCTCCGGGGCCAAAACCGACTAATAAAATTTTACCTTTGTTCATTATGTTCCTTTAACAATGGATACCGTTGCATTTTTGCCATCGGTTCCTAGATATTTATATTTTTCAAGCAACAAGTCATCCATGTTGGCTTGTGCTGCCAGTATCGCGGCGGCTTCTGCTACGGAGGGGGTACCCATGTATTTCAATACGACCGCAGAAGGATTCGGAACCTCGACTTGCGCTAACTGTTCAGCAGTAAAAAAATGCAATGGCCAGCTTTGTTTTTTGCTCAACGTTAACAAACTGGTTTCGTCATTTTTTTTATCTATGCTCGCCAAGGCGATCACCGTTTCTCGTGTTTGATTGATTTGAGCCAAAGCCTGATCCACTGCTGTAGTGAGTGTTTCCAGCGAAGTACCACGATCACAGCCTATACCCAATATTAACTTCACTATGTTACGCCTCTTGCCCTACAGGCGGACGATAGACCACCAATCGTTCATCCAGCTTAGTCCATGTTGCGTCGTCGATTTCGCGACGGGTGATCCATAACAGTGCTGGGTATTTATTTAAATCAACTTCGTCGAAATGTTTAAATTTATGAATATTACCAGGTAACGGGGTAGGGCGCGTCCACCACTTTTTAGAACCACACTCTTGTATCAAGGCGATGGGCTCTTCATTGACGACATGAGCTGAAACCCGCGTAATGTTGAGTTTCGGTGCTTCGACTTGCCAACCTAATTCTCGACCTAAAATATCTACGGGGATGGTTTTTCCTACATCGGACGCCGTAGTGAGCACCGGTACTGCACCCAGCAGTTGAGCCAGTTGTTCTGCGTACGCATTGGCACCTCCGATATGACCCGATAACACGGGAATGACAAACTGAGCGGCATCATCGACGACCAATACCCCCGGGTCTTCCTCCTTTGATTTTAGGTGTGGGGCAATCAATCGCACGACCGCACCCAGTGAAACGAAAAATACAATTTGATGATAGTTACGGAAAAGCCCCGCCATTTGTGCTCGCAAGGGACCTTCATAAGCATTCACTTTGTTGGGTACTGCGGACATCAGCATCGTAAATTTTTGGGCGACCATAATATCTGCCTCAGGCATTGTTGCTGCCATGGCCGCAACTTGATTCACACCATGTTTGGTAATCGCCACGAAGACAACCCGAGGGGTTTGAGTTTTATTCATTGAAGTTAACCTTAATTAATTTTACTTTAGCGCCGATTTTTGCCGACACCCACGTATTATTGCACCGCGTTGGCGATGAGGATTTTTAATTAATAATAGCGATAGGTAATTCACCTTTTCGCCTTTTAGAGAGGCCACATCACGTACCACTCGTTCTTCTGGCGAACCGGCTTTTTCAATAAAAACACTGTGAGACAAAACCCCTCGTTCCGCGATTAAATCGATAATATCATCCAGCAAAGGTTTGACTTTGAGCAAAATAAGCGTATCAAAATTTGCTAGCCTGTTTGAAATGACATCAAGACCATAGCCCGCCGGAAGAATGGCCACCGTATCGTCGACATCGGCCAAAGGGATATTTAATCGTGCCGCAGCGGCATTAAAAGAAGGCACGCCAGCGACCGTATCGATTTCAATTGTTTCATCTAGGGACTTCACCGTTCGAGCCAGATGGCCAAAGGTAGAATAGGTTGAAGCATCACCCTCCACTAAAAACAAGACATCCTGCCCTGTATACAAGGATACCATTACCGTTTCAGCCGCTCTTAACCAATACCGGGCTAATTTTTCTACATCATGGGTCATTGGAAAAATCAGCGGCGCGTGTTGTTGTGGCAAAGACAAACCCGCACGCAAAACAATATCCAGAGCATAGCTCTCACTTTTGGCGTTACGAATGGGATAGCTCCAAAGCTTGTCACTCTGCAATAACTCCCAAGCACGACGAGTCATCAAATCAGGATGTCCCGGCCCCAGTGAGACACCGTATAAAATACCGTTATTCATTGTTTTTATTCCGTTGCGCACAAACGATCCAGACGGGGTTTTGTGCCTGCAAACGATGCATGTGCAAGATGGGGCGACTGCAACTGACCTGTAGCTGGATGACCTCCCATTTTGCTTTTAATCCCGCCAAAGTTTGCGTCGCTAATGCTAAATTCTCCAAGGTAACAAAGTTCATCACCAACCATCCCGCTTCTTTGAGGCGCAACAAACAGAGTTGGATCAACTCGGCCAATTCACCACCGGAGCCACCGAAAAAAACGGCATCTGGGTCAGGCCAGTTTGCCAATAAATCGGGTGCCTTACCGTGTTGCACACGATAATTGGTGACCCTCATTTTCTGGCAATTTTTCTGAGAAATAACAACATCGGCCTCGTTTTTTTCAATAGCGTAGATATAACCTTTGCTGCACAATCGCGCCGCTTCTAATCCCATCGCACCGGAACCGGCACCGATGTCCCAGACAACGCTGTCGATCCGCAGTTGCAGCCGCGCCAAGGACACTGCCCGCACCTCACGTTTAGTAATCAGTCCTTTGTCTGGTTTACGCTGAAAAAATGATTCATCTGGCAAGCCAAATAAGCTTGTTTGGCTGGTAGTTTGATCTTGCAAAATAACGATATTTGCATTGGCAAAGTTTTGCTGTGCCGCATCATTCAAGGATAAATCACGAATAAGTTTTTCTTCAGCGCTTAACAAGGCTTCGGCGACTGACATCTTGAATGTTTCACCCAAGCCAACGTTGATTAGCATACGTGCAATGCGTGCCGGTGAGTTTTCTGGGCTGGTAAATATCCCGATTAAACGATGGGAGCGTACCGCCTCTAACACTGGATACAAACCGTGTTGAGGCCCTGCATCGCGTGTCCACTCGCCGGCATCCTTGCTGTGAACCGAACAAATTTCTGCATCTTGCCAAGCCAAACCAAAACGGGCAAAAGCCAATTGCAGGGTGGAAACATTGGGAATCACGGTGCAGCGTTCGTCACCGAGCTGAGCAATCAAATAGCGGCCTATGCCGTGACACAACGGATCACCGGTGGCCAGTACAATAACATTTAAACCCGCACTCTGGGCTTGCTCTATCCATAACGGCACCTTAGACAAACCGGCGGCAAGGTCATGCTGTTGTGCGGTTGGGTTGAATTCGTTTTTAAAAAGGGATAAGGTACGACGAGCACCAATGATGACATCGGCCTGGTGAAGATGTTGCCGTGCTGCTGTGGATAACCCCGCAACACCGTTATCAAGCACACCAATAATGTAAGCCGGCTGAATCACTTTTGTTTAACCTCAGCCAGCTTGTTGCCATCAAAGTCACACACCAATACGGTGAGATCAAACGGCGCATCTGGGTAACGTGCCATCACGGTATGAATTACTTTTCTGGCGAGAGCTTGATAAAACGCGCGACTCAAACCCAGCTCTTCAACACGTTCGCTGGCATAACGTGCGGTTTCCGCAGCCCGAATATCAACACAAACCGATTCAGGCACACCAATTTCTCTGGCCAGTTCAGCCAACAGCACAGTATTAACGGCACTGCGATTAGCGTGAGTAATCGTTTCACCCTGTGCCATTTTGGTTAACTTGCCGACCATGCCACCAATAATGACATGCCGTATTCCGACTTTCGCCGAGGTATCGAAGGCATACTTAAGAAAATCACCCATTTGAACAAAACTTCCTTTTTCCAGGTGATTTAATTCCGTCATCACGAACCGTTCCGTGCGTCCCCCCGTTGTTAAGACCACGGTATCCAGACCCTGATTAGCTGCAACTTGAACACCTTGTATAACACTGTCACGAAACGCCGCCGTGGAATAGGGATGCACAATGCCCGTGGTACCCAGAATAGAAATACCACCGAGAATACCCAAACGAGCATTCAAGGTGCGCTTGGCCATGACTTCACCATCAGGTACCGAAATGGTGATTTCCAGACCTTGCCGGGCTAATAAAGAGATAGCGACCAGGCGAACATTGTCTTCGATATTTTTGCGCGGAACAGGATTGATCGCCGGGCCGTTGATCTCTAAACCCAGGCCGCGCATGGTGACCACACCCACGCCTTGACCGCCCTTAATCACCACTTCACCAGGACAATTCGGTAGCAAGCGCACATCGGCGGTTAAATGTGCTTTGTCGGTAACATCAGGATCATCACCGGCATCTTTGATTACGACCGCGTGAGCCATCCCTTGTTTACAACGACCCTCAATAACTGCAAAATCAACTTGTTGACCATTGGGTAACTGACACTGAATCTGTTTTGGGACATTACCGGTGAGCAAACCTAAAGCGGCGGCACGAGCTGCTGCGGCGGAACAAGCCCCCGTGGTAAATCCCTTGCGTGTCCCTTTTTTCCTTTTTTCCATTAACTCGTGTGTTTTTGTCGCGCCTCAGCCTGGGCCAGCAAAGCATGTAAAGCAGAGACCACCAATGTTGAGCCCCCTTTACGACCTTGGGTAATGATCCAGGGAAGGTCCTGCAATTGAGCTAAAGCGGCTTTCGATTCTGCCGCCGAGACAAAGCCAACCGGCATACCCACGATCAGTGCAGGGCGCGCCTTACCTTGCTTGATCAAGGCCAGTACTTCTAATAACGCCGTGGGGGCATTGCCCACCGCGATGATACTGCCCTCCAGCAAGCCCTGTTGCTGTGCCTTGCGCATCGCTTGTACCGCGCGCGTTGTATTTTCAGCTTTGGCCTGGGTGATCACATCTTCATCAGCAATAAAGTGATGTGTCTCTATATTGAAATGAGACAGTCGCGGTTTCGACAAGCCCACACAGATCATTTCAACATCAGCCACGATCGGTGCACCCTGAATAAAAGCATTCACCCCTGCGGCGACCGCGTTATTATGAAACAGACTCAGGCCATTAAATTCAAAATCGGCCGTGGCGTGAATCATACGACGGACAATTTGCCACTCAGCGTCACTATACGCAGCATGAGCCCCAGCCTCTTTATCGACGATAGCAAAAGAATCGTGCTCGATTTTCTGCCCAGCCCGGGTCAGTTGTTCCGTAATCACATTATTCATGTTGTGTTTCCTCATGCGCGTGATGGTGGTGCTCTGTTTCCGCCTCTTGGCGATAGTGACAACCATCACATTCCATCATATTGTACTCCGTATCGCTGGTTTCACCGCTGGCTTCGACTACCCGTTCATTTAATAAGGCATAGATTTCATCTTCAAACCCAAAATAACTACCCTGCGCAATGGCAATTTGTGGATACTGCACTTGCAATCGTTCTACTTGGCGTTTAATGCGTTCAATCAAGGTTCCCGTGAAGAGGTAGTAAGGTAGAATAGCGACCTGTGTTACACCCAATTGAACTTGACGCTGTACTGCTGTTTCCAGGCGAGGATAAGTAATGCCCGTGAAGGCAATGTCCACCAGTTCATGATCACTTTCTTCAAATAACCAACGACTCATTTTGGCTACTTCGCCATTGGCAATCCGATCTGAAGAACC
Organism: uncultured Chromatiaceae bacterium; assembly: GCA_964421045.1. Taxonomy (GTDB): domain Bacteria; phylum Pseudomonadota; class Gammaproteobacteria; order JAADHS01; family JAADHS01; genus JAADHS01. The sequence goes on from CAYQVF010000007.1 coordinate 12,541, forward strand.
TCGTCCCAGCAGAATGACTCCCGTACTTTTAGGATCAGGCATATCCATACCCAGCATGATTTTACGTAAATTGCGTTGTAAAACAGCCAGCACGGATTGAGTCGCACCAAGATGACGAGCATAAATAAATTTTACATTGGCATGACGTTCACGAGCTGCTGCAATGAAGTGTGGGATTTCCATTTTCACATGACCTGCCGCGTTAAGAATGAGCGGCACAACAATGACTCGCTCTGCATTCATAGCAGCATTATCCAAGCCACGATCAATCAACACTTCGGCAAATTCGATAAAACAGGTTTCGATATGCCATTGTGAATTCATTGCTCGCCAGGTATTAGCAAACTCCAGAATTTCGCGATTACCTTCTTTGTTCCGTGACCCATGACCCACTAATAAAATGTTTGTTTTCATATTTTAATTCTTATGCGTTATTTTCTGCTTCTGGCGAAAGCGATGGCTGAAGTTTTTGTCGTAAAGTTTCGATTTTTTCAATTCGTTCCAATGACGTGCGCCGAGAGTTGGACTGACGATGATCATCGCCTGATTATTAATTTTTTCAACGCGACATTTTTCGCGAATATCCGTCAGAGTGCCACGGATAATCCGCTCTTCACCCGGCCAACTGGCTTTGTGCACGACCAACACCGGCGCCTGCTCTGACCAACCTGCCGCCAGTAGATCCGCTTGCACTTTTTTCAGGAGTGTAATGGAAAGAAACAGACATAAGGTGCAATGGTGTTGAGCCAATTCTGGCAACGATTCCCCTGCTGGCATCGGGGTACGTCCCTCAACGCGAGTCAGAATGACGGTTTGCGTCACCTCGGGCAAGGTCAGGCTCTCCACTCCGGCAGCGGCAGCAGCCATTGCCGATGACACCCCTGGCACCACTTCGATTTCGATATTCTGCTCGTCCAGAGCTTGTACCATTTCAATCAGTGCGCCGTAAAGACTGGGATCACCCGTTTGTAGACGAAGTACGGTTTGCTTGTTTTGCGCCTTGGCAATCAGCCAGGTCACAATTTCCGCCAAATCCATACTTTTAGAGTCTTGAATGTCGCAACCTGGTTTGGCCCAACGCAGAGCCGTCTCTGATACCAGCGAACCTGCGAATAGAATGGCATCGGCCTGTTCGATCAGATTTCTGGCTTTTACCGTGATAAGATCCGGGTCTCCTGGGCCTGCACCAACAAACCAGACTTTAGGTACACTCATGTTCTATGAGTTAATTTTTGACTGAAGAAACCATATAAGCCTCCCAGCAATAACCAGAACACTGCATTTGAAATAATGGTTGCGATGACGAAGGCTTGGATTAAGTTCTCAGGGGCGAGAGCACTGTGAAGATCAGGTTGCGGCGCGCCAACCAAATGAGGTGCAACGATCAGGATGACACCCAAGGCACTTAACATATGGCGTTGATTTAAAAAAATTAACGCCAAACCACTCGCTGTGCAAATGACCGTAGCCACCCACCAGACTTGACGCCATTGCAGGTTGGCGGCCTCTGTACCGGGTAATTCTGGATGTAAACCCAGCGAGGGGGCAACAAAAAAGACCGCATAGCCTGCCAAGCCCCAAAGCAATCCGGAGCGCCAGTTGAGTGTGATCCCCCGTAGCGCAACAGCCGCACCCAGTAACAGGGCAAAGCCCAGCGTAATCACCACATTTGCTGCTGCGGTAAACAAGTTGCGCTCTAGACCCTCATTGGGTTCCCACTCTGCTTTTTCATCCTTTTTATGAGGGTGTGCTGCTGAATGACTGGATGCCGCAGGCTCATACCCTTCGGCCTCAAGCACCGCAGGAATAACCTGAATCTGTTGGAACAGGGTCAGTAGCAGACCCACAACCAGACTGGTGAGCGCCGCCACCGTGAATAAGTTTTTAATGCTGAAGTTCATTATAGATAAAATCACTCAATGACAAGGGAAAACAGCAGAGTGACGGGAATCATGAGCTGCGTTGTGCAACACATGGGTTTGTGCAAAGCCTGCGGCAAACAACAGCACGACCCCTACCAAAGCGGTTAATAATGCAGGCATTAAGCGAGTGGTCGTTAAGGGCAGAGTCTCTGATGTTGCCGTGTTTATCGGATTGATTGACATGACTTAAATCCTTTCTTAGTTTGATGATCGTTGTAAGGGCGTAAATAATTGTGCCACAGTCGTTGGATGAGATGAAAAATAAAAGTGAAGATAGCTGGCGGTTAAACGCTGCTGACGATAGATCGCCTCACCGGTCTGGCCATTGCGTTGTTTTTTGCCTTTCACCACGGGCTTAAGTGCAGTTTCTAGGCGTGAATAATGAAAAGTATGCCCCCGCAATTTACCCTCTGGCAAGAGCACACTTTGCATGCCCAGCCCACCCAGGCGTGATTGCATGACCGCCTGACCCGGCAGCAAACCAACCATAGCATGGCGCTTCTCACCCAGAGTTTGTAGTGATTGGTTTAGATAAAGCATGCCACCACATTCAGCGAGAATAGGTTTTCCAGCTTGTTGATGCGCGATGATGGCGTTTTTCATATTTTGATTCGCTGCCAGTTGCGCCGCGTGTAGCTCCGGGTAACCGCCAGGGAACCACACGCTATCGACAGCGGGCAGCTTTCTATCATGCAACGGTGAAAAAAAATGTAACTCGGCACCCATTTCTTCCAGGCATTCCAGATTAGCCGTATAGATGAAGCTAAACGCCTCATCTCTGGCGATGCCGATATGGACATTTTGCAACAATGGTGGCAATGCTATTTTTGCCGGGGCTGAAAAGCTGATTTCAGCAGCCAGTTTTTCCAGGCTGGGGATATGCAGCGCGGCACTGGCGGTATCAAGGCGATCATCCAGATCAGCGATTTCACTGGCTTGCAACAGACCGAGATGCCGGCTGGGCAGATTGAAGGTTTCATTTTTGAGCATATAGGCCAACGGTTCTAAGCCTGAGGGCAGACTTTCCGCCAACATTTGCGCATGATTGTCACTGGCAACCCGATTGGCCAGCACCCCGGCAAAGGTTAAGCCAGGGCGGTAACTCATCAGGCCGTGCGCCACCGCACCAAAGGTCTGAGCCATCCCCTTGCTGTCAATCACGGCCAATATCGGAATACCCAATAATTCGGCCAGATCCGCGCTGGAGGGTTCGCTATCAAATAAGCCCATTACCCCTTCGATTAAGATCAGATCCGCTGTTTTAGCTGCCTCAACCAGACGTTGACGGCACTCATCCTCACCCATCATCCACAGATCAAGCTGATAGACAGGCTGGTTTGAAGCCTGTTGCAGAACCATCGGGTCAATAAAATCGGGGCCCGTTTTAAACACGCGCACCGTCTTGCCTTGCTGCCAGAAATAGCGCGCCAGCGCAGCTGTTACCGTGGTTTTTCCTTGCCCTGAAGCCGGGGCGCTGATCAGTAAGCTTCGGCAACGCGACATTGTGTTTACGAAATCAGCACCAGGAGCCGTCGTATTGCCTTGTTTGTTCTGACGATGATATTGCTTGCGCTCTTGCTCGCCCATTGCTCGTTTTTTCAGTCTAGTATGAGTAGTTATTATGGGGGCAGAGCAGGAAAACGATTAAGGATTTTTCCTGTTGCATCGCCCACCGCAATACAGTTTCAAGAAAAGTACACGAAATAACGTCACTATTTCGGTGTACTTTCCTAGGTATAATTTCGGGCCGGTCTACGGGCTTGCGAGTGAGCGTCTGATGAAACACCGCTCGGCCTAAGGAATGGAACACAATAATATATACAGTTGGTATCCCTGCTTTAGTCCGTCTTTACCCGTTCTTCAATCGCATAAGTTGAAATAATAGTCACTATTTCTGTACTTTTGCTCAAAGTTTCCGCGTCCTGTGTACGTATCTTACCTACATCCCTGTAGGCAATCAGAACGAACAAAGACGAACTAAATTCAGAGTGCCGCTTAATTATTAAGTTATTGTGTTCTATTCCTAATCGTCTTCCCGTACCTTGAGATTAAAAGACACAGTGACATTGTTGATTTGGCTTAACTCGCTTACCGTTGCGGGGGCAGCGTTGGCATGACCTCTGGGTTGAACCCAAGGCGCACCGACTTCCCGTTTAATCCCTTGGGCAGAAACCCGCAGGACACCTGAAATTCAAAATATATTCATAGCGTTATGAATTTAGGTGTTTTCACGTCCATCGGTATCTCGTTTTCGGTTTTTTCTCCGTCGGAAAAATCGAATCTAAGGCACATCTGCACGCGCTAATACCTGAATTCATAACGCCATGAGTATAGAACTTTATTGGAAGGCGTTGAATAAGTCAACCACATTACCACTGCGGGTAAGGTTCACTCGAAAACCTTTAGCGACATATTCTTTGGCGTTAATATGCTTATAATCTATACTCTCTTTATTCGAGGAGGGAAGGCAAAATATGTGGACATTTCGCTCAGACACAAGAACCCAACGCAAACGAAAAAAGACAGCCTGGCTGTTCTGTTTATCTTTGCTTTTTTGCTTGGTTTCAATAGCTGTGGAAGCCTCAGAATGGGTTTACACGGTACAACCCGGAGATACTTTATCGGAGCTGAGCAAGGAACATATGGACAATGCAGGCCATTGGCAAAAACTGCAAAAACTGAATAACATTATTGACCCCAACTACATTCCTCCTGGCATGCAAATACGTTTTCCTCTTGCCTGGCTGAAGATTAAACGAGCGCCAGTGCGAGTACTCGAACTTACTGGGGAAGTGAGCGCCACATCATCACAAACAGGCACTACCGTGTTACTTAAGCCTGGCGCCACCTTGTTCAAAGGTGACGAAATTCAAACCGGATCCAATGGCAATGTATTGTTGAAGTTCATCGACAGCTCACTACTACGATTGCAAAAAAACAGCCATCTGATTTTCGGAGTACAAAATACTTATAGTGACTCTGGGGTACTGGATGCTCAAATGCACCTCCCCCAAGGGCGTCTGGAGGCCGATATTAATCCAGAGCAAAAACAAGGCACACGTTTTGAAATCCACACGCCAGCAGCCATTACCGGCGTTCGCGGCACGGTATTTCGGGTCTCTATGGAAGCAGATCAAAAACTAGGTCGAACCGAGGTCACTGACGGCCAAGTCGCGGTGAGTGGCGCAGCAGGAGAAACGATCGAGGTCCGCGCTAACTTTGGTACGGTGGTTGTGGTGGGTGAGCCCCCCTCTATACCCAAACAGCTCTTGCCGTCGCCTGATTTATCACAGCTACCCGACCACATCGATCACTTGCCGGTCATTTTTGACTGGCCGGCAATTGATGGCGCTGAACTTTACCGCGCCCAAATAATTAGTAAGACCACTGGAGCAAGTGCCCTGCTGATCGACGAAGAAGCTCTGGCGAAACCGCAACTGCATGCCGCTGAACTCCCTGAGGGGGATTACCTTTTACGGGTGCGGGCAACCGATGCGAATGGACTTGAAGGTATGAACGCTGAACATACCTTTACACTCGTTGTTCCTGTTGAACCAGCCCCCCCAGAGACTGGTTTATTGATGATGGTAATAGCATGGGTGGCCATTTTTCTCCCCTTGTTACTGTGGTTACTATCATGAGTGCAGGCACACCACCGAAATGGACTGAAAAAACTATTCTCTTGCTGGGATTAATTAGCCTGGCTCTGATGCTGAACTACACACAATGGCTACAAAAATGGGATTACGTCATTTATGATACCCATCTAAAATACGACTCCCATCCGCCGCCGGATGATATTATTATTATCGCCATCGATCAACAGAGCTTGGCAAAATTTGGTCGTTGGCCCTGGCCACGGCTCAATCATGCCAGACTGATCGATATTCTTCGGCAAGCAGGCAGCAAGGCGGTGGGGCTCGATATTATTTTTGCGGAGCCGGATAAATCAGACCATCAAGCGGATATCATACTGGCTGAGGCTTTACAACGGCACGGTCGTGTGGTTATCCCTATGCTGCCGGAACAGGAACAACTACACTCACCGCTCAAAGAAACTCTGCCGATTCCCATACTGGCTGAGGCTGCTGCACGTCTCGGCCATGTTGATATGGAGCTGGATCAAGATGGCATTAACCGCCGTATCTTTCTCAAAGCCGGTCTGGGCACAGCAAAATGGTCTCAGCTTGCGCTGGCTATGCTAGAACTCGAAGATCCAGATATCATACAATCGTTATCGAGGATAAATGATCTGGGGGAAAACTTTGGTTCAGGCTTGCTGGACAGGTGGGTACGGAACTACGGCTCAATGCTACCTTATGCGGGCGCGCCCGGTCATTTCCAGCGCGTCTCTTATGCCGATGTTCTGCTGGGTGTGATTCCTCCGGAAACTTTCCGCGATAAGTTTGTGCTGATCGGTGCCACTGCTGCTGGGCTGGGCGACGCGCTTCCGACGCCGGTCTCCGGCTTCAGCCAGGCGATGCCAGGAGTAGAAATTCAAGCCAATATTTTGCACGCCTTACGCCATAATAGAGCCATACAGCCGCTGAATCTCCCCTGGCAAATGCTGCTAACAGGGATATTGGTGCTATCTAGCTTGCTTTTGTACTCACGCCCAAGCCCAGGTGGATCATTATTGATCACCCTCGGTTTGCTGATTTTGCCGATATTTTTTAGTATTTTACTACTGCGAAACTTTCATTTATGGTTCCCCCCCTCTGCTGCCTTGATTGCTCTTGGCCTCAGCTACCCCTTGTGGAGTTGGCGTCGCCTGGTTACTACATCGCGTTTATTGTTAGAGCAAAAGGAGCGTGCTGAAGTCACTTTGCACTCGATAGGGGACGCCGTTATTGCCACCGATGCCCAGGGCAAGGTGGAGTACATCAATCCCGCGGCAGAATTGTTCACAGGGTGGACAAAAAAACAAGCTCAGAAGCAACCGGTCAATGCGCTGTTTCGAGTGATTAACGAGCAAAGCCGCGAAAAAATCACCGAGCCCATTACTCGCTGCCTACAGACGGGTCATAGCATGGCTTATCCCGAACACAGCGCCGTACTCAGTCACAACGGTCACAAAGAGTGGGCCATTCGTGCCTCTGCCGCACCCATTCTCAATAAAAAAAATAGTGTTTTGGGTGCGGTAATTGTTTTCAGCGATGTCAGCGAAACCCGTCGCATGACACAAAAAATGACACATCAAGCCACCCATGATGCGCTCACTAAGCTACCTAACCGCAGCCTGTTGCAAGCACAATTGCAAGGGGCGATCGAACGCACAGTGCGCAACCAGTTACAACTTGTCTTGCTGTTTATTGATCTTGATCGTTTTAAAGCAGTTAATGATGGGCTAGGGCATTCTGCCGGAGATGCCCTGTTACAAGCCGTCGGAACACGGCTCAAGTCCAGCAGCCGAAAAATCGATACGGTTGCTCGTTTAGGTGGCGATGAATTCGTTATCGTTCTGGAAAATATCCGCCATGAATCACAGGTGACCTCGATTGCCTGCAAAGTACGCAAGGCCTTAGAAAAACCCTATATCATTGAAGGGCACGAGTGCTTTATTACCTGCAGCATCGGCATCAGTTTGTTTCCCAAAGATGGGAGAGATGCAGAGACCTTGTTAAAAAACGCGGATGTTGCTATGTACAAAGCCAAGGAAAAAGGCCGGAACAACATTCAGTATTACTCCCAAGAAATGAACCTGCATTCCCGAGAACGGCTACTGCTGGAGCATGAATTACGTCACGCCATAGAGCGTCAGCAACTGGTATTACACTTCCAGCCCCAAATGGAGCTTAAAACAGGAAAAATGCTTGGTGTTGAGGCGCTGTTGCGCTGGCAGCATCCTCAGCGCGGTCTCATTCCGCCTGCAGATTTCATTCCTCTTGCTGAAGAAACGGGACTTATTATTTCGATTGGTGAGTGGGTTATACAAACCGCAGCCAAACAGACTAAAACCTGGCATGATAACGGCTTGCCACAGCTTAGAGTGGCCATTAATCTCTCTCCACGCCAGTTCATGGAGAAAAACGTCACCGACATGATCGCCGACATTCTTAAGCAGAGTGAACTCGATCCTTATTATATGGAGCTGGAAATTACAGAAAATCTGATTATGAGAGACTTGGACAACGCAGTCACCACACTCCAAACGCTGAAATCGATGGGCGTGCAACTGGCCATCGATGATTTCGGTACAGGTTATTCTTCATTAAACTATTTGAAACGTTTCCCAATCGATCGCTTAAAAATCGACCAATCATTCGTCCGTGATATTGACACTGACCCAGACGATGCGGCCATCTCCTCAGCCGTCATCGCCATGGCGCATAATATGAAACTCAAAGTCATCGCCGAAGGCGTGGAAACCGAAGCACAGCTTAACTATCTCAAATCACATTTTTGTGACGAAGTACAAGGGTATTACTTCAGTCGCCCCCTACCCGCCAACGAAATAACCGCCGTCCTAAAAAAAGCGTCTTAGGAATGGGCACGTAATAACTTTCCATTTTGCGCAAGCCATTCTAAGGTGTTACAACGCAAAGATGTGACCTCACAAAAGTGCCATTCAGCTCGTAGCGTGGCTCACCCAAGGGGTGAAGAGACAAAGCAACGGTGACAGCTTAAAATTAGTTAGTTTTCGGGCGCTCCCTAGTTACTATTTTTTTATCTTTACCATGGTTTAGTTTCTGCTTTGCTCAATCCGTCGATTTGGTCTCGGCGTAGATATCTTTTTTGCAGTAGCTTTTCCAGTTGCTCTGGAATGTAAACACCTTGTAGCTCGCCTGTTTGCAAGCTTTGTTGTTGCTGTTTTATTTGAGTTGTCGTTTTGTTGTCTTCCTTATTTGAAAGGCGGTGGCCGGTTTCATTTTGTTCAGTGCGAGTGGGTGTTTGTTGTGGCATGGGGGTGTCGGTTTGCTTTTTATCTTGCGTTAGAGAGGAAAGTTGAATTTGTTCTACCAGGTTTAAGTTAAACGTAGCACGTGGGTAGTTGGGTTGGAAGTGTAGTGCTTTTTTATAGGCCGCGATTGCACTTTTGGTTTGTTTCATTTGGGTGAGTACATTGCCGAGGTTGTAGCTGGCTTTGGCGCGTTCTTGATCTGTGTGTGCAGATTGCGCCGCTTTTTTGAACTCCTCAGTGGCTTGTGGCCAGAGCTGTTTTTTATAAGCGACACTACCGCGACCCAGGTCGCCATTAAATCCCTCTATGTTGCGGTAATAATTTTCTGCCATACTGAGGTCATCGTTTTTCAGTGCGTTAAGGGCTTGAGTTTCTTGCCAGGCACTGGCGGTGGCGCTTGGTGAGAGTGTGGTCACAGGAAAAATTAAAAAAAGTGTCCAGCTTATAAATCGGGCGCGAGATAAAACAGGTAACAAAATCAGGATCAAGGCTATCATCAATAGCCAAGGGGGTAATTTGATGGTCGCTTGTGTGTAAGTTTCGTAAGGGTTCAGCGTGCTGAGTTGCTCGAGTTCTATATTTATTTCTCCCCAGTCACTGTTGTCTGCGGTGGGTGTGCTGTAAACCCCTTGAGTGATTTGTGCGAGACTTTGTAATGCGGTTGAATTGAGTTTCGAAATCACGGGCATACCTTGGTGAATCAGGGTGTTGCCCGCATGATCGATAACCGGTGCGCCGCTGGTTGTACCCATGCCCATGATGAAAAGTGGAATGCCTTGTTGTTGTAGTTTTTGAGCTTGTTGCTGTATGCGCGGCGTGTGATGTTCGCCATCGCTTAATAAAATAATAGCGCGACTATTATTTTTACTTGTTGATAAAGTTGCTTGTGCCAATTCAATGGCTCGGCTGAGATTAGATCCTTTACGGCGAACCAGGTCGCTGCTGAGCGCCTGAACAAATTGTTGTATGACGTTCTTATCGTGAGTTAACGGCAAGGTTAAGTAAGCATTGGCAGAAAAAGTAATCAGAGCGACTCGGTCTCTTGCTCTCAGTTGGAGTAAATCTTTGATTTCGGCTTTTGCGCGAGTCAGGCGATTAGGCGTGATATCTGTTGCATTCATCGAGGGCGAAATATCGACAACTAAAACAAGATCTATAGCCTGGTGCTGGTTTTGATGTTGTTCTTCAGAAATTAAAAAGGGGCCGCTTAAAGCTAGGATCAACAGGCTGTAGGCGCTATAAATTAGTCCGTACCTGAATGGCTTTCCAGGGTTGATAAAATAGGGCAACAGGTGACGATCTGCAAAATAGCTCAAGCGAGAATTTTGCTTGTGTTTACTTCGGTGTTGTAAAAGTATCAACAGCAACAATAACAACAGCGCAGCTAGCCATAGGGGTTCTCGCCAATGTAGTTCATAGAGATTCATTTGTGCTGGCTACTCCGGTAAAACCTTTTTATAATTGAGATGGTAATGCAAAAACAACAATATTAAAGCCAGCAATGCCGGTATCCAATAACCGTCTGTGCGGGGAATGGCTTGCTTTTCCTCTTTAGTAATGGTTTCGATGGCACTAATTTCTTGCGTGATATGGCTTAGAAGCTCAGTGGTCTCCGCTCTGAAGTAACGTCCGCCTGTTTCGTTGGCAATGGTCTGTAATAAGGCTTCATCTAGTGGCATCGATGTCAGTATCGGTTTTTCCAGTTCAGCTCTGGGGAAAGCGACGCGACGATGCGAGCCGATGCCGATGGTGTAAACAGGGATCTTGGATTGTTTGCTGAGCTGTAATGCTTGTTTTGGATGTAGTGTACCGCTGGTGTTCGCTCCATCCGTTAAAAGAATAACAAGCCCTTGATTGTTTACCGAAGCCAGGCGGGATATCGATAAAAAAAGAGCATCGCCCAGAGCTGTTTTTATGCCCGCGATATTCGGCTGAAGTTCACTGAGTAGCTTGCGTAATAAGGTTTGGTCGCGGGTTAGTGGGCTGAGTGTAAAGGCATCATCGCCAAAAATAATCAAGCTGAAACGATCGCCAGTTTGTTGTTGGATGAATTGGTCGACAATGTGTTTAAGCATGGTCAGGCGGTTGACCACCTTGTCATCGATGATGAAATCTTCTGCACGCATAGAGTCGGATACATCCAGCGCTAATACAATATTACGGCCATTGGCGCGTTGATCCGAGCTGGGGTCATGCCAGTAGGGCGCGGCGAGTGCGATAATGAGCAGAGTACAACTTGCAAGCCAAAGCCAGGGTGTGGATGATGGGCGTTTTTGCTGTTGTGTTGCAATGTCATTGAGTATTGCGTATTTGGGATGGCGCAGGGCACTGAGGGTGGGTGAAGATGGTGTGTGCTGTCGTTTTCGCTGAATCATATACCCCATCAATAAAAGCAAGATGCCGAGTAGCCATAGCGGTGCGTCAAAATGAACCATGATATCAGTGTGTCGTTCCATATTGAATCCACCGCCGTACTTGTTGGATTAATTCCGGTGAGAGTGGAGTATCGCAGCGGTGTTGGTAGCGTAGCTGTTCGAGTTGTTGTATGGTTTTATGCCAAAGGGTTTGTTCATGTTGCAGAGTATCGGGTGCTTGTAATGTCAGTTGTGGCAAATTGAGGCTAAGACGCAATACCGTGGCAATACGGAATGCCGCTTCTCGTTGATTAATGCTCGTTGATTGGTGTTGGGCGATGACTTCGTTAAGTGCTTGCTCTGCGTTCATTGTTTCAGATGTAGCTTGTGGTGAGGGTTTGCGTTTTATTATTCGCCAAGTTATCAATGTGAGCAGTAAGCCTGACGCAATAATAATGAAAATGATGTCGTTATATCCATTGGGTTCGTTGGGCAGTTCAATATCAGCCAGCATGTTGAAGGGGATGTTTTGGTTCATATTAGGGCTTCAATTTGAGTTGATATGTCGTAGTTAGTTTGAATGGTATGGTGGTGGATACCCCATCTGCGCAGTTGTAAGCGAATGCATTTTTGTTGTTCAGTCGCGCGGATGGCATAGGCATCGCGAATTTGTTTATTGCGGGTATCAATCGTGCAGGTCGCAGTGCCATCAGGCGAGGCGATACGCAGTTTCCCGACGTTTTCTAGTTTGTAGTCTGCCGGGTCGGTTATTTGAAAGGCTTGTACTGGGTATTTATCAATGAGTGCGTATATTGCTTTGTGTGTCTGTGATGCGGTTACAAAATCGCAGTCACTGATTAAGCATAGAGTGGCATTATTCGGGGCGGTGATGAGCGCGGTGGCCAACGCCTTGTCGAGTAAATTATTTTCCTGCTGGATGTTTTCAGTTTGTGGGGCGGCGGCGGCGGTCAACAATTTTAGCGTCGCATTAAGCGCTCGTGTTGACGGAAACAGGGTCTGTTGTTGCTGGTCAATAATAATACCACCTACTCGGTCGTGATTGACGATGGCGGAAAAGGCGAGTATCGCCGCTGTTTTAATCGCAGCGGTAACTTTGAGCATGTTGCGTGTACCAAAAAACATTGCGGGGCGGCGATCAATAAGCAAAAAAAGATTATGCTGTCGTTCATCCATAAAGACCTTACTGATGGGCTTGCCGCTACGCGCCGTTGCGCGCCAATCCATATGCCGAATGTTGTCGCCCGGTTGGTAAGGGCGGCTATCAACTGTTTCTAGGCCTTGCCCACGAAAGCAGGAACGATGCGTGCCGGATCCGTAGCTGTGGGCAATGCGCGAACGATTGCGCCATAAACTGACCTGGGCATGTATCTGAGTAAATTCAGAGTGACTCATTAATGGTGAGGACAGGAAGGGCATCAAGGAATCGGTACGACATTAAGCAGAGTGTCTATCACCTCACGTGTGCTCATGCCTTCTGCGTGTGCAGCAAAGCTCAAGGCGATGCGATGGTTGAGTATGTCTGCCGCTAGGGTGGTGATGTCGCCGGGTTCAACAAAGTCTCGTTCTGCTAAATAGGCATGTGCTCGCGCGGCGTGGGCAAGCGCGAGGCTGGCGCGAGGTGAAGCGCCGCGTTGTAAATGTTCGTTTAATTGAGGTGCCCATTGTGCTGGGTCGCGAGTGGCATGAACCAGGGTTACAATATATCGATTCAGCATGGGGTCTATGTAAATTTGTTGCACCGCGCGACGGGCAGTATGCACCTCTGCTTCATTGATTACTGGCTCTTTTTTTGTTGCTGTTGCCGTGGTGTGGCGAACCAGGTCACGGCGCAAAATTTCCAGTTCTTCTTCAACGCTGGGATAACTTAAGTTGACCTTCATAAAAAAACGATCAAGCTGTGCCTCAGGCAGCGGAAAAGTACCTTCGTGTTCCAGCGGGTTTTGGGTGGCGATGACCAAAAATAACTCAGGAAGCGTTCGGGTGTGGCGACCCATAGTGACTTGTCGTTCTTGCATTGCTTCCAATAACGCAGATTGTACTTTCGGTGGTGCGCGGTTGATTTCGTCAGCAAGAATAATTTGATTAAATATAGGGCCTTTTTCAAATTGAAAATGCCCATCTTGTGGAATAAAAATATCGGTACCGGTGATATCTCCCGGGATTAAGTCAGGTGTAAATTGGATTCTTTGAAATTGAGTGTTGATGCCATCGGCCAGCGCTTGCACCGCAGTCGTTTTGGCGAGCCCAGGTGCTCCTTCGATGAGAAGATGACCATCAGAGAGCAGTGCAATCAATAATCGTTTGATTAGGGCTTGTTGTCCGACTATGGTCTCAGTGATTCTATGTTCGAGTTTTTGTAATGTTTTAGTCATTTCAATAATAAAGTTAAGGGACTGTATTGCTCTATTCTGTCCGTGTCCTAGAGTGTGGGTTTTATGCTAACTACAATGTACACTGTGCTTCAAATAAAAAAAAGGAGAGGGTGGTTGTGAGTTTTGCTTCAACAGTGTGGTTTCAGTTAGGTTTTCCCGTGTTTATTGTGTTGCTATTAGCCATTGTACTGACCGTGATTTCTCCGCCGTTACAGCAAGAAAAAACGACTGAGGACACAGGTTTTATAGTGCCTTTGCTGAACCTTGATATGCGTATAATCCCTGCTGGCCGATTTAGCATGGGCAATAGTGACGGTCTAACTAATGAACGTCCCCAGCGTCAGGTTAAGGTCGGTGCTTTTTATCTGGGCGAAACTGAAGTGACACAAGCCCAGTGGGTGGCCGTGATGGGTAGTAATCCGAGCCTCTATAAGCACCCTAAACGTCCGGTTGATCAGGTGACCTGGTTTGACGTGCAAGAGTTTATTCTACGATTAAACGAGCAGGAAAAAACCACTAAGTATCGTCTACCCACGGAAGCTGAGTGGGAATACGCAGCACGAAGTGGAACAACAACGCCATACCCTTTTTCAAAAAACGAATTGGTCAGGTTTGCCTGGTATGGCCATAGTGGCAATGTGGGAACTCGGCCTGTAGGGCAGCGTCAACGTAATGCCTGGGGGTTGGCTGATATGCATGGCAACGTATGGGAGTGGGTCGAAGATTGTTGGCATGATGACTACACCGATGCGCCGAGTGATGGACGAGCCTGGATAGAGCAAGCCGATTGTGCTGAACGGGTGTTAAAAGGGGGCGCTTGGAATAGTGCGAGTCAATATGTTCGCTCTGCTACTCGTGGCAGTTATGCTGCTGATATGAATGATTCAGGGAACGGATTTCGTTTGGCGCGGTCTTTATGAGTAGCTGAATAGTTTCGGCCGCTATAGTATAATTAAATACTAGTAGAGGCTATATTTAGAGCAGAAGTGATCGCACCCTGATAATCATTTGAATTTTAAATAAAAAAACAAGTGGTGCGTAATGCAAAATGGCTAAAAAAATAATGAATTCTGCCAAGGGTTTCTGTGCTCCCCCTTATATAAAATATTGGTTAAATTGTAAGTCGCTACTCAGCGAGTAGTCAAATACACAGTAACGGTTCAGATCACCCCGAAATCCACTGTTTCAGGGGTGATCTGAACCGTTACGTAAATAAAAAATAGTAACGAGCTATGTTGGAAGTAAGTAATCTTGCCTGCGTGCGTGGGGATAATCAGCTCTTTGAGGGGTTGTCCTTTGGTTTGACTGAAGGTGAAGTGCTGTATGTGCATGGCCCCAATGGCAGTGGTAAAACTACATTATTGCGTGCGATATGTGGTTTAGTGGTGCCTGATGAGGGGGATATCGTCTGGGGCGGTGAAAAAACACGCAAACTTGCGGAAGATTATCATCGGCATATTGCCTATTTTGGTCATTTGAATGGCTTAAAAGACGAGCTGACGGCTCTGGAAAATTTAACGATTTCAGCTCATTTAGCTGGAGTCCGGGTGACAGAAGAGCAAATTTCTTCAGTTTTGGCTAAATTAGGCGTGGAAATTTGTCAGGAATTACCTACCAGCGTTCTTTCCCAAGGCCAGAAAAAGCGTACGGCATTAGCTCGTTTTATATTGAATAAGAGCAAGTTATGGATTTTGGATGAACCTTTTACTGCGCTGGATGTTGCCGCTGTTGCGGTGTTACAGGATGTGATTGTCCATCATGCGCAGCAAGGCGGGATGGTGATTTTAACGACGCACCAGGAAGTTGCGCTTGAAGGCGTTCATGTTCGTCATATCCATTTGAAACACTAGGAATTTTATGTTTTCTGCGTTTTTTACTGTGGTGCGTAGAGAGTTGCTGTTAGCCATGCGACGGCGCGCAGATTTTTTGACCATTTTGTTTTTTTTTATTATTGTGGTCAGCCTTTTCCCCTTAGGGGTTGGGCCGGAGGCTGATACTTTAAGGACGATTGCGCCGGGTGTGGTTTGGGTGGCTGCATTGTTAGCCTCCATGCTGGCATTGGGTCGATTATTTTATAATGACTATGTTGATGGCACACTGGAACAAATGTTGCTAGTACCTCAACCCTTGTCTATCTTGGTTTTAGGGAAAGTTTTTGCACATTGGCTGGTTTCCGGTTTGCCTTTGGTTTTTATTGCGCCGGTGATGGGGTTGCAATTTGATTTGGACGGCGAGGCCATCATTATATTAATAGGTGCTTTAATGTTAGGTACCCCCATTTTGAGTTTGATTGGTGCGATTGGTGCTGCTTTAACGCTTGGGGTCAGAGGGGGCGGGGTGTTGATATCTTTGCTCATCTTACCTTTATATATCCCCGTTTTGGTTTTTGGTGCGGGCGCGGTGGAAGCCAGTGCGTCGGGCTTAGGTGCACAGGCGCACTTGTCTTTGTTGGGCGCGGGATTGTTTGTCTCAGTGGTGCTGGCACCCTGGGCAACGGCTGCAGCATTAAAAATTTCAGTTGAGTAGGTTAGTTTTTGAAAATTAATATATTTAAATATGCGGCACCAGCTACGTTCTACCCTCTTGCAGGGAAGATGGTTCCATGGTTTATGTGGGCGGCGGCTTTGTTGGGTATTGCGGGTCTTTATTATTCTTTTTTTGAAGCGCCGTTAGCGGATTACCAGCAAGGTCAATCCTATAAAATTATGTTTATCCATGTCCCTGTTGCCTGGATGTCGATGTTTATCTATGTTGTGATGGCGATGTGGGCGGCGTCAGGTTTGATTTGGAATACGCGTTTGTCAGCCATGATGGCTAAGAGTTTAGCGCCGACCGGTGCACTTTTTGCTTTTCTTGCCTTGGTTACGGGGGCGGTATGGGGCAAACCGACATGGGGTACCTGGTGGGTATGGGATGCTCGCCTGACCAGTGAACTCATTTTATTTTTTTTATATATTGGGTTTATTGCTTTGGGTGCTGCGATTGAAGATCCTCGTCGCGCTGCAAAAGCAACTGGATTGCTGGCGTTAGTTGGCATTGTTAATGTGCCGATTATTTATTTTTCTGTTATTTGGTGGAGTACCTTGCATCAACCGCCTTCATTGAAGTTAAATGAATCGACGATGGGCGTAGAGATGTTGATTTCTATTTTGCTGATGACACTTTGTTTTTGGTCTTACACCATAGGGGTTGCACTCTCTCGTGTTCGTACTGAAATTTTACAGCGCGAGAGTAAAACGGATTGGGTCGCGGCACTGGTGCAAGAAGGTGAAAAAAAATGAGCATTGCAGAAGCACTGGATATGGGGCGGTATTCCGCTTATGTGTGGAGCTGTTATGGGTTGACCCTATTTTGTATTATAGTTGAATTAGTATGGTTAAGGCAGCACCGAAAAATGGTTTGGCAGCGAGTGTGTCGTATGGTAAGAATGACTAAGAGGCAAAAAGATGAAGCGCAGGCATAAGAAAATTGCACTTATTGTGGGTGGCGTAGCGGGTATAGGCATCGCTGCCGCACTCGTATTAAATGCGTTTCAAAGTAATATGGTTTTCTTTTTCAGTCCGACTCAGGTCATGGCAAATGAAGCGCCTGTTGATCGTGCCTTTCGTTTGGGCGGGTTGGTGAAAGAGGGGAGTATCGTGCGTCAAGACGATGGTTTAACAGTGAATTTTATTGTAACGGATCACGCCGTTGATATGCCAGTGGTGTTTACTGGCATTCTCCCCGATTTGTTTCGTGAGGGGCAGGGTGTGGTAACACAAGGCCATTTGGAATCGGGTAATTTGTTTCGCGCGGAAGAAGTTTTAGCCAAGCATGACGAGACTTATATGCCGCCTGAAGTAGCAGAAGCATTGGAAAAAGGCCAACAGGCAAAAGCTGAAAATGATAGTAGCTCAACCACGACAACTTTAATTGCTAATTAATTAGTCATTATAAATAGACTCCAAGGAGAGTGCTATGATTCCAGAAATAGGGCAGTTAGCTCTGATTATCGCGTTGTGTTTGTCAATAATACAAACATTTTTCCCGTTGGTCGGTGCTCACAAAGGTTATGCTTCCTGGATGGCGCTGACCAAACCGGTAGCTCAAGGGCAATGTGTGTTTGTCGCTTTAGCCTTTGTTTGTTTGACCTACGCTTTTTTGCAGGATGATTTTTCGGTGCTTTATGCGGCGAATCATTCAAATTCATTGATGCCAACCCTGTACAAGTTCGCTGCGGTATGGGGGGGGCATGAAGGGTCGATGTTGTTATGGATCCTTTTTCTTTCTTTATGGACGGTCGGTGTCACTCTGTTTAGCCGCAGTATTGACGATCAAACCCTCGCGCGCGTGGTGGGTGTGCTGGGTTTTCTCTCTATCGGTTTTCTTTTGTTTTTGTTGTTAACTTCCAATCCTTTTGAGCGCCTGTTTCCAGCAGCTCTGGATGGTCGAGATCTCAACCCTTTGTTGCAAGATCCCGGCTTAGTCATTCATCCGCCGCTCTTGTATATGGGGTATGTCGGTTTTTCTGTTGCCTTTGCTTTTGCGATTGCCGCGTTGATCAGTGGTCGTATTGATGCCGCATGGGCGCGTTGGTCTCGCCCTTGGACGACGGCGGCTTGGGCTTTTTTAACAGTAGGTATTGCACTCGGTAGCTGGTGGGCCTACTACGAACTGGGCTGGGGTGGCTGGTGGTTTTGGGATCCCGTAGAAAATGCTTCTTTTTTGCCGTGGATCGCGGGGACGGCACTGATTCATTCTTTAGCGGTCACCGATAAACGCGGTACGTTTCGTAACTGGACCTTGTTGTTGGCGATTACTGTATTTTCTTTGAGTTTGCTGGGTACATTTTTAGTGCGTTCTGGTGTGTTAGTTTCTGTGCATGCTTTTGCTACCGACCCAGAACGAGGTTCTTATATTTTGCTTTTTCTTGGTATCGTCATCGGTATTTCATTGGCATTATTTGCATGGCGTGCGCCGAAAGTCGGTTTTGGCGGAGACTTTAAACTGGTTTCTCGTGAATCGATGTTGTTAACTGGTAATGTTATGTTATCCGTAACTTGTGGTGCCGTTCTATTGGGTACGATTTATCCTCTTATTCATGATGCGATGGGGATGGGTAAACTGTCAGTGGGCGAGCCTTATTTTAATGCTGTATTTTTCCCCCTTATGGTTCCTGTGTTGTTTCTTATGGGGGTTGGGCCGATAGCTAAGTGGAAGCAGGCAGCAATTCCTGAACTAAAGGCGCGTTTAAAATGGGCCTTGCTTGCTGGTGTTATTGCGGCGATTGTCTTACCTCTTTTAATGGGGGGCGGATCGCTATTAGTCAGTTTCGGCACCTTACTCGCGGGATGGGTTATTGCCTCCGTGTTTGTTAATATCGTTAACCGTGTTAATTCAATGAGCAGCGATCAATCGGTCATAGTTAAGTTAGCAAAACAGCCTATGCATTTTTGGGGTATGGTTGTTGCCCATTTTGGTATTGGCATTTTTGTCTTGGGTGTGACTTTTGTTAAAGGTTTTGAGCAAGAAAAAGATGTACGAATGGATGTCGGTGATACGATTACCTTGTCGAATTATACCTTTTTGTTTGATGGTGTGGTTAAGGTTCCCGGCCCCAATTACGAAGCGCAACGTGGCATTATTGTTGTCAGTAAAAATGATGAACCCTTTGCCTTATTGCAACCCGAAAAACGGGTTTATACCGTACAAACCAACCCGATGACTGAGGCTGCCATTGAATCGACCTTCTTTGAGCAAATTTATGTCTCTCTAGGTGAGCCTGTCGGTGGTGGTTCCTGGAGTGTACGCCTCTATTACAAACCTTTAGTCGCCTGGATTTGGGCCGGTGCGGGTTTGATGGCTTTGGGTGGCTTGCTGGCAATGACGGATAAACGATACCGATTAACAGTGCGCCGTCGTCAGCCATTAAAATCTGAAAAAGAAGAAGGGTTGCCTAAAAATAAACCTTCCCCTGCTGTGCCAGCGGAGGGTTAAATTTATGCTTCGCTCTCTTCGTTATTTGTTGCCTTTGGCTCTGTTTTTAATTTTGGCTGGTTTTTTATATAGGGGGTTATCTTTAAATCCTTCGGAAGTACCGTCGCCTTTGATTGGTAAACCCGCGCCGGTATTTGAGCTGCCGACACTGCACGATGCCAACGCAACTTTTTCTACAAATCAAATGAAAGGAAAAGTATGGTTGTTTAATGTTTGGGCCTCCTGGTGCCCTTCGTGTCGTATTGAGCACCCTGCTTTTATTGAACTAGCCAAGCGCAATTCGGTGGCTATCGTTGGGCTTAACTATAAAGATGAACGTAAAGACGGACAACTGTGGTTGCGTACTCATGGTGGGGATCCCTATACCTATATTGCATTTGATTATGAGGGTCGTGTGGCCATTGACTGGGGGGTTTATGGTGCGCCGGAAACGTTCATTATTGATAAAAATGGAATCATTCAATATAAGCATATTGGCCCGGTAACATACCAAGACTTAGAAAAAATTATTATTCCGAAAATTAAGGAGTTACAAGGATGATGCGCTTTTTTGGTCTGGCTATTATTCTATTAGCATTAGCAGGTTGGGTGACGAATAGCCTGGCTAAAGAAGCGACGCCCATGGCTGAGGATCCCGTTGTCGAAGCTCAGGTTCTGGAGATCGCTAAAGAGCTACGTTGTCTGGTTTGTCAAAACCAGACTATAGCCGACTCGGATGCCGGGGTGGCCGTTGACTTACGACGACAGGTTCGTGAAATGGTGCAAGAGGGAAAAGGCGAAACTGAAATAGTGAGTTATATGGAAGAACGTTACGGTGATTTTGTAAGATATCGACCTGCTTTTAAGCTTTCTACTTTAGCGCTTTGGTTAGGTCCGGCTTTATTATTCTTTGGTGCGCTTACCATGCTATATATAAATTTAATACGTAAAAAACGTGAAGTGGTTGATGATGTAACTCCCTTATCAATGGAGGAACAAGCCAGAGTATCCGCTCTACTTAATAAAGAGGCGGGGGAGAAATAGATTATGGTTGTTTTTTGGATTATTGCGGCTTTTCTTTTTCTTGCTGCAATGCTGTTTGTATTACCGCCCTTGTTGTCCAGGAAGGTGATAGATCAAGTTATTGAGCATGATGAATTGAACGTATCAATATATAAAGATCAGCTTGCTGAATTGGAGCGCGATAACAATAATGGTGTTATTACTCTTGAATATTACGAACGAACAAAGCAAGAAGTTGAGCGTCGTCTCTTGCAAGACGTGGAGGATGTAAATAAAAATGGCGGTGGGTCGATTGTTCAGACAACAACGGAACCGAGTGGCCGTCCATTAGTGATTGCTTTGGCCGTGCTTATTCCTTTGTTTTCTATTTTGCTCTATATGGATTTAGGAAGTCCAACGGCGGTGACGGGTGTCCCTCCGGTTGTAGCGGCGGCTGAAGAAGGATCCGATACAGGTAGTGCTTCAGTGGAACATCCTGATACCGGTGCCCAGGTTGAAGCGATGGTGAATCAGTTGGCGGCGAGTTTAGAAGAAAATCCTGATGATATCGAAGGTTGGTTGATGTTGGCGCGTTCTTACCGTTTTCAACAAAAACACGCTGATGCGGTTATGGCGTTTGAAAAAGCGATGCCGTTGGTTGAAACAAATCCGCAACTGCTTGCTGATTTTGCCGATACGCTTGCCATGGCAGCAGAAGGCAGTCTGGATGGTCGACCTATGCGTTTAATTCGAAAATCATTGGAGTTAAACCCGATTAATGTTCAATCTTTGTGGCTGGCTGGAACGTATCATTATGAGCGGGGTGATTATGAACTTGCTTTGTCTTATTGGCGTAGACTGAAAAATATCGTTCAGCCCGGTTCGCAAGAGGCGAATACAATGGAGACCAATATAGCCGAGATAGAGGCACGACTCAGGGCTGAGGGTCGTGCTATTCCACCAGAGGAAGAAAGGGTCGTTGCTGCGGTAAAAGGCTCGACTTTCGTATCGGGTACCGTGCGGGTTGATCCAGTGTATCAAGAACAACTTGTACCGACAGATACCGTTTTCATTTATGCGCGTGCAGCAAACGGGCCGCGCATGCCATTAGCGATACTGAAAAAACAAGTGCAAGATTTGCCGTATGAATTCACTCTGAATGAAAAAATGGCGATGATGTCTGGCATGTCGCTTGCTGATTATCCGCAAATTATTGTGAGTGCTCGGATATCTAGGTCAGGCGATGCCATCGCTCAAAGTGGTGATTTAGAAGGCACGACCGCCGTGATTGATGTGGGTCAGGTCGGGCTGGATATTATGATTGATAATGTGGTGCCGTAAACAGAGTTCAGGTTTAAAAAAAAGACAGATTCAGCTGTCATTGATGCTGATGAGTAGTGTGTTGTTGGGCGGCTGTGAAAAATCAGAGCCGCTGCCTGATCGACTCACGCTAGGCGCTTCTTTTCCTGAGCTAAACGTGAGCACACTGCAGGGAGAATCGATATCTCTAGATGCACGACGACAGGATAAAGTTGTGCTTTTGAATCTTTGGGCGACCTGGTGCCCACCCTGTCGTAAAGAATTGCCGAGTTTGGAAAAGTTAGAGCAAATTCTAAAAGAGCATGCTTTTGCAGTGGTTGGCCTGTCTATTGATCATGATGTTGACTTGGTTCAGGAGTATTTATCTGATCAAGGTGTGACCTACACTAATTATGTCGATATTGACGGGCTAGAAGTGAATGAAAAGCTGGGCATTGTGGCTTATCCACATACCTTTTTAATTGATAAGAATGGTCGTTTAATTGCACGTTATGCGGGTGAGCAAGTTTGGCATACGCGCTCCATGGTTGATCAGATCACACAAGAAATTAATAAACTTGAATAAGGCAGAAAAAACTCGGAGTGAAATCATGATTAAAAAAAGACAGGGTGTCGTCGCGATGTTTTTTGTGGGTCTGTTATTGAGTGGCGTGACTTATGCTGCTGATTCTGCCAATGGTGGACAAATATATAGTAGTCACTGTACGACCTGTCATGGTGATGATGGGCGAGGGACGATGCCGGGTGTGCCGGATTTTACCCGAGGCCAGGGTTTATTCAAGCCTAACAGAGATTTGCTTGACATTATCGAGCAAGGTAAAGAAATCATGCCTGCTTTTCAGGGGATTCTGACTCGTGATGAGATGGATGACGTTGTTGCTTTTCTTCGAACTTTCCTCTAGATCGAGAGGACATTTTGATGCATTCGACCGCTCTTAAATTTTCTTCTATATTTTGTATTTTAGGTGGGTTGTTATCGTGTAGCTCTGGTTCGGAGGCGCTTGATTCTGCTGCATTGCCTAAGACGCCTGCTGAAGCGACCCCTCTCGTTTCTACGCCACAAAAAAATGTGCAGCAAGTCAAAGCTTTTCATGTGCATGAAGCATTTGGTGTGGGTAAAGATGTTTATGTACGATCTTTGGCGATTGACAAAGCGGAACAGGCCATCTGGATAGGGACGTCAGTTGGCCTGCTTTATATCGATTTACTCAGTCGGGATGTGCGCGATGTGTTTACACGAACGGCGGGCTTGGCGAATGAATATATTTTTTCTGCTTTTGTAGATAAAACCGGAGTCAGTTGGTTTGGTACGAATGGCGGTGGTTTGACTGCTTATAAAAAAGGTGAATGGGATACCTTTTTTCCAATGCACGGCTTAGCCGATTATTGGGTTTATTCGATCACTGAGCAGTCCGATGGTACTTTATGGATTGGTACTTGGGCGGGTGTAAACAGACTGGATGCGGCGCGAGAGAATTTTGAAACTTATGTTGAAGAGCTGGTCAATGAATGGGTTTATGGTATTGATGTTGATGCACAGGATCGAGTGTGGCTGGGTACGGAAGGGGGTGTCTCCATGTACGATGGTGAGACATGGCACGCCTGGACAAATAAAGAAGGTATGGGCGCGGCCAACGAAGCCGATTTACCCACAAATATTAATACAGGGCTGGGGACACGCTCTCGCCATGATCTGGGCATATTGACCGAAGGGCGAGAGACCTATAATCCAAACTATGTGTTTTGTTTGATGGTGGCCGATTCCGGTGATGTTTGGGTGGGCACCTGGGGAGGAGGCGTGAGTCGTTACGATGGTAAAAAATGGCACAACTATACGGTTCAAGATGGCTTGGCCAGTAATGTGGTATTTAGTATGGATCAAGATGCAGATGGAAACTATTGGTTTGGTACTAATCAAGGTTTGTCTTACTATGATGGCGAAAATTGGCAGACCTATCAGAGTAAAGATGGTTTAATGGGCAATAGTATTTATGCGGTGCAAGCCACTCCGTCGGGCGAAATATGGGTAGGTTCACGGACGGGTGTGGCACGTTTGGCCAGGGGTAAGCCCGCTGAAACGAAACAAAAAAAGCAGTAACAGGGGCAGAAGGTGATGGGATACCGAAGTATAGGCATTTTCTTAGTTGTTGCTGTGGCTATTGCACTGTTCTCTTATAAATTAGGGCAACAGGAGCCTATTGTTAAAGACAGTATCGCTGCAGTTACAAAAAGTGAATCGTCTGAAGCAAGTAACAGTACAGATGCCTCTTCTTCACAACCCATTCAAACTGCAACTGCACGCGCACAAATTTTGGATTCGGGAGCGGGTACCGTCGGTTTGCCTGATACCGGGCGTATTGCCCATTTTGAAATTGGTAATCGTAATGTCAAAGGTATTTACGCGGAAGCCGGACAAGTTTGGTTTGCAACCTCCGGTGGGGTGATACGTTATGATACAAGTTCGGATCAATACACGGTGTTTGATAATAAAACTCCCGGTATTTTGTCTAATGGTATTTTTCACGTCAGCCGTATTGATGATCGTCTTCTGGTTGGGAGTTATGGTGGCGGCTTGTCGGTCATGGATGTCAACTCGGGTTTGTGGTCCAATTACAATGTACCGCAGGGTTTGGCGGATCAATTTGTTTATGACAGTCAATTGGCGAGCAATGGCGATCTTTGGATTGCGACCTGGTCAGGTGTTAACCGAGTCGCGGGTGCTCGTTTGGATGACCCTGAGGGCTGGGATACGTTTACGGTAGAAAATACAGAGGGCGGCTTACCTAATCCTTGGGTTTATGGTGTTGAAGAAGGGACGAATGGAGAAATGTGGTTCGCAACTGAATCGGGTTTGGCGCGTTATCAGAACGGGAAATGGACAAACTGGCAGCATGAAGATGGATTGGGCGCGCCGATTGAATTAGTGCGAGATGCCATAAAATTTACCAATGATCCAGCAAAAGCATCTCGGCATCATGCGCAACAAAAAGCAGAGCAAGGTTTGTCAGATGTCGATGTCGCTTATAATCCTAATTATATTATTTCCTTGGAAGTTGATGCGTCCGGCAATGTTTGGGCAGGCACCTGGGGTGGTGGGCTGGCTCATTTTGATGGGCATAAATGGACAAATTTCACGACTGAAGATGGTTTGCCAGGCAATCATATTTTTATGCTCTATATGGATACAAGTGATACGTTATGGGTTGGTACGAGTAAAGGCTTGGCACGAATGAATTCGGAAAATAATACATTTACTAATTTCACAGTGCGTGATGGATTGTTTGCAAATAATGTATTCTCCATGGCTGATGGCGTTGAAGATAGCATTTGGATTGGTAGTTTTGGTGGTGTCGCGCGCATTGCTCAAAATACCTGGTCTGATATACAAAAGCCGTAACATTGGAGAGAACCAAAGAGCGCGCTCAGAGGTGGTTTGTGTTTATAGCGGCGGAGACAAGGTTGTGGCTTGGTGATGAATAGTCTGGGAACGCGCTTGGCTTTATTGATGTCAGTTGTTTTGTTTATGCTGATGTTGGTGGCTGGGTTTTGGATCCAAAAGCAGATGGTCAATACTATTTATCAAGAAGAAATTGATCAAGCCGAAGTTCATGCCAAGACGTTGCTTGCCAGTTTGCAAACGCTGATGCTCAATGGCCAAGGTACGCTTGCACGTCAGTGGTTGGATAGAATGGGTAAGGCCGAGGGTATTTCGGATATTAAAATTTACAGACGTGATGGCAATGAAGCTTTCACGGACTTATCAACGGTTAATGCCGTTAATGAATTCTTGAGTATTCCCATATTTGAGCGAACCCCTTTACCTCTCCAACAGATACAAATAGCGGATGCCGATTTTTTTCAGCAGGCTCTGCGTGGCAACACCTCTTTTAATCTGGATAATAACGACGAAATAACAGTGCTTATGCCGATTAAGGCTGATACCGCATGTATGTCATGTCATGGTTATGAAAGCGCTAGTTTGAGAGGGGTGCTGAAACTTTCAATTTTTACAGAAACGAGAACAGCACGCATCACGCAGTTACAGCGCAACTTGTGGATTATTGCCTTCGTCCTGGTTTCAGTCCTGGGTAGCGCGCTCTTTTTTATTTTTCGATGGAGTGTGTTAGATCCGGTGTCTGAACTTTTCACTGCGATATCCAGCGTTGCAGAAGGGGACCGGGAAGTTCTTCTATTGGTTGACCGAAAAGATGAATTAGGCAGGTTAGCCGCACGTTTTAACGAGATGCAAAAACATATTCGGCAGAGTGAGATTCGGGTTAGTGCTGTCATGGATAGTGTGCTCGAAGGGATTTTGATTATGGATGAGCAGGGCAAGATAGAATCGGTCAATCCTGCTGCATTGCAGACCTTTGGCTATCAATATGAAGAATTGCTTGGGCAGTCGATTGAAGTATTGATGCCGGAACCTTATGCTGCTCACCATGAAAAACCGGTGAATGCTTATGTGAATGAAGGGGAGCCGAAAATAATTGGTCTACCGGCTCGTGAATTGGAGGGCTTAAAAAAAGATGGCGTTATTTTTCCTATTGAGTTGAGTGTCAGTGAAATGTTGCTTGATGATGGGCGTTATTTTGTTGGTGTGATCAGAGACATTACGGAACGAAAGCGTCAAATGGCGATCATGGAGCACGCCGCATTACATGACAGCTTGACGGGTTTGCCCAACCGTACCTTGTTGACGGATCGATTAAAGCAGACTATTTTATTGGCGCAGCGATCTGGTGAGCAGTTTAGTTTGTTATTAATGGATTTGGATCACTTCAAAGAAATTAATGATACTTTGGGGCATCACTATGGTGATGTGGTGTTGCAGCAGGTTGCTGTTCGAATGCGAGAAACCTTGCGTGAATCCGATACTATTGCCCGCTTGGGCGGCGATGAATTTGCTGTGTTATTGCCTTCTTCTGATATAGAACATGCAGAAAAAGTGGCTAAAAAAATGCTGTTTTCATTGGAAAATGCATTTCTTATCGATGATCAATTGTTACATGTGGGTGGGAGTATTGGTGCGGCACTTTATCCGGAGCATGCAAAGGATGAAATGACGTTGCTGAGAATGGCCGATGTTGCAATGTATGTTGCCAAGCGCGCAGCTCAAGGGTTTTCCATTTACGACCCGGCAAAAGATGAGCACAAACCGAGTAGCCTGGCTCTATTGGGTGACTTGAGAGAGGCCATAGAGCAAGATCAATTAGTCTTGTATTTTCAACCTAAAGTAAATTTACAATCTGGACGTTTAATGGGTGTTGAAGCCCTGGTTCGTTGGCAGCATCCTAAGCGGGGTTTGATGTTGCCGGATTCATTTATCCCTTTTGCTGAGCAAAGTGGTTTGATTTTGCCTCTGACACTATGGGTGTTGAAGCGAGCTTTGATGCAGTTGAGTAAGTGGTACGATGCCGGTATTCATGTTGATATGGCCATTAATCTATCCGTGCGAAACCTTCAAGATAGTGATTTTCCTCGACGCGTTTCTAATATTGTGAGTCGTTTAGGGCGGTCTGAATGCAAGCTGTGGTTCGAAATTACCGAAACAGCCATTATGGCCGATCCTGCAAGAGCGGAAGGAGTGTTGGTGCATCTGAATGAGATGAACATTGATTTATCTATAGATGACTTTGGAACGGGATATTCCTCTCTTGCTTATTTGAAACAATTACCTGTGAAAGAAATAAAAATAGATAAGGGGTTTGTTATGGGCATGTTTAGCAATGAAAATGATGCGGTCATTGTGCGCTCCATAATAGATTTGGCGCATAATATTGGCTTACAAGTCATTGCAGAGGGTGTGGAAGACAAAAAAAGTTATGACCGCTTAGCTGAGTTGGGATGTGATTTGGCGCAGGGATATTTTATTAGTCGACCTTTATCCGTCGATGAGTTTGATAAGTGGTTAGCGGAATCTCAATGGCGTTGATGTAACCTAGAAAACACAGTTGGGCGCGAAGTAGAGCGTAAGGTTGCTACTGGCCATCCTGCCTCTTTTTACATTCAATACTTCATGTTGATTCGAATAACGTACGACCTTATGGATGTGCGAGAGCGAACACCTTGGGTTTTGAACGCCTAAAAGTCTTGCCTTATTATCTATGGTCTTGTTGGGTGGCTTGCTAACCTCAGGCGTGCATCGCTTAGGCATGCCTGAGTGTTTGTTTATGCAAATTTTTTAATGGCTATGCTCGTGGGATTCGTTGTCATGCCCAGGGTGGCTGTGCTCATGACCTTCCAGTTCGTTTTCTCCATGTTGATGGTCATGTTCGTTGTTGCCTGCCGCGTGGTTATGCTGATGTGCATGTTCATGGCCATGTGCGTGCGCATGGTTATGTTCATGGCCGTGACTGTGTTGAGTGCCATCTTCGTGCGTATGTACATGCTCATGTTGATGTGAGTGTTGATGCTCGTGGGTATGTGAATGTTGATGTTTACCTTCCATAGTCAAAGTTTCCTCGGTAGTTGTCTAGGTTGAAGTTTGATAATCCCATTGTCAAATATACAGGCTCACTAACGGCCATTTCAAGTAAAGCTTGAATTCTTCCGTAAACCGATGTTTGAAGTCTGAAGTATTCATTTGGAGGAGAGTTTGAGTGCGCTATAGGTTAATTGCTCAGCCTAGATAAATCAGTTTATCCACCGCATATATAGTACAAGCTCTTGAGTTCATCCTGAAAACGCAATTGGGTTCTGCATCCGCGTGTTCTAGGCTAAGGTAGCACGAGTGTTGACATCGTAACACGAGCAGTGCTATGATTATTTTAATCATGCTACTTGCGGGGATTGATTATACAGCCAACGTGTTAACCCCAAATAAGCACTAGAGAAAAGCCGTTGTTTTTTTCATTGTTACGCCGATAAGGTTTGGGATGTCTGTCTTCCTTTCGGTTTTTTAATATTTAAACAGGATAATCAGATGGCATGTGATGTAACTTATCATCGGCATATTCACCGTCAGGTGACTCACACCCATGTCCATCGTCATGATGACGGACATCATACTCATGTTCATGATGGGGATGTCACAGAAGAGCATGAACACGAGCATTATCACGAGGAGGCTGAGCATAGTCATCAACATGATGATGGTCACCATGAGAATGATCGTCACAACGAATAATTAAACTAACGCATTAGGGAGTCGAGTTCAAAATGTCCAAACACAAATTATTACGCAAAATGTCATTACTGACCACCGCCAGTATTCCCCTGCTACTGGGAGGCATGTCATTAGCTCACGCCCATGGCGAATCCATTCGTGGCGGAGGTTCTGGTAGTATCAATACGGTAGGCGCTGCCATTTTGGAAGAAAAAGTGATTGGTTTGCGCTGGGATGCACGTCGTTATGAAACGTTCAGCGATCAGGAGTTAGTGAATTTTAAAGCACAAGATGAAGATGTTCATATGCACTCCAGTGAAGATGCCTATTTTCTCTCATTTGGTTTTCCTGTTAATGAGGATATGGATATTAGTCTTATGTTTCAATACAATAATTTCAAGGGGTTTAAAGATAACGGAGATGCGAATGCTAACGCTTGTTTCGGCGTTGATGACGAAGGGAAAAACGCAACTAATTTGAATACTTCTTGTATCTCTCCCACTGCCGAGTCGCCCGGTATTGGTGATATGTTAGTCACAGGCCGCTATCGTTTTTTCAACGATGGTGATAATCAATGGGCTTCTGTATTTGGTGTCATCCTTCCTACGGGAAAGATTACTAATAAAACAGATGGTGGTGAAATCATCGGTACACATAATCAACCCGGTAGTGGTGCGATTACCTTTCAGGGCGGCGTGGCCTACAGTGGCCATCTGACGGAAAAAGTTGCAATCGATGCTGATGTGATTTATCGTTTTGGCACCCAGGGTGCCAAGCAATTTCGTTCAGGCAATTCCTGGCAGCTTGACATTGCCGCGAGCTTTGCGCACCACGGTTCAATTGTGCCGGTTATTGAGTTAAATGGTATATTCTTCGACCAAGATATTGAAAACGATGAGATCAAGAAAAACAGCGGGGGCGATGTGGTTTATCTGTCGCCCGGTATCAGTGTTAAAATTAATGAGAAGCAAGGCGTTTACGCTAACGTCTCATACCCCATCTACCAGGAGTTGACGGGGATCTCCAATGATGAAAAATTTCGCTGGAGTATGGGCTGGAGTACGGCACTGTAAAGCATACAGGAGAGTATTATGACAAGTAAGTCGTGGTGTAAACGATCGTTAAGCAAGTTACTCATGATGGCAGGGATGGCGAGTGTATTTGCACCCGCCTACGCTCATTTTCAAATGATTATCCCTTCAGATGAAATTGTTTCCGCAGGCGAAAGCCGTCAACTTAATCTTGATTTGATCTTTACCCATCCTTTCGAAGGGATGGGGCTCAATATGAAAAAGCCCAAACGCTTTGGTGTTTGGGTGGCCGGAAAAGAGACTGATTTACTGGACAAGCTGCAACAGACAAGTTATCAGGATCATGCTGGTGATACCTTGTCTGCTTACCAAAGCAGTTACAAAATTCGCAAGCCCGGCGATCATCTTTTTTTCGTTGAACCTCAGCCGTACTGGGAGGCTGCGGAAGAGCGCTTTATCATCCACTATACTAAAACAGTAGTGAACGCCTTTGGTATGGAGGAAGGCTGGGATCATGAGCTGGGCCTACCTATGGAAATCATCCCCTTGGCTCGACCCTATGGTTTGTGGACGAATAATTTGTTTCGTGGCGTGGTCAAACACAATGGCAAGCCGGTGGCTTTTGCTCGTGTAGAGGTTGAGTATTATAATGAGAAGGGTGACCTTAAAGCACCTGCTGATCCATTTATTACTCAGGTTATCAAAACGGATGCCAATGGTGTGTTTGCTTATGTTATGCCAAAAGCGGGCTGGTGGGGGATGGCCGCGCTGGTTGAAAGTGGAGACACGATGAGCCATGAAGAAAAAAAATATCCTGTTGAGCTGGGTGCGGTGCTTTGGGTGAAAACCCACGATTTAGAGGAATAGCATGATGATGCTCAGCGCATTCAACTTTGCCAAGGTGCCTTTTTCATGGAAAATCTTAATCAGTGGTTTTATCGTTATTTTGGGGAGCGGTTATTTAGCTGCGGTGCTTAATGCGGCGTTGTCCGTCGGCATGAACCCACAAGCCATTGCCGATCATTATGCCGATAAAAGTTTGTCCAGTACTGAAGCGACCGCGATCGCTGAGCAGGGCTTTGTCGAAGAAGAATTTTCTTTCGACGAGGAAGGCGAAATGAATATGGATGGCATGGATCACTCACAGATGGATATGTCCGCGATGGATCATGGTGCTGGAATGAGTGGCGATGACACGCTGCCACCGCAAATTCTGGCTCAGGTTTCTCATGTTCATCTGCTGTCATTTTCCCTGCTTTTGCTGGCTATGGGTGGGCTTATTTGTCTCACGCAGTTGACTGAAACGATAAAAGCGCTCGTGGTCTCACTGCTGTTTTTCGGTTTATGGGGCGATATTATCAGCCTCAATTTAGTGCGCTTTGTTTCGGGCAGTTTTTCTTATCTGACCGTCGCCATGGGGACAACCATCGGGCTCTGCTTTGCTTTCATCTCATTCCGAGTGTTATGGGAGTTGTGGCTGATGAAGTCAACAGAGGAAAATTAATCGATTTGTTACAATTAATTTTAAGGAATTTAAATGAAGTTGAATTATACTCGTAGTCCGCTTGCCTATTTGTTTGCTCCTTTGTTGGTCGTGGGTCTCTCCGTCGGCTCACAAAATGTTCAGGCGCATAAAGGTCATGCGGGATCGACTGTCGATTTTATAAAGAAAAAAGCAGCACTCAAAGAAATGCTGCCCGCTGGTGCCAAAATCGTTAAGCGTAAACAGCCATTGAAAGCCGATAAGGTTGAATGGGCGAAAAAAACCTACCGTGTCGAGCTGGATGACAAACTTTACAGCTACTACAGAGCCACCGATAAGCAGAGCGACGTGATCGTCGGAGCCGCTTATGTGGGTAAAACAAATTATCGTCATGGTGATCTCGAATTTGCTGTTGGCATTGGTGCGGATCATCGCCTTACCCAAGCGGCTATTTTGAGTATCAATGAAAAATATGTGGTGGATTTTGAGGGCAATGTGGGTACGGGTTTGATTGCGGATTACGCCGGACTTTCCCTCGAAGAATTAATCGCCAAAGCCGACGAACTGGCTTCATCTGATAAGGCCACTCGCGAATTTGCTGTGGCGATACGCGATGCGGCTGTGTTGTTGGCGGCATTTATACGCAATGCCGATTAAACCCTATTTTAAAAGCGCCTGAGCCGGATTTTTTATGCAATGATAAGTAAAGCAGAGTGAGGTACCGAAAACAGCTACTTGCCGGAAAATATATTTTTTTCGGCAAGTAGCTTGCTGTGGTTATGAGCCGCTTTTTTTGCTTTAGAGCTTGTAGATCATCCCCAGAGAGAAGGAGCTTGGGGTGCCCCCATTGACTGTTTTGACTTTATTGCCGTGGCCACCATCGACCGCTTGGAATTTGGCATTATCGTCATTGTCGGTGATCGCATACGCGACGTAAACTTCAGCCTTTTTGTCCAGATTGTGAAAAACGCCAAGACCGATTTTGGTGGCGCCGCTGTCTTCCACATTCTTAGCATCGTCTACCATCATGTATTGGGCGCGAACATCAGTGTGATCCGTAAACTGCCATTTCCAGTTTACGCCCAAGGCGTTACGCTGCCATTCATCAACCGTGTCGGAGTCAATGTTTTCATAAATGCCCCCCAACTGGTGGTTGCCGAGACCGTAGACAGCGGCAACACGAAAAGCTTGACCATCCTGGATTGCACTGTGTTCTTTCCAGTTTTCGTAAGCCATAGAGAGTGTGAGGTTGCTGATGTGCCACCATACGCCCGCACCAAACATCGCTTTGTCGTTATCATCGACCACATTGGAGGTGTCTTCTGGTTCTACGGCATACATGGCTTGAATATTCAGTGTCTCATTTTCGAACTGGTACATCACTGAGTTTTTGAGGCGCTCATTGAGTTGATTTCCGTTTTGATTACCTGCACCGAGCATGCCTCGACGTTCGCCGACGGAGTCGCCAAATAGCCCCCATTTGGAGGCCACGGTTTTGAAGGGGGTGTCATAGACACCAACGCGTAAACTGTTTACGCCGCTGGCGAGGCCGACATAGCTGTTACGATTAGCAAAATTACTCGTAGAACTGTCATCCCAGCGCACTTCTTGCTCAACTTGCCAGATGACCTTCATGCCATTGTCCAGTGGTAGTTTGCCTTTGAAGCCCAGATAGGATGAGTTGCTGGAAATGCTCATGCCGTCGTTGGTGACGTTGGGATCATCCTGATCGCTATAGTCAATGGAAACATGAATTTTGCTGTAGACATTCAGTTTTTCACCGGCCAATTCAACGGCTCCTGAGGTTAATGGCGTTGCCAGTGCTGCGGCTATCGACAGCGTAGTTAGATTTTTTTTCACTTTATGGCTCCCTGTGTGTAAGTATTATTGTAATAAGTATTGTACCTTATACCGACATAACAGAGCGTGATACGTCTTGCACGGCCGTGGTAAATAAACAACAAAATGATTAAAAGTGTTGCATTTCCATCAATTACTGCTATAAATACAATCTTGATGCTTGAAGTATGTTTTTTAATTAAAATAATTCTAAATATTCGGGAGAGCTGTTTCATGAAAAAAAATCTGATTACCCTGGCGGTGGCCGCAGCAGTTGCTGTGCCGATGACGGTGAGTGCTGCTGATGAAAGTAGTACGAAAGCCAACTTCTTTGGTTATTCTCAAATCACTGCCGCTGTAGGCAAGGGCAAAGAAGGAAATACGGCGGATAGCTTACGTTTCGGTGCTGACAGCATCCGTCTGGGTTACCAAATTACACATGGCAAAGTTTGGGGCAAGCTGCAAGCGGATTTCAATAAGGCTGATAAATCAGGTTATGAAAAGGATAATGGGGTAATTGGCGTGCCTGAAATCATCCAGGATGCCGTGGTGGGTTATAAATTTAGTGATGCCGCCAAAATTAGTGCCGGTATCTTCAAGACGCCGGTGGGGATGGACTTCAGTAACGCCAGCAAGCAGTTGGATATCACCAAGCGGGGTTTGGAATCGTATTTGGTGTTAAATCGTGCTGCCGGTTTGATGGTGAGTGGTCGTAAGCTGGGTGGCTTTGGTTATGATGTGGGTGTATTCAATCCTGCCCAGCGCTCGGGTGCTGTTGACTTTGGGGCTGCTGGTGACGGTACGGCCTACGCGGGTCGGGTGATGTATGATATGAACGATGATCTGCACATTGAGGCTTCCTATGGTGTTAGTACCCAAGATTCAGGCTCTCCTGCCGAAGACTACAAGGTATTTGATGTGGCCGGTTACTATAAAATGGGGGCGATGACCTTTAAAGCTGAGTACATTACGGGTAGTAATGTTAAAGGCAAAAAAGACTACGACGAAAGTGTTTGGTACGTGCATGGCGGCTATGCGATCAATAAAATGAACGAAGTGGTTATTCGTCATTATGGCGCAGATAGTGAGACGGCCAGTGGTAATAGTACGAGTCTGGGCAATACTTATATTGGTTGGAATATCTTCCTGGCCAAAAAGCAAAAAGATGCACGTATTCAGTTAAACTATGTGCTGGCTAGTGGTGATACCGATACCTTTACGGGTATTGGCTACAGCACCGACAAAGACAAAAACAAAAAAGCCATAGGCTACACTGACAATGTTTTATTAGCTCAGTTCCAGGTGGGGTTCTAGGTTTGACTTGAAGCGAGATATACATACTGCTTCGGTAGTGATATGAAGCAATAAAAAAGTCGAAGGGGTAAGTTATCCCTTCGACTTTTTCATCTAGGAATGGGAGTGTCCGTCATCAGAATGCGCATGACTGTGATCTCCTGGGCCGCTTGGCATGGCCTCTCCGGTTGTTGTCATCGTCAGCTTACCGTGTTTGACTCCGCGAACACTAACCAGTTTATCGGCCAGTGATTGCAGCAACTGGGCTTTGCCTTTCAATACCAGCACTTCAAGGCAGTTATTATGATCAAGATGAACATGCAGCACCGAGCAAATCTCGCCAACAAAGGAGTGTTGGAGATGTGTTAAGGTGAGCGAAAGGTCTCGAGTGTGATGATCGTAGACCATGGTGAAAGTGCCGACGGTCTCCGTATTGGCTTCCCATTCTTGTTCTACCATATGGTCGCGAATCAAATCGCGGATGGCCTCAGAACGATTTTTATACCCCTTGCGGGCAATTTGTTTATCAAATTGATCTAACAGGCCATGATCAATAGAAACGCCGAACCTGACCAACTCAGACATGTGAACAACCTCCAAACACGATTTATAGTATTTTTAAACTGTGCCATGTCAGGAATGGGAACGCAATAACTTCTGCTTTTATTACCCCGGTTTTGTCAGTTGAACGACTCACACTACACTTGTTCACATTGTTCCTACAAAAAAGAAACAGGAAAAAAGCAATGAGCCGATTTAAAAAGCAATCATATACACTTTAGCATTGTCAGTACCATGCTGTGCAAATGCCAAAGTACCTCAACTGTAAAAGCGGAGATAATAAGTCTGATAAAAGATTGTTAAAACTATGGATTAAAATGTATACGACAACCCTATTGAGGCTTCAATAGTATCAGAAAATTTGTATGCCGTTTCCGTTTCTTCTTTCCCTGAGCTGTCGACAAAGGAAAATCTCCTTCCCGTGTTTTGCTGAAATGAAAACGACACGTAACTTTCATACGCAAACTCATAATCAAGTTGAACGCCAAGACTGTTATACTCGTCCTCGAAATAACCACTTTGCATGCCGCTTACTGAGCTGCTGTCAGAGAGCCTAATCGTGTTAGTGCCGCTTTCATTATAAAACATAGTGGTCGAAAGTGCTTTGGTGAAGTGATAAGTCAAACTCGTTTCTGGAAATTCACTGCTTATTTCAAACTCACCTGACCAACCTTCTTTTTTGTGGTGATTCCATTCGATTTCTAAATCGACTCCCAGCTCTCCACCTGTTGCATCCAGATATTCCAAATTAACATTTAATGTATAAGTCCATACTTTGGATGATTCATAAATAAAATCGACACCTAGCTCATATTCATTGGATCCACTTTTTTCTTTTTCAAAAGAAGATTCAGTTTCAACATAATAATTAAATTCCCATTTATCATTTATTTCTTGTTCATAAGCAAACCCAAATTGTAGCGTATTGAAAGTACTCCAGGGAGCACCGGCTATACTGGAAATAAAAGGAAGGCTTTCCGGGTTTGTCCAGTTGTAATTCCAACGTTCGTAATTAAAAGAAAAGACCTTGTTGTTTGTTTCGTACTCAGTTTGAATAAGCATACCAGAGGTGCCAACTTGTGCATTTCCGATGTTTGATTTCGAATCGCCCATACTGAAATATTCGATTTCGATGCTACTTTCAGCGCCGTGGTGACCGTCAGCCGCATCGGTAGCATCGGCAAAGGCGACAGATGGCAAGCCAAAAACAAAAATAGAAGTAGGTAAAAAAAACCATTTTTCATATATTCGATACTTCATGTTGTTTTTCCTTCTTTACCTTATGATTGTATTACGTTGGTTAAAAAAGCAAAAAATACGCTCTAGAATAGGGGCTTGTTCGAAAATAGCCGAGCGCAAGTAAAGACGATCTTTTTTGTATAAAACATAACTCGTTAGTGCCACCTCAGTGTGGTAACGTCCTGAGCTGAGTAGGATGATGTGATTCAAAATGAAAAAGAAGAATAGGTTAGTGCTCCATGTCAGCGTATAAACGGCGCTGTAACGCAGCAGTATTAAACGGTGAGTACGAGTTGGTTGAAACGTCACGTTGCGCTATAAAATGTAATAAACAACAGCACCAAATAAAGAGACTCATGGCGGTTGCTGTGATAGCTGTGGTGTCTAGGTTTATCGCTAAAGTGCACGGATTGAATGAGCGATTTTTTAACTGCATTTGTCATTTGAGCAGTGTAATAAACGCAGGATCAAGGAAATATCATCAAAAAATCAAGAAAATGTCAAATATGGAATTAATCCTAAAAAATACAGCTGATTCACGATTTATTGCATTTATACTCGGTTTTTCCCGCTACGTTATGCGAATCCATATATTTCATTCTACATCGTGAATCAGCTGTATTTTTTAGGCGAATCAAATTAGCCAACCGGGAGAGAGACTGTAACCTTTTCTGTGTCATTTCATGGGGAAAGGATAGATAACAATAAAAAAATATTTCCAGGCCATCGCGCAGGGTTTTTGGGGCAAAAAGAATCCGTTGTCGCGTAAGCGAGGTAAATTTTGGCAGGGACGCCAAACTCTTCTTATTTGGTGTCGGGTTTGCTCCATTCACGTCGATTAATGGCATACCCTGTGATTTTACCAACAAAGGGAAGCGTCAACATGCCTGGTAGTTGGGAAACTTGTTTAGGGTCTCGATAGTGGTGAATGCCGATGTCCATTTTTGGGTGGCCAGCGCGAGGCTGAGCAATGTAAGTTCCAAAGAGGCGATCCCAAATTGAGAGGTTGAAACCAAAGTTACTGTTGGTTTCGTTGTCCTCAGTTGAGTGATGTACCCGGTGCATATCCGGTGTGACAACAAAGAATCGCATGACGCGATCCAGTTTCGAGGGCAGACCCACGTTACCATGATTAAACATGGCCATGGCATTCAATACAACTTCAAAAATCACGACGGCGACAACGGGTGCACCCAATACCACAATGGTGGCAAATTTGATAAGCATCGACAGAATAATTTCGATGGGGTGGAAGCGCGCCCCAGTGGTGACATCGTAATCGAGGTCAGCATGATGGACCCGATGTAGCCGCCACAGGGTTGGGACAGCATGAATTAGAACATGTTGCAGGTAAATGATGAAATCCATCGCGATGACAGAAAGTACCACGGCCAAGGGAACGGGAATCCTGAAATGGTTGAATAGCCCCCAGCCGTGCTCAGTCGCAAAAGCGGCGACGCCGATTGCCGCTGCCGGAAAAAGTAAGCGTAAAATAATGCTATTCAAAATGACCAAACCCAGGTTGCTAACCCAGCGCATTGCCTTGGAAACGATAAGTACCCGTCGTGGTGCTTTGATCTCCCACAGTGCCATCAAAGCAAAAACGCCGAAAAAAAAGCTTAAACGAATCGTTATTTCATGTTGAGTTATAAAGTCTGAAAATGTCATTCTGAATTACTCCCTACGGTATTCAGGATGATGTTACCGTATTTGGAGCTGTTTTTTAAACCGGATTTTCAGGTCGGTTGCTGAGTGGGGCAGGCACCGTTTTTTGAGAGCGAGCTTTTTATGTTTCAGGGTAAGCAAAATGGTATATTCCTTGACAGAAATTATTTACAGCCCTTTAATGCAACGATGACAGTGAAATGCTCTCACTCTTACGATTATGAATAGCTTAAACGAAAAATGGCATGTTGTTGGCGTTTTAATTGCGGGTGCAATGATGCCGATGGCATTTGCACCGCATAATTACTATATTATCGCCTTGTTATCCTTGGCGATATTATTTGTTTCCTGGATTGAGGCAACGCCAAGGCAGGCTTTTTTGCGAGGTTGGTTTTTTGGCCTGGGTTTGTTTGGTTTGGGTGTGACCTGGGTTTATACCAGTATCCACGGTTATGGGGGCGTTTCCATTGGCTTGTCCCTCTTTATTGTCTCCGTGTTTGTCGCATTTTTAGCCTTATTTCCAGCTCTTGCGGGTCTGGTAGCCGCGCGCGTGCTCTCTAAAGCAACAAAATCAATTTGGTGTATGTTGTTACTGGCCTCGGTCTGGGTATTGATTGAATGGTTGCGAGGCATGATTTTTACCGGCTTTCCGTGGCTTAATGCGGGGTATAGCCAAATTGAAGGTCCGTTAAGTGGTTTTGCTCCGGTATTGGGGGTGTATGGGGTGAGTTGGATCCTGGCTTTGCTGGCTGCGGCTGTAGCTTTGGCCGTCGTTCGGCGTGGCTTTTTATGGGGTGCCGCTAGTATTTTGTTTGCGAGTCTCGCGATGGGCCTGAGTTTGTCTCAGGTGCAGTGGACTGTAGCCCAGGGTCAGCCCATAAAAGTGAGTTTGATTCAAGGCAATGTTCCACAAGATCAAAAGTGGTTGCCTGAACTACGCCAACCTTCAATGGATTTGTATCGAGACTTAAGTCGTGACAATTGGGACAGTGATTTAATTATCTGGCCGGAAACGGCGTTACCCGATTTTTATCACCGTTCACTGGGTTTTATCGAAGACCTCAAGATAGAAGCGCAAAAAAATAAAACGGATATCTTGCTCGGCGTGCTTTATACGGACCTGGAAACTGATCGTTACTACAATAGTGTTATTGCATTAAACAATAAAGAAAATGCTTTTTATCACAAGCAACATTTAGTTCCATTTACTGAATATTTGCCTATGAAATCGGTTTTGGGTGCCTTGGTTGATTTTATGAATGTGCCAATGTCCAATTTTAGTGCAGGAAAAAAAGGGCAAACCTTGTTGCATGTGGCGGGGGTCGACGTCGGTGTTTCTATTTGTTTTGAAGATGCGTTTGGCGAAGAAATGATAGCACTATTGCCGCAAGCAAGCGTATTGGTTAATGTTAGTAATGATGCCTGGTTTGAGGGGACGGATGCACCCTATCAGCATTTGCAAATGGCTCAAATGAGAGCGTTAGAGTTAGGTCGTCCAATGTTGCGTGCAACCAATACCGGAATGACTGCAGTGGTTAATCATTTGGGGGAGTTTCAGTCTGTCGCGGCAGACCTGGATATTGCCGTTTTAAAAGAGACAGTGCAGCCAATGACGGGTCTTACGCCTTATGCACGTTTTGGTAATGTACCGATCGTGACGTGCATTATGTTGATATTAGCTCTGGGCATTTATATACGAAGTTTTAGATTATCCTAAAAATTGGTTGACCTGCTTCAGGCGTTTAGGTGTGCCGATATCAAACCAGTGACCTTGATAAAACTCAGCAGTCACTAATTGTTTTGCTGTTGCTGCACGTAGCAGAGGGGCAAGCGGAAAAGTGCCTGCTGTACAGTTCTTGAAAAAATCAGGGTGGTAGAGGCCAATACCGCTATAGGTCAGAGTGCGAGGAACGCAAGAAAGCCTGCCTTTTGTGATCGAAAAATCCCCTTCTAGGTTGTGTTCGGGATTCGAGACCAATATTAAATGAGCTAGAGTTTGATCTGCCAAGCGCATATTCGCAAAAGGGTAGTCGCACCAAATATCACCGTTTACTACGATAAAAGCCTGTTTGCCGAGCAAAGAGAGCGCATTAAATATACCGCCACCGGTTTCTAATCCGCTTGTTTCAGGTGAATAAGTGATATTGACATTGAACCTGGCACCATCGCCCAAGGTTTGCTTGATTAAATCTCCCAAATAGGCGAGGTTGATGATGATGTCGCGTATGCCCGCGTTGGCGAGACGTACAATATGGTGTTCGATAATGGGTCGTCCTGCTACCAACAGCAAGGGTTTGGGTCGTGTATCCGTGAGAGGACGCATGCGCTCCCCTCTCCCTGCGGCTAGAATCATTGCTTTCATGAGGATTTAAGTGTCAGGCTTATGCCTCATCATGGCGAGCATAATAGCGGTGGTTATCGTAATGATCTTTTTGGCTTGCTCTCCCAAGATAAAGAGGAACGACAGCTTCTAAAGAAGTCAGTGTTTGTTGCTCGGCTTTGGAGAGTGGGCAGACACTGTCTTTTTTCATGGAAAGATAATTATCTGGTGTGAATGGTTTTCCTGGCGCATATTGTAATACCGAGGCCATAAGCTTGGAAGCGCCATCGTTTAAGCCGATGAGTGCCTTGTTTGCCCCGGTTAGTTTATTTGCGTAATCCACCAATTGTTCCAAAGTATAAGTATGAGGGCCACACAGGTCATAACGTTGGCTCGCTGCGTTATCGTTAGCCAGTTCTGTAACCATGCGTCGAGTCACATCTTGCGCATAAATAGGTGCAAATTTGGCGTTAGGGCAGGCTAAAGGTAAAGCTAATATTGAGCGTTTGAGCAGCGCGGCAAACATATTGAAGAAATGGTCGCCAGGGCCAAAGATTACCGAGGGCCGAAAGCTGGTAACGGCAACGCCACTAATTTTCGCAGCAGCATGTGCGATGTCTTCACCTTCACCTTTGCTTTTTAAGTAGCGACTGGGGCCTGTGCGTGCATCAGCATTCAGTGCACTCATATGGAGTAAACGCTTGACCCCGTATTTTGCCATCGTTTCATTGATACGTTTAGGGAGGTCAATATGAATTTTTTGGAAGTCATTGCGTTTTGCTTCGTTTAAAATGGCAATGAGATTAATGACAACGTCACAGTTTTCTATTGTTTGATCCAAAAACGCAGGGTCAGAAATTTTGCCTTCGACGAGATCGACTCCTGGCATAACCAGAAATTCTCTATTGCGCTCGCGTCGTCGTGAAGGAATGCGCACCTGATATCCTGCGTTGACGAGTGCATGCGTAAGATAGTGACCGACAAATCCGGTACCACCTAGTATACAAATAGTTTGTTTGCTCATGATACCGTTCTCATTTTATAACTACTTCGCAAGTAGTTAAATTTAACCGTAATTGCTCAAGTTGTCTCTGAAATCCGTCAGATCAAGGCAAAAAATATGAGTTTACAAGTGACCACTCTCGCACATTCATGTGCTACGTTAAGTAGTTACTTTAATCTATTTATAAAGTTGTAACGCCTGGCTAACCATTTTTCCTAAATGTGATAAAAATATGGTACCCATATCGGCCTGGAAATGTTGTGCATTGTTACTGCCAATAGCGATGGCACCAAAAACCTCTCCATCTTGCTGTAAAGGAATGATTGCCGCTGACTTTATGGTGTTTGATAAAGAGCCAAAAACAAGATTTAACTGTTCCTGGCTTAGCTTGCCGCATAAGGGGGTTGTCTTTTTGATCAGTTTTTTCAGTGTTATTATGCCTGGGCTATTGTCGGGTATAAGGCGCACCGCATCCAGTTGCGAGATCACATTTACACTCAGCGACGAGGGGGTGGTGTGCAATGGAAAGGTTAATGCTTCGGCTGAAAATTGATTTTTTAGATGTTTCTGTACTGTATTTAAAATATCTTTGGCGTTGCGGCATTCAAGCAATGCGATGGTCAGGTCTTGCATGTTGCTGTTGAGTCGGTCATTTTCACGAGCGTGATGAATAAGTTCACGTAGCTGGTTGGTCAGGAGCGTATTTTTATCCTGCAAAATGGAGACCTGCCGTTCAATCAGAGACACGGCGCTGCCGGTGTGATGAGGTAGTTGTAGTTGTTCGAGTAAAGCGGAATTTTTGTTAAAAAAATCAGGGTTGTTTTGTAAAAATTGAACAATCGCCTGCTCATCATAAGTATTTGATTGGCTGGTTGACTTTTGCTGTTGTGTCATAATGTAATGCTTCCTTCGTATACATAGGACGCGGGGCCGGTCATCCAGACAGGGCGACCATTTCCCGGCCAGTAGATAAACAATTTTCCACCTGGCAATTGTACGGTTACTTTATCATTAATTAGACCCTGCTGGCGACCGACAACGACTGCGGCGCAGGCGCCGGTTCCACAGGCCAGGGTTTCACCTACGCCTCTTTCATAAACACGAAGGCGAATGTGGTCGCTATTGATTACTTGCATAAATCCCACATTAACTTTGTTTGGAAAGTGTTTGTCTTGTTCGATAAGCGAACCCAGTTTCGCAACGGGTGCACTTTCCAGATCATCCACCAGTAATATCGCGTGTGGGTTGCCGACAGAGACAGCGCCAATGTTGATGTGTTGGTTGCCAATGTGTAACAAATAATCAACAGATTTGTTTTCCGCCAGGAACGGAATACGTCGTGGTTCAAACTCTGGAATACCCATATTCACAGTGACGTCACCATTGTCTTCTAACCGCGGGTAGACAATGCCAGATCGAGTGGCAACAGCAATGGTCGTTTTACGGGTCAGTTTTTTATCTATGACATATCGTGCAAAACAGCGCACGCCATTGCCGCATTGTTCAACTTCCCCACCATCTGCATTAAAGATACGGTAACGAAAGTCCGCTTGTGGGTTATTACTTTTTTCGATCAGCAAAATTTGGTTACAGCCTATTCCAAAGTGGCGGTCTGCAATAAATTTATATTGTTTGGGGGACAATTGAATAGCGTGTTGAGTGCCGTCAAGGATGACGAAATCATTGCCTAAACCATGCATTTTAGTGAATTTCAGTATCATTTTTAATTAAGTGGTTATGACAGTGTTTGGAAAATATTTTTATTTTTAATTTAGGAGCCTGTCGGGCTGAGGCGATCGTCGCGAGAGCCTCGGTCCCCCTTGCGGGTGCAAAATGGCTTTTCCGCAGCAGGTTCATCCTAAGTCCGACAGGCTCCTAGATCCGGCAATATCGTATTTTGTATTATGCAAAGTGTTAATTCGTAGAGCGAATGACAACAATGTTTCCTATCGCTATACGAATCAAGAGCCGGTGTTGAGTTTACAGGATCTAAGTGTAATTTATCACTATATCATTTTTGTTGATCACTGGACATAAACAGCGAAAGCAAGTCATTCAGATAGGTTCTACCTGATTCAGTCGGCCGAATAAGTTGGATATTCCATTCAATCAGCCCTTGCTCTTCGGCCTTTTTTAATGGTTGTTCAATGGTGTTTAGAGCCAGTCCGGTACGTTCGGAAAATAATTGAGGCGCGAAGCCTTGACTGAGTCGAAAGGCGTTCATTGCGAATTCCAGAGGGAGGTCTTCCACCGCGACTTTATTGTAACTGTCCAAGTAGGATGGAGTAGAAATATAATGCTTAGGCAGCCTGGGTTTAGTCGTTCGATAGACACATTGTTCAGCACCTTGGGTGAGTTTACCGTGTGCACCGGCACCAATGCCAAGGTAATCACCAAACTGCCAATAATTAATATTGTGTTGGCATTGTTGTTGTGGCTTGGCGAAAGCGGAGACTTCATATTGTATATAGCCGTTTTGCTGCAACAAGGTTAAGCCCTGTTGTTGCATGAGGGCCATTTTATTTTCGTCGGGTAAACGTGGCGGATTGTGGTAAAAGGCCGTGTTGGGTTCCAGTGTCAATTCGTAATAAGAGAGATGCGTAGGCTCAAGGGACAGTGCTGTGACGATATCATGATGG
Source organism: uncultured Chromatiaceae bacterium (assembly GCA_964421045.1). Lineage (GTDB taxonomy): Bacteria > Pseudomonadota > Gammaproteobacteria > JAADHS01 > JAADHS01 > JAADHS01. Next base: position 56,569 of record CAYQVF010000007.1, read on the forward strand.
GCTTGTTTTTCGGTTTGTCCAGGTAGGCCAAACATTAAATCCGTGTTGATGGCGGCAAACCCGGCATCGTGAGCCGCCTCAATCGTTTTAATGGCCTCGGTAGCGGTGTGAATGCGTCCTAACCTGGTCAGCAGGTTGTCAGCAAAACTTTGCACGCCAATCGACAATCGATTAATGCCAATGTCGTGAAAATCTGACAGTTTGCTGGCATCAGTTGTTCCGGGATTGGCTTCCAGAGTGATTTCAGCGTTGGGAACCACGGCCAGGCGGGCGCGGATGCTGGAGAAGAGCTGGTCGTAAAACTCAGGGCTTAATAAGCTGGGAGTGCCGCCACCGATAAAAATGGAGCGCACGGTACGCCCCCATATCAGCGGCAGATTTTGTTCCAGGTCGGTGATCAATGCCTGTAGGTATTGTTTTTCATCAAGAGCTTGTTTTTTTTCGTGCGAATTAAAATCGCAATAGGGGCATTTGCGAATGCACCACGGAATATGGATATAAAGCGACAAAGGTGGTGTTGCCTGGAATTGCTGAATAGCGGCCATGATTATAAGCTGAGTTTTTTTGCAGCGGGCACATTTGCATTATTATTTTTATTCGTCGGCAGATTCCTTGCCAGTAAATGCGTTATTGCTGCACCTTCAGGTATGGGAATCCAGACAATGTAACCTGAGCCTGGTGCGGCTTCCAGTTCAACGCCTTGTTCATCGGTAATCTGAGTGACCGTGAAGGTTTGATTGCCCTGGGGTGAAATGAGTTCAAGCTCACTGCCCACCATGAAGCGATTTTTTACGTTAATCTTGGCTTTGCCCTGGGTCGAATCAATGTCTTCAATTTCTCCGACGAATTGTTGTTGCAAGCTGGTTGAGTTTGCTTTGATATAGTTTTGATATTCATGACTGTGATGACGTTTGAAAAAGCCATCGGTATACCCGCGGTTCGCCAGGTTTTCTAGTACCCCTAACAGTCGCGGCTCAAAGGGTCGTCCATTGACTGCATCATCAATGGCTTGACGATAAGCCTGTGCCGTTCTCGCCGTATAATAATGAGATTTGGTGCGTCCCTCTATTTTCAAACAGTCTACACCGATGTGAACCAGTCTTTCGATATGTTCCACCGCGCGCAGGTCTTTCGAGTTAAGAATATAGGTGCCATGTTCGTCTTCTTCTATCGGCATCAGTTCGCCAGGCCGGTTGGCTTCTTCCAGTAAATAAACGGCTTCTTCTTGCGCTGGTGAAGATTGGGGTGATGCGAGTTTAATGTCGCCGCTTTCATCGCTTGTCGCGGGTTTCAGCTTATAATCCCAGCGGCAAGAATTGGTACAGCTTCCTTGGTTAGGGTCACGGTGATTGAAATAACCCGATAATAAACAGCGTCCAGAATAGGCAATGCACAAAGACCCATGCACAAAAACTTCTAACTCGATATCCGGGCAAGCCTGGCGAATTTCTTCTACTTCGTCCAGAGAAAGTTCTCGCGAGAGAATGATACGTTCGATGCCCCTGTTTTGCCAAAAACGTACCGTTGCATAGTTTACTGTATTAGCTTGAACGGATAAGTGAATGGGCATGTCAGGCCAGCGTTCTTTAACCAGCATAATTAAACCGGGGTCCGCCATAATCAGCGCATCCGGTTTTAAGGCGATAACCGGTGCCATATCTTTAATGTAGGTTTTGACCTTGCTATTGTGAGGCAGGATATTACTGGCGAGAAAAAACTTGCGATTTTGTGCGTGCGCCTCGTTAATACCAATACGTAGATTGTCCAGAGTGAATTCATTATTGCGGACGCGCAAGCTATAACGCGGTTGGCCAGCATAAACGGCATCAGCCCCATAGGCGAAGGCATAACGCATATTTTTTAAAGTACCGGCAGGGGAAAGCAGTTCAGGTGTTTTCATTGTGGTTTCAGTTTTAAATGTGTTGCAAGTTGATGCTTGAGGCATTGCAAAGCCTGGGCACGGTGACTGATCGTGTTTTTGATATCAGGACTCAGTTCTGCTGAGGCGCATTGATGTGTGGGTACGTAAAAAACAGGATCGTAACCAAAGCCATTGCTGCCTCGTGATGATTCTAGAATACGACCTTCCCAGGTTCCGGAGCAAATCAGGGGGGTCGGATCGTGTTGATGACGCAGGTAGACAAGGATACATTGAAACCGCGCTGTTCGCACCGTTTCATCAACATCGCGTAAATTAGCAAGTAGCTTTTCCAGATTTTGCTGATTGCTCGCGTTGGTCCCTGCGTATCGTGAAGAATAGAGGCCGGGCGCGCCCTGGAGTGCATCGACCTCCAACCCGGAATCGTCCGCAAGGGCAGCCAAGCCGGTATGCTGGCTTGCGTGTCTTGCTTTGATTAAAGCGTTTTCAACAAAGCTAAGCCCCGTTTCGGCGATTTCAGGGGTGTCGTAGTCAGACTGAGGTACAACAGTCAGTCCGCTATTGGCGAGCACCGCATTAATTTCTCTGATTTTGCCTGGGTTGCCACTGGCGAAAACGATTTTAGGGTAGGGGGTCATATTGAATTTAATCCAATGCCGTTTGTTGTTTGGCCACGAGGTCTTTAATGCCGGCGCTGGCTAAATCTAACATGGTGGTGAGTTCATTCGCATGAAAAGCGTGACCTTCAGCGGTACCCTGAATCTCAATAAAAGCCCCGGCATCATTCATCACCACATTCATGTCTGTTTCCGCGTTAGAATCTTCAATGTAATCCAAATCTAAAACAGCATGGCCTTGATAGATGCCGACGGAAATGGAAGCAACATGTCCGTAAATGGGGTTTTTGCTGAGTGTTTTAGACGTGATCAAGTGGTTAACCGCATCAGCCATCGCCACGTAAGCACCGGTAATGGAGGCCGTACGCGTGCCGCCGTCAGCTTGGATAACATCACAATCTATCGTGATCGTGCGTTCACCCAGCGCAGCTTGATCCACGACAGCGCGTAAGGAGCGACCAATCAGGCGTTGAATTTCCATGGTTCTGCCACTTTGCTTGCCTTGGTTTGCTTCGCGACGCATCCGCGAACCGGTGGAGCGGGGCAGCATTCCATATTCCGCCGTGACCCAACCTTTACCTGAGCCTTTTAAAAAGCGTGGCACGCCATTTTCAATGCTGGCATTGCAAATGACTTTGGTATCACCAAACTCAATGAGTACGGAGCCTTCCGCGTGTTTGGTATAATGGCGTGTGATGGTGACGGGGCGCAGTTCGTCAGGGGATCTACCGCTAGGACGCATATTGTTTAGCCTCTATCTTTTAAAGAAAAGCGGCCATTATACCTACATCCCAAACGCCACGGGTATATTTGGCGAAATATTGAGGGGAAATAAATATGATTTGTAGTCTAACATCATCCGTACGCAGTGTAGATAATGGCGAGTTGGGCAGCATAAGTTGGGATATTAGAACCGTCAATCATCGTTTTCTTGATGTCAGTGTACGGCTACCCGATGAATATAGAAGTCTGGAGGCCAAAATGCGCGCCTGTATTATGGCGCGTTTATCGCGTGGTAAGGTAGATTGTACGTTACGCTTTCAGCCTGCTCCTACGGCGGCAGGTCAGCTTCATTTAAACCGTGATCTTGTCTCTCAGTTAAGTGCTTTGCTTAAAGAAATTAATGGGGTATTAGGCAGTGCCCAACATGTGAATGCTTTGGAGCTGTTGCAATGGCCGGGGGTGATTAAGCCAGCAGAGCAAGATCACGATGAACTGACATCTCTTGTTTTAAATTTACTTGAACGTGCGCTGGATGAGGTTGTTATCGTCAGGCAAAGAGAAGGTAAAAAACTAAAAGAGGCGGTATTGCAGCGTTGTGATGGCATCGATGTGCTGATGCTTGAAGCCCAGCGTATTTTACCGGAAATCCTGGCGGCACATCGAGAGCGTGTAAAAGCAAAAATTAATGAGCTTGATTTGTCGCTCGATGTGCAACGTTTAGAGCAAGAAGTGGCGTTATTGGCACAAAAGATGGACGTAGACGAAGAGTTGGATCGATTGGCAATCCATATTGCAGAAATACGTCGAGTTCTGAAACAAGGCGGTGCCGTGGGTCGGCGGCTCGACTTTTTGCTGCAAGAGTGTAATCGAGAGGCCAATACCCTGGGCGCTAAATCAGTCAGCACCAAAACAACCGCTATATCAGTCGATAGTAAAGTGCTGATAGAACAAATGCGCGAGCAAATTCAGAATATCGAATAAAAAAATACCCTTGGGGTGCGCTCTTGGTGGGGTATATGTACATTCGTGTTCAATTGAGTTTTTTAGGATGACTGTTTATTTTTATTTTTATCTTTATCTTGATTTTTAAAGTGCACCAAAATCGATGGGGTAATTAACGACTACGGTTGGGACATCCTT
>CAYQVF010000007.1:61027-78839 GCA_964421045.1 uncultured Chromatiaceae bacterium
TTTAAAGTGCACCAAAATCGATGGGGTAATTAACGACTACGGTTGGGACATCCTTGCTCGCAAATTTGATCCCTTTAATTAACGTTTTGAGTTTGCTTAAAAAAGAGGCAACATTAATGTCACTTGATACGATGTCAACCGATTCGACTTCTCCTGATGGCAGGATGGTGAGCTTGACGACGACTTTTCCTCCTAAAGTAGGGTCTTTGCGTAACGCTCGTTGATAAATTTTGTAAATTCGACCTTTCTTGCGCTCAAGCGCCATATTTAACTCACGCTTGGAGCGTGTTGGTTGGCCGTCTGCTGTCACAGTGGCATCGACATCAATATCACTACCATCTAATACACCAAGATCGACTTCTTCCAAAACTGTTGTGGCTCGACCTGCCAGTGTCGCATCAATGCCTGCGCCAACATCGAGTTGTCCCATTTGACCGGTGTCTATGCCACCTGAACCCCGGAGTGCCCCCGCTGTTTTACTCGTTAATACATTGGGATTAGACCGCGTTTTTGAGGAGGCATCACGCTCTTTTTTAGCAATTAAAGTATTATTTCCTGATGTGCTTTTTGTTGGCTCATTAGGTAATTCGGCAAGGTCGCCAAAAAGACTGGCAGCCAGTGCTTCCCCTTTTTCTTTCTCTGCGGCAACGCGTTGTTTTTCTACCGCTATTCGTTGTCTTTCTGCTTCAGCACGACGACGAACGGCTTCTTGGCGTTGACGTTCAGCCTCGGCTTTTTTACGTGCGACTTCTTGCCGTTGACGTTCAGCCTCGGCTTTTTTACGTGCGACTTCTTGCCGTTGGCGTTCAGCCTCGGCTTTTTTACGCGCGGCTTCTTGGTGTTGGCGCTCAGCTACAGCTTTTTTTCTATCTTCTTCGCGTTTTTTCTGTCGTTCAGCTTCCTGCTTTTTACGCTCAGCTTCAGTTTTCTTACGGTCTTCTTCACGTTTTTTCTTTAATTCTTCTTCCCGTTTTTTACGCTCGGCTTCTGCTTTTTTTCTATCTTCTGCACGTTTTTTCTTTAACTCTTCTTCCCGCTTTTTACGCTCGGCTTCTCGTTTTTTGCGTTCTTCTTCAAGTCGTTTACGGCGTTCATCCTCAGCTTTTTTGAGCGCTGCTTTTTCTGCTTCGCTGAGTTCTTTTTTCTTGGGTTTTTCTATTGTTTTTTTCTTTTCGAGAATCAGCTTGGCGAAGCGTTGTGGCACCGGTTTTACTTTTGATTTTTCTATAGGCGGTATCTCAATGAGCGGTATAGCGATACTGAGTACGACGAATATAAAAATAGTGATAACGCTGATACGGATAAAAGATTTATCTTCCGTAATGCGACTGGTCCATTCCATTCGGGATTGTTGTTTCGCCGTCACTTGATTAGCCTTCCAGATTTGTTTTTTTAACTACGGCTAAAGAGATGTGGTTATAGTTCGCAGCAGTACATGAGGCCATAATTTTTTTAAGTAGTTTGTAAGGGATGTCTCGATCTCCCATAATAGTGGCTTCCCGTTCGCTTGCTTGACTCTCTGCGCTGCTTGCAGTGCGAATAGTGCTTTTATTGACGCGCTCTAGTGCGTCTGTAATCGCAGGTATTACATCCTCTTCAGAGGCCAGTATGTCAAATACTGAGGCGACTGCTTCTCCTGAGATAATGACATTTTCACGGGTGACCAGAATGACCAGTGACTCGCGTGGTTTTTCCATGGCAAGAGATTCTGGGAGTTTAATGGCATTGTTGTTGGGCAGCTTTTGGGCTTCGCCAGAGCTGACCAAGAGGAAAAAAACAAGAATCGTAAAAATATCCATTAGGGATACTAGGTTTAATCCTGGAATACGTTTGGAGCGCTTATGGTGTCGCTCCATGCGTTTTGCTCTACGAGACAGCTTCATAGTTTATCCTGCGATGTCCTTTGGATTACTTGTTGGTTTTAATTTTGGGAGCATCGCCGATAGAGACATCGGGAAATAACGCCGCTTGAACTCTTATGCCATCTTGTTTTACTTCAACAATGCGGACGACATCCATGGCTTGAATTAATATTTCATACGGGATATCCGCTTCGAGTAAAATATTTGCACTGTTATGCCCCGGTACTTTGTCCTTCATGTTTTGTAACAATTCAGATATGGCTGGGTAATTATACGAGCCATCCACTTTTTGAAAGCGCTGAATCAGGCCTTGTTTATTATCTGTAATGGCAATACTGTCTTTTCGGATAACCACATTAATTTGTAGAGGAGGTTTTTCGTTTTTTTCTTGTGTTGGTTGATCAGAGGTCTCAATTGCCGGCGGAATATGCATATCCAGGATGGTGACTCTGGAAAAAACGGCGCTAATGAGCAAAAACGGAATCAAAATGACCATCAAGTTTAAAAAAGCGGTAATGTTGAGTTCAGGTTCTGTCAGTAGAGACCGGCGCAGTCGGCGATTTCTCATTTTTTAGCGCCCGTTTTAATACGATGCTTACGTATCAAGTTATTAAAACGAACCGAAGCCATTTCGAGGTTATCAACTAGTTCCGTTGTTTTGGTTTGCAATACGGTGTAAATAAGTAACAATGGAATAGCGACAATAAGGCCAAATGCGGTGGTATTCATTGCAACCGATATACTGGCGGATAATAAATCTGCCTTTTCCGTCGGGTCAGCCGCTGCGACCGCTGTAAATGCTGAGATCAGTCCCATAATCGTACCTAATAGCCCGAGCAGCGTTGCAATATTGGCAAACGTTGCCAGATAGTGCGTTCGTTTTTCCAGCTTTGGCGTGATCTCCATCAATCCTTCTTCCATCGCGGCCTCAACATCTTCTAAACGACTGCTTGTGCCAAGCCGAGAAAGTCCATAAGATAATATTTTTGCAACATCAGCCCTGGATCTGGAGGTGATATCGTAGGCTTGCTGATAATTTCCTTCAGTTAATATAGGCAACAGGCTATTCCACGTGCGACGGTTTGTTGACCGCGCCAGAGTGAGAACGATATAACGTTCCAGTGCGATTGCTGTCCCTAATGCTAATACCACTACGATGGGGTACATAAACAATCCGCCGCTCTGAAAAAAGCGGATTACAGATTCAAACTCCATACCAATCTCCTTGCCTCATGTGACGAATGTTTTGTTTCTCTGTTAAAATAATAAAGTCTGTTGTTGTTTCAGGGTGTATCCTGTAAGAGTTGATAGAGCTCTACCTCTCGTTTGAATACTTCCCTGTCTACCGGCCTTAAAGCTTCTTCAAATAAATTGCCAACCGGCTGAATTTCAATTGTATCGAGTTTTTCATCCTTCCACGGGACTATATAAGTAATGTTGGGCAGCTCTTTATTACTAAAAATTCTTGCACCTTCTAGATCCACTTCTTGTTGAGAGAAGGCAGGTACGCTCCATGATACGATAATGCTGCTTAGAACTATTAACGGTTTCATGATGCGCCCTCTTTACTCTTTTTTCCAGTCGCTTCGGTTTGACGCTTGAGGTCTTTTATCCAAAGGCTGACTTTTTTGTCTTCCGACCCTAATAGAGTCTGATATTGCTGGTAATGGAACAGTGCATTAGCAGGTTTCTTCATATATAGATCATAGAGTATACCTAAATTCAAGTGAGCATAACTATAATCGGAATCGGTTGCTATTGCACTTTTATAAGCTTGTTGTGCTTCTTCGAAGCGGCCTAGCTGTCTTAGTGTCATACCTAGGTAATTATAGGCGATAGTATGATCTGGCGCGAGTTTAAGTACAGTGCGAAAACGAGCCTCAGCCTTGTTGTATTCCCCTTTTTTATAGTGAACAATACCCAGATTAGCATGAGGTCCGGTGAGTTGTGCTTGAGACCGCGTGAGGTCAAGTAACAACGGTTCGGCGCTATTGAATTGATTGTTTTTTATCATCGATAGCGCTTTGGTGAATGGGGCATCTATGCTGGAGTCACCTGTTAAGATGATGGTATTGTTTTGTTGGGCGTTTTTGTTTTTAGCCTTGCCCGTTTTTGTTGTTGTGCTGCATCCTGTCAGGATAGAACCCAGGACGATAGCCGCACATAATACGTTAAAGTATGGGTAGCGAAACAGGCGTGAGATGCTTTTTATTAATGTGTTATATATATTCATATTGGCAAATGTTGTTGAGCATTATTGAATTCTTAATATGGTTTCTTCGGCAGTTTCTATTTTTCCAAATCGGGCAGGTAGCAGTTTCGCAAGGGCAGAAAAACTATTTTTTATCCATTTGTCATACAAGTTTGCGGTGATGCGGTCGGTATTGGATAAGTGAATTTCAATGGCCTTTTCTTCAAATGGGTACGCCTGGTCTTCTAATACCAGTTCGTATTGCTCTAATGCTTCTTCTGAAAGTCCTGTTGGTCGTTCTGAATCGAGCAATTCCTGGCTAAACTGGTAATAGATGTCTCCGGTATAAAATGTCGATGCGGTTGTGATTTCGGCAATATTATATTCGGCAGCGGTATTGAATGCCTTTAGTGCGGCCTTCATAGCTTTTTTCTTTTCACTTATGGTTTGCTTTAGCGGTGCTCGAATATGTGTTTGCGTGAAAATATCGAGCACGGGGGTTGCGAGTGTGAGTGCTGCGGTGGCCGCAATGGAGCGAATTTCATCGCTGTAATTTGTTTCGTCTGGATTAACAAGTGTCACAATTTGCCTATTGATTTTTTGCGTTTCATTGGCGCGACCCAATTTGTCGTATAACGCTATCATTTGAACTTTGGTTTCGATTTTTGTAGGTAGTGTATCGGCATATAATGTGTCGTATTGACGATATTGCTTGAGCGCGCGCTCATAGGCGTTACCCTTGGTGTATAGCTCCGCGGTTTGCCATAGCGCATCCCGTTTGGTGTTTTCATCAGTATCCCGAGAGCTCATGATTTCAATATATTCAGCTGCTTTTACCCACAATTTTGATTCAAGATATGCCAAGGCAAGATTGTTAATAACTTCATCATACAATTTATGTTGGGGATAATTATTTTTAAAATTTTTCAGGAGCGGAATGGCGGCGGTCCAGTTTTTTTGGTTAAGGTAGTTACTTGCGGCGTCGTATTCGGCGGCTATCGCAATGCGGGTATTGGGTGCAAGGGTGGTGATACGCAAAAAATCTTGTGTTGATGCGTCTATGCTGCCTTGTTCTCGTAAGTGTTCTGCTTGTTTGTAGATTGAAGCGGCAAGACGATTATACAGTGCGGCTTGGCTCTCGTCATTCTCCTCGGTTAGTTTGATGGCTTTGCTGTACATTTCTTCCGCTTCGGCAAAACGTGCCTCTTCAAAAGCGGAGTGTGCCAGCACTAATAGAGCTTGGCGATGAGATTTTGTATCTGAAGCCGGTGCGACTGTGAGTATGCGTTGGGCAAATATCGTTGCTTGTTTATATTGTTTTTTTTCAAATAATGTATTCACAACGCTAATCAAAACCGATGCGGTTCTGGGGTCGTTGGGGTAGAGTTTTGTGAATCGTTGAGCGCTTTGAATGGATAGCTTTTCCCAAAAATCGCTGTCGCTTTCATCCTCACCGCCTAAGAGTTTTAATTGTGCTTCGTAGGCTAACAAAGCGGCATAACCTGCTTCAGCACCTAACTTGTGACGAGTGTAGTTGTAAGCGGTTTTTTCATATTCACGAATGGCTTCGCTGTACTGCTGGTCTTCGAATAATGCTTCGCCAAGTAGAAAATTAATTTCAGGTGTTTTTTTATGTTGTAAAAAAGAGCGAGAAAAAGTCTGATACCAATGAATGGCTTCTGCATAATCGGCCGGATTTTTATTTTTTTGTGCGAGGGCATGGTGATAGCGACCTAGTTCCTCTATCGTATTAGCAACATATTCCATGATGCGTTTATTTAATTCGCTGTCGCTACGGATTAAATAATCATTATAGCCGTGATGTGTGTTATTTTGCCAGAAGGCCGTATATTTACTGTGACGACTTACCAATTCTTTTTTTGTTTCCAGCACCTGTTGAGTGAATCCTTTAGCTTGATAAAGTTCGATGGCTTCGATGGTGAGTACAAGATTTTGGGGGTGTGAAGGTCTTGTTGCGCCAAAAGCGAGGTAGGCTTCTGCCGCATCCAGGTATCTTTCCTGGCTGAGGAACAAGTCACCCAAAGAGCGGTACATTAAAAATTCGTAGTTGGGTGCTTGACGGTTGGCAAAATATTTTATTAGAGTTGCTGTACCATCAAGTTCGGAAAAAGAGATGCTGATTACTCGAAAAGCATCAAGAAGTAATTCTCTATCTCCTTGGCTCAAAAAATCGTAATCATTGAGGTTATCACTCAAGCGGTGATCTGCAAGCTGGTAGTCTACCAGAGCAATAAAGGGAGCCAGTGCTTCGTCGTGTCGGTTTTGTTTGTAAAGAGACCAGGCTAATTTATAGGTTGCTCGTTCGAAAAATGGCGAGTTTTGTTGTTCTCTCAGTGCTTTTTTATAGGCATCCTCGGCGTTAGCGAACTCTTGAAACGTAAAGAATAATTCGCCCCGGCGAAATTGAGCTTCATCATAGAACTCAGTGCCGGGGTATGTTGTAATTAGTTCAGTGAGTGTATCGAGTGATTTTTCAATTTCTCCGAGCTGTTCATAGGCGCGAGAGAGCTGGTAAAGGATTCGATCATTGTCTGTTTTGTCAGGGAAAGAACTGAGGATGTTTTGGTACAGTGAAATGGCTTTATGGTATTTTGCATCGTCGTCGCTTGCTGTTGTTTCCGGTGCTATAGTTTCGTCCTGGGGGGCATCATCTTCCAGTAATTCAAGGTCAGCGATTCGTTGCATTGCGCGTCGCTTAAGTGCCTCATTGCTGGTGTTTTCAAGTAATGTTTGATAGCTTTCTTTTGCTTTAGCCGGGTCGGCTTTAATCGTGGTTGGTGTTTCTGTTGGATTGATTTTTTCAATTTGCTCCAGGGTGATTGTCCGTTTTTCAAGGCTCTTGATTGTGGGAGCAGAATCTTTTGGTGCGAGTGTGCAGGCGCTGGTTGCGAGCGCGAGCAAAAAGCAAAGGCTCTTCTGTACAATGTTCAACGAGCTGTTCCTTGAGTTATAATTTTGTCGTAGGCCTGAGCGAGAGCAAATTGACTCTGATTTAAGTAGCGGTTTAATCGACGCGATTCTTGATTTAATTTATTGTCAATTAGAGAGGTTAGATAGGTTTTGTTCTCTTCTATGGCCAGATTAATTTCAGTCGATAATACTTTGGAACGGGCTGCAATATCCTGCATATCAACAAATTCGGTGGTATTGTTTTCCCCGGGAATAATGGCTCGAAGTAAACTGCTATTGGGATCATAGAGCGCGATGCTGGAGTTGAAGTTCTGAGAACGTTCAATCCAATCGTCAAATCTGGGTTGTATAGACATCATGCTTTTTATATTGGCCACAGTTGTCTGGAATCGGTATTGAGAAATAACATCAAGTATTCGGCGCTGTAGTGCGGGCCCCGAATCATGATCAGCTTGTTTAATCAAGTGGAGGTAGCTGCTTTCTTCACTGGTAATCAGTTGTTCTATAAATTGTTGACTGGTAAGTGAACGTCGGGTTTGTTCTGTTTTGGCGATTAACTTTTTGTAGAATTTTATAGCCAGTTCATAAAAGCGTAGCGCTTGCTTATCTGCCGTCATTCGTGTCAGGGTGTGTGGCACGGCTAAAAAGGCTTCGAGTACGGAGGGGGATGCGGCTGAACGTTCATGTAATTCGAACAGGGACGCTAATGCCTGGTTGTAGTTGTTGGATAGGGTGTTGGCCCAGGCGATGCCGAGCAATGCTTGATTGGCATAGAGGCTTTCTAATCTGACTCGCTGGAGGTAGAGCTTGGCGGTTGCCGGGTCTTGTTGGCGGATGAAGAGATAGCCTAATGCAACATTGGCGCGATCTTTCAAGGCTTTCATTTCTTCAGAAATAAAGTTACGGCGGCCGATTTTGTTAAGCTCAATGACCCCTTTTTCTATTTTTCCTTGATGTATCAAGCTTATACCGAGATTATATCGTCCGTAGGTTCCCCAGTCCGAGCGATCTTTTAGTTTGTCAAAAAGTCGTATTGCGGTATCGGGTTTGTTCATATGCACATAAGAGAGGCCGAGCGTGGCTTTGCGTTCTTTTTCTTCTTCACTGCTGAGGGTGTCGCCCACCGCTTCGAAAGCTTTTATCGCTTGTGAATATTGCGTTTTACGAAAATAGTGTCTGGCGGTTCTGAAATACAATTGGTCAAGTGTGAGGGCTATTTTTTTCTTTCTAGGTATCAATTGGAGATTGCGGAAGGCCTCATCGAGCATGCCATTGTTAAGGTAGAGCTCGCTTAAAATTAGTAAGTAGAAGATATCGGTTTCTTTTTTGTTTAAACGATTGCTTAAAATGGCAGCTTTAGTTTCAGCTAGTGCTGCAAAATGATCGTAGTTGTTCTGGTTTGATGAGGGTTCGCTGATTTCCTCACCAAAAAAGAGTTGTTCAATTAAATTGAGCCCTGCATTGAGATTGATTGAGGCCTGCACAAGTTTAGCGGCTTTGGCATCAAGCTCAGTAAAATAGGGGGTCAACAAGGGCTCACCTTGTTCTTTGGCCAATGTGGACGATGCCAGGCTCATTATCCATAAAGTGATGGAAAGTATGAGCAGGTTTCGTCGGAGGTGAGTTGTAACGTTTAGATAATCCATTATTTATATTGGTACATCACGGTGCTTCGATATCGGGTTAAGAGTGCTCACGGTACTATCGGTTCATAGCACTATATTCTGTAGTCATCAAAAAAGAGGCTGTTCGAACGATATTTTATTCTCGGGTTATTTCCTGAGAAAACAGCTTAACCCGTGATTTGGGCATAATTTTGATTGCAAATGATAGCCTTAAAAGGCCTGTTGTTACAATGTTGATAATTGGAGACACTTTAAAAGTATGCGGTTAAGATGCACTTATTTTGCTCCTGAGCGGGTATTAATTTAGGCCTAAACAAGAGGCTGTTCGAGAACAGACTGATCCTGGCTGGCAGTGGTGTCTTGCCTTGGCCTATATATCTTACATATTTCAGCGCTCATACTCTGAACCAGGCCTGATGAGTGAGATTCCTCGATTATTTTTGTTAAACAGGCTCACTGTTCGCTTTAAATGATCGAAAAACTTGACTCAATCAGGTCTGTTTTCGCTATGGTCGCTATTTTTGCGACAGCTTTTCCCAATCTTAAATATTTATACTATGAGCGCTTTTTTTCCATAAGGTCATGGATGATGGGCTCAAGGATAATTTCCATGGCCATGCCCATTTTACTACCTGGAATAACCAGCGTGTTGGGGCGAGACATCCAGGAGCCGAGCAACATTTGTAAATAATAAGAAAAGTCATGTTGTTGGGGGTAGCGGAAGCGAATGATGATAAAGCTTTCGTCGGGTGTTGGTATGTCGCGGGCAATAAAGGGGTTCGAGGTATCCACTATAGGGACGCGCTGGAAGTTAATATGAGTACGTGAAAACTGGGGCGTGATGTACTGAACATAATCAGGCATGCGGCGCAATATAGTATCTGTTACAGCATCAGCTGAGTAACCGCGTTCTGCCGTGTCACGATGAATTTTTTGGATCCATTCCAAATTAACAATGGGAACGACGCCGACCAGCAAATCAACATGTTTTGCTGCATTTGCATCCGTAGTGATGACGCCGCCATGTAGCCCTTCATAAAAGAGGAGGTCAGAGTCTGAGCTAATATTTTCCCAAGGCGTGAATGTACCTGGTTCTTGGCTGTATGGTTTTGCTTCATCGTGATTATGTAGATATTTACGGACTTTGCCGCTGCCCGTTTCACCATACGTCTGAAAAAGTTCGGCAATTTTATCAAAATGGTTACCTTCAGCGCCAAAATGGCTCAATGTGCGGCCTTCTTGACGTGCTTTTTCAACGGCTGTCTTCATACTTTTACGGTCGAAGCGATGGAAGCTGTCTCCTTCAACAACCGCAGGTTTTATGTTTTCCCGGCGGAAAAGATGTTCAAAGGCATTTTTTACCGTTGTTGTTCCCGCACCGGACGAGCCAGTTACTGCAATAACAGGATGTTTAGCAGACATGTTAATATTTCTCCTTAAGGTTTAAATTCAATTATTTTAATGAGTTAAATTACTTTCTTTGATAAAAAGGTGAATGGGGGTTGGCCGTAGGCTGATAGGCTGTGCTGAATTCGTCAAATGCAGTGAGCGCTGCATTGAGGTCTTGATTGGAGTCTAGTTCAAAAGCATCAAATCCTACTCTTTGCATGTATAACAGCTGGTCGCGAAGTACTTCTCCAGTCGCTCGTATTTCACCTTTATAGTTGTATCGTTCTCTTAATAGCCGGGCGGTGCTGAAATGGCGGCCATCTTTGTAAGGTGTAAAATCTAATGAAATAAGCTCAAAATAGCCTAAATCGTCTACAATTTCAGGTAGTAACTCATCGCTGCTGAGTTTAATGCCCAGCTTGGATTCGCGTGTGATCAAGCGCTCTTTCGCCGTTCTCCAGGTTTTTAGTGCAATAATAATATTGCCATCAGGAAACATTGACGTGTCAAGTTTTTCGGTAAAATATTGCCATTGATCATCGACAATTTTATGGTCTTTAATTATTTGCATAGACCTTCTCCTTAAAGGGGGCTATGCCAATACGGCGATAAGTCTCAAGGAAACTCTCCTCAGTCATTCGCTCTGTGACATAAACCTGTATGATTTTTTCTATGCTATTGATCAGTTGGTTTTTTGCGACTGCACGGCCAAGACGATCGCCGAGATAAGCCTCCTTGCAGGATGAGCCGCCTAAGGTAATCTGGTACCATTCTATGCCTTTTTTATCCACGCCTAGGATGCCTATATGACCCACGTCTTGGTGTCCGCAGGCATTCATGCAGCCCGAGATGTTGAGATTGATCGAGCCAAGGTCATAGAGGTAATCGAGGTCATTGAAACGTTCGTTGAGCTCTTCCGCTAAGGGAATGGTCGAGGCGTTGGCTAAACTGCAAAACTCCAAGCCCGGGCAGCATATTGTATCGGTCAGCATGCCAATGTTGGCCGTAGCCAGATTTTGTTCTTTCAATTTTGACCACAACGTATGTAGCTGATCTTTGGATACATCACTCAAAATAAGATTTTGCCTGTGCGTGGATCGTAATAAACCAAAACTGAATTCATCAGCAAGATCTGCAACAAAGTTCATTTGTGCCGTGGTGATGTCTCCAGGGGCTACATTGGGTGCTTTGAGCGAAATAGTGACGGCTTTATAATTTTTGTTTTTGTGTTCGGCTGTATTGTATTGAACCCATTTTGCAAAAACAGAGTCGTTTGCGATGGTGTCAGCAAGGTTGGCAGAGTGATGTTCAGTGGCGTATGCCGGGGGCACGAAGTGGCTTTTGGCCAGTGCAATTTGCTGGCGATCAAGCTTCAGATTGGAGTTTTTTATATGTGTCCATTCGGCTTCAACTTGCTGGCTAAATGCTTCGATTCCCATGCTTTTAACTAAAATTTTAATGCGTGACTTGTACATGTTGTCGCGCCTGCCGTATTGATTGTAAACGCGTAAAATAGCTTCAAGATAAGAGAGTAGATCGTATTGATCAAGAAAAGATTTTATTGTTTTACCAATAATAGGAGTACGGCCCAAGCCTCCTCCTACCAAGACTTCAAAACCAATGTCACCTTGCTCATTTTTTTTGATATAGAGACCGATGTCATGGAGTTGGGTGGCGGCTCGATCACTTTTTGCGCCACTGACGGCAATTTTGAATTTTCGAGGTAAGTAAGCAAACTCAGGGTGTAAAGTAGACCAGCGACGAATTATTTCGCAGTAGGGGCGAGGGTCTTCGATCTCATCTGGGGCAATGCCTGCGTAATGATCGCTGGTGGTGTTGCGAATGCAGTTGCCGCTGGTTTGAATGGCGTGCATTTGTACCGTTGCAAGACCTTCTGCAATATCGGGAATATTTTCAAGTGCGGGCCAATTAAACTGAATATTTTGTCGAGTAGTAAAATGCACGTAGCCTTTATCGTATTGTTGTGCCAGTTCGGCAATTTTACGTAGTTGATCGCTGGATAGCAGACCGTAAGGCACGGCGACACGCAGCATAGGAGCGAGTTTTTGAATATAAACGCCATTCATTAAGCGTAATGTACGATAGGCATCGTCGGCCAGCGTGCCGTTTAAGAAGCGGCTTGTTTGCTCGCGGAATTGCGCGACACGCTCATCTAAGAGCTGTTGATCCTGTTCGTCGTATTGGTACATCATAATTTTCCTGCTAAATACCTTATATTAAAAGGCTTAGAACCCAGTATCTTAACGGATTTCTAATCTTTTTTCTTCTTTTACTTGCTCTGTCTCTTCGCTATTGATTAGGTAGTATGTTATTTTAGGTCAAAAAAAGCAGGTCTGGCGTTGAAAGAATAGGGTGCCGCAGGAGGCAAGTGATGGGAGGGTTAGCACGGGGTGTAGTTGTAAGTCGTTTTTTCCAAAAAAAAGATCATGTTACTGCTCTTTTTGCTTTTTTCCTACGAACAAAATTTCGGCGTAATCTGGTTTGTTTTTTCCCGATAGTGACCTTGGCGCTCAGCGGTTGTTCCACAAGTAAAATATTCGATAGTCATCCTTTGTTGGCTGAGTCCGGAGGCGGTGCTGCCAAAGTTTATTTTATTCGTTCACAGACTGAGCGGCGTATGGGCATATCTGATAATGCACTTATTGTGGATTTTAATGGTGAGCAAGCGGTATCTCTGGAAAAAGGAGAATATGTTGCTCTCAGTTTAGTGCCTCGAGATTATATTATTACCCTGAAAAATCGCACCGAAGCAGGTCCTCGATGGGATGTAAAATGGATGTCTAAAAAATATCAATTCGATTTTGATGTGGATAAAACTTATTATATCGAGGTCAAGTCCATTGATGGAGAATTTCGCGGTATCTTTTTTGTCGCGAACGACCTTGCTCGCTATGAGGCAGAACAACTGGCGCAACTGCAAAATTTAAGAGCGGCAGGGGCGCTCGCCAGGCAATCGCCACTGTAGGCGCAAATTTCAAACACTATAGAATATTAAGAGGGTTTTGTTATGCCTGAGTATCGTTCACGTACCTCTACCCGTGGTCGTAATATGGCCGGCGCACGTGCGCTGTGGCGTGCGACAGGGATGAAAGACGATGATTTTAACAAGCCGATTATTGCGGTGGCGAATTCATTCACCCAATTTGTGCCAGGGCATGTGCATCTGAAAGACATGGGGCAGTTGGTTGCACGTGAAATTGAGGCTGCCGGGGGGGTGGCGAAAGAATTTAATACCATTGCCGTAGATGATGGTATTGCGATGGGGCATGATGGCATGTTGTATTCTTTGCCCTCACGAGAACTGATTGCAGACTCGGTGGAGTATATGGTGAATGCGCACTGTGCTGATGCCATCGTTTGTATTTCCAATTGCGACAAAATTACGCCGGGGATGTTGAATGCGGCCTTGCGTTTGAATATTCCGGTGGTTTTTGTTTCGGGCGGACCTATGGAATCCGGTAAGGCTGTTATCAATGGGAAAGAGGTGCATTTAGACTTGGTCGATGCCATGATCTCTGCGGCGGATCCAGATAAAAGCGATGATGAGGTGGCGATAATAGAACGCTCCGCTTGTCCAACATGTGGTTCGTGTTCAGGGATGTTTACTGCAAATTCAATGAATTGCCTGATGGAGGCTTTGGGTTTATCTTTGCCTGGCAATGGGTCAATGTTGGCCACGCACGCTGATCGAAAGGCTCTGTTTTTGAGTGCTGGGCGTTTGATTGTAGGTTTGGCCAGGCGCTATTACGAGCAAGGCGATGAGTCTGTATTGCCGCGTAATATTGCGACTTTACACGCCTTTGAAAATGCAATGTGTTTGGATATTGCAATGGGGGGGTCGACCAATACGATTTTACACTTGTTAGCTGCAGCGGAGGAAGCCGGCGTGGATTTTGCCGTCGCTGATATTGATCGATTGTCTCGCAAGGTGCCCCAGTTGTGCAAGGTTGCACCTTCGACTCCACTTTATCACATGGAAGATGTGCACCGTGCCGGTGGGGTAATGGGTATTTTGGGAGAACTGGATCGTGGTGGTTTGTTGAATCGAAAAGTCAGCATGGTGCATGCGCCAAGTCTGGGTGATGCCTTGAATAAATGGGATGCGCGTTGTTCAGAAGCAGAACAGGTTGAAAATTTTTTTAAGGCGGCTCCCGGTAATGTGCCAACGCAAGAAGCATTCAGTCAGGATAAACGCTGGGAGAGCCTTGATTTAGATCGAGAAAACGGCTGTATTCGGGATATGGCGCATGCCTATAGCAAAGAAGGTGGTTTAGCCGTGCTGTTTGGCAATATCGCGGTAGAGGGTTGCGTAGTTAAAACGGCCGGTGTAGATGAGGCTAATCTTATTTTTTCTGGGCGAGCTAGGCTATTTGAAAGCCAGGATGATGCGGTGGATGCGATTTTGCATGATAAAGTGCAAGCCGGCGATGTCGTGATTATTCGTTATGAAGGGCCTCGTGGTGGGCCGGGTATGCAGGAAATGCTCTATCCAACGAGTTATCTGAAATCCAAAGGCTTGGGCAAGGTTTGCGCCTTGATTACCGATGGGCGTTTTTCTGGAGGGACTTCTGGTTTGTCTATTGGACATGTATCGCCTGAAGCAGCTGAAGGCGGGGCAATTGCCTTGGTGGAGGAGGGAGATGTGATCGAGATTGATATTCCTAAGAGGACAATCCAATTAGCGATATCAGATGCAGGCTTGGCGGTTCGTCGACAAAAAATGGATACTCAGGGCGTAGCGGCTTGGCAGCCGAAAAATCGCCGGCGACAGGTCAGCGCTGCATTGCGCGCCTATGCCGCCATGACTACGAGTGCATCTCGGGGTGCGGTACGTGACGTGAGTCAATTGGAGAAAAATTCAAAGGCTGGATCCTGACGAGGTCCATCTCGATTTTCTGCGGAATCTCAGCTTAGGTAAGATTAAACCGAGAGCGACGCCGACGATTAATACTCCTGCGCCGACAACAAACCAGTCTCGATTACTGCGATCTTTAAGTGAACTGACTTGTTGCGTCAGTGTTTGATAGTCTCGGTCTAATGCGAAAATACGTTTTTTCAAATTTTGGTTTTCTCGCTCAAGGTTAAGCGCATTAGCCGCTGTTTCTTTTATTTTTCTGAGTTCTTGCGATAGGGTTTTGTTTTCTTTGCTTAGTTTGTGGTTGCTCTGCTCTAGAGTTTGCTGTGAAGTGGTTAAACCCGCAAGTTGTTGTTGTGATGACGAGCCTTGGTTTTGTAGTTTGTCGATAAGTATTTTGGCTTGGGTAAGCTGATCACGAATCGGTGTTTGCTGGGTGATGTGTTTTGTTTGAATCCAGCCTTTTTTCCCGTTGTGTAGTTGTATTTGGGTTGTTTTGTTTGCTTTGTCTGTTTTTATAATCGTTACACTGTCACCACTGCGTGTATAGCTAATAATGCGGTATTCTCGAGTCGGGCCGCTACGCACTTCAGTGCGTAGTTTGTCCGTGATGTAGGCACCATCTTGTGCCGGCGCGATGTTGGGCTGTAGCGCGTAAGAGAAAACGATGAGAGCCAGTATTGTGGATTTCCGTTTCACTATAGCATCCCTGTTTTTGCCGTATAAAAAACCTATTGTAGAGGTGAATGTGGTGGTTGTCATCTCTAATCAAGTTGCATTTTTACTGTGTATGAGTAGGGCTATTCCATCGATTGAGTCATTAGTTTTTTCTCCCATGCTAAGGCATGTCGAACAATGGTCTCCAGATTGTCGTACTCGGGTTGCCAATCCAGGGTCTGGTGTATCCGTTCGGTATTAGCCACTAATAAGGGTGGGTCGCCAGCGCGTCGGGGTTCTTCGATAACGTTGAGGGGGTGGCCGTGAACTTTTTCGACGGCATTGATTACTTCTCTGACGCTATAGCCATGGCCGTAGCCACAATTAAGCGTGGTGGAGGTGCCGTCGCTTTCTAAGTAGTCTAATGCGGCAATATGGGCGCTGGCCAGATCTTCTACATGAATATAGTCACGTACACCAGTGCCATCCGGTGTAGGGTAATCTGTGCCGAAAATAGAAAGATGGTCACGTATACCGAGTGCAACTTCGCAGGCAACTTTTATTAGTAGCGTGGCTTTTTTTGTGGACTGGCCAATTCGGGCTTGTGGGTCACTGCCTGCTACGTTGAAGTAACGCAGTGTAACATAGCTCAGGTCAGATGCTGCAGCCAGGTCGCGTAACATCCATTCGGTCATTAACTTTGATGTGCCATAGGCGTTGATGGGAGATTTGGTTGCGGATTCGCTTACGATCGATTCTTCAGGTGTGCCATAAACGGCGGCGGTGGAAGAGAAAATAAAATTTTTCACACCATTTTCAGCGCAGCATTGTAAAAGATTTTTGCTTTGGCAGGTATTGTTTCCGTAGTATTTGAGCGGGTTTGAGACCGATTCAGGAACGATCGTATGCGCAGCGAAATGCAAAACCGACGTGATGTTAAATTTGTTTATTATGCGGGTGACTAATTTTTGATCTCCGGTGTCACCAATAATGAGTTCGCCGTGAGTGATTGCATTTTTGAAGCCAGTATATAAGTTGTCTAAGGTTACAACTTTTATATTGGCTTCACCGAGTTGTCGCACCACGTGGCTGCCAATATAGCCCGCTCCACCTGTGACCAATACGCCTTCTTTGTTTTTCATGAATTTGTCCTAAATATTTTGAAGCTTGCAAGAAATGCCGGGGGTTTTTGTAAGTGAGCCCGAATTTTAACAGAGTTAGCCATTATAACCATGAGGTGTCATTCGAAAATAGACTCACTTTGGTGATTGCCGTCCTGTTTTGTTTTGTGTATCTATGGGCTCATGGTGCTCGATTTGATTTTTTCTTTAAAATTAAGCCTGTTATTGGTGTTGGATAGTTGAAAGATCAGGTCAATCAGGATTAGGCGCACTCCAATTGTTGTTTTTGGTTAGCCTTCCAGAATCTTGGCTCGCTTTCGGGTGCTTTTGATAAATGTAGAGAATTTATTATAATTGTTGTTGACAGTCTCGGCTTGCTGAGCCAGAATAGCCGACTTATTTTTGGAGGGGTTCCCGAGTGGTCAAAGGGATCAGACTGTAAATCTGACGGCTCAGCCTTCGGAGGTTCAAATCCTCCCCCCTCCACCAGAATCGATGCTTTTGGTGGGGTTTAAGTGCTGCGCTACACCACTGCTTTCGTGGTTGTTCTGGTGCGGTAAATTAGTATTTTACCTAGATCCTGCAAGTGGTCGTATTTACGCAGTGCAAGATATTGATTTGTAGAGTGAATGATAACTTAGAGCGTCATCCTTACTGTGATGGCCGAAAAGTTTCATATCACTCTCCGGATCAAGAGCTTGTGCTGAGTGCGTGCGAGCACTTGTAGAGCCTAGGTTTTAAGTTAATATTGAGCTAAAGTATAGGCTGTTAGCGGGTGTAGTTCAACGGTAGAACCTCAGCCTTCCAAGCTGATGGTGTGGGTTCGATTCCCATCACCCGCTCCACTACACAGCTTTGGTGGATTGGTTATGCCCATATAGCTCAGGGGTAGAGCACTTCCTTGGTAAGGAAGAGGCCCCCGGTTCAAATCCGGGTATGGGCTCCATGATCGCTAAAGGATAAATGCCATTAACCTAATGGTATTTGGATGAACGTTGCCTTTGGTTCTCGTGTCGTGTTTCTATAAATAAAATATTATATTGTTTGTTGTGTTGTGGTTCGCAAGCCGCTTGTCATACAGTAAAGTTGAAGGAGATCGTCCTAATGTCCAAGGAAAAATTTGAACGTACGAAGCCGCATATAAATGTAGGCACAATCGG